>JANQKQ010000055.1 GCA_028281105.1 Rhizobiaceae bacterium
AGGGGGGAGATGTCCCGAAGGGACAGAGGGGGGTGAAGCCACCTGTCCGCAGCCGACCATCCTCTCCTCGTCATCGTCGGACTTGATCCGACGATCCAGGATCGGAGTCCACAACGATGATCTCTGGGTCCTCGGGTCAGGTCCGAGGATGACGGGAGTGGGTGGGGCGCGGCAAAGCCGATCTGGAAACCGCCACCACAATCGTATAAAGATTTCTTTATATGTTGTTGTCAGCCGTCGAACTTGCTGCTAGTAACAGCATTTACCAACCGCCGCGCCGGCCGTGGCCGTCACGGCGCTTTTTGCGATGCCGGGCAGGCCGCCAACCTTTCCAGGAATGATCGAATGACGACGAAAAACGACTATGTGGTCCGCGACATCAACGATGACGAGTACGGACGCAAGGAAATCGAGATCGCCGAAACCGAGATGCCGGGCCTGATGGCCTGCCGCGCCGAATTCGCCGACAAGAAACCGCTGAAAGGTGCGCGCATTTCCGGTTCGCTGCACATGACCATCCAGACCGCCGTGCTGATCGAAACGCTCAAGGAGCTGGGCGCGGATGTACGCTGGGCCTCGTGCAACATCTTCTCCACCCAGGATCACGCGGCCGCGGCGATCGCGGCCACCGGCACCCCGGTGTTCGCGGTCAAGGGCGAGACGCTGGAGGAATATTGGACGTACACCGACAAGATCTTCCAGTGGGCCGACGGCGGCCATTCCAACATGATCCTCGACGATGGCGGCGACGCCACCATGTACATCTTGTTGGGCGCGCGCGCCGAGGCCGGCGAGGACGTGCTGTCCAATCCCGGTTCGGAAGAAGAAGAGGTGCTGTTCGCCCAGATCGAGCGGCGCAGGCGCGAGACCCCGGGCTGGTTCTCGGCCCAGCGCGACGCGATTCTGGGCGTCACCGAGGAGACCACCACCGGGGTCAACCGCCTGTATCAGTTGGCGGAGAAGGGCCTGCTGCCGTTCCCGGCGATCAACGTCAATGATTCGGTCACCAAGTCGAAATTCGACAACAAATACGGCTGCAAGGAATCCTTAGTCGACGGCATCCGCCGCGCCACCGACGTGATGATGGCCGGCAAGGTCGCCGTCGTGTGCGGCTACGGCGATGTGGGCAAGGGCTCGGCCGCTTCCCTGCGCGGGGCAGGCGCCCGGGTCAAGGTGACCGAGGTCGATCCGATCTGCGCCCTGCAGGCGGCGATGGACGGCTTCGAGGTCACCACGCTCGAAGACGTGGTCTCGACCGCCGACATCTTCATCACGGCCACCGGCAACAAGGACGTCATCCGCATCGACCACATGCGCGCGATGAAGGACATGGCGATCGTCGGCAATATCGGCCATTTCGACAACGAGATCGAGGTGACCGCGCTCAAGAACCACAAATGGACCAACATCAAGCCCCAGGTCGATATGGTCGAGTTCTCCGCCGGCAACCGCATGATCCTGCTGTCGGAGGGCCGCCTGCTCAATCTGGGCAACGCCACCGGCCACCCTTCCTTCGTCATGTCGGCCTCGTTCACCAACCAGGTGCTGGCGCAGATCGAGCTCTACAGCCGGGGCGACAAGTACGACAATTCGGTCCACGTGCTGCCCAAGCACCTCGACGAGAAGGTGGCGCGGCTGCATCTGGAAAAGCTGGGCGCAATGCTGACCGAAATGTCGGCCGAGCAGGCCGGCTATATCGGCGTCGAGCCCCAGGGCCCGTTCAAGCCGGAGCATTACCGGTACTGAGTTAAGTCGGCTCCGGCCCACTCCCCCTCCCAACCACCCCCTGCAAGGATACTGCCGTGGGGTGGTTGGGAGGGGGAGTGGGCCGGAGCCGACTTCCGCGTCAATGACAAAAGCCTCGCATAAGCTTTGTTTTTGCTCGCGTTTTGCCCTTCCGGCGGATTCGCGAATTCGCTACAGTGGCGCGAATCAAGAACCCCGAACGCGCAGGCGGAAAAAGGGGCGGTCATATAGCAGGGTGTCTTTGGTTATCGAGCGGCGAAGGACCAGGACATGCCGACATGCTTATCGGGGGCCCGTGCGGGCGCCGGTAGATTTCTTCTTTGCGCCAGCAGGCGTATCAGGCCGATTTCACTGGGTTTGAGTGCGCTGGCCGTGACATCGGCCCTGCCGGCCCAAGCCGGCCAGCATACCGACGGCACGCTTGGATTGCTCGCCACGTTGAGCCGGGCGCTGGGCGGCTCCATCGGCTCTTTCGAGGTGATGCTGCTGGCGGTGTTCGGCGGCGCCATGAGTTTCGCCATCATGGCGGCATCGTGGATGATCCGCGAACGCTCGCGCATAACCGGCGAGAACGAACGCCTGTCGCAGCGGGTCGCCGATCTGAAGGCCGCCAACGACCGCAACTCCGCCCTCGTCAACGTGGCCGACCAGCGCGTGGTGGTGTGGAAGGGAGCCGACGAAAGCCCGGTCGTTTTGGGCGGTCTGTCCGCGGCAAGCGGGGCGCCCGTCGACGACGCCGACTTTCTTGCTTTCGGCAAGTGGCTGGTGGCCGATGCGGCGGCGACGTTCGACAACGCGCTGCGGCGTCTGCGGGCGAACGGGGAAGGCTTCGACCTGCCGCTGCAGACTGGATCGGGCGGGGTGCTGGAGGCGCAGGGGCGCACATCGGGTGGCCATGCGTTCGTACGCTTCATCGAGCTTTCCGGCGAACGCGCCGCCTATTCCAATCTGGAGGCCGAGTATGCGCGTCTGCTGGCCACGTTCGACGCGGTGCAGGCCCTGTTCGACCGGCTGCCGATGCCGGTCTGGCTGTCCAGGAAAGACGGCTCGCTCTACTGGGCCAACAGCGCCTATGCGACGGCGGTGGATGCCGCCGATGGCGTCGCCGCCGTCGACCACGACGCCAGGCTGCTGGATGCGGCCGAGCGCAGCCGCATAGAGGCCGGCCAGCGCGACGAAGGCTGGTTCACCGGCACGGTGCCCGCGGTGGTCGCCGGCGACCGCAAGATGCTGGACGTCGTCGACGTGCTCACCGACTCGGGCACCGCCGCGATCGCGGTCGACAAGAGCGATGTGGAGCAAATCCGCTCCACACTGGAACAGACCGTGGCCAGTCACGCCGAAACGCTCGATCAACTGGCCACCGCGATCGCCATATTCGACCGCGAGCGCCGGCTGCAGTTCTACAATTCCAGCTTTCGCAGCCTGTGGGACCTCGACACCGCTTTCTTGGAGGGCCGGCCGTCGAACTCGGCGGTGCTCGACGCCATGCGCGGCAACAACAAGCTCCCCTCGCAGCCGGACTGGCGCAAGTGGCGCGATGGCCAACTGGAAATCTACCAAGCGTTGGAGCCGCGCGAGGAATGGTGGCATCTGGCCGACGGCATGACGTTGCGGGTGGTGGTCAATCCGCACGCGCCGGGCGGGGCGACGTGGATATTTGAAGACGTGACCGAGGAGTTGAAACTGCGCTCCAGCTACAATTCGCTGATGCGCGTCCAGGGCGAAACCCTCGACCATCTGAGCGAGGCGGTGGCCGTGTTCGGATCCGACGGCAAGCTGCGGTTGTTCAACCCCGTTTTGGTGAGCATGTTCGGGCTCGAATCAGCAAAGGTTGAGCAGGACATGCACATCTCCGCGCTTTCGGCGATGGTCGCCGACCGCGTCGATGCGGGCGAGACATGGCAGGACATCGCCAGCGCGATCACCGGCTATGACGATGAACGGGCCGGCCACGCCGGAGAGTTCGAACTGAAGGGCGGCGAGGTCATCGAGTTCACCCTGGTGCCGCTGCCCCAGGGCCAGACCATGCTGACGCTGGTCGACGTGACCGCGAAGGTGAACGTCGAGCGCGCGCTGACCGAGCGCAACGAGGCGCTGGAGGAATCCGACCGGTTGAAGAACCGGTTCATGCAGCACGTCTCCTACGAGTTGCGCACGCCGCTCACCAGCATTTCCGGCTTCGGTGAGCTGCTGGGCATGGAGGACGTGGGCAAGTTGAACGCCAAGCAGAGCGAGTATCTGGGCCACATCAACGCGTCGGCTCGCGTGCTGCGGACCGTCATAGACGATATTCTCGATCTGGCGACCATCGATGCCGGCGCGATGGCGCTGGAACTCGATCGCGTCGAGCTGGCGCCGGCGGTCGAAGAAACCGTCGACGCGCTCAACACCGTCATCGACGAACGAGGCCTGTCCGTCGACGTCGACATCGCCAAGAACGCCCGTGCGCTGATCGCCGACCCGGTGCGCATCCGCCAGATCCTGTACAATCTGCTGTCCAACGCGGTCAGCCACTCGCCGGACGGCGGCCGCATCCGCGTGCGCGCCAAGGCCAACCGCAAGCAGGTCGACGTGGAGATCAGCGACCAGGGACCGGGCGTGCCCGCCGATCAGCGCGAGACCATATTCGGCCGGTTCGAGGGTGCGCAGACGGGCGACCGGCGAAAGGGCACCGGCCTTGGCCTGTCCATCGTCAAGAGCTTTGTCGAGTTGCACGGCGGAACGATATCGGTCGGCGACGCGACGGGGCGCGGCGCGTCATTCGTGTGCTCGTTCCCGCGGAAGCCGGAAGGCGAGCTGGAAGTCGCGGCCTGAGCCATGGCGCTTGCGGGCGATGAAATCGCGCTGCGGCTGAAAACCGAGGCGGAAACCGGGCGCCTCGCCGCCGATCTTTCCATTGCGCTGCCGCGGTCCGTCGTGATCGCCCTGTGGGGTGAGCTGGGGGCGGGCAAGAGCGCTCTGGCGCGCGCGTTCATCCGGCATCGCTGCGACGATCGCGGCTTGGAAGTGCCAAGCCCCACATTCACCCTGTCGGCGATGTACGAGTGTGCGGAACCGATCGCCCATTTCGATCTCTATCGCCTGGCGTCGGCGGACGAGCTGGAGGAGATCGGCATTGGCGAAGCGATGGAAACCGGTTCGGTGTTGATCGAGTGGCCGGAACTGGCCGAGCCCCTGCTTACGGGCGAGTGCGTACATGTGCGCCTAGACATCGTGGATCAGCAGGAAAGGACGGCCACCATTCGCTCAAGCGCCGCCAACTTGGCGGCCATCTCCCATGCGCTGGAAGTCCGCCGGTTCGTTGAGCGGCACTGGGCGGAGGATTTCGAGCGCCGCCCGTTCGCCGGCGACGCCTCGACGCGGCGCTATGAGAGGGTAACGGTGGCCGGCGAAAGCCGCCTGCTGATGGACATGCCGGCGCCGGACCAGCAATCGGGCATCTCCGAGCAGGTGAAGTCCTATCGCGGGACGGCGCAACTGGCCGATGGCGTGGAGGCTTTTCTGGCCATCGGCGAGTTACTCGCAAAGCGCGGGTTTCGGGTGCCGGAAATCTTCGCCGCGGAGCCTGACGCCGGGTTGGTTCTGCTGGAGCATTTGGGCGAGGACGGCATCATCGATCCGCGCGGACGGCCGTTGCCCGGCCGCTATGTTGCGGCGGCGGCGCTGCTCGGCGATCTGCATGCGTCACCATGGCCCCGCGAAACCCGCACCGATCGTGGCATCGTCCACAAACTGCCCACCTATGACGCAGCGGCCATGATGATCGAGGTCGGCCTTCTCACTGAATGGTACGTGTCCGACCTGACGGGTAGACCGTGCACGCCATCGCAGCAGGACCGCTTTACCGACATCTGGCGTGAGCTGATTTCCCTGGTTCAGCAATCTCCGCGAACGCTGGTGCTGCGGGATTTTCACAGCCCCAACATTCTTTGGCAGGCAATGGCCGATGGCCGGGATCGACTCGGGCTCATCGATTTCCAGGACGCATTATTGGGGCCCGCCGCCTACGACCTGGCGTCGCTGGGCCAGGATGCGAGGGTTACGGTCGGCGTCCGGCTGGAAGCGAAGATCATCGAGACTTATGTCGACAAGCGGCGTGATGCGGATGATGGTTTCGACGAGGCTGCTCTGCGGCGCGACTATGCAATTCTGGCGGCACAAAGGGCGACCAAGATTTTGGGCGGGTTCGTCCGTCTCCACCTGCGCGACGGCAAACCCGAATACCGACGCCACCTGCGGCGCATGCGCACCTATCTGTCACGCTCGCTGGAACATCCGGTGCTTGACCGATATCGCCAGTGGTGCGCCGATGTCATTAAGCTGCAATGATGGTGATGGTTGACTGGGACGATTCACGGCTCGACGGAACCGGCGAAGGGCGGATGGAACTGCGGCGATGCAACTGAATTCTGCAATGATTCTAGCCGCCGGGCTGGGCACGCGGATGCGACCGCTCACCGAACAGGTGCCCAAGCCGCTAGTGCGGGTGCAAGGCAAGCCGCTCATCGATTACTGTCTGGAAGCTCTGCAGGCCGCCGGCATCGCGCGCATTGTGGTCAACGTCCACCATCTGGCCGACCAGCTTGAGACGCATCTGGCCGGTCGCGGTGACGCACCGCGCGTCATCATTTCCGATGAACGCGATCGGCTGCTCGATTCCGGCGGCGGCATCAAGAAGGCGCTCAGCCATTTGGACTCGCGGCCGTTTGTCGTGCTCAACGCCGATTCGTTCTGGACCGAGGCGGGACGTCCCAATCTTGCGCGCATGGCCGCGGCCTGGGATGACGACACCATGGACATGCTGTTGCTGGTGGCCGGCATGACCGAAGCGGTGGGATATGACGCGGCCGGCGATTTCATCATGGACCCGGACGGGCGCCTGTCGCGGCGCGCGGAGACGACGATCGCACCGTTCGTCTACGCCGGCGTGACGATCATCCACCCACGCGTTTTCGCCGACACGCCGGACGAACCGTTCTCGCTGAACCTGTTGTTCGACCGTGCGATCGAGGCCGGCCGATTGCATGGTGTGCGTCTGGACGGCATGTGGTTTCACGTGGGCACGCCGCAATCGCTGCGCGACGTCGATCACGCGATCGCCCGCAGCGCATTGTAATCGACGGCGGCAGGGCAATTTGCAGGGTCGCTCTTGGCCCGGCTTGCGTGTAGTTTCGCCCGGGCAAGCGACTACGGAAACTGCGGCCATTGTCGGACCAGACCTGCGACAACATCTTCACCATTCCACCCGGCGTTGCCTTTCTGCCGAAACTGACAGGGGCGATCCTTTCAGGTGAGCTTGTCCCCGGCGTTCGGCCCAGCGACGATCCGCTGGCGCTTACTGAAGTTACCATCTACCTGCCGACGCGGCGTGCGGTCCGCGCGCTGCGGCGGGAATTCCTGCACCAGTGCGGCGGTGAGGCGGTTTTGCTGCCGAAGATCGAGGCCCTGGGCGACGAAGATGAAATCGATCGGTTATCGGGGCCGGACGATCCAGTTGCACCTCGGCTCGGCCCCGCCGGTCCGGTCAGCGCCAGCTCGGGCGTTCTGTATCTCGCCCGCATGGTCCGGCGCTGGGCGGAACTGCTGAGTGAAGAAAGCCGCCGCCTGTTCGGTGACGAGGACATCGCGATTCCTTCCTCATCGGCCGATGCAATCGCGCTCGCACGCCAGCTGGCAAGGCTGATCGACCAGTTCGAGACCGACGAGGTCGACTGGTCCGCGCTCACGACCCTGGTGCCGGAAGATCATTCGCAGTGGTGGCAGGTCACGCTGGCGTTCCTGAAGATCGCGACACGCCATTGGCCGGACTATCTCCGATCGCAGGGCCGCATAAGCGCGGCCGCACACCGCCGCCTGATCTTGGACAACCGCACGAACGCCTATCTGGCGAACGGCAGCGACGGACCGGTCATCGCCGCCGGTTCCACCGGCTCGATCCCGGCCACCGCGCGCCTGATCAAGGCGATCGCGGGCCTGCCCGAAGGCGTGCTGGTGCTGCCCGGCCTGGACTGCGAAATGGCGGACAACGCATGGGCGGCATTGGGTGGCGGGCCCGCCGGCGGCCCGGATGCGGCGGTGACCCACCCGCAACATCACTTACAGCGTCTCCTCGATTTTCTCGGCGTGGCGCGCGACCGGGTCCGGACACTCGGCCAACCGGAGCCGGCCGTGGCGACGCGCAACCAAGCCGTGTCGGTGGCACTGCTGCCGGCTGACTTCACCGATCGCTGGCGTGGGGAGATGGCCCATCACGCCGCCGCCGAGCTGTGCCGCGCGTTCGCCGGGGTCTCGATCGTGGAAGCGCCGAACGAACGGGCCGAGGCGCTCGCCATCGCGCTTGCCCTGCGCGAGGCGGTCGAGACCGTCGGCCAGGTCGCCACCTTGGTGACACCGGACCGCAAGCTGGCGGCCCGCGTTCGCCAGGAGCTCGCCCGTTTCGGCATCCAGGTCGCCGATTCGGCCGGCGGGCCGCTCGCTGCCACCGCGGCGGCCAGGTTCGTGCGTCATCTGCTCGCGGTATGCCTGGGCGAGCCCGATCCGGTTCGCTGGTCCGGGTTCATCAACGATCCGTTTTTGGCAGCGGGCCGCGAACCGGCGACCGTGCGCCGTGCCGCCCGGCTGCTTGAACTTTGCCTGCTGCGCGATACGGGAGAGCGGTTTTCCCCGCGCGAGCTGGCCGACGGGCTGCGGCGATATCGCGAAGGCATCTCAAAGCGGCGATATATCGATCCTCGCATCAAGGCCGGCAGCGCGGAAGAGCTGGACGCGGCGCAGGAACTGGCCGATGCCCTGGGCAAGGCGCTGGAGCCGCTGGCGCGCTACCGCAACATGGATCGCCTAGTGCCGGTCGAGGCACTCGCCGCAGCGGCGGTAGAGGCGATCGCCGGTGTCACCGAACGCGCGGACAGCGATTTCACCGACGATGCCGCCGGCGCGAGGATTGTGGAACTGCTGGCCGATCTGGCGACGCCGGCCGATGCCAGGGGCGGGTTGGAATACCCGGTCCGGCCGGGCGAACTGCCGGCGGTATTCGACGCCTTGATTGCCGATCAGGTGTTGTCGCCGGACGGGGGATCGTCGGACGGCGCGGTGCGCATTCTCGGCTTGCTTGAGGCGCGGTTGCAAGCTTCCGATCTGGTGGTTTTGGGCGGCCTCAACGAGGGCACCTGGCCGAGCCTGGGCCGCGGCGATTCGTTTCTCAGCCGCCCGATGAAAGGCGAACTGGCGCTCACCACCGCAGAGCACCGCATCGGCCAGGCTGCGCATGACTTCCAACAGCTCATCGGTTGCGGCCGCGTCGTGATCACCAGATCGCTCAAGGTCGACGGCGCCGCGACCATCGCCTCGCGCTGGCTGCAACGGCTTTGCGCCGTGGCGGGCGATCAGCTCGCCGCCCATATGATGCGGCGTGGGCAGGTCGTCTTGAGCCTGGTCGAGGCGATCGACAGGCCGGCCGATAGCCTGCCCCGCGCGACCCGCCCGTCGCCGACGCCACCGGTGGAGGCGCGGCTGAAGACCCTGTCGATCACCGAGATCGAGACCTGGATACGCGATCCCTATGCTATCTACGCCCGACGCATTCTGGGCCTGGAGCCGGTACCCGACTTCGGCCTGGCGACTGCCGCGGCGCGGCGCGGCGAGTTGCTGCATGCCGGCCTGGCCCGCCTGGTCGAAACCTTGCACAGCGGCTTCGATGCCGTCCGGCTGGTGTCGCTGTGGGAACGATACCTGGCCGCCGCTTCGATCCCGGCGGATATCGCGAGCCGATGGAGAGCCCGGTTTGGCGACATCGCGCAGGCCTATGTGAACTGGGAGCGCGGTCGTAGCGTCGTCACCCGCCACACGGAGATCGACGGCGCCATCGACCTGGCCGACATCGCCGGCGGACCCCGGTTCGTCCTGCGTGGCCGGGCCGACCGCATCGATGTCATGGCCGACGGCGCCCTGGAGGTGCTCGATTTCAAGACCGGCGCGACACCGGGCAAGAAGGAAGCGCGCACCCTTTCGCCGCAATTGCCGCTAACGGCGGCGATGGTTGCGGCGGGCGGATTCGCCGATGTGACGCCCGCCCCGATCGCCGCGCTCGACTATGTGAAGCTGCGTCCCGGCGACGAGTTCGCCATCACGGCGGTCGCCGACGCCGATTGTTCCGCCGACGATCTGGCCCGCGAAACGCTGGATCGGCTCGTGCGGCATGTGGTTGCCTACGCCGGCCAGGAGCAGGGTTACCTGTCGCGCTACGCCGTGCACAAGTCGTGGCAGATGGCCGGTCCCTACGACCATCTCGCCAGGGTTAAGGAATGGTCGCTGGGCGACAGCGATGAGGAGCCGGCCGGCGGTTTCTTCGGGGCGGACAATGGCTGAGTCTAGCCCGCAGATCTCCCTGGGCACCATATCGCGCCAGCACCGCGCTTCCGATCCGGCGCATTCCGCATGGGTGTCGGCCAACGCCGGATCGGGCAAGACCTATGTGCTTGCCCAGCGCGTCATCCGGCTGATGCTGGCCGGTGTGTCGGCGGGGAAAATCCTGTGTCTGACATACACCACCGCCGCTGCCGGCGAGATGGCCAACCGGGTGTTCGGCCAGTTGTCGGCCTGGAGCCGGCTGTCGGACGATGAGTTGCGCGAGCAAATGGCGGAGATCGGCGAGCCGGAGGTCGACGCGCGCAAACTCGCGCTGGCGCGCCGGCTGTTCGCCGCGGCGCTGGAAGCACCAGGCGGACTGAAAATCCAGACCATCCACGCGTTCTGCGAGGCCCTGCTGCACCAGTTCTCGCTTGAGGCCAATACCTCGGGCGACTTCTCGGTGATCGACGAGCGCGACCAGCAGGACCTGCTGGACGCAGCCCGCCGGCAGACGCTGGCCGCGACGGGTAATGACCCGGAACTGGCGGCGGCGCTGCAAGGCGTGCTGACCTACGCCAGCGACCAGCAGGTTGACAGGGCGCTCGCGGAGTATGTGAAAGATCGGGCGCGGTTCGAGGACTGGGTGTTGCGCCACGACCTTTCGCTGGATCGGGCGAGCGCCGCCATGGGCGAGCGCCTGGGACTTGAAGCGGGTACCGACGAGTTGTCGGTCGCGCAGGCCGCCCTGGCGAAAGCGGTGGTTCGTGACGACGAACTGGCCCGGTTCGCTGCAGCTGCCGGCGAACTCGGCGGTAAGGAAAACCTGCGGATCGCGGCGCTTGTCAACGGCTACCGCGCCGCCATCGACAGTGTCGAGAAGTTCCAAATCCGCAAGGGACTGTATCTGACCGACGGTGGTGAACCGAGGAAGAGACTTCCCGGAACCAAGGCGCTGCGATCCGACTTTCCCGGCCTGGATGAACGCCTGGAGCAGGAGCGTGAGCAGTTCGCCGACGCCAGCGAACGCATGCGCACGGTGCGGATGGTCGAAGCATCACGGCACCTGTTCATTTTGGGCGGCGACATCGTCCAGCGTTACCGCCGGCTGCAGCGCGCGCGCCAGGCGCTCGATTTCGACGACCTGATCTATCGCGCAGCCAACCTGCTGACCCGGTACGATGTGCGCGACTGGGTGCATTACAAGCTGGACCACGGCATCGATCACATCCTGATCGACGAGGCGCAGGACACCAACCCGCTGCAGTGGCAGATCATCAACGCTTTGTCGGAGGAGTTCTTCGCCGGCGAAGGAGCGCGAGCGGGCCGCAGCATCTTTGCGGTGGGCGACGAGAAGCAGTCGATCTATTCGTTCCAGGGGGCGCAGCCGGCCCGCTTCGATGAACAACGCCAACGCTACGCCGACGCCGCGGCCGGTCTCGGCCAGCCGTTCCACGACGTGGACCTGCCGGCGTCGTTCCGCTCGACCCGCGACGTGCTGGCCGCCGTCGACCGGGTGTTCGACGATGAAGCCAATCGCAAGGGGCTGACCAATCGCGACGAAGCGCCCGCCCACGAGCCGATCCGGGCCGGTGATCCCGGCGAGGTGCAGATCTGGCCGATGCTGGTGGCTGAAGAGGGCGATGAGGCGCATGACTGGCTGGCGCCGGTGGATCGGCAGGGCCCGGAACCCGAGCGCCAGCTGGCCCGGCGGATCGCGGAAACGATCCGCAGGTGGATCGACAATGGCGAAATTCTGCCCGGCCGCGGCCGGCCCGTCCGTTGCGGCGACGTACTGATCCTGGTGCGCAAGCGCGACCGGTTCGTGACCGCGATAAATCGTGAACTGAAGGATGCCGGGCTTGCCGCGGCGGGCGCCGACCGGCTCAATCTGACCGACCACATCGCCGTCCAGGACCTGCTGTCTCTGGCCAAGTGGGCGCTGCTGCCGGAGGACGACCTTTCGCTGGCCGAGGTGCTCAAGTCCCCCTTGTTCGATGTGGACGAGGAGATGTTGTTCGCCCTGGCGCACGGGCGCGAAGGCACACTGTTCGATCGCCTAGAGGAGGAGGCCGGCGACGCGCACGGCGATCTGGCCGCCATCGCCGCTTATCTGGCGCAGATCCGCGATGCCGCGTCCATCGCGCCGGTTTACGATTTCTTTCAGGACGTGCTGGGCCGGCGCGGTGGCCGGCGCAGGTTCGTCGCCAGGTTGGGCAGCGAGGTCGACGAGGTGCTCGATGCGCTGCTGCTGGCCGCGATCAACCATGATCGCCGTGCCGGCTTCGGCTTGGTGGATTTCATCCACTCGCTCACCAGCTCAACTCCGCAAATCAAACGGGAGATGGAAGCCGGCCGCGACGAGGTGCGGGTGCTCACCGTGCATTCGGCCAAGGGGTTGGAAGCGCCAGTGGTGTTTCTGGTCGATCCGGGATCGGCGCCGTTCTCAACCAGTCATCGCCCCCCATTCGCCCGCATCCCCGACGCCGCCGGCAGTCCGGACGGGTTTTGCTGGCAGCCGACCAAGGCGACCGCGGTACGAGCCACGGAAGAATATTTCGCCGGGGTCGCCGAGCGAGCCGAGGAAGAATATCGCCGACTGCTGTATGTGGGTATGACGCGCGCGGCCGACCGATTGATCGTGTGCGGCTATGCCGGCAAATCCGGACCGCAAGGCCGTACCTGGCACGCCATGGTCGAGGACGCGCTCAAAGCCGACGCGGCGCCTCTGGACCCGCAGACCGGCGGCGGAGGTTGGCGATGGACCCAACCGCATCCGTCCCGGCGACCGCGTCCTACCGAGCAACAGCCCGCGGCAGAACCGGTCTCCGAAACCACGCTGCCCGCCTGGGCCACCCGGCCGCCCGGCGACGATGCGATGACCCGGGCGCCGCCCACGCTCGCGCCTTCCCAGGCCTACAAGCTGGCCGGCGTCGCGCCGGCCGATCGGGGCCGGGGCGGTCTGCTGGAACACGGACAGGTTGACCCGGCCAAACGAGGGACCGCACTGCATCACCTGATGGCGCAATTGCCATCGCTGGAGCCCGGGGATCAGCGGCAGGTTGCGCAACACTATCTTGAGACGGCCTGGCCGGACTGGCCACAGGCGGACCGCGATCGCCTGATCGAAGAGGCCGCCGCGATATTGGAGGGCGATGAACTGAGCCATCTGTTTGCCGCCGGCTCCCGCGCGGAGGTGCCGGTTGCGGGGAACCTGGAAACCGCGGACGGGAAGTTCTTCGTTTCCGGCCGCATCGACCGGCTGGTGGTCGATGATGAGCGCGTCATCATCGTTGACTACAAGAGCGATCCCGTCGTTCCGGACCATGCCGACGACATTCCAAAGCCTTACCTGGTTCAAATGGCCCTGTATCAACGCCTGATCGCCGGCATCTATAGCGACCGGCCGGTTGAGGCGGCAATCGTATGGACGGCGGGGCTCCGCGTGATGACGATCCCGGATGCCCTGCTGCGCCAGAGTCTGAAAGGGGTCGCGAAGGCGTGAGTGCCCGGCCGCTTGACGGGCGCCGGACGCGTTCCTACGTTCGGCGCAACTGGTATGCGAATCGCCCCTGTTTCGAGGGCGTCTTGAAAGGAACAAGCCGATGTCCACCGTGACCGTCGATCAGAGCAATTTTGAGAACGAAGTCCTGAAATCCGATGTGCCGGTAGTGGTCGACTTCTGGGCCGAATGGTGCGGTCCGTGCAAGATGATCGCTCCGAGCCTGGAGGAAATCGCCAGCGAAATGGCCGGCGAGGTCAAGATCACCAAACTGAACATCGACGAAAACCCCGACCTGGCGGCGCAGTACGGCGTGCGCTCGATCCCCACATTGCTGATGTTCAAGCAGGGCGAGTCGGCATCGATACAGGTCGGCGCCAAGCCGAAAAGCGCGCTGGTCGACTGGATCAAGTCTGCCGGTTAGACGGGCGGGCCCTATGCGTCGCCGGTAACCACACCGACAAAGGGCAGCTCGCGGAAAGCGTGCGCCACGTCCATGCCGTAGCCGACGACGAAGTGGTCGGGACATTCGAAACCGACATAATCGGCTTCCACGTCGGTCTTGCGCTTGACGCTCTTGTCGAGAAGCGCGGCGATCGCCACTTTGCGCGCGCCGCGCTCCAACATGCGCTCGCGCACGAAGCGCAGGGTGTTGCCGGACTCCAAAATGTCGTCGATCAAAAGCACGTCTCGGCCGCTCACGTCGGTTTCCACATCGCGTAACAGCTTGACCTCGCCAGCCGTCGTGCCGGCGCCGTAGCTGGAGACGGAAATGAACTCGACCTCGGGCGCCAGGCCGGCCTGATGCAATGCGCGGATCAGATCGGCGGCGAAGACGAACGAGCCTTTCAGGATCGACACCACCAGCAGGTCGCGCAAATCGCCGAGTGCTATCTCCTCGGCCAGCTCAAGATTGCGCCGGGCGATCGCCTCGGCGCTGAACAACACTTCGATCTTCTTGTCGCGCACGATAGGCATGATTCATGACCCGGCGGGTAAAGGAGCGGGATCGAAACTTACGCTGATTTGCGGGCGATGCGAAAGGGCGCTGGCGACAGATGTGCGAAACCGCATGCTGGCTCCTGAAGCCAGCCGACGTACCGCGGGCCGGTGTGTCCAGCTCCCTGCAGGGCCTGGCGCGGCCGCGTCGTCGCCGGCCAGCGTGAGAACGATGTCCGGCACCGAAGTCGATTCGGCGCTGTGGTTGGTTACCGTGCCGGTGACCGTCAGCGCCTGGCGGTGACCGGCGATCGGCGGCGCCACGGCCACGTCGTGGATCAGCAGGGCCGCTTCCGGACGGGGCTGATCGTCGGCCCGCACCAGCACCAAGATCGCGATCACGGCGACGGCCATGGCGCCGATCGGCCCGGCCCGGCGCAGATCCAGCCCACCTGGTCGCCTCGTCTTGCCGTTGGCGCCCGGCTGGTTCGCAAGCAGCCCCAACGCCATCGGCGCCGGCCGCTCGTCGCCGGAGCGAGGGGCCCGGTCAAAACGGTAATCCGCCGCCCCGGCATCCGGCGGTCGGTTGCGCGAAAGCACCCGCCATTTCGCGCCGCACTCGCCGCAGGCCATGGTGTCGTCGGCAAGCCGTTCGGGTTGTCCCGGCCGGCCGTGATTGAACTCACAGGCAGGGCAGGCAGCGGACCGGTTGATTGATGAATGTGACATTCGCAGTACCGACGACGCGGCATCGCGTCGAAAATTCGTGGCAACGGGCCGGGAATCGGGTACTGAAACAGGGTTAACGCCCTGTTAAATTTCATCGGTTTGAAGCGATCCGTGGGAAATGGAGGCGGCCTGATCTTGTCGCACGAGCCCCAGGACATGATCCGGTTTGAAAATGTCGGTCTGCGCTACGGTTTCGGGCCTGAGATTCTAAGCGATCTCACCTTCCGCATCGCGCCCAACTCTTTTCAGTTTCTGACCGGCCCTTCCGGCGCCGGTAAGACCAGCCTGTTGCGGCTGATGCTGCTGTCGCTGCGGCCCAGCCGCGGGCTGGTCACCATCTTCGGAAAGGACGCAGCCAGAATCAGGCGCACGGAAATGCCGTTCATCCGTCGCCAGCTCGGCGTGGTGTTTCAGGACTTTCGCCTGCTCGACCACCTGACCACCTATCAGAACGTAGCGCTGCCGCTACGCGTGCAGGGCCGCGACGAGGCCAGCTACCGCACCGACGTGATCGAGCTTCTCAAATGGGTGGGTCTGGGCGAGCGCATCCATGTGCTGCCGCCGGTTCTCTCGGGCGGCGAGAAACAGCGGGCAGCCATCGCGCGCGCGCTGATCAACCAGCCGGACGTGCTGCTCGCCGACGAACCCACCGGCAACGTCGACCCGCCGCTGGCGCGGCGCCTGTTGCGCCTGTTCATCGAGCTCAACCGGTCGGGCACCTCCGTGGTCATCGCCACCCACGATCTGGGACTGATGGACCAGTTCGACGCGCGGCGTCTGGTGCTCAACCAAGGCAGGCTGCAGATCTATGACTGAGCCGGCATCCGAGCCCCGCGCCGTCGCGCGCATTCCGGTACAGACCGCCTCACCGCGCGCATCCATCGTGCCGCGCGAGAGCATCGCCGGCAGGGCGCTGACCTTCGTGGTCGCCATCATGGCGTTTCTCGCCAGCCTGACCGTCGGCGTGGTCGCCATCGTCAGCGAGACCGCTTCGCAGTGGCGCAGCGACATCGCGCGCGAGGTCACCATCCAGATCCGGCTGTTCGAGGATGTGGAGATGGACAAAGCCATTCGCGACGCCGGCCGGATCGCGCTGGAATTCGACGGTGTGGCCAAGGTGACCGCAGTCGATGAAGCCGCCGTCTCCCGGCTGCTGGAGCCGTGGCTGGGATCCGGTCTGGCGATCGATGAGTTGCCCGTGCCCCGGCTGCTGACGGTGACGCTCGACAACGGTGCGGCCCCCAACTTCGCCGCGATGCGCCAGCGGCTGGAAGCGGAGGTGCCGGGCGCGTCGCTGGACGATCACCGGGCCTGGATCGCCAGGCTGAACAACATGGCCTGGGCCATGGTGCTGGTGGCGACCGCGATCTTCGCCATGGTGATGGCGGCTACAGTCCTGAACGTGGTTTTCGCCACCCGGGGCGCGATGGCCGCCAACCGCGACGTGGTCGAAGTGCTGCATTTCGTCGGCGCGGATGTGGCGTTCATCGCCTCGCAGTTCCAGCGCCATTTTCTCGTGCTGGGGCTTGCGGGCGCGGCGGCCGGAGGCGCCGGCGCTGCTGCCTTGTTCATCGCGCTGGGTTTTTGGTCCAGCGCACGGTCGGCTACCCCGGATGGCGATCAGGTGAGCGCGCTGTTCGGCACCTTTTCCGTGGGTCCGGCCGGCTATGCCGGTATCGTGGTGCTGGTGGCGCTGATCGCCGGCGTCACCGCGCTCACATCGAGACTGACCGTCAACCAGCACGTGCGCATGCTGGAGACCGCGCGTTCGGGTGCGGTCTGAATCCGGGTTGCCTATGGGTCTTTTCCTTCGATCGCTGGCCTACAATGCGCTGTTCTATCTGGCGATCAGCATCCAGCTGGTGTTCTGGACCCCGGCATTCTTCCTGGTGAGCCGGGCCGACGGCTGGAAGATCGTGCGGCTGTGGGGCTGGCTGAACCTGTGGCTGCAGCACAAGATCATCGGTTCGACCTTCGATTTTCGCGGCCTTGAAAACCTGCCGAAAGGTGGCGGCTACATCGTTGCCGCCAAACACCAGTCGACGTGGGAAACCTTCACCATCCTGCTGTTCCTGTCGGATCCCAGCTTCATCATCAAGCGCGAACTGATGTTCGTGCCGTTGTTCGGCTGGTATGCGGTGAAGATGCGGCTGGTCGCCGTCGATCGGGGTCGCGGCGGACGGGCGCTCGCCTCCATGACCGAAGGCGCCCGCCGGGAACTGGCGGCCGGCCGGCAGCTGGTGATCTTTCCCGAAGGCACCCGCACAACCCCCTATGCGCCGCCGCGCTACAAGTACGGCATCGTCCATCTGGCCGAGAAGCTGCAGGTCCCGGTGGTGCCGATGGCGCTCAACTCCGGCCTGTTCTGGCCGCGCCATTCCTTCCTGCGCTATCCCGGCCGCATCACCCAGGAATTCCTGCCTGCTATCGGGCCGGGGCTGCCGACGGGTGAATTCGAGCGGCGCCTTGAACGCGAGCTGGAAGCCGCCACTTCGGCCGCAATGGAGAGCACGCGAAAACAGGTCCCGCCACCACCGCTGGTGGAGCGTTTCTCCAAACGGTCCACCACACGATCAGCGTGAGGCTTTCGCGTTGATGATATCCGCAAGAGCTTCCAGATGGTGATCGTGGATCTGCTCGGCGCGCAGCAACTCAAGGGTTGCCAGAACATAGTCCACATTGGCGCCCGACTGGCCGGAGCCGCCGGCGATCAGCCTGGCCTGGTCGTTGATGTCCAGCGTGCCGGCATATTGCTCATTGCGCCGGTCCGCCACATAGACCAGCGCGGTCTGCGAACTGCCGTCGTCCAAGACGATGCGGCGCCAGACCTCCTTGTAGACGCTGGTCACCTGCTCGCGCTGGCGCAGATAGTCGATGGTCTGGTCGCGCGCATGGCCCGCCACCTTAAACGCCACGCCGCGGCACGAGCCGCCGACGTCAAGTCCCAGAACCAGACCTGGTTTTTGGCGGGTGCCGCGGTGAACCCAGGAATAGACGCACAGCGAACGATGAACGCCGAACATACGCGCGCCGCGCCGCTCGACTGGCTCGAAGCCCGGCTTCCACATCAATGAACCGTAGCCAAAAACCCAGAAATCACTCATAGTCGGGATGTTTGAAGGGGCAGACGCCAATAGTGCCCGCCTCGTAACACGTTGCGAGGTTGCGAGCCACACGCAATATGCTTGTCGAATAGTTTGATGAAGTTTCGCGCAGCCCTTTTCCTCGGTTTGATCGTGTTGATATTCGGTGGTGGCGCTGCCGCCTGGTTCGCTGCCGCCGGCTGGCTGGACAGGCAGATCGAGGCGCGCATCGAACGGTTGGCGGCGGCGGGACACTCGGTCGAATGCCTCAACCGGCGGATCGCCGGCTTCCCTTTCCGGCTGGGCCCGTTTTGCGATCTCGTTTCCTACTCCAATGAGCGCGACGGCGCGCAGATCGAAGCAGGCGCGTTGCGCACGGCAGCGCAGATCTACAATCCCGGGTTTGTAGTTGGCGAGCTGGACGGCCCGGCGCTGATCACCCCGCTCGGGCGGTCGACCATGCAACTCGACTGGGCTTCGTTGCGCGCCAACCTGCGGGCCGGCCTTGACGGTTTTCGCCGCCTCTCGGTCGCCGGCCGGGAGATCGTTCTCAATGGTCCGCGAGCCAATGGCCGGCGATTGTTCGCGCTCGGCGATGGCGAGTTGCATTTGCGGCCGGGCGCCGGTGACGAACGCTCGCCCGATCTTGACGTGGCCGTCGCTACCATCGGCACCGATGTTTCGCAGCTCGCGCCGGTAGCGGTGTTCGATCTGAATGGCGACGTCACCTTCAATGCGGTACTGCCCCAATTGCTGGGCGGCGGCGACGTCCTGGCCTGGGCCCGCGCCAATGGCCTGTCCGGTGTTGCGCGGAATTTGACGGTTACCAGCGATGCGGGCGGGTTCGAACTTTCCGGACCGTTTCAG
This sequence comes from Rhizobiaceae bacterium, assembly GCA_028281105.1. GTDB lineage: Bacteria > Pseudomonadota > Alphaproteobacteria > Rhizobiales > Rhizobiaceae > JANQKQ01. The sequence goes on from JANQKQ010000055.1 coordinate 19,213, forward strand.
TTCGATCGCGACGGACTGCTCAGCGCCGATTTCCAGGTCAAACTCACCGATCCGCCGGCGATCCTACGTTCGGTGGGCACGTTGTTTCCCCCCGTCAGGGAGTTCACCGAGGCGCTGAGGCAGGTGATCTCGCTGGTGCCGGGTGGCGGCAGCGGCCAGGGATTTCCCGTGACCGTCCGCCGCGGCGAGATCTCCATTCTGGGCATATTGCGATGGAGCAGGCTGCCGCCGCTTTACTGATCGGATCTACTCGCCGGTGTCCTCATCCGTCGGCGCGAGGCCACCTTCGTCGCGGCCGAAGTTGGGCATGGCCGTCTCCTGGCCCTCGGCGATGATGCGGCGACGGATTTCCCGCGTTCGCGAGAACAGATCATAGAGCGCATCGCCGTCGCCCCAGCGGATCGCACGCTGCAGAGCGCTTAGGTCCTCGGAGAACCGGCCGAGGGTCTCGAGCACCGCCTCCTTGTTGTGCAGGAAGACGTCGCGCCACATGGTGGGATCGGAAGCGGCGATGCGGGTGAAGTCGCGGAAGCCGGCTGCGGAAAACTTGACCACCTCGCGCTTTGTCACGGTCTCCAGGTCCGCTGCCGTGCCGACGATGTTGTAGGCGATCAGGTGCGGAATATGCGAAGTCATCGATAGGACCAGGTCGTGATGACCCGCATCCATGATTTCCACCTGCGAGCCACAACGGTCCCAGAATTCGGTCAGCTTCGCCAATGCCGCAGGATCGGTATCCTGCGTCGGCGTCAGCACGCACCAGCGGTTCTCGAACAAGGTGGCGAAACCCGCCCCGGGGCCTGAATACTCCGTTCCCGCCACCGGATGGCCGGCGATGAAATGCACGCCGTCCGGCATGTGCGGGGCAACCTGTTTGATCACCGAGCCTTTGACCGAACCCACGTCGGAGACGATGGCGCCGGGGGCCAGGCTTTTCGAGATCACCGCCGCGACCTTGCCGCATGCGCCCACCGGGGTGCACAGGATGACCAGATCGGCGCCCTCGACCACTTCGGCCGGATCGAGGCTGTAGGCGTCCCCCAGCTTCAGCCGCTCCGCCTCCGCCAGGGTCTCGGCCGACCGGGTGGAAATGGCAATCTCGGCGACGATGTTGTTGGCGCGCGCGGCATGGGCAATCGACGAGCCGATGAGCCCGATGCCAATGAGCGCCAGGCGCTGGAACAGAACCGGCTTGTCGCCGGCCTGCACTGGCGGGCTTGCGTTATCGCTCATGACCAGCCCATGAATTCTTCAAGCGCTGCGATGACGGCTTCATTGACCTGCTGCGTGCCGATGGTCATGCGCAGGCAGTCGGCCAGGCCGTAGGCGGCAACGCGCCGCAGCACATATCCGCGTTCGGTGAGCATCGCGTCAGCCGCCGAACACATGGTTTCGTCGCCAAAGCGGATGAGGACGAAGTTGCCGGCGGAGGCGGGAATTTCCAGACCGATGTTCCGCAGGGCATCGGTGACCTTGCCGATCCACTCCTCATTGTGCAGCACCGAGCGGGCGACATGGTCGCGATCGCGGACCGCGGCCGCGGCGGCCAGCTGCGCGGCCGCATTGACGTTGAACGGCCCGCGCACCCGGTTGAGCGCATCAACCACGTGGGTGGGAGCGTACAGCCAGCCTATCCGCAGCGCCGCCAAACCGTGGATTTTTGAGAACGTGCGGGTCATCACCACATTAGGGCAAGATGACACCAGCTCGATGCCGGCTTCGTAGTCGTTCTTGCGCACATATTCGGCGTATGCCGCGTCAAGCACCAGCAACACGTCCCGCGGCAGGCCGGCCTGCAATCGGCGCACCTCGGATATTGGCAGCCAGGTGCCGGTCGGGTTGTTGGGGTTGGCCAGAAAAACGATCCGCGTGCGCCCGGTGACGGCCGCCAGGATGTTGTCGACATGCGCCGTCAGTTCGACCTCGCGCGCCACCACCGGCGTGGCTCCGGCGGCGCGGATGACGATCGGGTAGTACAGGAAGCCATGTTCGGTATGGACCGCCTCGTCGCCCGATTTCAGATAGGTGGTCGCGGTCAGGCTCAGCAGATCGTCGGACCCGTTTCCGCACACGATGTTGTCCGGGTTCAGCCCATGGACTTCCCCGATCGCCTCGCGCAGCGCCCGCGCCGATCCGTCGGGGTATATCTGCAACGCATCGCCGACGTTCTCCAAAGCCGCCCGCGCGGCCGGGCTGGCGCCCACCGGGCTTTCGTTCGACGAAAGCTTGTGCGGCTCGACGCCGGCGGGAACCGTCGATCCGCCCGGCACATAGGCGGCGATGTCGAGTATTCCCGGTGCTGGAGCGGGATGGGTTGGAACGCGATTCACAGAGCTTGTCCTTGCCGGGCCGACTGAGGATGTGGCAGCCGGCCGTCTAAATCCGGGCGAAGTCTTATTGAAAAGGAGCGGTCAAATCAAAGGGTTTTGCCCGACGAAGTGCGCGGCGCTATGCGGCCGCTGCCCTGGGGAACCAGGACCGGTGCGAACACCCGGCGCGATGTGCGCGCCACCGCCGGCACTCCCTGATACAGCTGCTTGGTGGCCTCGACCACGATGACGCCGGAGAAGATCGGCCAGAAGCGGCGGCCCAGCCGTTCCAGTCGGGCTTGAAATCGCGGCCGCTTCGACGCCTTGCCCGGAGGAAAGTGCAACGCATCCGACCACGCGGTCGGAGCGAGTGCCGCTTCGCGCAGCTTTGCGGCGAGCTGCGTCTTTGAGAACGGCAAGCCGGTGCCGAACGGGGTGTGCTCGAACCGGGCCCAGATGCCGCGCCGGTTGGGAACGATGACGAACACCTTGCCGTTGGGGGCGAGGACCCGCCAAACCTCCTTCAGGGTTTCGGTCGGATTTTCCGCGTGCTCAAGCAGGTGAACGAGAACGGCGCGGTCCATGGAGGCATCGGCCAGCGGCAACTCCTCATCGAACACCAGCGCCGTGGCGGATGGCCCGCCGGCCGGCCACGGTACCGCGCCCTGGGCCGCCGACATGAACGCCATGGTTCGCTCCGCATCGGCGCTTAGCGCGTCCAGATAAGGCACCGGATAGCCCAGCCCGACGATCCGCTCGTTGCTGGACCTGCCCCACAGCGCAGTAAGGGAGGCGCAGATCGAGCGCGTGCACGCACGGCCCAGCGGCGTGGCGTAGAAATCGCGCAGTTCGACCACGTCTAAGTGCATCTGCCTGCCTTTTTGGTTGCCCTTTGCGCTGACAGCCTTGAGAATACCGACTGGCGAAGCCATGTCGATGCCCCGCCAGAATCAATATAGGAGCGCTGGATGAGCAAGCTAGAGATCCATCAATTCCCGTGCCACGCCGACAATTACGGCGCCCTGGTACGCTTTGGCGATGCTGGCGAATGTGCGTCAATCGATGCCCCTGACGATGCGGCAGTGGAAGCGGCGTTGGCGACGACGGGATGGACGCTCAGCCATATACTGGTGACCCATTGGCACGCGGATCATGTTCAAGGCATAGAGCCGCTGAAGGAAAAACACGGCTGCCGGGTGATCGGCCCGGGCGGATCCAAGATTCCCGGACTTGACGAGGCGGTCGGGCACGGCGACCGGTTCGAGCTTGGCGCCCACCCCGTCGCCGTGATCGCCACCCCCGGCCACACCATGGATATGATCAACTTCCACTTCGTCGATGACGATGTGGTGTTCACCGGAGACACGTTGTTCGCCATGGGCTGCGGGCGATTGTTCGAAGGCGATGCCAAAACGATGTGGCGCAGTCTCGAAAGGCTGATGGCGCTGCCGCCGCAAACCAAGGTCTATTGCGGCCATGAATACACGCTCGCAAACGCCCGGTTTGCGGTGACGGTCGATCCCGACAATGGCGAACTGGCCGACCGATTGAGCGAGGTGGAAAAACTGCGCGAAGCGGGCGAGCCGACGCTGCCCACCACCATCGGCCGCGAACTGGCCACCAACCCGTTCCTGCGTGTCGCCGATCCGGCGATTCGAGCGCAACTGGGACTTGAAAGCGCGGCCGACTGGGAAGTGTTCGCCGAAGTCCGCAAGCGCAAGGACAACGCCTGATCCACGGCGCTGGCCGGCCCCCGCCACCGTGAGAGGAAGCTGTATCGACGTCTAGAGCCCGGTTTTGATTGAATCAAAACCGGGCTCTAGGTCTTTGTTTTTTGCGCACATCCGGACGGATAACCGGTGTCCACTTATCCTGGATGTGCTCTAATGGCGGGCGCTTGCCATTCGACGCGCCTGCAGCGCCACGGCCAGCAGCGCGGTAGCCGCGATCGAACCGGCAAGCGGTCGGCGAGCGCGCGCCTCCAGCACGGATCGTTCCAGCCGCTCCATCGCACCCGCCAGCGGTTCGAGCGACCACAATGCGAGCGCGCGCACGACCTTGTCTTCGCGGGAGAAGTGGATCCGTGGCCGCACCGAGCGCACCAGGTTGCTTGGCGACTCGCCGCCGCCGTCCAGCTTGGCGCGCAGGCTGTGCAGTAACTGCATGTGGCGCAGGCCGGAGAGCACGATCATGTCCGGTGGTGTGCCCTCGCCTACAACCCGGTCGAAGGCGGTCTGCAGAAAGCCAGTCTCGCCGCAGGCGGCGGCGTCGATGAGTTCCGTGGTGGCGAACTCGCCGGCATCGCCCACAAGCGCCGTCAGTTCGGCGAACTCGATGGTTTTGCGATCGCCGGCGTAGAGCGCGATCTTGCGCAATTCGTTGCGGCTGGTCTGCCGGTCCTTGCCCAATGCATCACGCAGCCAGGCCTTCGAATCCCGATCGAGCGTAATGCCCTTCTGGGTCAACTCCTCGTCGATCAACCGGCCGAGCGACCGTGCATCGTCGCGATAGCAGGGGATGGCGACGGCACAATCCGATTTCTCCACCGAACGGCGCAGCGCCGAATCGGGACGCAGGTCGCCCGCTTCGACCACCACCCAGCACTCGCGCGGCGGCGCGTCGAGCAACGGCGCCACCGCCGCGGCCAGATTGCGGCTGGTGGTGCCGGTGACGCGAACCAGCCGCTCGCCCCCGAACATCGAAACCGTGTTGGCCTCGTCGCTCAGGCGTGCGGGATCGGCCGCCGCCGCATCGGCATCGAGCCGGATCGAAGAGAAAGGGTCGCCGGTATCGACATCAAGCGCCGCAATGAGCTTTTCCGCCCGCTCGCGAACCAAGCCGGAGTCCGGTCCGAAGATCAGGATAACCGGCGCCGTTTTCTTGGGTCGGGCGAGATAGGCGTCCACATCGCCCGGTCGCAGCTTGGCCATGATGCAACGCGCTAGAATTGCGCTTCGGCCACCAGGCGGCGCATGTCGGCCAGGATTGCGAACCGCAGTTGCTCGGCCACGTCGCGGCCCGCACGGTTCTCCGCATCGCGCACCGCGCGTTCGTTGGCGAAGCTCTGGGATGTTCGATCGAACGAGGCCGTGGCGCTGCGGGTGCCGCCCGTCAGGCGCTGCTGCGTGCGCGCATCGAACAGGTTGTAACTGGCGTTGACCGTCACCGTACCGGCCGTGGTGTCGCGCAGCCTGGTGTGGGCCGAGGTCTGTTTTTCGAAGCTGGTTACCTGAAGGCGCACTTCGTGGCGGTATTCGACCGGATCGTTGCCACCATGCATCAGGAAAAGCAGGTGGTTGCGCACCTGCTGGCCGACGCGGCTGTCCACATCGCCCACACTGACCGACGACAGCGAGAAGTTCTCCGCACCGGGCTCGACGACCGCGGCCGAGCCATACAGCGGCTGCATCGTGCAGCCGGCAAGCGCCAGCGGCAGCAGTCCGGCCAGCACGGCGAGCGCAGGCAATGCTCGCGTGCGCGGTGCGGTTACGGGGCGGTCAGACGACAATGTTCACGATCCTCTCGGGAACCACGATGATCCGGCGCGGGTCCTTGCCGGCCAGCGCATTTTCTACCACAGCGAGCTTGAGCACGGCAGCGATAATTTCTTCCTTGGCAAGGTCCGTGGCCACGGAAATCTCGGCGCGCCGCTTGCCGTTGATCTGCACGGGCAACACGATTTCGCTGACCGCCAACAGGCTCTGGTCGACCGCCGGCCAGGGCACTTCGCACACCAGTCCGTTGTGCCCCAATGCCCGCCAGCATTCCTCGGCCAGATGCGGCATCATCGGTGCGAACATCTGCACCAGCATGGCCGTCGCTGCGCGCAGAGCTGTGCGATCGTGCGCGCTTTCGCGCGGCGCTTTCTCGATTGCGTTAACCAGGGAATAAATCTGCGCCACCGCCGAGTTGAAGCGCAGGTCGGCGATCATGGTGCCGACATTGTCGAGCGTGCGGTGGGCGGTCGTGGTGACCTGCGCCGCGCCGGCATCCGCCGCTTCAGCCCCATCCCCCAGCCCGGCGATGTCGTTGACCAGCCGCCAGACCCGCTGCACGAAGCGATGGGCGCCTTCCACACCGGCGTCCGTCCAGATGACATCGCGCTCCGGCGGCGAATCCGACAGCATGAACCAGCGGATCGTATCGGCTCCGTAGGCGGCGATGATCTTGTCCGGATCGACCGTGTTGCGCTTGGACTTCGACATTTTTTCCGTATTGCCGATCCTGACTTCGCTGCCGTCGTCGCGCTGCGCTGCGGTGCGCTTGCCGTCCTTTTCACTCACTTGCACCTGCGAGGGCTCCAGCCAGGTGCCGTCGGCGGCCTGGTAGGTTTCGTGCACCACCATGCCCTGGGTGAACAGGCCCGCGAACGGTTCCTTGACGTCCAGGTGACCGGTGATCTTCATCGCGCGGGCGAAGAACCGTGAATACAGAAGATGCAGGATCGCATGCTCGATGCCGCCGATATATTGATCGACCGGCAGCCACGCGTTCACCTCCTCGGCAACCGTCGGCGTGGGCGCGCGCGGCGAGGCGAAGCGGGCGAAGTACCACGACGAATCGACGAACGTGTCCATCGTGTCGGTCTCGCGCAGCGCAGGCTTGCCGCATTGGGGACATTCCACGTTGCGCCAGGTCGGATGCCGGCCGAGCGGGTTGCCGGGGTTCTCGACATCGATGTCGTCGGGCAGCAGCACCGGCAGCTTGTCGCGGGCCTCCGGCACCACGCCGCATGCCTCACAGTGGACGACCGGAATCGGGCAGCCCCAGTAGCGCTGGCGCGAGATGCCCCAGTCGCGCAGCCGGTAGTTGATCTCGCGGGTGGCCTGCGGCGAGCCGCCGAGATCGGCCGCTTCCAGATGCGATATCGCCGCTTCGATCGCATCGGCCTTTTTCAGCCCGTCCATGAAGCCGGAATTGATCATCGCCCCGTCGCCCAGATAGGCTTCCTCGGTGACCGGCTTGGCGTCGGCTTCCGCCGGCTCGATGACGGGGATGATCTCCAGATCGTGGGCGACGGCGAAATCCCAGTCGCGCTGGTCATGGCCCGGACAGCCGAAGATCGCCCCGGTTCCGTAGTCCATCAAGATGAAGTTGGCGACATAGACGGGTAGCGTCTTGTCCTCGATGAAAGGATGGCGCACCCGAACCCCGGTGTCGAACCCCTTCTTCTCGGCCGTCTCGATCGCCACCACCGAGGTGCCCATGCGCCGGCATTCCTCGTTGAAGGCGGCAAGGTTCGCGTCGTTTTCGGCCAGCGCCAGCGACAGGGAATGATCGGCGGCGAGCGCCATGAACGTGGCGCCGAACAGGGTATCGGGCCGGGTCGAGAAGCACTCGATTTCATCGATCAGGCCGATCGCTTCGCCATCGATCGCGAAACGGATGCGCGCACCGACGGATTTGCCGATCCAGTTGGCCTGCATGGTGCGCACCTTGTCCGGCCAGCGCTCCAGCCCGTCGATCGCTTCCAGCAGTTCGGCGGAGAAATCGGAAATCTTGGCGAACCACTGAGTCAGTTCGCGCTGTTCCACCTGCGCGCCCGATCGCCAGCCGCGGCCCTCGATCACCTGTTCGTTGGCCAGCACCGTCATGTCGACCGGGTCCCAGTTCACCTTGGCCTTCTTGCGGTAGATCAGGTCGGCATCGAGGAAATCGAGGAACAGCCTCTGCTGGTGACCGTAATATTCCGCATCGCAGGTGGCGAATTCGCGGTCCCAATCCAGCGAGAAGCCCATGGACTTGAGCTGCGCGCGCATGGCGTCGATGTTGGCGTAGGTCCACTCCTTCGGATGCACCTTGTTCTGCATGGCCGCGTTCTCGGCGGGCAGACCGAACGCATCCCAGCCCATCGGATGCAGCACATTGTGGCCTGTGGCACGCTTGAAGCGGGCCAGCACGTCGCCCATCGTGTAGTTGCGCACATGGCCGATATGGATGCGCCCGGAGGGATAGGGGAACATCTCCAGCACGTAGTAGTTGGGCCGCGGGTCGCCCGCCGCCGGCTGGGTGGCGAACAGGTTGCGCGTTTCCCATTCGCGCTGCCAGCGCGCCTCCACCTCGCTCGCGTCGTATCGTTGGCTTGCCATGACGGGCTTCTTGTTGAAGAAATGCTGGCGGACCTTCACCAGAATTCGCCGTCCTGGTCAACACTGGCCGGCGGCGTCGCGCAAGACAACCCGATCCCGCTTCAAACCGCATGCAATCGCGCCCGCCCAACGCCGATCAGATGACGAAATCCGACACCCCCTACGCCGCCGTGATGGCGCGGATAAGCCAGGCTGCGCGCGCTGCCGCCCGAGACCCGCAGGAGGTTCGGCTCATCGCGGTATCCAAGACGTTCGGCCCCGAACGGATCGAGCCGGTGATCGCCCAGGGGCAGACCGTTTTCGGCGAAAACCGCGTGCAGGAGGCGCAGGCCAAATGGCCCGGGTTGCGCGAGAAGTACCCCGACATCGAATTGCACCTGATCGGGCCGCTGCAATCGAACAAGGCCGCGGACGCGGTGGGCCTGTTCGACGTCATCCACACGGTCGATCGCGAGAAAATCGCCACAGCGATCGCCAAGGAGATGGCGAAACAGGGTCGCTCGCCGCAATTGTTCGTCCAGGTCAACACCGGAGGCGAGGCGCAGAAGTCCGGCGTCGATCCGCGCGAGGCGGCGGCGTTCGTCGCGCGATGTCGCGATGAGCACGGGCTCGATATCGCCGGCCTGATGTGTCTACCGCCGTTCGAGGAGAACCCGGGACCGCACTTCGCCCTGCTGCGCAAGCTGGCGGCCGAGGCCGACTGCCCGCTGTTGTCGATGGGCATGTCGGCGGATTTCGAAACGGCTATCGAATTCGGCGCCACCCACGTGCGGGTCGGCAGCGCAATCTTCGGCGAGCGGCACAAGCCGGCGTAAGGCCTTTGATCCTCAGCGGTGAACGGTCACCCGCACCTGGCGGTGAAGACGCGGCAACAGCCGGCGCATGGCGGCGGGCGCGATGGCTATACAGCCCTGGGTCGGCCGCATGTCACCGTGCGCCAGATGAAAGAAGATGGCGCTGCCGCCGGCATATCGGCGCGGGCGCCGGTTGAAGTCGAGCACCAGGCAGACGTCGTAAAGGTGATCGCTGCGCCACAGCCTTTGATGGCTCTGCGTGAACGGTGCGCGCACCGGCCGGTTATAGGCCGGGCTCGCCGGATCGTCGCACCAGCCGTCGTCGGCGCGCATCGCCGACAGCGGTATCCGAGAACGTGGCTTCAGGAGCCGATCGGCTCGGACCAGCCCGCAGACCAAGGCGAAACGGCCGGCAGGCGTAGCGCCGTCACCCTCGCGCTTTCGCGACGAGATTCCTCCCGACCCGAGCGCGCACGCGATCGCCAGAGGACCGGCACGCACTATGCCGAGGCTCCGGCGGCGCGGCGCCGCACGCACATGCAACCGGCGCAGCACCCTTGTCATCGACCTGGTTCACAATTAACCATGGGTGATCAAATATGCGTGTGGGTCAGGCTTGGCGACCTAAAAATCCGCCGAATGGATTACTATTAACCCGTTACATCACGACTCCGTGCCGGCGGGTAGGAAAATCGATGACTGCCAGACATCTTTTGTTGATCGACGACGATGACGATCTGCGCGAAACCCTGTGTGAGCAGCTTTCGCTGTACGAAGAGTTTCAGATCTCATCGGAAGTCAACGCCACCAAGGGCATTCCGCTGGCGCGCGCCAATCATGTCGACCTGCTGATCATCGACGTGGGTCTGCCGGACATGGATGGCCGCGAGGCGGTCAAGATCCTGCGCAAGGGCGGGTTCAAGTCTCCGATCATCATGTTGACCGGCCACGATACCGATTCCGACACCATCCTCGGGCTCGAAGCCGGCGCCAACGACTACGTGACCAAACCGTTCAAGTTCGCCGTGCTGCTGGCGCGCATCCGCGCGCAATTGCGCACCCACGAACAGAGCGAGGACGCGGTGTTCTCGATCGGCCACTACACCTTCAAGCCGGCGCAGAAACTGCTGCTCGAAGAGGACGGCTCGAAGGTGCGGCTCACCGAGAAAGAGACCGCGATCATGAAATATCTGTATCGCGCCGAGCAGAAGATCATCGGCCGCGACGAGTTGCTCGAACAGGTATGGGGGTACAATTCAGGCGTCACTACCCACACGCTGGAAACCCATATCTACCGGCTGCGCCAGAAGATCGAGCGCGACCCCTCCAACGCCAGGCTGCTGGTGACCGAGGGCGGCGGCTACAAGCTGGTGCCATAGGCATGGACCGCCGTGGCGCATTCCCTGGCTAGGCCGGAAGCGTAAGGCGGCGATTGTTTCCCATGGCGCTTGATCAAGATATGGACCTGCTGTCCCGGGTGGCTCTGTTCGAAGATTTCGACGCCAACCAGCTTCGCCTGCTGGCCTTCGGCTCCGACCATGTGACGCTGACCGCCGGCAGCGAACTTTATCTCCAGGACCAGGAATCCGACTGCGGCTATGTGATGGTCAACGGCCTGGTCGACCTGACCTTCTCCGACCGGCACGGAGAGACCGTTCTTGCCAGCATCGGGGCCGGCGGACTGATCGGCGAACTGGCGCTGGTCTCCGACAATGCCAGGCCCACCGGCGCGATAGCGCGGCGCGACAGCCAGCTCATCCGCATCCCACGAGCGCTGTTCCGGCGAATGTTGGAAGAGTATCCCGATTCAGCCTATCGGCTGCACCAGAAGATCTCGCGCTCCATGCGCCAACTGGTGCAGCAGTTGCAGAAGGTCAGGCTGCGCCTGGACGAAAACCAGTGGCCCGACGAGGCAGGAGGCTAAATCGTACCAATTGGTACTGTCAGTGAAATCTTGCTGAATAAGCGTACCCGATGGTACTATTTCCAGGTCCGGATATCGACGAACCGCCCTTCGATGGCAGCCGCGCCGGCCATTGCCGGCGAGACCAGATGGGTGCGGCCCTTGAAGCCCTGGCGGCCTTCGAAGTTGCGGTTCGAGGTCGATGCGCAGCGCTCTTCCGGCTTCAACCGGTCATCGTTCATCGCCAGGCACATCGAGCAGCCCGGCTCGCGCCAGTCGAAACCGGCATCGGTGAAGATCTTATCCAGCCCCTCGGCCTCCGCCTGCGCCTTGACCAGGCCGGAACCCGGCACGATCATCGCGTCGACCGACGGATGCACCCGCCTGTCCTTGACCACGGCCGCCACGGCGCGCAAATCTTCGATGCGCCCGTTGGTGCACGAACCGATGAACACCCGGTCGAGCGCGATGTCGGTCATCTTGGTGCCGGCGGTCAGCCCCATATAGTCGAGCGCGCGCTGTTTCGACGCCCGCTTGGCCTCGTCCTCGATCACCGAAGGATCGGGCACCGAGCCCGTCACCGAGACCACGTCCTCCGGCGAGGAGCCCCAGGTGACCACCGGCGGCAGTGCGGCGGCGTCCAGCTTCACCACTTTGTCAAAATGCGCGCCCTCGTCCGAATGAAGCGTGCGCCAATAGTCCACCGCCCGTTCGAATGCCTCGCCGGCAGGCACTTTCGGCCGGCCTTCCAGATAGGCGAAGGTCTTGTCGTCGGGAGCGATCAGGCCGGCGCGCGCGCCGCCCTCGATCGACATGTTGCAGACGGTCATGCGCCCTTCCATCGACAAATCGGTGATGGCCGAGCCGGCATATTCGATCACGTGGCCGGTGCCGCCGGCGGTGCCGATCTCGCCGATGATCGCCAGGATGATGTCTTTGGCGGTCACCCCGTCCGGCGCGGCGCCGTTGACCTCGACGCGCATGTTCTTCGCCTTCTTCTGGATCAGGGTCTGGGTGGCCAGCACATGCTCGACCTCCGAGGTGCCGATGCCGTGGGCCAGTGCGCCGAAGGCGCCGTGGGTCGAGGTGTGGCTGTCGCCGCACACGATCGTCGTGCCTGGCAACGTGAAACCCTGTTCGGGGCCGATGATATGGACGATGCCCTGGCGTTTGTCGGTCTCGGCATAATATTCGATGCCGAAATCGGCCGCGTTGGTCGCCAGCGCCTCGACCTGAATGCGGCTTTCCTCATTGGCGATGCCACCACTGCGATCGGTGGTCGGCACATTGTGGTCGACGACGGCCAGCGTCTTGTCGGGCGCGCGCACGGCGCGGCCGGCCAGCCGCAGCCCCTCGGACGCCTGCGGGCTGGTCACCTCATGCACCAGGTGGCGATCGATATAGATGCGGCAGGTGCCGTCGTCGGCCTCGTGCACCACGTGATCGTCCCAGATTTTGTCGTACAGGGTCTTGGCCATGCTCGAATGCCCGTCGTCGCTCGTTCAACTCGGAAGGTCGCACATGGATATGCGTTGCGCGCCCGCGCCCGTCAAGCCGGCCGGTCACCCCCACGCTGCTCCAAATTGGCTCAGCGGCTCAAAAAGTCGCCAATGCGCACGATCGCACGCTCGATATTCTCCGCGGAGTTCGCATATGACAGCCGCAGATAGCCCTCGCCCAGGATGCCGAAATCGGGGCCGCCGATGGTCGCCACCCCGGCCTCTTCCAGCAGAGCGCTTGCCAACTCCTTCGCCTTCCAGCCGGTGCCGGAGATGTTGGGAAAAGCATAGAACGCTCCCTTCGGCGTGCGGCAGATGATGTTCGGCAACGCGTTCATCGCCTCCACGGTCAACTTCCGCCGGTCGTCGAATGCGGCGACGATTTTGTCGGCCTCGTCCTGCGGCCCGTCGATGGCGGCGATGCCGGCAAATTGCGAAGCCGCGTTGACGCACGACCAGCCGTTGACCGCCAGCTTGCGCGCCTTGTCGTAAAGTTGATCGGGCCAGATCGACCAGCCCATGCGCCAGCCGGTCATCGCCCAGGTTTTCGACCAGCCATTGAGCACGATGAGCCGGTCGCGCAGCTGCGGGAAAGTAAGCAACGAGACGTGCTCGGCGCCGTCATAGGTCATCGTCTCGTAGATCTCGTCGGACATGACCGCGACATCGGGCCAGTTCTCCAGCCCGGCGACCAGCGCCTCGATTTCCGCTCGCGGAGTTACCCCGCCGGTCGGATTGGCGGGCGAGTTAACGATGATGAGCCGGGTTTTATCGGTGATCAGCGACAAGGTCTCCTCGCCCGAAAAAGCGAAGTCGTTGTCCTCGCGGATCGGGATCGGCACCGGGGTGGCGCCGGTGAACTCGATCATCGAGCGATAGATGGGAAAGCCCGGGTCGGGATAGAGAATTTCCGCGCCCGGCTCGCCGAACATCAAGATCGCCGCGAACATGGTGACCTTGCCGCCAGGCATGATCATCACATTGTCGGGCGAGACTTCGACCCCCGTGGTCGTCAGCGTGCGCCGGGCCACCGCCTCACGCAGGGGCAGAATGCCGGTCGCCGGCGTGTAGCCGTGATGCCCGTCTTTGAGCGCCTTGATCGCCGCTTCCACAATATGCTCCGGCGTCCCGAAGTCCGGTTGCCCGATGCCCAGATTGATGATGTCGCGGCCGGCCCGCTCGAGCTCGCTGGCACGCGCCAACACGGCGAAGGCGTTCTCCTCGCCGATCCGGTCGAAGCCGGCGATCGTGTGCAGCATGGTACGGCCTTCGGTTGATTTCACCCTACGCGTCTGCCAACTGTGTAGCGACCGGGACGGGAATTTCAAACGGCTAATTCGGAAGATCACATGGTCGATCTCAGCAACTGGACCGGCTGCGAACCGGTTCGCAAGATCACGCTCAAAGGCCGCTATGTGCGCCTGGAGCCGCTCGATGCCGCCGCTCACGGCGACGGGCTTTACGAAGCGGCGACTTGCGAAGACGCGCAACAGCGCTTCCGATGGCTACCCGACACGCCTCCCGCCAGCCGCGGTGAGTTCCAGCCCTGGCTTGAAGCCGCGCAGGCGAGCGAGGATCCGTTGTTCTTCACGGTGATCGATAAGGCGAGCGGGCGCATCGGCGGCCGGCAGACCTTCATGCGGCTCGACCCGCCTAACGGAGTGGTCGAGATCGGCAACATCTATTGGGGGCCCTTGGTGGCGCGCCGGCCGGCGGCGAGCGAAGCCTTCTTCCTGTTCGCCGCACACGCCTTCGACGACCTGGGCTACCGCCGTTTCGAATGGAAGTGCAACAACCGCAATGAGCCCTCGAAGCGGGCGGCGTTACGTTTCGGCATGACCCATGAGGGCGTGTTCCGCCAGGCGATGGTGGTCAAGGGCGAAAACCGCGACACCGCCTGGTATTCGATCGTCGACGGCGAGTGGCCGGCGATCCGGGCTGGGTTCGAGGCTTGGCTCGGGCCGGAGAACTTCGATGAGACCGGCCGGCAGATCCGGCGGCTGGAGGAACTGCGGACCGCTTGAATCCGCCGGATCGGCCAAGACAGGCCCGGCTCGCCATATGCTGCGCAATTCAGCCCCAAGCAAGCTTCGCTGCGTAGGCTGAACGGATAATCCGTGCCGCGTAAACGGCGCGGACGCCAGCAGTGGCATGACGGCACGCGAAAGAGCGAAGCGACCGGCAACGGGTTCGACGAAATCGATCCCGGCCGGCAGGGCGGCAAGAACGGAAGTTTCAGGAGCTGCGATCAGGCTAACCCACGCAAGGAGCGGCAGGGGCTGTGAGCAGTTTGCGACCGGCAGGGCGCTGGGTGGAATGCGTGGGTTCATTACCCGCGATCACCGACAGCAGAGCGTTCGAAATCTTATCGACGGGCGGCGATTTTGTCCGCGCGTGCAGGCACACCATCAGTCAAGCGGCGGCGGGCAGAGCCAGGCGGGGCAGGCGGGCGGCGCCATTCGTCGCGCTATGCGTCTTTCTGGCCTGGCTGGCCACGCCGGGCGCGGTCCACGCCCAAACCTGTAACGCGACCGTCTTTCCCAACGAGTACTCGCTGCCAACCCAGACCGCCACCATCAACCTCGAAACCCATTGCGCCGGCGTCACCGACGGCGGGCTGATCTCGGTACCTGCGGGAACGATCACCGGCCAGGTGAATACCACCGCCGGCTCCCCACAGGGTTGGAGCTTCGTCGTCGAGCCCGGCGCCACGATAACAGCGAGCACCGCCTCAGCGATCAACGTCAATGACTCCGGTTTCTTTCTGGATAACGCGGGTACCCTGGAGTCCACCACAACGGGCAACGTTGGCGTGGTCAACGGCACCTTCGGCGCGACCAACTTCACCATCTTCAACCGCACGGGCGCCACCATTCGCAACACCGCCGGCAGCGGCAGTGGCGAGGCGATCGCATTGTTCGGCAGCGGCGGCATAACCAGCATCACCAACCAGACCGGCGGCACAATCTCCGCCAACGATACCGCCATCCACATAGCCAACTCAGCCGGCACGGTGAACAATGCCGGCTCGATCATCAGCACCGGGACCACTTCCGGCAGCGGCGTGGTGATGAGCGCGGGCGGCACCGTGAACAACCAGGCCGGCGGTTCGATCACCACCGCGTTCGGGCCCGGGGTGCTGTTCACCGGCACCACCACGCCCGGAACGGTAGTTTCCGCCGGCACGATCAATGCCGGGGCGCAGTCGGTTCTGTTTGACAATGGCGTCAGCAACGACATTGTCGAGTTGCAGCCCGGCTACGTCATGGGCAGCAACGTGGTGGCCGGTCTCGGCACCGACACGCTGCGCTTCGGCGGCACCGGCACGGCCAGCTTCGATCTTTCCCGCATCGACCCCGGCGGCGCCATTCAGCAATATCAGGGGTTCGAGACCTTCTCGGTGACCGGCGCCGCCTGGACGTTCAACAACGCGACCAGCGTCGGGTTTTCCCAGACCGGCGGCACACTGATGGGCACGGGCGCCTTCGGCTCGCTCGCCGCCACCGGCGGAACGATCGCGCCGGGCAACTCCATCGGCACCATGACCGTCAACGGTAATTTCTCGCTCGGCGCCGCCTCGACCCTGCAGGCGGAAGTCAACGCCGCCGGTCAGTCCGACCTGGTCGACGTCAATGGCGGCACAGTGGCGATAAACGGGGCGACGCTGCAGGTGCTGGAACTGGCCGGCACCTATACCGGTGGGCCATACGTTTACACCATCATCGACAACGACGGCGCCGATCCGGTCGCCGGCACCGGCTTCGGCACGATCACAAACACGCTCGCATTCCTGACGCCGACCGTGTCGCTCATCGGCGGCGACGGCAACGACGTGGTGTTGATCTTAACGGGTTCTTCGGCCGCCGATTTCTCCTCGGCCGCCAAAACGCCTAACCAGCGCTCGGCCGCCATCGGACTGAACAGCCTCGACAACACCGCCGGCTCCGACGGTCAGGCCATCCGCAACGCCGTCCTCGGGATCAACAACGCCAACGCGCTCGTCGCCTTCGACACGCTTTCGGGCGAGATTCACGCCTCGCTGCAGAACACCGCGCGCAATACCGGCTCCATGTTCACCGATGCGATAGCCAACCGGATGGCCGGCCAGCAGGCTCTCAACAGCCTCGGCAAGGGCCTGGGCGATGGCGACGAAGCGGCTGGCTTGCCGGCTTCATCGGCCAACGCATTGGCCTATGCTGCAGCATCGGCAGATGCCGGCGACCTGTTCGGCACGTTCGCGGCAGATTTCGGCGGCATGGACGCCTATACGACCACCAACGGCACCTGGATCAGGGGCCTGGGCTCGATCTGGTCCACCGATGGCGACGGCAATGCCGCCGAGGTGGACGGCACCGACGGCGGCGTCATGCTCGGCTTCGACAATATCACCCGTGTCGGCGGATACGGTTTTGCGGCCGGCTACACCATGACCCAGGCGGACGCCGCTGCACGGTTCTCCAACGCCGACATTCAATCGGGCCATGTATCGGCCTACGGCGCATGGAATTCGGGCGCCTGGCATGCCCGCGCGATCGCCGGCTATTCGTTCCATCACTTCGACACCACCCGCAACATCGTCATCGGCGCGCTCACCCGCACCGCAAAGGCCGATTATGCGGGTCATCAGTTCAACGGCTATCTGGAAACCGGCTATACAACCGAATATGCCGGTGTCACCGTCCAGCCGATGCTGGCCGCGCGTGCCGGCCACTTGATGACCGAAGCCTTCACCGAGACCGGGGCGGGCTCGGTGTCGTTGTCGGTGGCGTCCCAGGAAAGCACCCACGTGGACGCCATCGCCGGCCTGCGCGCGTCGATGGCCATGATCAACGGAGACGGCTCGGTGTACGTGCCGCAAGCGCGCTTCTTCTACAGCCACGCCTTTGGCGACATCGATCCCGTAGCCACGATGACCTATGCCGGCGGGGGCACCTTCGCGATCGCCGGCACACCGCTGGACCGTGATCGGTTCACCTTGGGCGCCGGCTTCACCAACCACTTCAACGCCAGCACCGCCGCCTATGTCGACTTCGAGGCGACGCTCGCGTCGAGCACACAGGCATACGCGGCGACTGCGGGCTTCAAGATTGCGTTCTAGGATCGATCGCCAGGCGGCGGGCAGGTCGACTTTCGCATCCTCAGCTCCGGCGTGATCAGCGCCTTGCCGGTCGGCGGGGTCTCGCCGGTGAGGATCGCGACCATGGCGCGGGCGGCGAGCCGGCCCACCTCCTGTTGGCCGTTCCACACCGTGGTGAGCGCGGGCGCGGCGATCTCGGCTTCGCCGATGTCGTCATAGCCGATGACCGAAACCTCGCGGCCCGGCTCGATGCCCAGCTCCCGCAATCCGCTCATCACCCCGATGGCCACCAGATCGTTGAAACAGACGACAGCGGTGGGCCGCATGCCGCGCCGATACATGTCGAGAATGCAGTCATAACCGGCCTTTCGCGTGGTCTGCGATCCCATCTGCAGCTGCTCGTCCGGGGCGATGCCGGCCTCGTCGAGAGCCATCAGATAGCCCGCCAGCCGGTCGCGGCCGGTGGAAGTCTCGCGCCGACCGCCGATGAACGCGATGCGCTTATGGCCAAGATCGAGCTGATGGCGGGTGGCCAAATACACCCCGTGCTTGTCATCGCCGCGATAGACCGGAGCGCCGGCGCCGTCGACCCAGCGCGCGATCAGCACCACGGGCAGGCCGGCGCGCTCGATATCGCCGATCTCGTCCGCCGTCGTCCCGATCGCCGGACAGACGATCGCGCCGTCGGCGCCGAACTGCAGCATGGTCTCGATGAAATTGGTCTGGATCGCCAGATCGTCATGATGGTTGCACAGCAGGAAGGTCTGACGCGACAGTCCGAGCTCCTCCTCGATCGCCTTGAGGATCTCGGCGAAGAACGGATTGATGATGTCGTGGATCAGCACGCCGACGATGCCCGAGCGCGCGGTGCGCAGGCTGGCGGCGCGGCGGTTATAGATGTAGCCCAGTTCGCGCGCGGCCTGCTTGACGGCCTGGCGCGTACCCTCGGCCACCAGCGTGCTGTCGCGCAACGCCAGCGACACGGTTGCCGTGGAAACCTTCAGATGGTCGGCGATGGTCGACAGGGTTACCTTGTTTGCCACCCGAGCGGTCCCATGTGGTGAGCCCTTGCGTCCGAAATTGACAGTTTTTTGTCAACTGGGCAACTTGGGCGGCCAGCGCGCGGATCAGGAGCGGTTCTTTGAGCGAGTCTGAAAAATCGAAACAAGGCGGAGACGGTGAGGCGACCTGGATCGCCAACCCGCTCGCCGCCCTTACCGATGCGGCGGCCGGCGGCGTGGTGGTGCGGGACGGGCGTATCATCGAACTGGTCGGTGCCGGCCGCACGCCGCAAACGCCGGTCGAGCATACTTTCGACGCCGGCGAGCATGTGCTGCTGCCCGGCCTGGTCAACACCCACCACCACTTCTACCAGACGCTGACCCGCGCCCACCCCGACGCCATCAACAAGGAACTGTTCGACTGGCTCAAGGCGCTGTATCCGGTGTGGGCCAAGGTAGTCGATCCTGACAGCTTCCGCCTTGCGACACGGCTGGCGCTGACCGAGCTTCTGTTATCCGGCTGCACCACGTCGTCCGATCACCAATACCTGTTCCCCGACGGGCTGGAGGATGCGCTCGACATTCAGGCGGAAGAGGCGATGAGCCTGGGCATGCGCATGACGCTCAACCGCGGCTCGATGGATCTGTCGGTCAAGGACGGCGGTCTGCCGCCGGACAGTGTGGTCCAGGACAGCGATGCAATCCTGGCCGATTGCGAGCGGGTGATCGCCCGCTACCACGACGCGGACGACGGCGCGATGCTGCAGGTGGCCCTGGCGCCGTGCTCGCCGTTCTCGGTCACCACCGCGCTGATGAAGGACAGCGCCGCCCTCGCCGCGCGACACGGCTGCCGGCTCCACACCCATCTGGGCGAGACTCACGACGAGGACGCCTATTGCGTGGAGAAGTTCGGCTGCCGGCCGGTCGACTATCTCGAGCAAAACGGCTGGCTCGGCGACAGCACCTGGCTCGCCCATGGCATCCATTTCGACGACGGCGAGATCGCGCGACTGGGCGGCCACGGCGTCGGGGTGTGCCATTGCCCCACGTCGAACATGGTGCTCGCTTCCGGCCAGTGCCGCACCCGCGAACTGGAGGCCGCCGGCGCGCCGGTTGGCCTCGGCGTCGACGGATCGGCATCGAACGACAATTCCAACCTGATGGAAGGCGTGCGCCACGCGCTGATGATCAACCGGCTCACCTATGGCGCGGCCTCGATCACCCACTTCGATGCGCTACGCTGGGCGACCGAGGGCTCGGCGCGTTGCCTGGGGCGCTCCGACATCGGCCGCCTCGCCGTCGGCGCGCAGGCCGACCTGGCGCTCTACAAGCTCGACGAGTTGCGCTTCTCCGGCGCCGGCGACCCGCTGGCCGCCCTGGTGCTGTGCGGCGCCCACCGCGCCGACCGGGTGATGATCGCCGGCGCCTGGAAGGTGATCGACAGCGAGCCGGTCGATATCGACATCGCGCGCCTGCGCGCCGAACATCACGCCGCCGCCCGGGCGATGGCGCACGCGCTGTGAACGACCAAACAAAGCTGCCGCTGGCCGAGTGGCGGGCTATGGACGAGGCTGACATAGCCGCCGCCGACACCGGCGAGTGGATCGCCATCGTGCCCCTGGGCGCCACCGAACAGCATGGCGCTCATCTCCCGCTGGAAACCGACTCGATCATCGCAACCGAACTCGCCGGTCGGCTGGTACAACGCGTGCGCGCCGAAATTCCCGCCACCGTGCTTCCCACCGAAACTGTCGGCTACTCGCCCGAACATCTGGATTACGCCGGCACGGTTTCGCTAGGCTGGGACGAAGCGATCAAGCGCTGGATCGGCATTGGCGAACGGCTGGCTGATCTCGGCTTGCGCAAGCTGGTGTGGCTCAACGCGCATGGCGGCAATTCGCCCTTGATGGCGATCGTCGCCACCGAGCTGCGGGTGCGCCGGGTCATGCTGGCGGTGACCACAAGCTGGACCCGGTTCGCCCCGCCGCAAACGCTCATCGGCGAAGACGAGCGCGCATTCGGCATTCATGGCGGAGACTTGGAGACCTCGGTCATGCTGGCGCTGCGACCCGACCTGGTCGACATGAGCCGCGCCCGCAACGAACCCAGCGCCCAGCGCGACTTCGCCAGCCGCTTCACCCACCTGCGCGCCTACGGCCCGCACGGCTTCGGCTGGAAGATGGCCGACCTCAACCCGGCCGGCGTGACGGGCAACGCCGTCGCCGCCACGGCCGACAAGGGCGAAGCGATCCTCGCCCACACGCTCGACCGCCTGGCGGAACTCATCGCCGACGTGCACCGGTTCGACCTGAAGGGCCTGCGCTAGCCGATCGGCTTTCGCTCGCCGGCAGCGGCGCAAATGGGGCTTCTATTGCTCGGCATGAACGGGTAAGGATAACCCCCATCGCCGCCAAGCCGGCGCGCCGCTTTAGCTCAGCTGGTAGAGCATCGCATTCGTAATGCGGAGGTCGTCAGTTCAAGTCTGACAAGCGGCACCACTTGAATGCGCTACTCCCGCCAACAGTTTGCGCCCGAGCTCGTCTTGCGGCCGATTTGCAGTTGCCGGGCCAGGCGCAGCGCGGCGAGCGGGCGCGCGCGCAATCCACCGACACAGACTATCTCGACCCTGATGGATCACTTTCCTTCAGGTCGGTTCGCTAAGCTTGGCGTGATACGAAAACTAGATGCTCGAAACTGATCGATATTAATGAACATCGATATATATATTGAATAATGTAACTTACATAATATAATTTACATAGGTGGTTAATAATTGAGAATCGAAAATTTGTGCGAAATAATCTTGGTTATTCACCCTTTCGATTTTTCTGTGATCACCTCAAATAACAAACTGGGGGACGCAAACAATGTTGGCCAATAAACTGAAATTCCTTGCATTCTCAGCGGCATTTTCAGCGGTTATGACAGCGACACCGGCGCAAACTGCCGATCTGATGCAGCCGCCTCAGGCCGTCATATCCTACTCCGACGCACTGGCGTTCTCGTACACCACTGGCCTGTCGTCGCAGACCTATTGCGCCGGGCCCCTGGTCGGCGGGGATTGTCGCGTCATCGAGGTCGTCGGCGGTGTGGACACACCCGTTCAGGCGACGACCTTGGTCACCAACCGAATCAACTACGCTCTCGACAACATCGACTTCTCCAACAACGGGAACTGGCAGCTGGCCTGGGGGCCCGTGATCCAGTGGACCCAGGGCGAACTGGTGGGCCGGTGCATTACCCATCTGCCGGTGGGCGATACCGCGGTTTATTCCGCCGCGAACACCGTCGCCGTCTATGCCAATCCCGACCGGTCGATCTACGTGATCGGCGTCGCCGGCACCAACCCGATCTCGGAAACCGGCTGGTGCGTGGAGGATTTCGACGTTGATTCATTCTCGCCCTGGCCGACCAGCGGCGGCGGTGTGATCACCAACGGCACGGCGACCGGCATCGGGCTGATCACCTCCATGGTGCAGCCGTCGACCAACACCTCCCTGTTCCAATTCCTGCAATCGGCGGTGGGCGGGGCCAACGGCGCCATCGACGTGGTCGTCGTGGGCCATTCGCTCGGCGGCGCGCTGGCGCCGACGCTCGCGACCGCGTTGGCGGATACCCAGAACCAATCGCTCACCATCAACTGGACGATCCCGCCGGTGACGGCGGAAGTCTGGGAGCTGAAGTACGTTGACGGCCATCTGAAATGGGTGCTGGTGCCCGAAACGATCTACACGCCGCCTCCGTTCAACCTGACCTGGCCGAAATGGAACCCGAACGGCGTCGCTAAGGTTTCCACGATCGCGTTCGCCGGTGCGACGCCGGGTGATCAGGCGTTCGCCAACCACGTCGCAGCCACGCTGCCGGGTGGCACCCAGGTGGTCAGCCTGTGGAACGGCTACGATCTCGTTCCTCATGCCTGGAACGCGCTAGGCTCTCCCAGCACTTGGCAGCAGTATGACTCGACCAATTCCGGAATTCAGAACCTGTATCTGGGAGTGCCGCCGTTCACGCTCGCCAAGCCGCCCGACAACCCGATCTGCGTCTTTACCGGAGACATCACTGCCGAAGAACGGGCCGCCGGGATCGTCGAGGATACCAAATGTCCCGCCCGCGTGACTCAGCCGCCGGTATCCCAATCGTCCGAGTCTAACGTTGTATGCCCCTGCAAGATGGCGTCCAACCTGGTTCTGTCGACACAGCAAGACGCCTATTCGGGTGCAACGCCGATCGGAACGCCGGATGGCAGGCGGTATGCGTTCGCACCGGCGCAACTGACCCCGCTGAGCGCAATCACCAAGGCGTCCTGCCCGGCGGCCTTTGCGATCAAGGAGGTCGATTCCGACCAGTTCCTGACCCAGGCCATCTACCAGCACATCTGCAGCTACGCCGATCAGTTTGGGCCGGCCAACCTGCTGAGCGCGCTGGGCGAGGCGACCGCCACCTTCGGGTTCAAGCCGCTCGAATAGGCTCCGGCTGTTGCGCAACTCCGTCGCGGTCCATCCCTATCGCCGCTCGCTCGGTAGGCGCGATAGCCGACGGTGGTTCCTCCTTGGGGGACTTTGGCGCGATGCGTTATAGCGATGGCGCATTCTGCCAGTTCGATCGACCATGGCGATGACTATATATCGGTGAAATCGCCCAGCGCGGTTACCACTTCACACCCGTCGCAAGAGGCCATTATCACCGATGACCGCACCCACCCCTGACTACGACACTTCCGCTCCCGTTCTAGTGACCGGCGCAACCGGCTTTGTCGCCGGCTGGCTGGTCAAGCGCCTGCTTGAAGAAGGGTTCACGGTTCATGCGGCGGTGCGCGATCCCGACAATGCCGGCAAAATCGCGCATCTGACGGAACTCGAAGAGCAGGAGAAGGGCAAGCTGAAGTTCTTCAAGGCGGACCTGCTGGATGAAGGCAGCTACGCCAAGGCGATGAAGGGCTGCAGGACAGTCTTCCACACCGCCTCGCCGTTCACTTCCAACATCTCCGATCCGCAACGCGACCTGGTCGACCCGGCGTTGAAGGGGACCCGCAACGTTCTGGGCACCGCCAACAAGACCAAAAGCGTCGAGCGGGTGGTGGTCACCAGTTCGTGCGCGGCCATGTTCGGCGACAGCGCCGATATCACCAATGCGCCCGACGGCACGCTGCGCGAAGACGTCTGGAACGAAACGTCATCGCTGACCCATCAGGCTTACAACTATTCGAAGACCGTGGCCGAACGCGCGGCCTGGGAGATCGCCGAGGCCCAGGATCGCTGGCGGCTGGTGGTGATCAACCCCGCGCTGGTGCTCGGGCCAGGGCTCGCGCATGCGCACACGTCGGAATCGTTCAACCTGATGCGGCAGCTTGGCGACGGCACCATGAAGGCCGGCGCCCCGCCGGCCGAGATCGGCATGGTCGACGTGCGCGATGTGGCCGAGGCACATATGCGCGCCGGCTTCGTGCCGGACGCGCAGGGTCGACATATCGTGTTCACGAAGACATACAGCCTGCTGGAGCTGGCCGCGATGTTGCGCGAGAAATTCGGCGATGAGTGGCCGTTTCCCAAGCGCGCCATGCCGAAATGGCTGGTCTGGCTGGTGGGCCCGCTGGCCAACAAGGCGTTCACGCGCAAGATGATCTCGCGCAACATGGGCCACCCCTGGCGGGCCGACAATTCCAAGTCCGTTCGTGAGCTCGGCATGGAATACGGCCCAATCCCACGGGCGGCCACCGACATGTTCCAGCAGATGATCGACGCCGGCGTCGTGCGCCAACCCTGACAGCCGGCTCCGCCCGCCACTTCGCCCATCACACTGTCCGCCGCGCCCGAAACTGCCGGGCGCGGGCACTGTCGCATGCCCCTCCCATCTTGACAAACTCCGCCCAACAATCTCTAGATATGATCTAGAGATTGTTGGAGTACCGGCGCCGGAATGGTCAAAGCGCCTGTCCCGGCGCGGGCAGATGAAGTCAAACCGCGCTTCAATCGGGAGGAAACCATGAGATTGAGAACCCTCACCCTGGTGGCCGCGGCCGGCCTGCTGGCCAACACGGCTGCGGCCGAGACCGTCATCGACGTATTGTCGATCAACCGCGACAGCGCCACCTGGAAGCAGCTCTATCTGGATGTGGTCGAGCAATATAATGCCGCCAACGACGGAGTGACCGTCAACCTGCAGTTCATGGAAGACGAAAGCTTCAAGCAGAAGCTGCCGACCCTGCTGCAGTCGGACGCGGCGCCTGACCTGTTCTTTTCCTGGTCGGGCGGGGTGTTTTACGAACAAGCCGAGCAGGGATTCCTGCGGCCGATCCCGGATGCGACCATCGAGGATTGGAAAGGGGATCTGTCGGCGGGCGGTCTCGCCGCGCTCTCCTACAAGGGTAAGTTCTACGGCGCGCCCGAATCCTCGCAGAACGTGGCGATATGGTACAATAAGGACCTGGCCGCCCAGGTCGGCGTCGATCCCAGTTCGATCAAGACTTACGACGACTTCCTCGATCAGGTCACAAAGGCCAAGGCGGCCGGCGTCACCCCGATCATCGTCGGCGGACAGGACAAGTGGCCGCTGCACTTCTACTATTCGCTGATCGCCATGCGCATCATGGGTCAGGACGGCATGGCCGCTTCGGCCGCCGGCGAGAACGGCGGTTTCGACAATGAAGACTGGGTGCGCGCGGGCGTCGAGTTCAAGCGGCTGATCGACCTGGAACCGTTCCAGGACGGCTTCATGGGCATCAAATATGACGGCGCCACCGGGCTATGGGGCGACGGCAAGGGCCTGTTCCACCTGATGGGCGACTGGGACCTGGGCGCCCAGCGCGGCGCGTCGACCAGCGGCGGGTTGTCCAACGAACAGCTGGGCGTGGTCGCCTTCCCGATGATCGACGGCGGCAGGGGCGCGATCACCGACACGCTGGGCGGCGCTTCCGGCTTCGTGGTCACCGCCAACGCGCCGGACGAGGCGATCGACTTCCTGAAAGTCTTCATGGGCGTCGATGCGCAGAAGCGCGCCGCGTCCGAGGGCATCTACATCCCGACGGTGCCGAGCGCCGGCAGCCTGGTCGAGGATACCATCCTCAAGCAGTTCGCAGCGATCGGCGGCGCCTCCACCTATCACCAGTTGTTCCTGGACCAATTCTACGGCTCCACTCTGGGAGGCGCCATCAACGACGTCTCCGCGCAGCTGGCCACCGGCGACATCACGCCGGAGGAAGCCGCCAAGCATCTGGAGGAGACGCGCCAGTTCCAGTGATGGTATCGTTGTAGCCGACAAGTGCCGCGTCCGGCGGGACCGGGCGCGGCACTTCGGTTTTCCACCCCGGACATCGGAGCAAGGCCGTGGCAGTCAATGACGGCATCGCGCAGGCACCGCGCCGGTCGGCGTGGCGATACGTGCCGGTCAGCGACCGCACGCGCATGCTGCTGATCTTCCTGCCGCCCGCCGTGCTGGTGTTCTCCATCTTCGTCATCCTGCCCATGGTTCAGGCCGGCTTCTTCGCGCCCTACAAATGGTCGGGCTACGGCCCGGCGCCGTGGGCGATGAACGAGGCGACCGGCAACCCGTTCGGCCAATGGGTCGGAGCACGCAACTTCGACCGAATGGCCGGACACTCCGCGTTTCAGGCGGCGGCAACCAACACCGCGATGGTCGTCGGCGTCTCGCTGCTGATCCAGCTGCCGCTGGCGCTGGCCATGGCGCTGCTGATCTACCGCAAGAGCTACGCGAACACGGTTTTCCGCCTGATCTTCTTCGTTCCCTATATCCTTGCCGAGGTGGCGACCGGGCTGATCTGGTCGTTCGTGCTGGACGGCAATTACGGCCTGTCGCGCTACGCCTCCGATCTCATGGGACTGGGCAAGGCGCTGTTCCCGCTGGCCGAGAAGCCGTGGGCGTTCTATTCGATCCTCGGCGTCATCGTGTGGAAATATTTCGGCTTCCACATGATGATCTACATCGCCGGGCTGCAATCGATACCGCGCGAACTGCTGGAATCGGCGCGCATCGACGGCGCCAAGCCGTTGCAGCGGGTGATCTATATCAAGCTCCCGCTGCTGTGGCCGGCAATCACCGTATCGGTCTTCTATGCCGTTCTGGGCGGGCTGCAGGTGTTCGACCTGGTGATGCCGATGACCGCGGGTGGCCCGTCCAACTCAAGCCACACGCTGGTCAGCTACCTCTACATCTTCGGCTTCATCCGCCTCGATGTGGGCTATGGCAGCGCCGTCGGAGTGTTCCTGTTCTGCGTCGGCGTGATCTTCGCTTTCGCCTACCGCAATACCGTGCAGCGCGAGGGCAGACCATGAACCGGCTGTTCACATGGGGCTCGGCCGCGCGCATCATCGCGCTGCTCATCGTCTCCGCGCTGATCGTCATCCCGCTGCTGGCGACGGTCCTGGGCGGTTTCAAGACCTCCGGCGAACTGCGCGTGGCGCCATTCGGCCTGCCCCAGGTCTGGCGTACCGAGTTCTACGGCGAGATTTTCGCCGACCCGTTCTTCTGGCGCTATCTGTGGAACTCCCTGGTGATATCGCTGGTGACGGTCGGGCTGACCCTGATCCTGGGTTCCATGGCCGCTTACGCTTTCGCCCAGGTGCGCTTCTTCGGCTCCCAGTTCCTGTTCAGCTATCTGTTGCTCGGCCTGATGTTTCCCTTCGCCGCCGCCATCATGCCGCTGTTCCTGATCGTGCGTGACTTTGGCCTGCTCGACACGCCCTGGGGCGTGATCCTGCCGCAGGTGGGATTCGGGCTGGCGTTCTCGATTATGTTCTTCCGCACCTTTTTCTCGCAGTTGCCGGCGGAACTGTTCGAGGCCGCCCGGGTCGACGGCTGCAGCTATGTCGGTTTCTACTTCCGCTTCACCCTGCCGTTGTCGACGCCGATCCTGGCCACCATCGCCGTCTTCATCTTCGTGCAAAGCTGGAACAACTATCTGCTGCCGCTCATCATGCTGAACGACCGTTCCGGCTACACCTGGACGCTCGGCGCCATGGATTATCGCGGCGAGTACACCGCCGACTGGAACCGCACCCTCGCATTCGTGTCGGCCACGCTGGCGCCGGCGGTGATCTTCTTTCTCGCCGCGCAGAAATATATAGTAGCCGGGCTGACCGGCGGTGCGGTCAAGGAGTGATCATGCCAGTTATCGCAGTTACCGGCGGCAGCGGCGGCGCGGGCGCCTTTGTCATCCGTCACTTGTTGGAGCACGGCTACGAGTGCCGCAACCTCGATCGCGCCGCGCCGGCGGAGCCGATCTGCCCGTTCCACGAGATCGACATGACCGACTATGCGCGCGTACACGAGGCGCTCGCCGGCTGCGACATGCTGGTCCATTTCGCCGGCGAACCGCATCCCGACGACGACCATTGGGGCGCGGCGGGCCGGTTTGCCAACAACACCGATGCGCTGTTCAATGCGTTCAATGCGGCGCGCGCCCATGGCATCAAGCGGGTCGTGTGGGCATCTTCGGAGACGGTCTACGGCTTCCCGTTCGAGGATTGCCGCCCGGCGGCAATTCCGGTTTCCGAAACCGCGCCGCGCCAGCCGCAGAACGGCTACGCCCTGTCCAAGGCAGTCAGCGAAGACCTGGCCGCGATGATGGCAACTCTCTACGACATGGTCTTCGTCGGCCTGCGTTTGTCGAACGTGCTCTATGACGATGAAACGGTCGAGCCGAGTTACCAGAAAATCCCCGGCTATTGGGACGATCTCGCGCACCGCAAGTTCAACCTTTGGGGCTACGTCGATGCGCGCGACGTCGGCGAGGCGGTGCGACTGTCGCTCGCCGCTGACCTGACCGGAGCCGAAGTCTTCAACATCGCCGCCGCCGACACGATCATGCGTCAATCCAACCGCGAGTTGATCGACGCCGTCTTTCCCGGTGTCGAAATCGATGCCGCCCACGGCGAGCGCCAGGCGATGCTGGACATCACCAAGGCCGAACGGATGCTCGGTTTCTCACCGCAATATAGCTGGTCCCCGGTTCTGGGGCTCGATCCATGAAGATCACCGAGATCAAGACCTTCCGATTGAAGGAATGGCGGACCATGCTGTTCGTCCAGGTGATTACCGACGAGGGCATCACCGGCCTGGGCGAGGCGGGCCTGACGACCCGCGAAGGCGCGGTCGCGGGCATGATCGAGGATCTGAGCCCGCTGCTGATCGGCGCCGACCCGTTCCGCATCGAGCATCACTGGCAGACCTTGTGGCGCGGCGGCTTCTATCCGGCCGGCCAGGTCCTGTCGGCGGCGATCGCGGCCATCGACATCGCGTTGCACGACATCAAGGCCAAGGCGCTGGGCGTTCCCGTCTACGAGCTGCTGGGCGGCCGGGTCCGCGACAAGGTGGCCACCTACTGCCACTTCGGTGGCGCCACCAGCGAGGAGACCATCGAACAGGCGCACGCGCGCGTCGCCGACGGCTGGACCTGCCTGCGATGGGAACCGTCCTACGGGGCCGACCTGGTGATGGACGGCCGCGCCGCCGTCGACCGGGCGATCGACGAGTTCGCCAGCCTGCGCGATGAGCTGGGCTACGACATCGACCTGATATTCGACGCCCACACCAAACTGACGCCCACCGAGGCAACCTATCTGTGCAGGCAGGTGGAAACCTACCGCCCGCTCTTCATCGAAGACCCGCTGCGCTCGGAATATCCTCAAGCCTATCGCCAGCTGCGCTCGGCCACCGACGTTCCGCTGGCGGCCGGCGAACAATTCGCGACGAAGTGGATGTTCCGGGAGCTGATCGAGGACGATCTGATCGACTTCGCCCGCATCGACGTATGCATCGCCGGCGGCTTGACCGAGGCCAGGAAGATCGCCGCCATGTGCGAGACCCATATGATCGACATTGCCGTTCACAATCCGATCGGGCCGATCTCGACCGCCGCCTGCCTGCATCTCAACCTATGTTGTTCGAACGTGCTGGTCCAGGAACTGCCCAGGCGGCCCGGTGAGTGCGTGGGCGATCTGATTTCCACCGATCAAGAATGGCGCGACGGTTTCCTGTTCTGCGCCGGTTCACCCGGTCTCGGCCTGGAACTCCACCCGGACAAGCTGGACAACCACGCCTACGAACCGGCCCCGCTGCCGATCCTGCGCCGCCCGGACGGCTCGTTCACCAACTGGTGACGCGGCGAAGCCGGCTTATCCGACCTGCGGAAAACGTCTGGCGATCGCGCGGTTCTGGAACAGCATGTCGCGCATCAGATCGCGCGCGGATGCCGCATCACGCGCGGCGATCGCATCGGCCACCGCGATGTGCTTCTCGCGCGACACCTTCTCGTCGGGCGCGGCGCTGGCGCCGGCCGGATAGGAGAACTGCAGCAACGCCAGGATAAGGCTGTGCAGTTGCGACAGCATCACATTGCCGGTCGCCTCCAGAATGGTGGCGTGAAAGGCGAAGTCGGCTGCGATCATCGCCTCCAGGCCGAACGGCTCAGGCTGGATCGAGGCCGCGGCTTCGCTGATCGTCTCGCGTTGCGCGTCGGAAGCGTTGAGCGCCGCCATATGGGCGGCCTCCGGCTCGACGATCAGGCGCAGTTCCGTCGCCTCGCGATAGACCCGCGGCGCCATCGGACTGTCGGGCCCGTGCCAGCGGATTACGTCCGGGTCCAGCAAGTGCCATTCGGCGAACTCGCACACCCGCGTGCCGTAGCGCCGTGCGGTGCGCACCATCTTCTTGCTCGACAAAACCTTTACCGCCTCGCGCAGCACGGTGCGCGAAACCCCGAACTCGATCGCCAGCACCGCTTCGGTGGGAATGACCTTGCCGAACCCGTAGCGCCCGGCGACGATCTGCCGGCCAAGCTGCTCGACCACATCCTTGACCGCCCCGGTCGGCAGCGACGACAGGGGATGGGCCGGTAGAGTGAACTTGCGTGGCGCGCTCATATGATTTCCTAGCGCATGACGGCCGCCATCGCGAGCCCGGCGTCACCTGCACATTTGCTTGCAGGGGACTGGATTAATCCGCCGCGACTTGGCAAGGTGCAGGCCGCTTTTGGTGTTTCTTGGAGTTTAAAGGGAGAATCTTATGAAACTCGCCAAAACCTTTGCAGCGGCGGCCCTGGCGGCCGGCGTCAGCGCGGTCGCGATCACAAGCGCCAGCGCCGAGACCCTTCGCTGGGCACGCGCGGGCGACAGCCTCACGCTTGACCCGCATGCGCAGAACGAGGGACCGACCTCGGCCCTCGCCCACCAGATCATGGAACCCCTGGTTATGCGCGACATGACCGGCAAGATCGTACCGGCGCTGGCGACCGAATGGGCGCCGTCGATGGACGATCCCAACGTCTGGTCGTTCAAACTGCGTGAAGGCGTCACCTTCCACGACGGCGCGGAGTTCGATTCCGACGACGTGGTGTTCTCGTTCAACCGGGCGATGACCCCGGACAGCGACTACAAGGAACTGCTCGCCTCGGTCAAAGAGGTGCGCGCAAACGGCAAGTACGGCTTCGAGATCGTTACCAACGGTCCCAATCCGATCATGCCCAACAACCTGACCAACCTTTTCATCATGGACAAGGACTGGTCCGAGGCCAACAACGCGGTCAAGGTGCAGGACTTCGAGGGCGGCGAGGACACGTTCGCGGCCAAGAACGCCAACGGCACCGGTCCCTACAAGCTGGTCAGCCGCGAGCCGGACGTGAAAACCGTGCTCGCCATCAACGACAATTATTGGGGCAAGGGTGAGTTCCCGATGCAGGTGACCGAGGTCATCTACACCCCGATCCAGAACGCCGCGACCCGCGTCGCCGCTCTATTGTCGGGTGAGGTCGACTTCATCCAGGACGTGCCGGTCCAGGATCTGGGCCGGGTGGATGAAGACGCCAATCTGAAGGTGATCACCGCGCCTCAGAACCGGGTGATCTTCTTCGGCATGAACATGGGCGACGATGACCTGGTCAACGACAATGTGGAAGGCAAGAACCCGTTCGCCGACAAGCGGGTGCGCCAGGCCGCGCTGAGCGCGCTCAACCGCGATGCGATCAAGCAGGTGGTGATGCGCGACCAGTCGATCCCGGCCGGCGTGATCATGCCGCCCTTCGTCAACGGCTGGACGGAAGCGCTCGACGCGGTGCCGGCCAACGACATCGACGGCGCCAAGGCGCTAATGGCGGAAGCGGGCTATGGTGACGGTTTCGCAATCACGCTCAACTGCCCCAACGACCGCTACATCAACGATGAGGCGATCTGCCAGGCGGCCGTGGGCATGCTGGCCCAGATCGGCATCGACGTGCGTCTCGACGCCAAGCCGAAGGCCCAGCACTTCCCGCTGATCAACACGCTGGAAACCGACTTCTACATGCTGGGCTGGGGTGTCCCGACCTACGATTCGGAGTACATCTTCAACTTCCTCGTCCACACCAAGGGCGAGAAGTACGGCTCGTGGAACGGTACCCGCTACTCCAATCCCGACCTCGATGTGAAGATCGAGGCGCTTGCTTCCGAGACCAATCTCGACAAGCGCAACGACATGATCGCCGAGATCTGGGGCGTGGTGCAGGACGAGATCCTCTACCTGCCGATCCACCACCAGGTGCTCAACTGGGGCATGGCCAACAAGGTGAACACCATCGTCGCACCCGACGACGCGGCCAAGTTCAAGTACTTCACCTTGAACTAGTTCCAACGGTTTCGGGGGCGGTTTGCCGCCCCCGATTTTCTTGTGCCCCATCATCGGCCGACTAAGGGTTCGCCATGACCAGACCAAGCCCCGCCGACAGGCAGGCGATGGCGGAGCGCTACGCTGCCGCCTGGTCCAGCGGCGACCCCCAGGCGGTCGCGTCCTGCTTCGAGGCCGATGGAACCGTCGTCATCAACAATGGGGAGCCGATCGTCGGTCATGCCGCTCTGGCTGAGATGGCAGCCGGTTTCCATGCCGAATTCCCCGATCTGGTGATCAAGCTCGACGATTTTCGCTGTTCGGGCGAAAACGCCATCTTCGTGTGGACGCTGGAAGGCAAACACGCTCAGACCGGCAACTCCGTCAGAGTGGGCGGTTGGGAGCAATGGGCTCTGACGCAGGCCAACACGATCACCCAGTCGCGCGGCTATTTCGATGCTGATGAGTATGACCGGCAGATCGCCGAGGGGATCTGACGGTTTGCCGGGCCGGATTGAGTTTTAGATGCTCGCATACGCTATCAGACGCGTTTTCCAATCGATCGTAGTGCTGCTGGTCGTCGGCCTGGTGGCGTTTTCCATGTTCCGCTTCGTCGGCGATCCGGTCGACAACCTGCTGGGCCAGGAGCGCACCGACGCCGACATCGAGCGGCTGCGCGGCGTGCTCGGGCTCGACCAACCGTTTCCCGTCCAGTACGCGAAATTCCTGCGTGGGGCGGTGCAGGGCAATTTCGGGGTGAGCTACCGCCAGGGCCGGCCGGTGGGCGAGATCATCCTCGAACGGCTGCCGGCGACCCTGGAACTGGCCGCGGTCTCGGCGATCTTCGCCATGGTGTTCGGGGTGGTGCTGGGCATCTTCACCGCGATACGACGACATGGCTGGGCGGCGCATACCATCATGACCGTGTCATTGATCGGGGTGTCACTGCCGACCTTCCTGATCGGCATCCTGCTCATCTACGTCTTTTCCGTCGAGCTTGGCTGGCTGCCGTCGTTCGGCCGTGGTGACGTGGTCAATCTCGGCGGCTGGCGCACGTCGTTTTTGACCGAGTCCGGGTTGAAGGCGCTGATCCTGCCGTCGATCACCTTGGGGCTTTACCAGATGACGCTGATCATGCGGCTGGTGCGCTCCGAGATGCTCGAAGTGCTGCGCCAGGACTATATCCGCTTCGCCCGCGCGCGCGGGCTACCCGACCGGCTGGTGCATTTCCGTCACGCGCTGAAAAACACGCTGGTTCCCGTCATAACCGTGACTGGCTTGCAGCTGGGCTCGATCATCGCGTTCGCCATCATCACCGAGACCGTGTTCCAATGGCCGGGCGTCGGCCTGTTGTTCATCAACGCCATCCAGTTCGTCGATATCCCGGTGATGGCGGCCTATCTGATGCTGATTTCGGTGATGTTCGTTTCCATCAACCTGGTCGTCGATCTGCTCTACTTCGCGATCGATCCCCGCCTGCGCAGCGATCGCGCCAGCGCCGAGGCTTCGCCATGAGCGCGTTCGCCCGAGCCTGGCAGTCGGATTTTGCGTGGTCGTTCCGCCGCTCGCCGGTGGCGGTCGTCTCCTTCATCGTCGTGGTCGTGCTGGTCGGCGCCGCGGTGTTCGCGCCGCTGATCGCGCCTTACGACCCGTTCGATCCGGCCACCCTCAACCTGATGAACGGGTTCTCCAAACCGATGGAGCCCAACGCCTTTACCGGCGAAACCTTCTGGCTGGGCACCGACGACCAGGGCCGCGACGTGTTCTCGACGATCCTCTACGGCATGCGCATTTCCCTGTTCGTGGGCTTCTCCGCCGTTCTGTTCGCCATGGTGCTGGGCATCGTCTTGGGCCTGGTAACCGGTTATGTGGGCGGCTGGACCGAGACCATCATCATGCGCATCGCCGACGTGCAGCTGACCTTTCCGGCGATCCTGGTGGCGATGCTGATCTTCGGAGTCGCCAAGGGTTTCACGCCGGTTCATCTGCGCGACGAGATGGCGATCTGGGTGCTGATCCTGGCCATCGGGCTGTCGGACTGGGTGCAGTTCGCCCGCGTGGTGCGCGGCGCCACCCTGGTCGAGAAGAACAAGGAGTACACCCAGGCCGCCAAGCTGATCGGCCGCAGGCCCGCCGCCATCATGTTCTGGCACATCCTGCCCAACGTGATGAGCCCGGTCCTGGTCATCGCCACCATTTCGCTGGCGCTGGCGATCATCGCCGAAGCCACGCTTTCTTTCCTGGGCGTCGGCGCCCCGCCGACCCAGCCGTCGCTGGGCACGCTCATCCGCATCGGCCAGGGCTTCCTGTTCTCCGGCGAGTGGTGGATCATCCTGTTCCCCGCCGTCACGCTCTTAGCGCTGGCGCTATCGGTCAACCTGCTGGGCGACTGGCTGCGCGACGCGCTCAATCCCAGGCTGCGTTGATGGCTGAGCGGGTCCTGCGTGTCGCCGACCTCACGGTCGAAATTCCGACCCGTCACGCGGTACTGCGCCCGGTCGACCAGGTTGGTTTCGACATCGCCGCCGGCGAAGTGCTCGGAGTTGTCGGGGAATCGGGCGCGGGAAAATCGATGACCGGCAATGCAGTGATCGGCCTGCTCGATCCGCCCGCCCGCATCACCGGCGGGCAGATCACTTTGCATGGCGAGCGCATCGACAACCTGCCGGCGGACCAGATGCGCCGCATACGCGGCAACGAGATCGGCATGGTTTTCCAGGATCCGCTGACTTCGCTTAATCCGCTGCTGACCGTCCGCGAGCAGCTGACCGAGACCATCCTCCAACATCTTCCCGTTTCCAAAGCGGAGGCCGAGGCGCGTGCGCTGGCCGGCCTGGAGGAGGTGGGCATACCAGCCGCGGCGCGCCGGCTGGACGCTTATCCGCACCAGTTCTCCGGCGGCATGCGCCAGCGGGTGGTGATCGCGCTGGCGTTGTGCGCCGAACCCTCGCTCATCATCGCCGATGAACCGACTACCGCACTCGATGTCTCCGTGCAGGCCCAGATCATCGCGCTTTTGAAGCGCCTGTGCCGGGAGCGCGGCACAGCGGTGATGCTGATAACCCACGACATGGGCGTGATCGCGGAAGCGGCCGACCGGGTAGCGGTGATGTATGCCGGCCGGCTGGCGGAGCTGGGCGATGTGCGCGACGTGTTGACCAACCCCGCCCATCCCTACACCGCCGGGCTGATGGCGTCGACGCCGCTGGCCGCCCAGGGCCATCACCGGCTCAATCAGATTCCCGGCACCATGCCGCGGCTCGACGCCATTCCCGACGGCTGCGCCTTCAACCCCCGTTGCCCGAGGGTCGCCGATAAATGTCGCAAGGAGCCGCGGCCGCGTGTGGAAGAAGGCGACCGGGCGTCTTGCTGGTTTCCGTTGCAGGAGGCAGTGGCTTGAGTGCTCTGGTGTCGGTCAGGAACCTGACGCGCATCTTCGATGTTTCCAAGCCGTGGCTCAACCGGCTCATCGAGCGACTGCCGCGCGCCCTGCTCAAGGCGGTGCACGACGTTTCCTTCGAGATCGAGGAGAAGACCATCTACGGGCTGGTCGGCGAATCGGGCTCCGGCAAATCGACCATCGGCAAGATGATCGTCGGCCTGCTGCCGCCCACCGACGGCTCGGTGGAGGTCGGCGGCGTCAATCTGTTCACCGAAGCCGACCCGGCTCGCGTCGCCAAAACCCGCTCCGACATCCAGATGATCTTCCAGGACCCCTATGCCAGCCTCAATCCGCGCTGGCGGGTCCGCGCCATTATCGAAGAGCCGGTCACGGTACTTGGCGGTGACACGGGCGGCCTGGCCGAGCGGCTGCTGGAACAGGTTGGGCTGTCGGCATCGGATGCCGGCAAGTACCCGCATGAGTTCTCCGGCGGCCAGCGCCAGCGCATCTGTGTCGCCCGCGCGCTGGCGTCGAAGCCGAAGCTGCTGGTTTGCGACGAGCCCACATCGGCGCTCGACGTCTCCGTGCAGGCGCAGGTGCTCAACCTGATGAGCGATCTGCAGGAGGAACTCGGGCTGACCTATTTGCTGATCAGCCACGATCTCACCGTCGTCCAGCACATGGCGACCAAGGTCGGCGTGCTCTATCTCGGCCGCCTGGTCGAGGAGGCGCCGCGCGAGGACCTGTTCACCTCGCCCAAGCATCCCTATACGCGCATGCTGCTGGAGGCGGCGCCGCGGCTCGACGGATTCGGCCGACAAGTCGATCCCCCGCGCGGCGAGATCCCCGACCCGATCAATCCGCCATCGGGCTGCGCCTTCCATCCGCGCTGCCCGTTGGCCGTGGACCGCTGCAAGAGCGAACCGCCGCAGATGCGCGACATCGGGCAGACGAGGGTGGCCTGCCACATGGCCTGATTCCTGCCCTTATCCGGCTGTCGGCAGTGGCAAATTGATTTGAACACAGACGAGAATTGGGTATCTTTCTCCGCGAAATTTGACCTTCATCCGGGCCGCCCAGGGCGGCCGTTGATTTATTGAGGCTACCACCATGCGTCCAGTCAAACTCCCGGTCCGCCATCTGCTCCTTGCCGCGGCGATCGGCTTCGCCATGCCCGTGGCCGATAGTGCGGTCGCCGAGGAGGTTTACATGGTGCGCGGCTTCGCAAACGTGTTCTCGCGCGGGATGGACCAGATGACCAGGCAATTGCGGGCGAGAGGCATTCGCGCCCGCTCGATGGGGAACGGCGAATGGCGCGGTGTCGCCGACGATATCATCCGCCGCTCCAAACAGGGCCGGGTCTCCCATCCGATCATCATCGCCGGCCATTCGCTCGGCGGTGTCGAAGCGCCCGACTTCGCCAATGCCCTGGGCAGCGCCGGCGTCCCTGTCGCGCTTGTGATCGGCCTCGATCCGGGATTTCCCGTGCCCAGCTCGTTCGGCCCCGGCATCAAACATGTGGTGAATTACAAGATTCCGTCAGGACAGGACTATCGCCGGGGCAGGGGTTTCAACGGCAAGCTGGAGACGATCGACGTCTCCCGCTACGGCGTCGATCACGTCGGCATCGATAAAAGCCCCGGCGTCCAGCGCCTGGTCGTCGCGCGAATTCGCAACCGCGTGGGCAAGTAGATCAAACGAGACGCTCGGCCTACCGCCCCTCGCGCGCCCACATGGCCGCGAACGCGGCCAGCAGCAGGCTTAGCCCCAATAGCCCGGAAAACAGCGGAATCCGGCTGATGCCCTTGAGCGCGCTGGCCTGCGTGTTCTTCAGCCCGATCCAGCCGTTGCCGGCGGCCGTCGCTGCGCCGCGAACGGGAACAATGCGCGGGATCGCATCGCCGGCCGCCCGGCGCACGCTGCCGCCGACCGCCTTCAAAGCCGGCTCCAGCAGAGCGCCGGTGCTGGCGACTTGCGCGAATTCGCGCGGGTTGGGCGGGCCGACATGGGTGAGCGCGGTCAACTCGCCATTGTCGACCCGGTAAAGGCCGATGGTCGGCACTTCGATCTCGCCGCGCCATAGCCCGTCCTCGCGTTCGGCCAGGTCGATTACCTGGGTTTCGCCGGTAGGACCGGTCAACACCACTTCTCCCGCCGCATCGCCCAGGGTCTGGCGGGTGACGACCACCTTGCCGCCGCGGCCCTCCGCCGAAAGCCGCTCCTCGGCCAGCTCCGGCTCCTTCATCAGCCA
Organism: Rhizobiaceae bacterium; assembly: GCA_028281105.1. Classification (GTDB taxonomy): domain Bacteria; phylum Pseudomonadota; class Alphaproteobacteria; order Rhizobiales; family Rhizobiaceae; genus JANQKQ01. The sequence goes on from JANQKQ010000055.1 coordinate 57,108, forward strand.
ATGTGCCAGCCGGCGCAGCAGCTGCACATGTGGCCCGCCCCCGTCAAAGCCGCGCGCCCACAGCCAGGCATGGTCGGACAGCAACAGCGCGACCCGGCCTTCCCCGGCCCGGTTCAACATCAACAGCGGCATGTCATCGGGACCGCTCAGAACCATGTCGCCGCCGACCGGCTGGGTGCCGATGGCGCGGAACCAGCGACCCCACTGCGGCGTCTCGGCCTGCGCTCCGTCCAGCCCGCGGGTGACCGGATGGCGGTGTCCCAGATCGGAGATGCGCGCGCGAAACGCCACCTCCGCCACATTGCCGTCCGGCTCGCCCGGCAGCACGTTGGCAAGCGGCGTGTGCGCAATCGAACCCTGATTGGCATATTCCGGCCCGGCTGCGATCAACACCGCACCGCCATCGGAAACGTAGCGGGCGATGTTGTCGAAATAGAGCACCGGCAGCACGCCGCGCCGGCGGTAGCGGTCGAAAATGATGAGATCGAACTCGTCGATCTTCTGGACGAACAGTTCGCGGGTGGGAAACGCGATCAGCGACAGCTGGTTGATCGGTGTGCCGTCCTGCTTCTCCGGCGGTCGCAGGATGGTGAAATGCACCAGATCGACCGAGGCGTCGGACTTCAGCAGATTGCGCCAGGTGCGTTCGCCCGCATGGGGTTCACCGGAAACCAGCAGGACGCGCAGGTTCTCCCGAATACCGTTCAGGATCGAAAAAGCGCGATTGTTGGCCAGCGTGATTTCGCCGTCGGCCGGCCGCGCGCGTAGCTCCAGAACCGTCTTGCCACCGTGCGGCACCTCCAGCTCGAAGCGGATCGGCCGGCCGGTGGCCACCACTTCGCTCGCCTGCTCCTCGCCGTCGATGAGCACGCTCACATCCGCGCCTGCGCCGGCCGGCAGGCCGGTGTCGATGACGCGAAAGAGGATCGAGACAGTCTCGCCGACCACGCCGAACCTCGGCGCGCTCTCGATAACGATGCGTCGGTCGCGCTCCTCGTCATGTCCGGTGATCAGCGCGTGCACAGGCGCATCGATGCCGATGCCGGTGGCTGTCTGTGGGATGTCATGCACCTGCCCGTCGGTGATGAAGATCGCGCCGCCCACCTGCTCGGCCGGCACGTCGCGCAACACCGTCTGCATGGCGCCGAACAGGGCGGTCGACACGTCGGACGTCGAGGAGATGCGATCGCCCGAGACAATCTCGCGAACCTCGAACTCCTCCAGCCGGCCGATACGCTCGACGATCGCCTGGCGGATAGCCTCGGTCTGCTCCTTGCGATTGTCGAGAGCCTGGCTGGCGCTGTCGTCGACGACGACCGCCACCACCGACTTGAGCGCCTCGCGCTCCTGGCGCTCGATCGCCGGGTTGAACAAGGCGAGCGAAAGGGCGGCCCATGCGGCGAGCCGCAGCCAACTGCCGCGTGTGCCGCGAGCCAGCCCATAGACGGCCAGCAGCCCGCCGGCCACGATCACGATCGCGACCAGCCACAGCGGCAACTGCGGCGCAAAGGCGATGCTCCATGCGTTCGACCCGGTCACTGGCCGAGCCTTTCAAGCAGCGCGGGCACGTGCACCTGATCGGCCTTATAGTTGCCGGTCATCGCATACATCATCAGGTTGACGCCGGCGCGAAACGCGAACTCGCGCTGGAGCGCGTCGGGCGGCACGGTCGGGAACAATGGCCGCAACTGCTCGTCGACGGCCCATGCGCCGGCCAGATCGTTCGACGTGATCAGGATGGACGATACGCCGTCGCCGGCGCGCGCGGGCCGCTCGCCGGCATCCGCATCCAGGGCCAGTTGCTCGACCCACAGATCGCCGCCGGAATAGCGGCCGGGAAAAGAATCGAGCAGATAGAACGCCTTCGTGAGAACGTGGTCGGGCGGCACCGGCTCCAGCGGCGGGATATCCAGTCCCGACAGCAGTTGCTGCAGCGCCAGTGACTCCGGCGACACGGACGTGCCGCCGAGCGCGCCCGATACCTGGTCTCGGGTATCGAACAGGATGGAGCCGCCCTGTTTCATGAACGCGTCCACGCGCGCCATGGTGGCCGCATCGGGCATGTCGGCGGCCGGATGGATGGGCCAGTACAGCAGGGCGAAAAAGGCGAGCTCGTCGACCGCCACGTCAACGCCGATCGGTTCGCCCGGCTCCAGCGCAGTGCGGTTGATGAGAAAACGAGTGAGACCGCGCAACCCCGCCTCGCTCACCTCGTCAACCTCGCGCACGCCCGTCACCACATAGGCCAGGCGCGTCTGGAGTGCCGCGGAGAAATCGATGTCGTCTTCCTGCGCTCCGGCCGGATCGGCCGCCAGGAGCGACACCAGCATCGCCGCGGCGATGCCGGTTGCCGCCGATCGCGCGCGCCGTAGCGGCTGGCGCACCAGCCCCGCCATCCACAGCACCGCCAGGCAATCGAGCACCAGCAGGCTGGCCGCCGCAAACAGCAGCCACGGCTGCAGGGCGACGGGCTCATCGACAAGATAGGAAGCCAGCCGGACCTCACCGCCCAGCACGTCCGGCTGCAGCGGATCGAGTTCTGCATCGCCGTCGAACAGATTGAGCGCCACCAGCCCGTCTTCGGTGCCGTAGTAGCCGGGCGGATTGTCGGCGGAAGCACGCACCGCCTCGCTAGCCAACACCAGAGGCTTGGCATCGATGCCGGGCGGCCCAAGCCGGCCGCGCCCGTCTAAAAGCCGCAAAGGCGGCAGGCTTTGCGGCCCGTCCGCCGCGCTCGCGCCGGACCGCAACTGCGACTGGCTCACTACGCGCCGCAGCATCTCCACGAAGGTTCCCGAGATCGGCAGATTGGACCAAGTAGCGTCCGAGGAGACGTGGAACAGCACGATCCAGCCCGCTCCGCGTTTCGCCGCCGTCACCAGGGGCGTGCCGTCATCCAGGGTGGCCCAGGTGCGCTCGGCCAGGCCGGCCTCCTGCAGGGCGAGCACCTGTCTCGATACGGTCACTTCCTGCGGCGGCTCCAGGCCATAGAACGGCGAAGTGGTCTCGAACGGCGCGACCGGGCGGGGCTGATCCCACGAAAGGGCGCCGCCGATCGCCCGGTCGCCCAGCCGGATGCGCACCGGCAGCAGGTCATTGTCGGGCGCTGCCGCCAGCCGCGGGCCGGCGAAACGCACCAGCATGCCGCCGGCGCTCACCCATTCCGCCAGCAGGCCTTCGGCTTCCTCGGCGACGGTGCCGATGTCGGCCAGCACAAGGGCGGAGACGCCCAGCGCAAGCAACTCGGGCACGGCGGCGGCGACGTTCGCATCGTCGGCGCGGCGGATGTCGGCAAATGGCTGAAGCGCCCGCGAGATATAGTATAGCGGCGACAGCAGCGGCTGGGAGTTGTCGTGCTTTTCGCCGGAGATCAGACCGACCAGCCGGCGGCGCGCGTTGTCGTCGAGCAGCCGCACGGCCCCGGCATTGTCGGCGGCGTCGACCACGATGCGGGTGATATCGTTGCGCACCTCCACCGGCTCGTCAAAACGGAAATCGGCCGACTTCTCCCGGGCGACCATCGATATCGTTTGGCGAGCGACCGGACGGCCCTGTTCATCGATGCCGGTGATCACGAACGTCGCGGGTTTATCGGTCTGCACGCGCGCGATTTCACCGATCATCGCGTCGGGATCGTTGGTGGCGTGATTGATCGCGGCAAGCCGATTGCCGTCCGCCAGGTAGAGCGTCACGTCGGCGTCGAACCCGTTTAGCGCGGCGGCCAGATCCGGCGTGCCTGTTCTGCCGATCCCATCGGACAGCCAGAACACGGAACCGATGGTTGCCTCGCCATCGACCCGGCGCAGCAGTTCGGCGGCAATGGCGTGATCGGGCCGGATCGGCCGGTTTTCCATGCCGGTCAATCTCTCTCTAACGGCCCTAGGCGAAGCCGGCGCCGTGTTCTGCGCATCGCCCCCGGCGGTGGTGATCAAAACCATCGCGAGGCCGGCGGCCTCGGCTTCGTCGACCAGGCGCAGCGCCGTCCGGCGGCGGTCTTCCCAGCCCGGGCCGGAAGCCCAGCCGTCATCCATCACAAGCGCGACCACCCCATCACCGGTCGCAACCGGTTCGACCGGCTTCCACACCGGGCCGGCCATCGCCGCGATGACGAGAGCCGCCATCGTCAGCCGCAGCAAGGTCAGCCACCAGGGGCTTTTAGCCGGGGTTTCGTCGCGGCGAACGAGACGGGCCAGAATGCGCGTGGGCGGAAACGGTTCGTCGCGCGGCCGGGGTGGGGTGAGCCGCAGCAGCCACCAGATGATCGGCAGGCTTACCAACGCCACCAGCAGCCACGGAAACGCAAAAGAGAGCGGCAGCCCAAACATCGCGTCAGACCCGCCGATACGTTGACGCGGGGTCTGCGACCCGCGCATGGGCGGCGGGAACGGAACCCAGATTGCCGTGCATGGCGACCAACGCCTGCGAGGCCAGCCGGTCGGTGTGGTGGGTCGTATAGCTCCAGCCAAGCCGGGTGGCGGCTTCACGGATGGCAAGACCGTGGGCGGCGAACAGGTCCGTATAGCCGTCACGATAGCTTTGCGCGCTGCCTGCGCGAACCCGCTCGCCCGATTCGGGATCGAGAAACTCTACCCGGCCAGCATACGGAAAGGTCTCCTCGGCCGGATCGATGATGCGAACCAGATGCCCACGCACGCCGCGCCGCGCCAGCGCCCCCATTTGCTCGATGGTCTCTTCGCTCGGACCGAGAAAATCAGAGAAAACCACCAGGTCGGAATGGCTACGCAGATCGCGCGACGGCGGCAGGCGCTCCTGGATCGGCGCGATAGCGAGCGCCTGCGCCAGCTTCTCGGCCGCGTTGCGCGAGACCACGGGCTTGGCAACCCCCAGCCAGCCGATCCGTTCGCCGCTGCGCGCCAGCAGTTCGGCCAGCGCGAACGCCAACACCAGCGCACGCGATTGCTTGGAGACCTGTGCCAGGTTCGAACGAAACAGCATCGACGGCGATTCATCGACCCACAGCCAGATCGTGTGAACCGCCTGCCACTCCTTGTCGCGCACATAGATCTGTTCGTCGCGCGCCGAGCGGCGCCAGTCGATCGCCGCCATGCTTTCGCCCTGCACATAGGGCCGGAACTGCCAGAAGTTCTCGCCGACGCCGCGCTTGCGCCTGCCGTGCCAGCCGGTGAACACATTGTTGGCCACCCGGTTGGCCTCGACCAGCAGATCCGGGATCAGGGCGGCTCGCGCCCGTGCTCTGGCCAGGGTGTCCCGCCCGGTTTCACGGTCGGCAATGTGGCCGATCGCGGCGCTCAAGACGTCGGTCTCCGCCGCTCGCAGGTCATCGCGGGCCGATACGCCATGGCCCTATTCGACCTTCGCCTTCAAGGCGGCGATGACGTCGCGCACGGTGATCCGCTCGGCGCGGGCGGAGAACGATAGCTGCATGCGGTGCTGCAGCACCGGTTGGGCCAGCGCCAGCACGTCGTCGACCGACGGCGCCAGCCGGCCATCCACCAGCGCCCGCGCCCGCACGGTGAGCATCAGCGCCTGGCTAGCGCGCGGTCCCGGCCCCCAGGCCACGTGCCGGATGAGGTCATCGCCGGCGGCGGACTCATCGGCACCGTCATCGCCCGGCCGGGCCGAACGCACCAGCTGCAATATCGCTTCGACCACGCTCTCCCCGACAGGGATGCGGCGCACCAATGCCTGCAGCTCCTGCAACCGTTTGGCCGAAAGCACCTTCTTCGGATCACGCTCGCTGGCGCCGGTGGTCTCGAACAGGATGCGCCGCTCGGCCTCGATCGAAGGGTAGTCCACATCGATCTGCATCAGGAACCGGTCGAGCTGTGCTTCGGGCAGCGGATAGGTGCCCTCCTGCTCCAGCGGGTTCTGGGTGGCGAGCACGTGGAACGGCGAGGGAAGGTCATGGCGTTTGCCGGCGATGGTCACGTGATATTCCTGCATCGCCTGAAGAAGCGCAGCCTGGGTGCGCGGGCTGGCGCGGTTGATCTCGTCGGCCATCAGCAACTGGGTGAAGACCGGGCCCTTAAGGAAACGGAAGGAGCGCTTGCCGTCCTCGTCCTGATGCAGGATCTCCGAACCCAGAATGTCCGACGGCATCAGATCGGGAGTGAACTGGATGCGCTGCTCCGCCAGCCCCAGTACGGTGCCGAGCGTCTCGACCAGGCGCGTCTTGGCGAGCCCCGGGAGGCCGACTACGAGGGCGTGACCGCCGGACAGGATCGTCACCAGCGACTGCTCGATTACCTCGCGTTGGCCGTAAATCACCTGGCCGACCGCGCTTGCCACCTTGCCGATGTCGGCGATCGCCTTTTCCGCCTCCTCGACGATCGCTTTTTCGTTTTTCGCGGATGCCGATTTGCCGGCTTTGCGGTCGACGACGCTCATGTTCGGGGCTCCTGGCGATTCTGCGCAATTTACGACAACCCCTAGCATGCTAGACGGGCAATATGGCATTACAAGTCAGTAAACTTGTCTTGTTCGGCCAGACCGCGACGGACTTGAAAACATCCACAGTTTGAGGCCACCGGCCCATGCCGGCGGCGCACACATGAACGAAGACCCCATCAAAGCCGGGTTGGACGGGCTGCAGGCGATGGTCGCGCGTGCGGGCAAATCCGGGCGCGGCCTGCCGCCGGTGGAGCGTTGGAATCCGGAATTCTGCGGCGATCTCGACATCGTCATCAAACGCGACGGCACCTGGTTCTACATGGGCACGCCGATCGGCCGGATGCCGCTGGTGCGGTTGTTTTCCACGGTGCTGCGCAAAGACACCGACGGCAAGACCTATCTGGTGACCCCCGTCGAGAAGATCGGCATCACGGTTGAGGATGCGCCGTTCATCGCGGTGGAGATGAACGCTCATGACGGGGAGAACGGCCAGACTCTGAGCTTCCGAACCAATGTCGGCGACATCGTCGAAGCCGGGCCGGACAATCCGTTTCGCTTCGTCACCGTGGCCGGCAACGACGGCATCAAGCCCTATGTGCTCGTGCGTGGCCGGCTGGAGGCGGTGCTGGCCCGCCCGGTGATGTATGAGCTGATCTCCTATGGCGAAGAAATCGACCTGGATGGACGCATGATGTTCGCCGTGCGCAGCAATGGCAAAGTCTTCCCCATCATGCCGGCCGACGAGTTGAAGCGCCTGAGCCAATGACCTCTGGGACGCGAACCGCGCCAAGCCGGCAGTTGTCAGCCGACGCGATGCGCCGGCTGGCGCAAGAGCGACTGCCGGGGTCCGAGCACGGCGGACCGGCTGCCATCACGGCGAAGTTGAGCGGACCTCCCGATGGCGATCATCTGCTCAACCCCGATTTCGACAGGCTCGTCATCGAACGCGCCACCCGGCCGGCCGCGGTGCTGGTGCCGCTGGTCGAACGCAATGACGGGCTCAACGTGCTGTTCACCAAGCGCACCGAGCGGCTCAAATCCCATTCCGGCCAGGTCTCCTTCCCCGGCGGGAAGATCGATGCCGCCGACGCCGGTCCGGCCGAGGCCGCGCTACGCGAGACCGAGGAAGAGGTGGGGATCGCGCGCGGCCGCGTTGAGGTGCTTGGCCGGCTGCCCGACTACCATACAGGCTCGGGATACAAGATCGCGCCGATTGTCGGGCTGGTGGGCACCGAGGAACGCTTCCGCGTCAACGAGGAGGAGGTGGAGTATATCTTCGAAGTGCCGTTTGCCTGGCTCATGGATCCCGCCAACCACAAGGTCGGTTCGCGGGTGTTCGAGGGTCGGCGACGATACTTCTACGAGATGCCGTACGGCGACCACTATATCTGGGGGGTGACCGCCGGCATCGTGCGGGTGTTGCAGGCGCGGTTGTTCGGATGAGCGAGCCGGTCTCATTGCCGGCGGCCAACCGGTCCTGGCTGGAGGCGGAGCCGGTGCAGTTCCTGCTGCGGGTACTTGGTGAGGACGGCGAGGAGGCAAGGGTCAACGGCGGCGCGGTGCGCAACGCCTTCCTGGGCGCGCCGGTGGTCGATGTGGACATCTCCACGACCGCGCGTCCGCAGGAGGTGATCCGGCGTCTGGCCGCGCACGACGTCCGCACGGTGCCGACAGGGGTCGAGCACGGCACCGTGATGGCGGTCGTCTCCGGCAAGGGCTACGAGGTCACCACCCTGCGCCAGGATATCGACACGGATGGGCGGCACGCCGTGGTCCGCTTCGGTCGCGATTGGACACGCGACGCCGAGCGGCGCGATTTCACCATGAATGCGCTTTATTGCGATGCCGACGGTTTCGTCATCGATCCCATCGGTGGCATGGCCGATCTGCAGGCTCAGCATGTGCGCTTCATCGGCGATGCGCAAACGCGCATCCGCGAAGACTTCCTGCGCATCCTGCGATTCTTCCGCTTCTACGCCCACTACGGCACCGGCCGCCCGGACGAAGCGGGACTGAAGGCCTGCGCCAAGCTGAAAGAAAATCTGCAACATCTGTCCGCCGAGCGCGTGTGGCAGGAGTTGAGCAAGCTGCTCGCCGCACCCGACCCGGCTCGCGCGCTGTTGTGGATGCGCACCACCGGCGTGCTCACCCAGCTGCTGCCCGAAACCGCCAACTGGGGCATCGATCTCGTGCCCGATCTTATTGCCGTCGAACGCGACCACGGCTGGCACGCCGACGGCATCGTGCGGCTGATGACGATGCTGCCGCCGGACGCCAGGCGGCTGGCAACGCTGGGCGAGCGGCTGAAGCTGCCGGGCGTGGTGCGCCAGCGGCTGGCCAATTGGGCCGACAGCCAGACGCCGTCACCCGCGCTCGACCAACGCGAACTCGCACGGCTGCTCTATCGCGGATCACAGGCTGGGATCGCCGATGCGATGCGGCTGGAGATCGTCCGCCTGACCCACGTTGCGCGCACGACCAGCGAAGCCGCCCAACAGGATCGTGCTGCCGAAGACGGCGCACGAACGGCCGACCTGATGACATTCGTCGCCGGCTGGCAGCGCCCGACCTTCCCCGTCAAGGGACGCGACCTAAAGGCGCTCGGCATCCCATCGGGTCCGGAAATCGGCGAGAAGCTCGCCGAACTGGAAACACGCTGGATCGAAGCCGATTTCAAGCCGGACAAGGAAGAGTTGCTGAACTGGGTGTAAGAGTTTGCGGCACGCACATCCCCTTCTCCCCATTCATGGGGAGAAGGTGCCCCGAAGGGGCGGATGAGGGGCTTTTTCCGGCTCAATCAACTTGTCTGGAAGGAAGATACTTGAAATCCCGCGCATCAACTGGCTCGCTCAGACGCCCTTCCAATGCGGCTGCGATGGTCTCCAACACCGCCTGGCGCTGCGACAAGACCTCGTTCGACCAAACCCTCAACACCGACCATCCCACCTCGTTCATGTAACGATCCCTGGCTTCATCGGCCTTGCTGCCCACATGCTGGCTGCCGTCGACCTCGACGACCAGCCGCTTAGCCCGACAGGCGAAGTCCGCGAAATAAGGACCGATCGGGTGCTGACGGATGAACTTGTGGCCGTTGAGGCGGCGGGAACGCAGGTCGGACCACAGAGCCGCCTCCGCTTCGTTTTGAAGTTTGCGCAGGCTCCGCGCCCGGTTTGTGGTTGACGTGCTCGGACCTCTCAATGGCGCGATCCTTGTTGTCGGCTGTTGCCCCTCATCCGCCCTTTCGGGGCACCTTCTCCCCGCTCGCGGGGAGAAGGGGGTGTGGTTAGGGCCACCTCACCATCGGGGGCATCGACGACAGGATCGAATCCACATTGCCGCCGGTTCTCAGGCCGAACAGGGTGCCGCGATCGTAGAGTAGGTTGAACTCCACATAGCGGCCGCGACGGACAAGTTGCTCCTCGCGATCGGCCTCGGTCCAGTCGCGGTTGAAATTGCGCCGCACCAGGCCCGGATAGACCACGTTGAAGGCCCGGCCCACATCCTGGACAAAGGCGAAATCCGCCTCCCACCCGCCCTGGTCGGCAGCCGAGTGCACGTAGTCGAAGAAGATGCCGCCTATGCCGCGCGGCTCGCCACGATGGGCGAGAAAAAAGTACTCATCGCACCACGCCTTGAACCGATCATAGTCGGCGACCAGGGAATGGCGTTCGCAGGCGAACCGCATCGCCTTGTGGAACAGGATCGTGTCCTCGTCGTCCTGGGTGCGCCGGCGGTCGAGCACCGGCGTGAGATCAGCCCCTCCGCCGAACCATTGCCGGGTGGTCACCACCATCCGGGTGTTCATGTGTACCGCGGGCACGTTGGGATTTTGCGGATGGGCGATCAGCGAAATGCCGGAAGCCCAGAAGCGCGGATCGTCGTCGGCGCCGGGAATCTGGTCTCGAAACTGTTCGGAAAACTCGCCGTAGACGGTCGAGGTGTGCACACCCACCTTCTCGAACACGCGCCCGCCCATCATCGACATGATGCCGCCGCCGCCATCGGCGTCACCGCCGGCATCGCGCTGCCACTGGCGGCGCTCGAACCGGCCGGCCGGCCGATCCGCCAGCGGCCCGGCAAGTTCGTCCTCCAGCTCCTCGAAACGGGCGCAGATCGCGTCGCGCAGCTGACCGAACCAGGCCGCCGCGCGGGCCTTCTTTTCTTCGATATTCTCAGGAATGCCTTGCGGCACTTCGACGGCGAAACGGCTTGAGGAACTGGACACGGTTTCTCGTTACAACGGCAATGCGGAATGCGAACCCGCCTGTCGTACTACCGCGCAAGTTGTCCGTCCAGCCGCCAATTGCATCGATTGGCGGCCGGACGGTTCCTCTCCCTCTTATTCGCTAGAGACTTCGCCTATTCGGCGGCGGTGAGCACGCCACGGCGAATCTGGTCTTCCTCGATCGATTCGAACAGGGCGCGGAAATTGCCCTCGCCGAACCCGTCGTCGCCCTTGCGCTGGATGAACTCGAAGAAGATCGGTCCGATCACCGTCTTGGAAAAGATCTGCAGCAATATGCGGGTCATGCCGCCGTCGACGACGCCCTCGCCGTCGATCAGGATGCCATGCTTGCGCATCTTCTCGAGCGGCTCGGTATGGCCGACGACACGATCGTGCGATTTCTCGTAGTACACATCCGGCGGGCCGGGCATGAACCTGACGCCGTGAGCGGCGAGACGGTCGGTCGAAGCGTAGATATCCTCCGTCGCCACCGCGATGTGCTGTATGCCCTCGCCGTTGTAGCGGCGTAGATATTCCTCGATCTGGCTTTTATCGTCGGCGGATTCGTTGATCGGAATTCGGATTTTCCCGCACGGAGAGGTCAGCGCCCGCGAGAACAGGCCTGTCACCTTGCCCTCGATGTCGAAGAAGCGGATTTGCCGGAAGTTGAACAGATCGGCGTAGAACGAGAACCACTTGTCCATGTTGCCGCGTTTGACGTTGTGGGTCAGGTGGTCGAGATAGTAGAAGCCGAAACCCTGCGGTTTGGGATCGGGCTCGCCGACCCATTCGAACTCGTGCGAATAGGCGGAGCCTTTGTCGCCATAGGTATCGACGAAATACAGCAGCGAACCGCCGATGCCCTCGATCGCCGGCACATCCAGTACCTTGCCGGGTCCGTTATAAGGCACCGCGCCCAGCTTCACCGCATGATCGAACGCTTGTTTGGCGTCCACCACCCGCCAGGCCATCGACGCCGCGCACGGACCATGTTCTTCGGCGAACCGCGCGGCAAATGAGTCGGGTTCCGCGTTGACCAGATAATTGATGTCGCCCTGTCGGTAGACGGTGACGTCGCGATCCCGGTGGCGGGCTACCGCGACAAACCCCATGCGCTCGAACAGGTCGGCCAATACGGCCGGATCGGCGTGGGCGAACTCGACGAATTCGAAGCCATCGGTGCCGGCGGGGTTGTGTTCGCTTATTTCGGCCGGCGGCGCATCATGCGGAAACGGTCCCATGGGGCATCCTTCCAGTCATCGTGTGGTGAATCGCATTTGATGCGAAGATATCCCTTCGTGAGCGCAATTTCCTTGCAAAGTGCAGATCGATCGGGAAAAATCCGCGCAAACTGTGCAATGGAGTGGCAATAGGTGCACGAAACGCTTGCGCTCGACGGATATGATCTGAAAATCCTCGCCGCCCTGCAGCGGGACGGGCGACTCACCAATCAGGAACTGGCGCAAAGGGTGAACTTGTCGCCCTCGCAATGTTCACGCCGGCGCATGGCGCTGGAGCGCGCAGATGTGATCGCCGGCTATCGCGCGGTCCTTGACCCCGTCCGGCTGGGCTATGGGCTCACCGTGTTCATCAACGTGATGTTGAACACTCACAACCGCGACAACGCCGCCCGCTTCGCGACGCTGGCCGCCCGCATTCCCAACATTCTGGAGGTGCATGCCCTGACCGGCGAGATGGACTACCTGATCAAGCTGCTGGTGCGCGACCTGTCGCAGCTGTCCGACCTCATCAATGGCGAACTGCTGCCTCATGAAGCCGTGCAGACGGTGAAGACTTCGATCGTGCTGGAAACCGTCAAACAATCGCACGCGGTTCCCGTGGGCGCGTGAGACTGATGCGCGGCAACCCGGCTGGCCTTCACCGGGGTAACGCAAACGCATCTTGTCGTGCTAACCTGCCACAGGGCTAGCGGAGTGCGTATGAATGACTGCAGGCAGCATCACGATCCTCGCCGGCACCACCAAGGGCGCTTTCCTGATCTCGGGCGGAAAGGCTCGTGACAACTGGGTCGTCAAAGGACCGTTCTGCGACGGCTGGGCGATCAATCATGTCGTCGGCGACCCCGACACCGGTACCCTGTGGGCCGGCGGCGGCGGCGATTGGAGCGGCGCGGGTGTGTGGCGCTCGGGTGATGGCGGGGAGACCTGGGAACTTACCAAGCTCACCAAGGGAGAGCAGGACGAGTGGGCGGCCAACGATCCCGATTTCGCCAAGCTGATCGACTGGAGCGATGAGCCCGCGCCGTTCGGCAAGGAGTTCTCGCAGATCTGGTCGCTGGGTTACGCCCACGGCACCGTGTTCGCCGGCACGAAACCCGCCAGCCTGTTGGCAAGCCGGGACGGCGGTAAAAGCTGGGAGCGTTTGCAAAGCCTGAACGATCACCCTTCCGCCGATAGTTGGAATCCGGGCGGGGCCGGCTTGGTGCTGCACACGATCGTTCCCGACCCTTCGGACCGTGACAAGCTATGGATCGGCATCTCGGCGGCCGGGGTCTTCGCCACAGAGGACGGCGGCAAATCGTGGGATCGCCGCAACCGGTTGTCCAATTTGGAAGTTCCCCACCATCACGATCATCCCGCCGCCCCGAGCGACGGCGAGATTGGACACTGCGTCCACAACATCGTGCGAGCGCCCGGCTCAACCGATCTGTTGTATCAGCAAAACCACCACGGCGTCTGGCGCTCGGCCGATGGCGGGCGCAGTTGGGACGACATCACGGAGGGTCTTCCATCCACCTTCGGTTTTCCGATCCGGGTTCACCCGCGCGACCCTGACACGATCTGGACGTTGCCGCTCAACGGCGACAGCATCGGGCGTTTTCCGCCGGATGCAGCGGCCGCGGTGTGGCGATCGAGCGACGGTGGCAGGACCTGGAAGGACATGCGCGACGGCCTGCCGCAGGAAGCGTGCTATTTCACCGTGCTGCGCCAGGCGATGTCCGGCGACGAGCGCGATCCGGCCGGCCTATATTTCGGCACCAACAGCGGCTCGATCTTCGCCAGCATCGACGAAGGCGAAAGCTGGCGGGAGATTTCACGCCACCTGCCAACGATCCTGTCCGTCGAAGTGCTCGATCGCTGAATGCGACCCGCGCGCTAGTTGGCCGGCGCCTCGAGCAGAGTCTCCACCAGCTTGATCCAGTATGAGCAGCCGTAGGGAATCGCTTCGTCGTTGAAGTCGTATTCAGGGTGGTGCAGACCGGCGGTATCGCCGTTGCCCATGAAGATGAAGGCGCCGGGCCGCGCCTCCAGCATGAACGAAAAGTCCTCGCCGCCCATCACCGGGGGAACGCCGACCTCGACCCCGTTCTCGCCGGCGACGATGGAAGCGATGCGCGCGGCCTTCTCGGTCTGTTCGTCGTGATTGTAGGTGACCGGATAACCTTGCTGGTAGTCGATTTCGGCGGTGGCCGAATGCGCACCCGCTATTCCGTTGGCGACCGCGTGCAGTTTTTCGATCGCGGACTGGCGCACCTCTTCGTTGAGTGCGCGCACCGTTCCCGACAGGTTTACTTCGTTGGGGATCACGTTGTGTGTGGTTCCGGCCACGATGCGGGTCACCGAAATGACCAGGGAGTCGATCGGGTTCTTGGTACGCGAGACGATCGACTGCAGGCCGGTGACCACCTGGGCGGCGATGACGATCGGGTCGACCGACAGATGCGGCATGGCGGCGTGGCCGCCGCGGCCGACGATCTTGATGTCGAACTGGTCGGCGGCCGCCATCACCGGGCCGGAGCGGATCGCAAAGGACCCGATGTCGCGGCCGGGTATGTTGTGAAGGCCATAGACCTCGTCGACGCCGAAGCGGTCCATCATGCCGTCGTCGACCATTGCCTTGCCGCCGGCGCCGCCCTCTTCGGCCGGCTGGAAGATGACCACCGCCGTGCCGGCGAAGTTGCGTGTCTCGGCCAAATACTTAGCCGCCCCCAACAGCATGGCGGTGTGGCCGTCATGGCCGCATGCGTGCATCTTGCCGTCCACCTTGGACGCGTGTGGAAGACCGGTCTGCTCGTGGATCGGCAGCGCATCCATGTCCGCGCGCAGGCCGATCACCCTTCCATTGTCCGGCTTGGAGCCCTTGATGACGCCGACCACGCCGGTCTTGCCGATTCCCGTGGCGACTTCGTCGCAGCCGAATTGAGTGAGTTTATCGGCGACCGATGCCGCCGTCTCGTGCACGTCGTAGAGCAATTCCGGATTGGAGTGGAACTCGCGGCGCCAGCCGGTGATTTCGTCGTGCAGTTCGGCCACTCTGTTCACAACAGGCATCTGAGATTTCCTTTCAAAGCCGCGCATCGCCGGTCCCGCTTAGCGCGGTTGGCGCCATGACTGTTTTGTGTCTTGATTTGGACGTGTTGATCTGACGGTGATGTAATCCGAAAAATCGCCAGCCGTACAGGGGTCTGATGTCGATGTCCGTTCGATCGCTAGCGGCGATCATCGCGTTTTTGCTGCTCACCGCCATCCCGGCCGCCGCTCAGACGCCGCGTCATGTACTGGTCGATGCCGCAACCGGCGACATCTTGTCGGCCAACGGCGCAGCCGACCGCTGGCACCCGGCGTCGCTGACCAAAATGATGACCGCCTACGTCACGTTCGAGGCGTTAGCGGCCGGACAGGTCCAAGCCGGCTCACCGGTCCGCATATCCCAGGCGGCCCGGGCCCAGACCGGCAGCCGCATGGGATATCGGACCGGCACCGTGCTGCGCGTCGACACGGCCTTGAAGATCGTCATCGTCAGAAGCGCCAACGACGTGGCCGTCGCCTTGGCCGAAGCGGTGGCCGGCACGCGGTCCGCGTTCGTTAAGCGCATGAACGAAACGGCTAGACGGCTCGCCATGGCGGACACCGCCTTCGTCAACGCCCATGGGCTGCATGCGGCAGATCAGGTGACCTCGGCCCGCGACATGACCATCCTGGCGCGGCGCATCCTGCTCGACTTTCCGCAATACGCGGCGTGGTTCGCCATTCCCGCGCTGCGCTCCGGCGAGAACGTCCACTACTCCTACAATCTGCTGCTGGAGCGGTTCGCCGGCGCCGACGGCATGAAGACCGGCTTTGTGTGCGCTTCCGGCTACAACATGGTCGCGAGCGCGCGGCGGGACGGTCGCCGGCTGGTCGCCGTGGTTCTGGGCGCGGCATCGCAGACCGAGCGAGCCGTGTTGGCCGCCCGCCTGCTGAGCGAAGGTTTCGCCGGCGGTCTTGCGCCGATCGGGAACCTGTCGGGCCCGGCGAGTCCGGGTTCCGATGTTCCGGCCAACCTACGACCCGTTCTTTGCACCCAGGCAGCGCGCGCGGCGCGATACGAGCCGGCGGCCGGACAGGCGGTCATTCGCTCGCCCCATCTGTCCGAGCGTGCGATCACCCGCGAACCCGAGCCGATCGCAGCCGGCGGCGTCGATGCGCCGGCCAGCGCCGCTTTCGAGAACCGGCTGGCGACCCCTTCGATCGAATCCGTACCGATACCCAGTCCACGCCCGCGCTACCAGCCGCCGGAGCCGATCGACGCGGAATTCCTGGCCGCTCAAGCCGAGCGCGGCGCCATTCCCGTGCCGACCCGCCGTCCTCAATAGCGATCCCGATTAAGAGAAATCCGCGCGTCTTAGCCGAAAGCGGGCGATCTCCCCCCGCTCGACCGTCTCCACCAGCGCGTGGCCGGATTCAGCACAGAAGTGCGGGATGTCGATAACCGCCAGCGGATCGGTGGTCTCGATCCACACTTCCTCGCCGGGCTGCATCGACTGGAGCAGCTTACGCGCTTTCAGCACCGGTAGCGGGCATTTGAGCCCTCGGTAATCGATCACGGGGATGTCGGATGCTGCAGAAGACATTTGTCGAACCGGAAAGCAGCTTGCGGGTGTTCGCATATTGCATTTGCCGGACATAGCAGCAAGATCAGCCGCGGGCAGGGCAAACGAGAAAGGCATCCGCGATGGCTGCAGAAACTCCCGATGCGATTCTCTCCTTCTGGCGGGAGGCCGGCATGGAGGCGTGGTGGACGAAGAACGACGAGTTCGACAAGACAATCATCGATCGGTTCGGCGCCACCCATGCCAGTTGCGCAAACGGCGAACTGGCGAAGTGGGAAGACGAGCCGGACAGCTGCCTGGCGTTGGTTATCCTGCTCGATCAGTTCTCCCGCAACATGTTTCGCGGCGATCCGCGCACCTTCGCCCAGGACGAACAGGCGCTAAACGCCGCGAGAAAGGCGATCGCGGCAGGGTTCGATCGGCGCTGCGATCCGCAGATCTCGGATTTCTTCTACATGCCGTTCATGCACTCCGAGTGCATCGGCGACCAGAACGAGTGCGTCAAGCTGATGCATGCCCGCAGTGGCGAGGGTGGGCTGAAAGCCGCGATCCAGCATCGCGAGATCATCGCCCGTTTCGGCCGTTTCCCGCACCGCAACCAGTTGCTGGGCCGTCACACCACTCCCGCCGAGCAGGCCTTTCTCGATGGCGGCGGCTTTTCCGGCTGACGCCGTTTTGGGCCGAAGCCAAGCCGGGGAACTGAAAATTAATCGTCATCCGCGATAGTTGCGCTTTGTTTTGGCGACAATGCCGATCCCGCGCACGAAAGCGGAACAATGAGTTTGCCCGCACCTTCGCAGCTTCTGGCAGCCGGCCGGCCGGCGGACCGAACGTCGGACCGGCTCGCCGCGATGGCCACCATCGCATCGAGCGGGTGGGAGTTGGAAGTGGGCGAACCGGCGACGGGTGAAGAGCTGACGGCATTGCTGGCCGGGCGACCGCTTCCACCAGCCGACGACAATCCCTTCTTCGAGCCGCCGTTTCTGCCGGCCGCGTTTGAACGCGTCGGCGGCGGCCGGGTGCGGGTGGCGAGCCTGCGCGAGACGGTCGGCGAGGACCGACAGCTGCGGCTCCATTTCCCGTTTACCCGTGAACGGATCGGCTTCGCCGGCACGCCCGTTTGGCGCAGCTGGTCGCATCCGCTCGCTCCGCTGGGCGTGCCCATCGTCGACGGTGAGGAACCGGCCGAAGCGATCGGCATGTTGGCCCAGTTGCTGGCCGACTGGGACGCCAAGGACTGCGCGGCGCTCGTCTTCGCGGATGTGCCGGTCGAAAGTCAATTCGCGCGGCACATGCAGGCCGCCGCCGCGCGCGCCGATCTCGCATGCGTGCTTTGCGGGCGCTACGAAAGGGCGCAGTTGCTGCCCGACCCGACCGACGGCACCCCCATCGGCGCCAAGAAGGGCCGCGAGTTGCGCCGGCAACTGCGCAAGCTGGCCCGAAAGGGCGATTTAGAGTTCGAGACAGTCGATAGATTCGACGACGTGCTGGTCCGCTTCGAGGAATTTCTGCTCATCGAGGTGGGCGGGTGGAAAGGCCGGCGGGGCACCTCCATGCACAACCTGAAGCGGACCGCGGCGTTCGCCCGCCAGACGGTCACCGATCTTGCCGGCGTCGGGCGCTGCCAGATCCACTCCCTGCGTTTCGACGGGCGCGCCATCGCCGCTCTCATCGTTTTCTGGTCGAACGGTCACGCCTATCCCTGGAAGATCGCCTATGATGAAGCATACCGGTCGTTTTCGCCCGGCGTTCAGCTGATTCATCATGTCACCGGGCTGCTTCTGGCCGATCCACGGTTTGAGGCAGCCGATTCGCTGGCCGCCGCCGACAGCCGGCTGATGAACCCGCTATGGCCGGACCGCCGCCAATTCGCTCATGTGGTCGTGGGTCTCGGCGCCGACCGTGCTGACACAGCGAATTCCATAGCGGTCGCCATCGATCGCAAGACCCGCCTGCGCGCCTGGGCAAAACGCATGCTGCGGCGACGCTAAGGCGAAAGCCTGTCCGACTCTACTCTTCTTCGCCGAACCGATTCTCGATGAGTTTTTCCAGCGCGTCGAGCACCGCGCCCGCCTCGGGGCCGGTGGCCGTGACGTGGATGTCGCAGCCGTCGGAAGCCGCCAGCATCATCAATCCCATGATCGACGAACCGCCGACCACGTGGCCGTCCTTGCTGACGCGAACCTCGGCATCAAAAGCCTGGGTCGTTTGCACGAACTTGGCCGAAGCGCGCGCGTGCAGCCCACGCTTGTTGCAGATCTTCAGGACGCGGTCGGAAGGTGTGCTGTCGCTAACGGGTTGTGCCGCCATCGGTGCCGTTTCCTCATCGGTGCCGGATTATTGGCCCTGCAGAACCTGGCTGGCGACGTTGATATATTTGCGGCCCGCCTCCTGCGCCTGCTTGATGGCGTCCTCGATGTCGTCGCCCTCGCGTACGCTGGCGAGTTTGATCAGCATCGGCAGGTTGATGCCGGCGATGACTTCGACCGAACCGGCCCGCATGACCGAAATCGCCAGGTTGGACGGGGTGCCGCCGAACATGTCGGTCAGGATGATGACGCCCTTGCCCTCGTCCACACCGGCCACCGCATCGAGAATATCCTTGCGCCGTTGTTCCATGTCGTCATCGGCGCCGATGGCGATGGTTTCCATGCGCTCCTGCGGGCCTACCACATGCTCCAGCGCCAGGCGGAACTCCGCCGCCAGCCGGCCGTGGGTCACCAGAACTATTCCGATCATGCCAGTTCCGCCGTTGCGCTCCCGTTCGTCCGCCGCAGGCCGGTATATTTTGGTGCGTTTGGCGGTGAGTGCAAGCGGATTGTTGTCGGCGGCTGATGTGCGCAGCTATCAGTCCGCGCCATCCAACCAGCCCAAATGCGCCAGAATGATGCGCACCCCAAGCGCTTCATGGCGTGCCGGCACACGCACAAGGTCCACGCTCACACCAGCCCGCTCACAGGTTTGCGGCTCTGGCATGCGTTCAATGGTCTCGGGTTCCGCGATCTCGGCCACCACCCCGATCATCGCTTCCTCGCGATGCTCGACCTCGCAGATGCCGAAGCCGCGCAGCTCCACCTTGCCGGCGATCGGCCCGGGCACGCGCGCCATGAGCCGGCCGCCGCGCGCGCTAAGCAAAGCCTGATCGTCGGCCACCAGCGCGCCATCCAGCCCGCGCGCTCGCGCCGCCTCGATCAGTCCGAGCGCCAACGAAGTCTTTCCAGCGCCGGCTGCGCCCTCGATCATCACACCCACCCCGCCGATGGCCACGCAGGTACAATGATGATTGGTCGCGGCGGCCGCGTTCATTCGTCGGCTGGCGGAGCATCCTCCGCCGGCAGGTTGATGACGAAGCGCGCGCCGGTCTGCCCGTCGGGCCGGTCCGTTACGACGATCGAACCGCCATGGGCCTCGATGATCTGCCGCGAAATCGACAGTCCGAGTCCGGAATTGCGGCCGAAGCTGTTTTGGTGCTCGCGGTCGGTGTAGAAACGCTCGAACACGCGCTCGCGGTTCTCCGCCGGGATCCCCGGGCCGTTGTCGGTGACGGTGATCTCGATCCGTTCGCCCCGGCGAGCCATCGCGATTTCGATGCGACCGTCGTCCTCGGGCACGAACGAACGGGCATTGTCGACCAGGTTGTGCATGACCTGGCCGAGCCGGATCGTGTGGCCGGCAACCCAGTATTTCGACTTTGAGCCGGCCGTCGGCGCCACCATCACCTCGATCGCCAACTGGCCGCGATCGTGTTTGATCTCACGGCTGGCGGCGGCGACGTTTTTCACGAGCTCGTCCACGGCCACGACGCTGGCATCGATCCGGGCAAGTTCGGCGTCGAGCCGCGAAGCATCGGAAATGTCGGTGATCAACCGGTCCAGCCGGCGCACATCGTCCTGGATGACCTCCATCAGCCGCGCCTTGGCGTCCGCCGTCTTGGCGAGCGGCAGGGTTTCCGCCGCGCTGCGCAGCGAGGTGAGCGGGTTCTTCAATTCATGGCTGACGTCGGCGGCAAACCGCTCGATCGCCTCGATACGCGCATACAACGCCCCGGTCATGTCGCGCAGCGCCTTGGACAGATTGCCGATCTCGTCCTGGCGGCTGTAGAAGTCGGGAATCTCCACCCGCGATTTGACCCCGGTGCGCACCCGCTTGGCGGCCTCCGACAATTTGCGCAGCGGGTTGGCGATCGTCGAGGCCAGCAGGATCGACAGGATGATGGTGACGATCGAGGCCACCAGGAACACCCGCATGATGGCGATGCGCTCCTCGGCGACGATGCGGTCGATGTCGCCGCCCTGGGTCGACAACAGCAGCACGCCCAGGACCGAGCGAAAGCGCTGGATCGGCAGCGCCACCGAAACGATCAATTCGCCCTGCTCGCTCATGCGCACCACCGTCGACGGACCGCTGATCAGCGCCTCGTTGACCTCCGGATAGACCGGCCCGCCCGGTGGCAGCTCGCGATAGACCGGCAGCGAGCGGCCCTGCAGCAGCCGGCTCAGCGTCATGCCGATGCGATCGATCATGCCGGGCTCCTCGCCGCGCGAGGCCTGTCCGCCGGCGTATAAAAATCGTGAATCCAGGATGATGTGCCCATCGCGGTCATAGATGCGCGCGCGGGTGCGGGTCAGCCGGATCAGCCGCTGCAGCAGCGGCGCTACCATCTCCGGCCGGATGGGAGAGTCAAGATTTTGATCCGGGTCGGGCAGGATCAGCGTGGTCTCTCCCGCCTGGAGCTCGATCAGCTGGTCCGGATCGATCGTGATCGCGTCGGTCTCCACCGACGCCGACGCCGCGATCGCGCTGGCGATGATGCGGCCCTGGATGAGCAGGCTTTCCACGCGCGCGTCGATCAGGCCCTCGCGGAACTGGTTGAGATAAAGAATACCGGACAGCAGCACCGCCAGCGCCGCCAGATTCAGGAATACGATGCGCCGGGTCAGCGAGGAGAACAGGTTTTGCGCCACGATCCGACGCAGCCGGCCCAACAATCCCAGGCGCCTGGCCCTGTCGCCGCCGGGTTCCCGCGCCCGCGGTTCGCCGATCGAGGCCGAAGTCTGGGGCTGTTCAAAATCGCCTTCGGCCGGACGTTCGGTTGCGGGCGCTTCACCGTTCTCCTGTTTGGCACGCACCGCCTTCGCGCGCGGTTTGCGCGGCGGCGATGCCCGCTCGCCAGCCGCCGGCCCGGCCGGTCCAACCTCATCCGGTGTTGCGATTTTTCGCGGTTCCAGTTCCATGCGGTTCCGATTTGCATGGCCGATTTGTCAAATCCGCCACGCCAGGCGCCGGTCGCTAGCCTTCGCGGAAACGGTAGCCGACGCCGTATAGCGTTTCGATCATGTCGAAACCGTTATCCTCGACCTTGAACTTCTTGCGCAGCCGCTTGATGTGGCTGTCGATGGTGCGGTCATCCACATAGACCTGGTCGTCATAGGCCGCGTCCATCAATGAATCCCGGCTTTTCACCACACCGGGCCTGAGCGCAAGGGAATACAGTATCAGGAACTCGGTGACCGTCAAAACCACCGGCTTGCCCTTCCAGGTGCAGGTGTGGCGCTCCTGATCCATCACCAGATCGCCGCGTTCGAGAAGCTTGGCGGCCGGCGTTTCGGCCCCTTTTGACGACGCTTCCCGGGCGCTCAGCCGGCGCAGCACCGCGCGCACCCGTTCCACCAGCAGCCGCTGCGAGAACGGCTTCTTGATGAAGTCGTCCGCGCCCATCTTCAGGCCGAACAGTTCGTCGATCTCATCGTCCTTGGACGTCAGAAAGATCACCGGCAGGTCGGACTTTTGCCGCAGCCGGCGCAGAAGTTCCATCCCGTCCATGCGCGGCATCTTGATGTCGAAGATCGCCAGATCCGGCCGCCGCGTGGTGAGCCCGTCCAGCGCCGAAGCGCCATCGGTATAGGTCTCGACCCGATAGCCCTCCGATTCGAGCGCGATCGAGACCGAGGTCAGAATATTGCGATCGTCATCCACGAGCGCGATGGTCGCCATAGTGTCCCACTCCCTGGCCATTGCGGTCCCTCGTTGGTGAGCCCCCGACAAACCAACCCGAACTGCACTGGCGCCAGAATTGCGCGAAAATTGTGGCCGCCAAACTATCGTATTCGCTGCCCGATTGCCAAACCTGCCTTCGCGAGGTGGTAAATCAATCGCCTTGGTTTTTCGGTGTCCTCAGGGACCCGGTCTGCCTGCCTTCAATCTGCCGGCCGGCCGGTCGCTCCCGATTTCAATCGTTTCGCATGCCGTGGTTAACAGTATTTCAAAATTTTAATCGATTAAACTAATGATTTTATTGGGAAAATTCCTCCCGCGTCTTGCGTGACATCGGCGTGGTGGCTAGGTTGGCGGCCAACGGATCGCGCTTGGGAATCGGAGCCGAGGCGCCGGTCCAACCGCCTCGACCGGTCGGAGGCGAGGCGAAAGCCAGGGAGGCATATCCGCAATGGCCGATGTGGGACCACGTAACCGCGAGCACACGCTCGCCGAATCCGGCTTTCCAACGCGCGGGACCGCGCACTGGAATCTGCGCGCACCGGAACTGTACGAACACATCGTCTGCCGCGACGAGGGCCGGATTGCCGACGGCGGGGCGATCGCGGTCGAGACCGGCCGTCACACCGGCCGCTCGGCGAGCGACAAGTTCATCGTTGCAAACGACGCCAGCGCCGACGCCGTCTGGTGGGACAACAACCAGGCGATGGAGCGCGAAGCGTTCGACCGGTTGCTCGAAGATTTCCGCGAACATGCGGTGGACCGCGATCTGTTCGTCCAGGACCTGATCGGCGGGGCCGATCCCGACAACCGGGTCAATGCGCGCGTGATCTGCGAATATGCCTGGCACTCGCTGTTCATCCGCAACCTGCTGATCCGCCCCGAGCGCGAGGAGCTGGCCGGCTACACGCCGCAACTGACCATCATCGACCTGCCGTCGTTCAAAGCCGATCCGGCGCGCCACGGCTGTCACTGCGAAACGGTGATCGCCTGCGATCTGGAACGCGGCCTCGTGCTCATCGGCGGCACGTCCTACGCCGGCGAGATGAAGAAATCGGTGTTCACCTTCCTCAACTTTGTGCTGCCGGAAAAATCGGTCATGCCGATGCATTGTTCGGCGAATGTGGGTCGCGACGGCGCCTCGGCCGTGTTCTTCGGCCTGTCGGGCACCGGCAAGACGACCCTTTCCGCCGATCCCGACCGGGTGCTTGTCGGCGACGACGAGCACGGCTGGTCAGACGCCGGCATCTTCAATTTCGAAGGCGGCTGCTACGCCAAGACGATCCGCCTTTCGAAAGAAAGCGAGCCAGCTATCTTCGCAACCACCGAGCGCTTCGGCACCGTACTGGAGAACGTGGTCCTTGACGACGAGCGGCGGCCCGACTTCGACGACGCATCGCTGACCGAGAATACCCGCTGCGCCTATCCCCTGGATTTCATACCCAACGCATCGCAAACCGGGCTGGCGCCCCATCCAAACGCCATCGTCATGCTCACTGCCGACGCGTTCGGCGTGTTGCCGCCGATCGCGCGGCTGACCCCGGCGCAGGCGATGTACCATTTCCTTTCCGGCTACACCGCCAAGGTCGCCGGCACCGAGAAAGGGGTGGTCGAGCCGCAGGCGACTTTCTCAACCTGCTTTGGTGCCCCGTTCATGCCACGCCACCCCGCCGTCTACGGCAACCTGCTGCGCGAGCTGATCGCGCATCATGGTGTCGACTGCTGGCTGGTCAACACCGGCTGGACCGGCGGCGCTTATGGTGTCGGCAATCGCATACCGCTCACCGCCACCCGCACTTTGCTGGCGGCCGCCCTTGACGGATCGCTGGGCGAAGCGGCGTACCGCACGGATGCCAATTTCGGCCTGGCCGTGCCGCTCGCCGTCCCCGGAATTGACGATGCGATCCTCGATCCCACGATTCTGGATCCAAGGGCCACCTGGTCCGACCCGCACGCCTATGACAGGCAGGCGCGCAAGCTGGTGGAGATGTTCATCGCCAATTTCGCCACCTTCGAGACGCACGTGGATGCGGAAATTCTAAGCGCGGCGCCGGCCTTGCAGAAGGCCGCCTGAGCACACACGCCCCCGCCTCCTTGAACTGCCTGCGAACGCTGTGGTTTGCCCGCCGCTACCCTTGCGCGAGCCAATCAGCGATGCGACAGTGCGGCAAAACCCCAATGTCAGGAGGCCTTCATGGGTATTTTCGATTTCGTCAAATCGGTCGGCAAGAAGCTCGGAATCGGTGATGAGGAGACCCCGCCATCAGCCGATGAACTGAAAGCCGAACTGGACAGCTACGATCTGGGGACGGACAAGGTCGAAGTCGAAATCAAGGGCGACACCGCGGTGATCAAGGGCGAGGTCGCCGACCAGTCGATCTTCGAAAAGGCGGTGATCGCGGTGGGCAATACCCTGGGCGTCTCCAAGGTCGAGGCCACCGACGTCAAGGTGGCCGACAGCTCACCGGCCGACCCGGTCTTCCATGAAGTCAAGAAGGGCGACAACCTGTGGAAGATCGCCGAGGCCAACTACGGCAAGGGCAAAGGCAACAAGTACACGGTGATCTTCGAGGCCAACAAACCGATGTTGAAGGATCCCGACCTGATCTATCCCGGCCAAATCCTACGCATTCCGCCGCTGGATTGAATCGAGAGTCTTATCGGCTTTGATGGGTCTTTGATTCTGCCCCTAACCCCTTCCCACAGGGGGAAGAGGCCTTGCCACCATCTCCGCGTCATCCTTGGGCCTGTCCCAAGGATCTAACCCTGTATCAACCGCCGCGGGCTGTCGCCGATCGCGTTAGATTCTCGCCACAAGGGCGAGAATGACGGTAGTGAGAGTGGCGAGGATGACGTTGGTGGATTTGGGCGGGCCGGCAGCCACACGTTCCTTCCCTTGCCTTCGTGCGGAGGGAATGAGGCCGGGGGATGCCGTTCAAGTAGAGCTTCTACCCGCCGAAGATCAGATCAAACAGGGTGCGGCGAGCCGGCGCCTGCCCGCCCACTTCACCGGGCGGCGCCAGCGTCCCGGTCGCCCTTCGATCAACCGGTGCCTGCCCGTCTCCGCTCGCCACATCCGGCCGCCTGACCGGCAGGGCGGCGACCTCGGGCATGAAATCGCCCGGTAGCGCCGCGACCGGCATATCTTCATGGGCGGCACTCATCACCGTCTTCCACACCTGGGCGGGCAGGCCGCCGCCGGTCAGCCTGTTGGTGGCGCTGCCGTCGTCGTTGCCGAACCACAGACCGGTCACCAGGTCGGCGGTGTAGCCGACGAACCAGCCGTCGCGGAAACTCTGGCTGGTGCCGGTCTTTCCGGCCGCCGGCCGGTCGCCGAGCCGCGCCGCCCGGCCGGTGCCCGCTTCCAGCGCCTCGCGCAGCATCGAATTCATCATCCCCAGCTCGCGCGCGGCAATCACCTGTTGGGCGGCTTCAGGGTCGCGTTCGTACAGGATTTCTCCGTCCGCCGTCGTGACCCGGCGCACCAGGTACGGGGTGACTGCGTAGCCGCCGTTGGCGAGCGCCGCATAGGCGCCGGTCAGCTCCAAAAGCGTGGTCTCCGCCGTCCCCAACGCAATCGAGGCATTGGCGGCAAGCTTCGAGCGCACACCAAGCCGCCGCGCGGTCTCGATCACCCGAGCCGGCCCGTTTTCCATTACCAGCTGTGCGGCCACCGTGTTGAGCGATTGCGACAGGGCTTCAGCCAGCGTAACCGGCCCGCGATATTTGCGGTCGTAGTTCTCCGGCGTCCACTTGCCGATGCGCACCGGCGCGTCCTGGCGCACCGAGCCGGGCGAACGACCCGCTTCCAGCGCCGTCAGATAGACGAACGGCTTGAAGGCCGAGCCTGGCTGACGCTTTGCGTCGGTCGCTCGATTGAACTGGCTTGCCGCATATTCGCGTCCGCCCACCAGCGCGCGGATCGCCCCGTCGCCGTCGAGCGTCACCAACGCGCCCTGGCCCACCGAAAGGCGCTCGCCATCGCGGGCAAGCGCGACCGCGATCTCGTCGCCGGCGACGCCCTGCAGCCGCTTGTCGATCGTGGTCTCGATGACGATGTCGGTACGCATGTCGCCGATCAGCGCGGGCAGGCGCGCCATCACCATGTCGGCCACATAGTGTTCCGAGCCGGTCAGATACCGCTTCGCGCCGCTGGCCTGCTGGGTGAGCGCGGTCGCGGTCTCGCGATCGGAAACAAAGCCGGCCCGGCGCATCGCCGCCAGCACCAGTTGGGCGCGCTCGCCGGCCGCTTCCGGGTCGCGCGCCGGCGACAGCCGCGAGGGTGCCTTGAGCACGCCGGCCAGCGTGGCCGCTTCGAACAGGTTGAGATCGCGGGCCGGCTTGTCGAAGTACCGCCGCGCTGCGGCGTCGATGCCGGTGGCGCCGGAGCCGAAATAGACCCGGTTGAGATAGAGTTCCAGAATCTCGTCTTTGGAGAACCGCGTCTCCAGCCACACCGCCAGGACCGCTTCCTGGATCTTGCGCCCGATCGTTCGCTCGGGCTTCAGGAACAGGTTCTTGGCCAGTTGCTGGGTCAACGTCGAGCCGCCCTGAACCAGCCGGCCGGCGACAATGTTGCGTGTCATGGCCCGCGCCAGGCCAAGCGGATCGATGCCGAAATGGTGCTCGAACCGGCGATCCTCGATGGCGATCACCGCCATCGGCACATAAGGTGAGATTTCATCGAGCGGCACCGCCTGGCCGCCGGTCGCGCCGCGGTTGGCGAGCAGCTCGCCGTCCACCGACACGATGCGCGCGTTGGGCGGGCGGTCGGGAATCGCCCACACGCTGGTCTGCGGCAGTTGCGCCGCGTGGTAGCCCACCAGGCATATGCCGGCGATGCCAAGCCAGATGCCGATCACCAGGGACCAATAGACGCTGCGGCTGGCGAACCTGAGCAGACCGCGCCTGCGCGCCCGCTTTGGGCTGCGGCTCGTGCGTCGTCGGGCGGGCGCCGCTTTGGTTCGTTTCGCACCGCTCTTCGCCGAGGCGGCGTCGAAAGTCGGCTCGATCCGCCGCGGCGATTTCTTACGTCTTAGCATGGGCGCTCGAACATCTTGGCGTGTGGTGTCGGCCGAAACCGGGTTTGGTTGACGATTGGTTGACGTGAGCGCGAGGCTAGCCGCCGCGATTTAACGGCCCGTAAAGAATGATCGCCGAAACCGGGTTTCGATGGCGTCGCATCGCTCACTTCGCCAATGCGGTTAACGCAATATTGCCGATCCTGGCCCGATTATTGCAGCCGAACCGGCAAGTGCCGCTTCCAACTCGATCGGTATCGCAATGAGCCATTCACCGCACGCAACGTCCCGGGTGGCCTGGGTCGATGTCGCCAAGGGCATCTCGATCATCCTGGTGGTGATGATGCACTCCACGCTGGGCGTGGAGCTGGCGATGGACGCGCGCGGCTGGATGGGGTCGTTGGTCGAGTTCGCGCGGCCTTTCCGCATCCCCTGCTTCATGCTGGTCTCAGGCCTGTTCCTGCACCGCACGATCAACTCGCCCTGGGGCCGCTATCTAGACCGCAAGGTGCTGCATTTCGCCTATTTCTATGTGTTGTGGCTCACCATCCAGACGGCGGCCAAGACGCCGCTGTGGATGTCGGAAGGCCAGAGCCCGGCCGACATCGCCACCAGCTATTTCGCTTCATACGTGCAGCCGTTCGGCACCCTGTGGTTCATCTACCTGCTTCCCGTCTTCTTCCTCGTCACCCGGCTGACCAACGGCGTCTCCTGGCGCTGGATCCTGGCGGCCGCCATCGTGTTGGAACTGGCGCCCATTCACACCGGCCTGGTGGTGGTCGACGAGTTCGCCTCGCGCTTCGTCTATTTCTATGCCGGCTACGCATTGTCCCGGCATTTCTTCGCCTTGTCCGCCTGGGCGAGTAAGGCCGGACCGGCCCTTGTCGGGCTGTTGGGCCTGTGGGCGCTGGCCAACGCCGCCACCGTCTATTTCGCGGTTCCGGACCCGTTGAATGAACTGGCGCAACGCAGCAGCTCGCATTCGTGGGTCAAGATGGCCGACCTGCCGATGATCTCGCTTGTGTTAGGTCTTGCAGGCGCATGTGCCGTCATCGCGATTTCCGCCTGGATTGCAGCAACCACTCCCGGCAAGGCGATTCGCTGGGTCGGCGAGCGGTCCATCGTGGTCTACCTGGCGTTCTTTCTGCCGATGGCGGCCACCCGCATCGTGCTGATCCGCTTCTTCGGCGAGATCTTGGGGCCCGGCGAGATATCGGCCCTGGTGACGGCTGCCGGCGTTATCGGGCCGCTCTTGCTCTACGGGTTCATACAGTTCACCAACCGGAGCCGTTTCCTGTTCGAACGGCCGCGTTGGGCCAGGCTCGAAGGCCGGACCCGCTCGCTCACAGAGCCGCAGCCGGCGCGCTGAACCTCAGCCGGAAGCCAGTCCGGCAAGGATGCGCGCCCATGAGCGCGTGCCCCTATGGAAGCTGGCCAGATCGTATTTCTCGTTGGGCGAATGCACCCGGTCGTCGTCCAGGCCGAAGCCGACCAGCAGCGAGTCCATGCCAAGCGTCCGCTTGAAGTCGCCGACGATCGGAATCGACCCGCCCACGGCGACCATCGCCGGTTCCTTACCCCACTCATCGGCCAGCGCGGCTGCGGCAGTCTTCAGCGCCGGCATCTCGGGATCGAGCTGCAACGCCGGACCGGCGCCGCCGTCGATAAACTCAACCCGGCAGTCGGCGGGCAGCCGGGCGTTGACGAATGCCTTGATCGACTCGATCACCTTGTGCGGGTCCTGGTTTGCCACCAGCCGGCAGGTGATCTTGGCGAACGCTTCGGCCGGGATCACCGTCTTCATGCCGTCGCCGGTATAGCCGCCGCTCACCCCGTTGATCTCGCAAGTCGGCCGCGACCAGATCTGCTCGAGCACCGAGCGGCCGCGCTCGCCGGCGGGAACCGACAGGCCGATCTCGCCGAGAAACTGTTCTTCGGAGAAATCGAGGCGCCGCCACGCCTGCAGAGTTTCTTCAGGCACCTCCGCCACGTCGTCGTAGAAGCCGTCCAGCATCACCCGGCCGCCATCGTCGTGCAGATCGCCGAGGATTTTCGCCAGCACGTGGATCGGATTGGCGGCGGCCGAGCCGTACATGCCCGAATGCAGGTCGCGGTTGGCCGCGTACACGTTGACCTGAAGGCCCGCCATGCCGCGCAACGCCACCGAGATCGCCGGTGTCTGGCGGTCCCACATGCCGGTGTCGCAGACCATCACCATGTCGGCCTTGATCTCCTCGCCATGCTCGGCGAGGAAGCCCGGCAGCGACGGCGAGCCGCTTTCCTCCTCGCCCTCGAACAGCACCGAAATGCGGCAGGGCAGGCTGCCGGTTTCGCGCTGCCAGGCACGGCAGGCCTCGACGAAGGTCATCAACTGGCCCTTATCGTCACAGGCGCCGCGCGCTTCGATCTGTTTGCCTTCGGGGCCATCGCCGATCCTCGGCTCGAACGGCGGGTGGTCCCACAGTTCCAGCGGATCGACCGGCTGCACGTCGTAATGGCCGTAGAACAGAATGTGCGGCCCCTCAGCCGGGCCTTCATGGTGCCCCACAACCATTGGATGACCGGTGGTGGGAATGGTGCGTGCGGAAAAGCCAATCGAGGCTAAATCCTCGACCAGCAGATCGGCCGCCCTGGCGCATTCGGCCGCATAGGCAGGATCCGTGGAAATGCTCTCGATGCGCAGCAGCGCGAACAGCCGCTCCAGCGCATTGTCCAAATCCTTATCGATGCTGGAAAGCACCTGGTCCAACTGGGTCATGCTCACCGGTCCCCTTAATCTCGGCCGAAGAAGCCGCTCAAAACCGAAACGAACCCTAGCCGACGCACCGCGTAGCGCAAGGGTGTCTCGGCGAACGAGCCGGGCCTGGTGGGAAAGGAGGGGGAATGGCGAACTGTTGCAGCTTGGTCGGCGGGTAGGGGTTGGCGCCGCAACAGTTCGCTCAGTGAGGCATCCGGAAGCTCATGGGGGGACAAGTCCGGATGCGGCCATTGGCGATGGGGGACAGACCGCCAGTGGCGCGTCGGCGTTACCGACATGAGACGCAGATGGGTTGGTGCGGCGCAAAATTCAACGGCCCGTCAATCACACCGGCGTGAAAACCCATGAGTGCCGGGACAAATTTGTATGATCGCGCCGATGCCCTTGCAGGACCGGAAGCGGCCTATCCGGCCAGGTCCTCGCGCACGAACTCCAGCCTGTCCTGGCCCCAGTGCATGTTGTCGCCGATGAAGAAGGTCGGCACGCCGAACGCGCCGCGTTTCACTGCCTCGTCGGTGGCATCGATCAGCGCCTGTTTCACTGCGGGGTCCTGAATCTTCTCGGCGAACTCCGCCGGGTCGATGCCTGCTTCGGCCACGACCCGGCCGATGACTTCCGGCTCGGTGAGGTTCTTGTTGCTCACCCACATGGCGTCGAAGAAGCCGGCCACGAGCGCGCCAAAACGCTCATCGTCCCTGTACGCGATCAGCCCGCGCATGATGGGCAGGGAATTGATGGGGAATTCGTCGTTCATCTTGAACTCGACGCCTTGGGCCCGCGCCCAGCGGTGCAGGTCGGCGAATAGCCATTTGCCCTTGGCAGGCACGGTGATCGGACTGGCATTGCCGGTCGCCTTGAACACCCCGCCCAGCAGGATCGGCTTCCAGGCGACCGTTGCGCCGGTCTCGTCGGCGAGCGTACGCATCTGCGTCCAGGCCAGATAGCTGGCCGGGCTGATCACGTCGAAATAGAACTCCACCTGCTTGGTCATCGCTCGCTCTTCGCCGTTGTTCAAAAGTCCTCGATCCACGGACGCAGATCGAGCTCGAAGCTCCACGCGTCGCGCGGCTGACAATGAACCTGCCAATACATTTCGGCAATATGGTCCGGCGACAAAATCCCGCCCTGGTCCTTCTTGGCATGGGCGTGCGGCCAGTTCTCACGGATGAATTCCGTGTCGATCGCTCCATCAATGACAAAATGGGCCACGTGGATGCCCTGCGGCCAGTATTCGCGCGCCAGCCCCTGGGTCATGCCGCGCAGCGCGAACTTGGCGGAAGCGAACGCCGCGCCGCCGGCATAGCCCTTGACCGAGGCCGACGCGCCGGTCACCAGCACCGAGCCGCGCCCGCGCGGGACCATGCGGCGCACCGCTTCGCGGCAGGTCAGGAAGCCGGCGAAGCAGGCCATCTCCCAGATCTTGAAGAACTTGCGCACCTCGATCTCGGCGAAGCGAAACCGCACATTGCCGCCGATATTGAACACCGCCACCTCGACCGGACCGATGTCTTTCTCGATGCGGTCGTAGAGCGCGATCATCTCCTCTTCCTTGCGCGCATCGGCGCCGATCGGCGTCGCGGAGCCACCGGTCTTCTCGATCTCTTCGACCAGGCCCGCCAGCTTGTCGACGCCCCGGCGCACCACCACGGCGTGAAACCCCTCGCGAGCGAAGCGCCGCGCGATGGCGCCGCCGGTGGCGTCGCCCGCGCCGACGACCAGGCAGACTTTGGATTCGGATTTTTCGCTCATCGCCGTGTCCATCCTTCGGTCCCGACACCGTACCGGGTGCGTCGGCGATGTCCATCAGATCATGTTTCACGGCACCAGCCCGCTCCCCCACCCAGCTACCCCAACCAGGATACTGACGTGGGGTGGCTGGGTGGGGGAGCGGGCTGGTGCCGGTAAGTCAGTCAGTTGAAACCCTGCCCGCCCTTGCATTTTGCCAATGCGCGGGCAATCGTGGTGAGCTTCCTGCATATGGAGACCCATGGCCATGAAGGCTGGCGATCACCTGTTTCTGGTCGACGGATCGGCCTATATCTTCCGCGCCTATCACGCCCTGCCGCCGCTGACTCGCAAGTCGGACGGGCTGCCCGTCGGCGCGGTTTCCGGCTTCTGCAACATGCTATGGAAGCTGCTGCAGGACGCCCGCGATACGTCAGTCGGCGTTGTGCCGACCCATTTCGCGGTGATCTTCGACTATTCGTCCAAGACCTTCCGCAACGAGATTTTCCCCGAATACAAGGCCAACCGCGAAGCGCCGCCCGAAGACCTGCGCCCGCAGTTCGGCCTGATCCGCCAGGCCACCCGCGCCTTCAACCTGCCCTGCATCGAAACAGAGGGCTTCGAGGCCGATGATCTCATTGCCACCTATGCCCGGCTGGCGCGCGAGGCGGATGCGGAGGTGACCATCATCTCCTCGGACAAGGACTTGATGCAGCTGGTCGGTCCCGGCGTCATCATGTACGACCAGATGAAGGACCGCACCGTCGGCGTCGACCAAGTCAGGGAGAGATACGGCGTCGACCCGGAGAAGATGATCGACCTGCAGGCGCTGGCCGGCGATTCCACCGACAACATTCCGGGCGTGCCGGGCATCGGGCCGAAAACGGCGGCGCAGCTACTCGACGAATATGGCGATCTGGAAACGCTGCTCGAGCGCGCTTCCGAGATCAAGCAGAACAAGCGGCGCGAGAACCTGATCGAACACGCCGATCTCGCCCGCATCTCCAAGCAGCTGGTGACGCTGCGCGACGATGTCGACCTGGACATGCCGCTCGACGACCTGGCGTTGCAGGAAACCGACGGACCCAAGTTGATCGCCTTCCTCAAGGCGATGGAGTTCAGCTCGATTACCAAACGGGTGGCCGAAGCGACGGAGGCCGACGCGGACGAAATCGAACCAGGCGAAGTGGAAGTCGCCGGCTTCGAAGCCCAGCGCGGTCCCGATCTGGACGCCGCCGGTGATGCCGGTGAAGGCGGCGCCACGCCCGCGGACCTGGCGGCGGCCCGCCAGGCCGAGGCGAAGGCCGGCAAGATCGACACCGCCAACTATGAGTGCGTGCAAGACGTCGGAGCGCTCGAAGCCTGGGTGAACCGCATCCGCGAGGCCGGCCTGGTCGCCGTCGACACCGAGACGACTTCGCTCGATCCCATGGTCGCCGATCTGGTGGGCATCTCGCTCGCCACCGAGCCCGGCGTCGCCTGCTACATCCCGCTGGCGCATAAATCGGGCGACGGCGATCTGCTGGGCGGCGGGCTGGTCGAGGGACAGCTTGGCGAAGCCCAGGCGCTCGAAACCCTCAAGCCGGTGTTCGAAGACCCATCGATCCTCAAGATCGGCCAGAACATGAAATATGACTGGCTGGTTTTCGCCCAGCACGGCGTGTTCCTGGCTTCGCTCGATGACACCATGCTGCTGTCCTATGTGCTCGACGCCGGGCACGGCGGCAACGGCATGGACGATCTGGCCAGACGCTGGCTCGACCACACCTGCATCTCCTACAAAGAGCTGACCGGCAGCGGCCGCCAGGCGATCACCTTCGATTTCGTGGAGCTGGACAAAGCCACCGCCTATGCGGCCGAAGACGCCGACGTCACCCTGCGCCTGTGGCGGGTTTTGAAACCGCGCCTGCCCGCCGAAGCCATGGCCACCGTCTACGAACGGCTGGAACGGCCACTGATCGAGGTGCTGGCGCGCATGGAGCAGCGCGGCATCCAGGTGGATCGTCAAATCCTGTCGCGCTTGTCGGGCGAGCTGGCCCAGGCCGCCGCCGCCCTGGAAGCCGAGATCCACGAACTAGCCGGCGAGCCTTTCAACATCGGCTCGCCCAAGCAGCTGGGCGAGATCCTGTTCGCCAAGATGGGCCTGCCCGGCGGCAAGAAGACCAAGACCGGACAATACTCCACCGCCGGCCAGGTGCTCGAAGAGCTGGCCATGGACGGCCACGAACTGCCGCGCAAGATCATCTTCTGGCGCCAGCTCACCAAGCTCAAATCCACCTATACCGACGCGCTGCCTGAGTTCATCAACCAGCAGACCGGCCGGGTCCACACCTCCTACGCCATGGCGTCGACCTCGACCGGGCGGCTGTCGTCGTCCGACCCCAATCTGCAGAACATCCCGGTGCGCACCGAGGAAGGAAGGCGCATCCGCACCGCCTTCGTCGCCGAAAAAGGCAACAAGCTGCTGTCGGCGGACTATTCCCAGATCGAGCTGCGCGTGCTTGCCCACATCGCTGACATCGATCAGTTGAAACAGGCTTTCGCCGACGGGCTCGACATCCACGCAATGACCGCTTCCGAGATGTTCAACACGCCGATCGAGGGCATGGACCCGATGGTGCGCCGGCGCGCAAAGGCGATCAACTTCGGCATCATCTACGGCATCTCCGCTTTCGGGCTCGCCAACCAGCTGTCGATCTCGCGCTCGGAGGCCAAGGAATATATCGACACCTACTTCGAGCGCTTTCCCGGCATCAGGGACTATATGGAGGAGACCAAGGCGTTCGCGCGGGAGCACGGTTTTGTGACGACCATCTTCGGCCGCCGTGCGCATTACCCGGAGATCGCCTCGTCGAACCCGGCGCATCGCGCATTCACCGAGCGTGCGGCGATCAACGCGCCGATCCAGGGCTCAGCCGCCGACATCATCCGCCGCGCCATGGTGCGCATGGACGAGGCGCTCACGAAAACGCGCTTGGGCGCGCGGATGTTGCTGCAGGTTCACGATGAACTGATTTTCGAAGTCGCCGAAGACGAGGTAGAAGCGACCATTCCGATCGTCTGCAAGGTGATGGAGGAAGCGCCGCTGCCGGCGGTGAGCCTCAAGGTGCCACTGAAAGTCGACGCACGCGCCGCCGACAATTGGGACGAGGCCCATTAGGCGTGGCCGGCGCAAGGACAGGAGAAGGCAAATGGCTCAAGCACAAGCAAATCCATCGCCCGGCTTCGCCAAACATCCAGGCCACACGATCACGCTGTCGCCCACCCCCGGCACTGTGACCGCCAGCGTCGACGGCGTGGAGATCGCCCGCTCATCGCGGGTATTGACGATGCACGAGGGCGACTATCCGCCGGTGCAGTACTTCCCGCGCGCCGACGTGAACGAGGCGATGCTGAAGGCCACCGACCACTCGACCCACTGCCCGTTCAAGGGCCAAGCCTCCTACTGGAACATCGCAGTTGGCGACACGGTGCTGGAGAACGCCGTCTGGGGTTATCCGGCGCCCTATGACGAAATGACCCAGATCGCCGACTACATGGCGTTCTACTCGGACCGGGTGGCGATTAGCGAGGCTTGAACCCCCCCACCCAAACGAAATCAGGGCTGCCCGATTGTCGCACAGCCGGCGATCCGCTATTGAGGTGGCCTGCTGATCGGCGTTGGGAGCTCCCCGCGCATCGCCGTATGGCCGGCACCCGTAGCTCAGCTGGATAGAGCGCTGCCCTCCGAAGGCAGAGGTCACAGGTTCGAATCCTGTCGGGTGCGCCAAAGGCACTTTGCAAAGCAAACTGCCTTCTGAGTCTGCCACAAAACGCGGGGTCGCAGCGGCAGGTGTTTC
>JANQKQ010000059.1 GCA_028281105.1 Rhizobiaceae bacterium
AGGGGGGAGATGTCCCGAAGGGACAGAGGGGGGTGAAGCCACCTGTCCGCAGCCGACCATCCTCTCCTCGTCATCGTCGGACTTGATCCGACGATCCAGCGCCGGAAGTCCCTGGGTCCTCGGGTCAGGCCCGAGGATGACGAGATTGGGAGGCGGGTCGCAAGAGCAACCCGCACCGAGCAAGCGGACATGCACCTGGATCCTGACCTTCGTCAGGATGACGAGGGTGGGTGGGGCGTCGCCTCACCTGGGTCCTGAGCATTGAATCAGGGCGGCGGTGGGTGGGCACGCAGGCCGAGGTGAAATTGCTGGCGCCGGCCGGGTGAACGCAGTAACCCTTCGTCGTCACCCGATTGATCCGCGCCAATCCTTTCGCGTCGGCCCGCCCGGTCCGAACCACCACCATGACCCCACAGGAACCGCCCATCTCACCCAAGCCCGGCAGCGGGCGCGTGACTGTCATCTCCCTGTTGGGCGTCACCCAGTTGATCGCCTACGGATCGAGCTTCTACCTCGTCGGCATCCTGGGCGATCCGATGGCGCGCGAGATCGGAGTCAGTTCCACCAATCTGTTCGCCGCGTTCTCGGTGGCGCTGTTGATCTCGGCGGCCCTGGGGCCGCGGGTGGGGCGCATCATCGACCGGTTCGGCGGCCGCGAGGTGTTGGTGGCGTCCAACGTGATGTTCGCCGCCGCGCTGATCGTACTGGCGGTGGCGCAATCGGCGATCGTGATGTGGGCGGGATGGCTCGTCATGGGCATCGCGATGGCGCTGGGGCTTTACGAGGCGGCGTTCGCGGCGCTGGGGCGCATGTATGGCGAGACGGCGCGCCGGGCGATCACCGGGATCACGCTGATCGCCGGCTTCGCCAGCACCGTGGGCTGGCCGCTCACCGCCTGGATGGAGGCCGAATGGGGCTGGCGGACCGCCTGCATGGTCTGGGCCGGGGCGCATCTGGCGCTGTCCGTCCCGCTGCATCTGGTGGCGCTGCCCAAGCTGCGGGCGTCCACCGATGCACCTCAGGAAGCGGCGACGGGCACCGTCACGCTGGATCGCACCGTGTGGCTGCTCGCTTTTGCTTTTGCTGCGGGCTGGATCGTCGCCATCGCCATGGCCGCGCACCTGCCCAGGGTGCTCGAGGCGGCGGGCGCTACGACCACCCAGGCCGTCGCTGCCGCCGCCCTGCTGGGGCCGGCCCAGGTCGCTGGGCGGATGGTCGAGGCGGTGTTCCTGCAACGCCATCACCCGCTGCATTCGGCCCGGTTTTCCACGCTGGCGCATCCGGTGGGCGCCGGCCTCATCGTCGCTGGAGGGGGGTTGGCCGCCATGCCGTTCGCCGTGCTGCACGGGGTCGGCACCGGCATTTTCACCATCGCGCGCGGCACGGTGCCGCTCGCGATCTTCGGGCCGCGTCACTATGGCTACCGGCTGGGGCTGCTGAGCGCGCCGGCCCGGCTCGGCCAGGCGGCCGCACCGCTGGCGTTCGCCGTGTTGTTCGCCCGCTACGGAACGGATGCGCTCATCGCAACGGCGGCGCTCAGCCTGGCGGCATGGGTGGCGCTCATGGTGGTCAGGGCGGACACGCACACTTCCGCAGCGGTCAATTCATGACGCGAACCGGCCGGGCCAGGCGGGAAAGGCAGGTTCACCGCGCGCTGCGCGAGGCGGTGCCGCTGGCGCCCTTGGCCGATTTCGAGCCGATGGCGGCGGCGGCCCTGGCCGGGCATCTGCGCCACCTGCCGGCGACGGTCGCCGTCCGTCTCGCCGTCGCGACGCACATCCGGCACGGCCACACCGATTATGATCAACTTCTGGACGAGGGCTATGATCGCGACGCGGCGCGTCATTTCGTGCTCGATGCCATGAACGAGGTGCTGCGCACATGGGGCGCGAAGTTCGAGATTGATGAAAAAGATGACGATGAGTTTATCCCCTCCGCGCAAGAATGACGCTATAAGCACCGTCGGCCTCGCCGCCGACACCATCTTCCTCCCACACAAAGCAGGATTGCCGTGACAGATCTCAGCGCGTTTCCAATCACCAAGAAGTGGCCCGCCTCAAACTCCGAAGCGATCCAGCTTTACTCCCTGCCCACGCCCAACGGCATCAAGGTCTCCGCCACGCTGGAGGAGCTCGGCGTCGACTACGAGCCGCATCTGGTCAGCTTTTCCACCGACGATCAAAAGTCGCCGGAGTTCCTGTCGCTCAACCCCAACGGCAAGATACCCGCGATCATCGATCCCGATGGCCCCGGCGGCGCGCCCATCGGCGTGTTCGAATCCGGCGCCATCCTGCAGTATCTAGCCGAGAAGACCGGCAAGCTCCTTCCCGCCGACCCGGCGCGTCGCATCGAGACGCTCCAGTGGCTCTATTTCCAGATGGGCGGCGTCGGGCCGATGTTCGGCCAACTCGGCTTCTTCCACAAGTTCGCCGGCAAGGCGATCGAGGACAAGCGCCCGTTCGAGCGCTATCGCGACGAGACCATCCGCCTGCTCGGCGTGCTGGAAAGCCGGCTCGACGGCCGTCAGTGGATCATGGACGACGACTACACCGTCGCCGACATCGCCACCTGGCCGTGGGTGCGCACGCTGGTAACCTTCTATGAGGCCGGCGAGATATTGGGCTTCGACAACTTCCCGGCCGTCGCCGACTGGCTCAAGCGTGCCAGCGAGCGGCCGGCGTCGGTGAAGGCGATCAACATTCCGGCCAGGTCGTAGCGCCGGCGGGAGCGTGGCCTACTCGTAGATCCACTGTTCCCACAGCCGCACGGTGACCGGTTCGCCCGGCTTGACGGTGCCTTCGCGTTCGACCCAGCCGACCAGGCCGCGTTTGCGGTGGGCGGCCTCGACGAATCTCAGCGCCAGGTCCGAGCGGCCCGGGTCGAAGTCGCTGGCCGCTTCACCGGCCGGCGCGCCGACATGAGCGGCGATCGAGGCGCCGGCGATGCGGCATGGCCCGTTGTCGCCATCGACGCGGATCGTCGCGCCGCCGGCGAACATCAACAACGTGCGCGGCGGCAGGTAGGTCAGTCTCGGAATGCCCTCGAGCACCAGATTGGCGCCGATCCAGCCCGGCTCGACGCGGATCAGGCCCATATTGTCGGCGATGTCGGCCAGTTCCTCGACGCTCAGGATCGACAGTTGCCGTTCGTTGCGCATTTGCGTTCCGCGCCCGTACCACGGCTCGCGTGCGCCCGAGGAGCGCGTCAGCCCGGCATGATGATCGCCGGCGATGCCTTCATAGGTCAGCTCCAGTTCGTCGACCGGCTGCGAAACGAAGTCCCGGCCCGCGGCCTTCAGCACTGTGGCCACTTTGCCGGTCAGCTTCCTGCGAGGGGTAATCTGGATGTCGCTCACTTATCGTCTCCCACCGGCCCGATCGATTTGCTACTGATTGGGACAACTAGCAACACCGACAGCCAACCGACAAGGGGAACGATCATGGCCGGCAAACCGATCGTCGCGCTCGATATGCCTGAAGAGGAAGAACCGCTCTCCGACCGGCAGCGCAAATACCTTGATATCTGCGTCGAGAAACTGGGTTTCGTGCCCAACGTGCTGAAGGCCTATGCTTGGCATTCGACCAAGTTCGACGGGTTCACCAACTTGTACAACGATCTGATGTTGGGCGAGTCGGGCCTTTCCAAGCTGGAGCGCGAGATGATCGCCGTGGTCGTGTCTTCGGCGAACCATTGCTACTACTGCCTGACCGCCCACGGCGCCGCCGTGCGGCAACTGTCAGGCGATCCCAAGCTCGGCGAGCAGTTGGCGATGAACTACCGCACGGCGGAACTGGAACCCAGGCAGCGAGCCATGCTGGATTTCGCCTGGGCGCTGACCAAGCACCCGGAGGAGATCGACGAACCGCACCGCGAAGCGCTACGGGGGGCAGGGTGGTCCGACCGCGATATCTGGGACATCGCCGCGGTGGCCTCGTTCTTCAACATGTCGAACCGGATGAGCGCGGCGACCGACAAGCAGCCCAACGATGAATACCACGCCATGGCGCGCTGAGGTGGTCGGCTTCAGTCCAGAGCTTCGTAGTCGTCGGTGCGCACCAGAGCGGCCATCGCCTGAGCCAGTCCGTCGGGCGGCGGCGTGGTCTTGCGCGAACCCAGATCGAACCAGACGCCGAAACTGGTCAATTCGGCGCAAAGCTCTCCGTCCGGGCCGATGAAGCTGTTGACCACGCGGAACTTCGAGCCGCCCGCATTGCCGCCGCTGGTTCGATACTCGACGGCGAACCGGTCGAGAAACCGCAGTTCGCGGCGGTAGGTGATCGTCTCGTTGAGGACGGCCGGCCCGATGCGATGGCTGGCAAACTCGGCGGGCCCGAACCCGCGCGAGGCCAGATACAGGAAACGCGTTTGCACCGCATAATCCAGATAGCTGGAGTTGCTCAGATGGCCATTGAGGTCCAGGTCGGCCCAGGCCACCTGAAACTCCGCCGAAAACGGGGCAGGGGCCGATCCGCCGCTTTCCGGTTTGCCGTCTGAGTTCATGGCGACTTTCCATAGCTCGCGACCCGATGGTCCACCAGATTGGTTGGTTTGTGAAGCTATCAACCAACGCCGGTGGCGAACAGATGGCGCGAAGGATGGGCGTCGACCGCCTCGTCGATGAGCCGGGCCATGTCGGTGGACAGGGCATCGCCCGGCGTCGAGTCCCCGCCCGCCTGCCAGTCGCCGACCAGCGAATGCACATCGTCGCGGAACTCGGCGAACAGGGATCCCAGTGCGACCGGATCAGCCAGCAGTGCGGCCTGTTGCGCGGCGTCCAGCGTGTCCATGCGGTTCTCCAGGCGGCCGGCCAGACGATCGCGGTCGAAATCGCGTTCGCCGTCGGGCCCGCCGGCGGCTCGCGACATGGCGTCGACGAGCTTGCCGCGCAGCGTCAGCATCCAGTCCGCATGGGCGCGGGCGGTCCGGCTATTGACCGGTGAGCGGGCGAGCACCGCGCCGGGCGGCACCCGCACCGACCACACCAGGCCCGCCGCCGCCAGCGCCCGGATGACCCACCAGTTGATATCCACCTCCCACCAGGCGAGCCCGCAGCGGGCGGAGTAGGGGAAGCAATGGTGGTTGTTGTGGAAACCTTCGCCCAGCAACGGCAACGCCAGCAACAGGCTGTTGCGGCTGTTGTCGGGCGTGGCGAACCGGCGGTAGCCGATCGGGCCGTGCAGGATGGAACCGACCAGATGGGTCATGTGCCAGACCGCCACCGTGGCAACGAAAAAGCCCCACACCAGCCCGACCAGGCCGAACGCGAAATAGAGGAGGCCCGCATAGACCGTGACCGGTATCCAGTTCCAGCGGTCGAGCCAGACGAGTTCGCGGTAGCGGGCGAATTCCGGGCATAGCGCGAAATCGGCGTGACGGATGCGCCGGTCCAGGAACCAGCCGCTGTGGGCGAACAGATAGCCGCGATGCAACGGGGAGTGGATGTCGTTGGCGGTGTCGGAATAGCGGTGGTGGTGGCGATGCGCCGACGCCCACCACAGCGGCCCCTTCTCCACCGCCAGGCTGCCCCACACGCCCAGCACGAACTGGAACGCGCGCGAAGTCTTGAACGCCTTGTGGGCGAAATAGCGGTGATAGGCGATGGAGATGCCCATCATCGCAAAGAGGTAACACGCCGCGCAGATCAGCAGGGCCTGCAGGCTCACCCCGGTTGCGGCCGCCCCGCCGATCGCCGCGACGTGGAACAGGCCGTAGCCGGCATAGTCGAGCCAGTTGGGATAGCGCACGACATCGTCGACGGTGCGGTCGCCGCCAACATCGATTGCCAGCGGTTTGGCCGTGCTGGCGCGGCGGAAATAGGTGTGCGTCATGGCATCTGCCTGGAAGCGGCCTTGTCGGCACGCATCGGTCTTGCCGCGAACCGGACCGGTGTCGTGGCAAGCGAGGTGCCGTCGAAGGGGCGACGCCACAGATGCGCGAACCGGCCGTTGAGCAAGATCGCATCCAGGCGATGCCGGATATTCGCCGCGGCGGGTTCGTTCGGCGTGGCAACGGCTTCGATCTCGCTTGCCAGCGCTTCACGCAGCGCGGGCAGGCGGCCCGGATGGTGCGCGAAGGCGTCCATGGCCCGGCTGGTGAAACGGCGGCAGGCCTCACGGATCTGTTTCAGCCGGGTCGGGTCCGGTTGGTCGAGCGCGGCGACGATCGTGGCCTCCAGCTCGCCCAACGGGTCGATGAACCTTCGCACATGGCGGGCGGCCAGTCTCGAGCGCGGATCGGCGGCGTCGGCCGGCGGGCGTTTCACGTTCCACACGATGCCTGCCGCTTCCATCGCCCGGATGGCCCACCAACCGGGATCGAACTCCCACCAGGCGACGCCGAGCTTCGCCGAATAGGGCACGAAATGGTGGTTGTTGTGCCAGCCCTCGCCGAAGGTGAACACGCTGACCAGCGGCTGGTTGCAGCTCAGGTCCGGGGTGGCGTAGCGGCGATAGCCCGCGCCGCCGTGGCAGAAGCTGCCGATCGATTTGAAGCCGTGCCAGGTCAGCACCACCGGGATGAGATAGCCCCAGATGAGCGCGCCCGCGCCCAGCGTGAAAAAGATGATCGCGCCGATCGCCGCCGATACAAGCGTGCAGGTTTCGTTGAGCCACACCAGTTCGCGGAAGCGGGTCCAGCGGCGCACCGCGCCGTAGTCGGTCATGCGATGACGCCGATTGAGAAACCAGCCGACATGGGAGTACGCGAAGCCCTGGCTCCAGGGGGAGTGGATATCGGCTTGCCGGTCGGAGTTGCGGTGATGGGCTCCATGATGCTGGGCGAACCAGAGCGGCCCCTTCATGCCGGCGAGCGCGCCGCAGGCGACGATGATGAACTGGCTGATCCGGCCGGTCTCGAAAGCGCGATGCGACAGGTAGCGGTGCCAGCCGACGCTGACGCCGAACGAACTTATCAGCAAAACAGCCAGGCCCAGGATCAGATCCGCCATACGCGGCGCGATGAACAGCGCGCCGAGGCAGGAGACATGCACCAACCCATAGGCGATCGTATCCAACGGCGCCCACGAGAGCCGCCGCCTGGTGTTCTTACCCGCCCTGTTGTCAGTGGTCGTAGATATAAGACCCTCCCGCGGCCGGGATATCTTCCTGGTCAATGCCGCGTAACTCTAATACAAAATTTTCTTTTTGATTTATTCTAAATTTTCCAAGTAGATTTTACAAGTTCATATTTGATATTTGGTCTTTGTTTTGCAGGTGTGAGTTTTTCGTGAAAACAATTGTTGGAGATGGTGGTTGACGTCCCGACTTCTAGTCCTGGGCGGGGTATTGCGGGCCGGACATCCGATGTCCGGCTCACCTGACCGCCGCGTCACCACTCCAGCGGCGACCCGTCCCAACCGAAGAACCGTCCGGTGTCGGCCATCGACAGATTTTCGATGACGCGCAGAAGCCCGCCGGCGCTGTCTTCGGCGGCGATGTCCGCCGAACTGCCGCCCATGTCGGTGCGCACCCAGCCGGGGTGGACGGCGATGACGCAGATGCCTGCCGCGCGCAGGTCAGTGGCGAGCGCCTGGCATATCTTGTTGACGGCCGCCTTCGACGCGCGATAGGCGACCCGGTCCGACTTGGCCTGGCTCATCGAACCCATGGCCGACGAAACGGTGACCAACCGCGGATTGTCGCCGCGTTTCAGATGCGGCGTGAACGCCTGGGCAACCTTCAACGGCGCCAGGGTGTTGACGGTCAGCGTGTGGGCGAAGCCGTGAAAATCCATGTCCGCCGTCGACTGGCGGTCCGGACCGATGACGCCGGCGTTGTTGACGACGATGTCGACCGGCCGGTCGATCGAGGCGGCTGCTGCGTCGACCGCTTCATGGTCGGTCACGTCGAAGACGAGCTCGTGAAACTGCGGGTGCGTACAGATTTGCGCCTCCGGCTCCGTGACCGGCCGCCGCGCGGAGCCATAGACAGTCCAACCTTTGGCAAGCGCCTGTTTGGCCAGTTCCAGGCCGATGCCCCGCCCGGTGCCGGTGATGAGGATGGTGGTCATCGATAAATTTCCTTGCGGTGTCCGACTTCGACAACGATCACGTATAACTCGCGATCTTCGTGGATCGTCAAGATGCGGATTGGCCCCACGCGATAGCGCCAGTAGTCAGCCAATTCCCCTTTCAACGGTTTGCCCAGGGCCTTAGGATTTTCATGCTTCGCCAGTCGCTGGAACAGAAACTTGAAAACTCTGCGCTGATCGCGGGTCCCGAGCTTCTCCAAGTCACGCTGTGCACGGACACTGATGCGAACCTGCCACTGCGTCGCCCGGCCGCTCATCGGTTTGCACGATCAATCGGCGCCCAGATCATCCGGCTTAATGCCCAACCGCTCCATGGCCTCGTCCAAAGTGATGGTATCGCCCAGCCCGTCTCGCAACCGCCCCTCCGCAATCGCGATATCCTCGAGGTCTTCAAGATGGGTTACAATCGCCTCACGGGCATAGAAGCTCTTCGTACGCCCGGTGCGCTTGGCGAGCGCGATCAAACGGTCTTCGATGTCTTTGGGCAGGCGCAGGGCTAGCATGGGCTCTCTCCGTCGCTATACATGTATAGCAAGGCGGTATTTGTCAATGAATTAGGCGTGCTGACACCGATATAGCCTTGCTAACTAACTGTTTCAGATCCACTATTTGGCTGCAAGACTAGATGATGGAAAAACGAGA
The DNA here is from genome assembly GCA_028281105.1 of Rhizobiaceae bacterium. Classification (GTDB taxonomy): domain Bacteria; phylum Pseudomonadota; class Alphaproteobacteria; order Rhizobiales; family Rhizobiaceae; genus JANQKQ01. The sequence continues at coordinate 8,671 of JANQKQ010000059.1, forward strand.
CGATCAAGTGGCATGGTATCTCAATAAGTATGAATGCTCCAACTGCGATGCGGTTTGGGACGATGAATGGTCCTGCATGTGTGACGATGAGTGCCCGAACTGCGGAGCATCGGATCACTCGCCCGTCGCTTCCAGCGACATGTCAGCGTTTACGGAGGAGAACGGAGACGGCAGCTTCAGCGTTTACTATTCTCCTCCCGATGCAGAACATGCGGCGGAGTACGTTCTGTTGGCCACACTAACCAGCAAGAATCTAGCAGCAGTTCTTGAGAAGGTCGCCTTCGATCTCGCCAAGCCGATATGAAACTTGAACTTTCGGAACCTGAGCGAGACTACATCAGCGGCTCGCAAACCGCGCGTGCAATAACGGAAGCATGGGTGGCGCAGTCCATGTATTGCGCGAATTGTGGGAACAACAAACTGAATCAGTTCCAGCCAAACCTGCCGGTGGCTGATTTCTTTTGCGCTCGATGCAGCGACCAATATGAGCTCAAAAGCCAGAAGAAGGAGTTCGGCACTAAGTTGTTGAACGGAGCTTACGCAACAAAAATCGAGAGGCTTCAGTCGGACTCGTCTCCAAACCTGATTCTGCTTCAGTATGATTCAGCCGCCGCCCAGGTTCGCAATGTTTGCGTAGTGCCGAAAAGATTCTTCGTTCCGTCAGTTGTCGAGAAGAGAAAGCCTCTCGGACCAAATGCACGGCGTGCGGGATGGATTGGCTCGAATATCCTGCTTAACAAAATCCCCACTTCGGGCCGCATCTACTTCGTTGAAGATGGAGTTGTTTCTCCCAGAGAAAGGGTGCTGGGACAATGGCGAAAAACGGCCTTCTTGGACAACCAAACACAATCCGCCAGAGGTTGGCTGATCGAGGTTATGAACTGCGTCGATCGCATGGGCGCCGACAGCTTCATTCTAGACGATGTCTACCGGTTTGAGGCGCACCTCAAAAATCTCTACCCAAACAACAACAACGTGCGGCCAAAGATCAGGCAGCAACTTCAGGTCCTGCGAGACAGCGGATACCTCGAGTTTCTTGGAGGCGGCCGCTACCGTTTAACCCGCTAATCCCGTCAACGCGTCAGCCGTTTATACGTCACCCGCTTCGGATTGACACTCTCAGGCCCCAGCCGACGAATCTTGTCCGCTTCATAGTCCTCGAAGTTACCCTCGAACCACTCCACGTGCGAATCGCCTTCGAAGGCCAGGATGTGGGTGGCCAGGCGGTCGAGGAACATCCGGTCGTGGCTGATGATGACGGCGCAGCCGGCGAAGTTTTCCAGGGCTTCTTCCAGGGCGCCCAGGGTTTCGGTGTCTAGGTCGTTGGTCGGTTCGTCGAGCAGGAGGACGTTGGCGCCGCTCTTGAGCATTTTGGCCAGGTGCACCCGGTTGCGCTGGCCGCCGGACAGGGTTCCGACCTTCTGCTGCTGGTCGCCGCCGCGGAAGTTGAAGGCGGAGCAATAGGCGCGCGAGGCGACCTCGTGCTTGCCCAGCTTGATCACGTCGTCTCCGCCCGAGATTTCCTCCCACACGGTTTTGTCGGCTGCGAGCGCGTCGCGGCTCTGGTCCACATAGCCCAGCGACACGGTCTCGCCGACTCGGATTTCGCCGGCGTCCGGTGCTTCGGCTCCGGTGATCATGCGGAACAGGGTGGTCTTGCCGGCGCCGTTGGGGCCGATGACGCCGACGATGCCGCCGGGCGGCAGCTTGAAGTCCAGCCCGTCGATCAGCAGCTTGTCGCCATAGCCCTTCGACAGGCCCTCGGCCTCGATCACTACCTGGCCCAACCGCTCGCCGGCGGGGATGACGATCTGGGCGTCGCCGGGGCGGCGCTCGCCGGCGGTCTTGACCAGTTCGTCATAGGCCTTGAAGCGGGCCTTGGACTTGGCCTGGCGCGCGCGCGGCGAGGCGGCGATCCATTCGCGTTCTCGGGCCAGCGTCTTCTGGCGGGCGGCTTCCTCGCGGCCCTCCTGGGCCATCCGCTTGGCCTTGGCCTCCAGGTAGGCGGTGTAGTTGCCCTCGTAGGGGATGCCGCGGCCGCGATCGAGCTCCAGGATCCAGCCGGTCACATTGTCCAGGAAGTAGCGGTCGTGGGTGACCATCAGCACGGCGCCGGGATATTCGCGCAGGTGTCTTTCCAGCCAGGCGATGGTCTCGGCGTCGAGATGGTTGGTCGGCTCGTCGAGCAGCAGCAGGTCGGGCTGGGACAGCAGCAGGCGGGTCAGCGCCACACGGCGCTTCTCGCCGCCCGAGAGATTGTCCACGCCTGCGTCGCCGGGCGGGCAGCGCAGCGCCTCCATCGCCATCTCCACCTGGGAATCCAGGTCCCACAGGTTCTGCGCATCGATGATGTCCTGCAGTTTGGCGCCTTCCTCGGCCGTCTCGTCGGAATAGTTCATCATCAACTCGTTGTAGCGGTCGACGATCTCCTTCTTCTCGGCCACACCCTCCATCACGTTTTCCATCACGGTCTTGGAGCCATCCAGTTGCGGCTCCTGGGGCAGGTAGCCGCAGGTGGCGCCCTCGGCCAGCCAGGCTTCGCCGGAGAATTCGGTATCGAGCCCGGCCATGACGCGCAGCACGGTGGACTTGCCGGCGCCGTTGGGGCCGAGCACGCCGATCTTGGCGTCCGGGTAGAACGACAGGTGGATGTTCTCCAGGATCTTCTTGCTGCCGTAGGATTTCGACAGACCGGACATGTGGTAGATGAACTGGCGGGCCATGGAATTCGTCTCGATGGGCGGTTGGGGGATGGTCAGGTGCGGCTTGTAGGCGAAGGGACGCGCCAGCGCAATCGGCCGCGCGCCACCGACACGGGGCCACGATGTCGCGGCGCCATGTCGGTGGCGGGCGGCTGGACATTTGGCGGATTATCCGGCTTGTATGGTCACCGGGCGGCGTGGAAAAGGATCGGTTGGCGCGGCATGCGAGGGCGTTTCTTCATCACATTCGGGCTCACCCTGATCGTCGTCGGCGCGGTCGTGTTGTATTTCGCCTATGAGGCGGCCAACGGGCTCGCCGCGGCGGTGGCGTGGGCGTCGATCGTCGGCGGCGCCATCGCGCTGCTGGTGGGCATCGGCCAGCGGGTCGGCCGGTTCATGCAGCCCGAAAACAGCGAATTGACCGACTACGCGCACGCGGAAATCCGCGTGCTGATCCAGTCCATGGGCGAAATGGCCGCGGCCGACGGGGTGATCGATCCCAAGGAGATTGCCTCCATCGCCGACATTCACGAGCGCATGCTGGGCGTGCGCATCAGCCATGACGAGGTGGCCGAGATTCTCTCCGAGTTCCACGAGAACGATGACATTCGCTCCAAGTTCGCCGCCGACCGCAAACACGTCAATCCGACGATCAAGCGGATGATCATCCAGAGCTGCTACCTGGTGATGATGTCGGACGACAAGGTGGCGGACGCGGAGATGAAGCGCATCCACGAGATCGGTCAGGCGCTTGGTTTCAGCGATGCCGAGATCGACCACCTGGTGACGCTTGCCGGCACCTGACGTGGCGGCCGGTTTTCGCTCATCGAGGTTGCAATCGCCGACCGGGGCGGCCCTGGCGGTTTATTGGACCGGGCCGAAGGGGCGCAAAGGCTCCGCGCCAAAGGCCGTCATTCATATCAATCACGGCATGGCCGATCACGCGGCGCGCTACGCGCGCTTCGCCGAAGCCCTGGCCGCCGCCGGTTACTCGGTATTCGCCCACGATCATCGCGGCCACGGGAGCACCACGGCGCCGGATGCGCCGTGGGGCCGGTTTGCCGCCCGCGACGGCTGGCGGATGGTGCTGGATGACGTGGATGCGGTCAACGCGCATATTCGCGAACGCCATCCCGGCGTGCCGCTCATCGTGTTCGGTCATTCGATGGGCGCCACCGTCGCGGCGGCCTATATGTTGAGCCATCCCGGCTCCATCGACGCGGCCGCGATCTGGAACGGTTCGATGACCGGCGCCGGCCCGCGCCTGCTCGTCTTGTTGTTAGGTTTCGAGCGTATGTTGAAGGGCTCGGACGTGCCCAGCACGTTGGCCTCGCGGTTGACCTTCGAAGCCTGGAACCGGAAATTCGCCCCAAACCGCACCGAGTTCGACTGGCTGTCGCGCGACGTCGCCGAGGTGGACAAGTATGTGGCCGATCCCAAATGCGGGTTTGTCTGCACCAACGGGCTTTGGCGTGATTTGCTGGGTGGGCTGCAAAGTCTGGCGGACCGGGCCGCGATCACGGCGTTGTCCAAGGACCTTCCCGTCCACGTGCTCGCCGGCGCGGCCGACCCATGCTCGTCGAACGGCGCGGCTGCCACACAGTTGTCCGGCCGGCTGACCGGCGCCGGGCTAAGCGACGTCACGACAACGGTACTGCCCGAAACCCGGCACGAGTGCCTCAACGAAATCAACCGCGACGAAACCACGGCCGCCTTCATCGACTGGCTGAACGCGCGGTTCGGCTGAGCGAACCGCCAGGCTTTAGAAGTCGAAGGCGTCTGGCGGCAGGCTGTCGTTATCCAGCCCGGTCTCGTGCACGATGAGCCAGGACGGCCCGTCAGGCGTTTCACGCACCAGCGCCGATGACAACCGCGCGTTCTCACGGGCCGAGTTGCGCGCGCCCTTTTGCAGTTCGACATAGTTGAACAGGTAGAGGCCGGGTTCCGGCTCGCCGCGCATCACAACGTCGATGATGCGAATGTCGAAGTCTGGGCTTTGGCCCTTGCCGGCGCGGATGGCCTCGATGATCCGCTCGCGCTCGAAGACTTCGCCCGACGGCTGGATGTTGATGAAGCCGGGCCCCATACGATCGGCGAAACGGGCGTTGAACCCATCCTCGCCGATCTGCGCGCGCCCGCTGAACCAGTCTGCGAAGAACGCATGCAGGTCCTCGACCCACCGCGTCGCCTTATCCAATGGCGTCGCCATCTCAGCCATGGGACGTCGTGGTGACGGCGGGATCGTTGATCTCGTGATCATGCAACGCCATCAGCCGCTTGCGATACTGGCTTTGGACGATGTCGGATGCGACCAGGATGATCAGCACGAAGTAGAAGGTCGACTTGGCCATCGGCTCGACGGCGAAGCCGGCCAGCTTGATGTGCGCCAGATGTCCGCCTTCGGACACCAGCATGATGCCGACGACGAACAGGATGAACAGGCCGAGAACCTCGTACATGCGGTTGCGCTTGAGAAATTCGGCCACGTGGTCGGCCAGCACGATCATCAGCGCGCCCGACACCAGAATCGACACCGCCATCACCCAAAACACCTGAGTGAGCGCAAGCGCCGACAGGATCGAATCGAATGAGAAAACCAGGTTCACCGCCACAATCCAGAAGATTATGCTGGCGACCGGCTTGCGGCCGGAACCTTCGGTGTCCTCGACATGGTGGACCGAGAGCATGTGTATGATCTCTTTGAATGCCATGTAGATGATGAAGATTCCGCCAACGAGCACGATGAGTGAGTGACCGGAAAAATCGCCTTCGAAAATGCCAGGCAATCGAATGACGAACAGTGTGTCCTTGAAAATCTGGATGGCGTTCATCACCACGAACAGCAGGATGATGCGCAGCGCGATCGCCATGGCGATGCCGCTGTGGCGCACGAAACGCTGGCGATGCGCCGGCGCCCGCTTCGATTCGATCGAGATGTAGAGAAGATTGTCGAAGCCCAGCACCGCCTGCAGCGCGATCAGCATCGCAAGGGTGAACCAGTTGTCGAGCGACAGCAGACTTTCCATGGGTTTCGGGCCTCCTCCGGTTGCGCTTTGGAGGTTCCGCTATAGCAGGTCCGACGGCCATGAACAGCGATTATCGCTGTGCCAATCTATCGTCGCGATAGAATCGAGTGATCACTGGGCGTGAGGCGCGCTAGCCGGTGCGTCGGTCGATGCCGGGCTGATGGTAACGATCGGCTGGCCCTCGTCGATCTGATCGCCTTCGGCCACGTGAACGGCTTCGACGATGCCGTCGACCGGCGCGGTGAGCGTGTGCTCCATCTTCATCGCTTCGATGATGGCCACCGGTTCGCCTGCGCCTATCCGGGTTTGCGCCTTCGCTTTGAGCGACTTGACCAGTCCGGGCAGCGGCGCCGTCACATCGCCGTGTTGCGCGCCTTTCGCGCCTTGCGCCTGCAGGGGGTCGTGGCGGGTGAAGCGGACCGCGCGGCCGGCGCAGAACAAGGTGATGGCGCGGTCTGTGACGTGAAAGCCGAATCGGGTTTTTTGTGCGGCCTGCTCGATCACAAGTTCATCGCAACCGGCCGCGACCAGCGTCAATGTGAGGGTTTCCCCGTCGACGGCCATTTCGTACAAGTCCGGTCCGGCGATTTGCACCGCGATCGCGAACTCCTCCCCGTCCGCGTGCAACTCGGTAAAGGCGCGGCCCGAGGACCAGTGGCGCCAGCCGCGATGGCCGCTCCACGGGTCGTGGTCGCCTGCCGGCGGTTCGGCAAAACCCAAGGCCACAAGCGCGGCGACCGCCGTCTCCAGCGCCGTTGATCGGCTGCCTTTGGTCAGAGCCGCCAGTTCCCGGTCGATCAGCCCGGTGTCCACATTGCCCGAGGCGAAATCGGCATGGGTGGCCAGCGCGCCGAGGAACTCGACATTGGTCACCAGTCCCGCCACCCGCGTTTCGCTCAGTGCGGCGGCGAGCCGCGCCAGCGCCTCGTCGCGGTCGCGGCCATGGGTGATCACCTTGGCGATCATCGGGTCGTAGTGGGGCGTGATCACATCGCCCTGACGCACGCCGGAGTCGACGCGCGCGCCGTCTTCGGGCAGCGACAGGTAATCCAGCCGGCCCGTGGCGGGCAGAAACCCTTTTGGCACGTCCTCGGCATAGATGCGCGCCTCGAACGCCCAGCCTTCGATCGCCAGTTCCGACTGGCGCGCCGGCAGCGGCTCGCCGGCCGCGACACGCAGCTGCCATTCGACCAGGTCGTGGCCGGTGATCAGTTCCGTGACCGGGTGCTCGACCTGCAGGCGGGTGTTCATCTCCATGAAGAAGAACTTGTCCGCATCGAGGCCCGCCGACACATCGGCGATGAACTCGACGGTGCCCGCGCCCGCATAGCCGATGGCCTGGGCCGCGTTGACGGCGGCGCCACCCATGGCGGCGCGCATGTCCTCGCTCATGCCCGGGGCGGGCGCCTCTTCGATCACCTTCTGATGCCGGCGCTGGGCCGAGCAGTCGCGTTCGAACAGATGCACCACGTTGCCGTGGGCATCGCCGAACACCTGCACTTCGATGTGGCGGGGTTTGGTCAGATATTTTTCGATCAGCACGCGCGCGTCGCCGAAACTGGCCTCGCCCTCGCGTTGCGCGCCTTCAAGCGCGGCCCCGAACTCCGCAGGATCGTCGACGCGGCGCATTCCCTTGCCGCCGCCGCCCGCGCGCGCCTTGATCAGGACGGGATAGCCGATCTCGTCTGCTTCGGCGGCCAGGTGGCCGGGATCCTGGTCATCGCCGTGATAGCCGGGGACTACGGGCACGCCGGCCTTTTCCATCAGCGCCTTGGCGGAGTCCTTGAGGCCCATCGCCGCGATCGCGTCGGCCGACGGTCCGATGAAGGTTAGCCCGGCCGCTTCCACCGCACGCACGAAATCCGGGTTCTCCGAAAGAAAGCCGTAACCGGGATGGACGGCCTGCGCGCCTGTGGCGAGCGCGGCCTCAACGATGCGCTCGATGTCGAGATAGCTTTGCGCTGCCGGCGGCGGACCGATATGCGCCGCTTCGTCGGCCATGGCAACGTGCAGGGCGTCGCGATCGGCATCGGAGTAGACCGCGACCGTTGCAACCCCCAACCTGCGCGCGGTGCGCATGACCCGGCAGGCGATCTCGCCGCGATTGGCGATCAGTATCTTCGAGAACATCGAGGTCAATGATTCCTCAACCATTGATCAACCATACTGGTGACGGTGCGCCGCCGGTCGGTCCGCGACAGCCAGGGGCCTGGCAAAACAGCCAACGGCGCGGAGGTCAAGATGTTTCGCGTATTCTTCGTGCTGACCGCGCTGGCGGTCGCGACCCCGGCGGGCGCCGTCGAGGTCTATCTGTTCCGCGGCGCCGGCGATTTTTCTTTCATCCAGAAGAGTCTGCATTTCTCGCACGGATTGGACCGCATCGCCCGCGACCTCAACGAACAGGGCATCTATGCGCGCTCGACGCGATGGGAGAACACCGGCGGCATCCTGGCCGAGATTCGCCGCCGCCGGCCGGACAGCGTCGCCTTCATCGGCCACTCCATGGGCGCGCTCGCGGCGATGGGCATGGCCAGGAAGATGCGGGCGGAAGGCATCCGCGTTTCCTATCTGGGGCTGATCGACATTCCCGGGCCGGTCGGCGCGGTGAGCGCCAATGTGGAACTGGCGGAGAATTTCTACCACGCCTTCCCGATCTACGGGCGGCTGACCAAGCCGCGCGACCATCCCGGCATCGTCGCCAATCATTATGTGTTCGGGCAGATCCACACCACCATGGACGATTCACGCATGATCCAGGACGCGATGGTGAGCGCCATCTGGCAGGCGGATGCGCGCGATGTGCGGCTGGCAGCCGGGCAGGGCGCCATGGCTCATGCCTACGCACCGCCGGGCGCCGCGGTCGACACCACGTTCACCTCGTCGGTGCAACAGTTCGGCAGGCGGGTCGGGTCGGGACTTTCGACGGGGATCGGCCGGCTGCGCGATCTGCTGCGGCCGTGACGGTCTGCTCCCCGTTCGGCGTCAAGCCGTGCGCAGCACCTGCGCGAGTATATCGAGATCAACCGGCCCGATTTCGGTAACGCGCTGGACCAGAGGCCGGCCGCTCAAGCCCTGCCGGCGCAGGTGTCGCACGACAATCGACAAATCCTCAAAACGGGTCAGGCGCGGTCTGGTCGGGGGCACGATCATGGCGAATCAATCCGGGGGTCATTGACGGGGAGATCGCATGCTCGTCGGGGAGTGGTTAATGAAAGGTTAACGGGGCGGGGCCTGTTGCTGGCGAGCTAATGAAGCTGGTCGATTGACTGGCTCGCAGCTACAGCAAAGTCCGAGCGGGCGTATGAATCTTCCAGGACGGCGTGCGGCCTTCCGGTTGCTTGTTTTACCCGGCGGCACCTGGACGGAGCGAGTTAGCCCGCCAGCGAAGCTAACCTGCATGACCGCTACCGTTAGGACGCAGAGGGGAAGAAGAAGACGGAGATTGTGGGACGCGCTGGTCGATCAGCCCGTCTACTCCAATCTCTCCAGGTTTCTATTTAGTTCGATGACACGCTGGGTTTCGCGGGCTTGATTGTGCATCTGCTCGATTCTCTGTTCTTCTCCCTCCGCCATTGGCAATTCGACATATGCACCAACGACTTTGGGTGGCGGCTTGCGCGTTTTGGTTGACGTGCGGACGAAACCAGCCGCTTCGGGAGAAACGTCGGGGAGTTGACCGGTTACAGCCATGGGCGCCAGGGTGACACATGAATTAGAAGTTAGTTCAATAACCTTCGGCTGTGGCGGCAAGGCGACTTTCAACTCATATCCAGCCTCTTTGCCGATGGTGACCTCCTCGACCACGGTCGATTTGGGCGCCTTCACCTTGGGCGTCATGACGACTGAGACGATATGGGCATCTGTTCGACTCGGGGTGACGCTCAAGCCTAAACTTTGAAGTTTAAATGATGCGTTGACGGTCGAAAACTTGATTGATGGATGCAATCCTCCTGTTACTTCGGTGGTGAATTGAAGTTTATCTGTAAGAGGGGGTATATCTTTCTTTGATGGAATTGTGTCTTCATATATTTTTCTGTTGTAGTAAGTGCCAGCTCTCTGGATAATTTCGGAATGGCAGGTATTTGCGATCTTGCAGTTTGGCTTTTCGTCTTTGTTGCATTGTCTTGTTATTTTGGTGAATTCAAGAACTTTTTCGATGCTGTTCATCCAGCCACCAGACAGTTCAAGGGCCGCGTCTGTGACGGCTTCCTCAGACCAGTCCTCGCGCATGGGTATTGTCGTGTCGACGAGCGCGTGAGCGACGAAGAAATTAACAGTTTTCGCAAGATTGATTTTTCCCCGCATTGGGTAAATCCAATCAATGTGTTTGGGACTTTTGCTTTTTTCTGTTTTCCCGTATTGGTTAGTTGTGCAATCAAATTGTTGTAGAGCGCCTATTCTAGTTTGAGATATATTGAATGTTCTTTTATTTATTCTTTTGAGATTCAGTTTTTGCTCGTTGATACCAAGTGTAAACGGGTGATCGCCCATCGTCGGAGAAATCGAGGCGGTCGCCGAATGGTTGTTACTTTCGGTCATCGTCAGATCAAATTCATAGCTGACGCTGGAATTTTGAAAGAATGTCGCCTGCACCAACGCCCGCGGATCCATGTCATAAAGTTGCACATCTTGGATCTCGGCGGGATTGATCATGATCTCTTCGGCAATGGTGCTCGCGCCTGGAAAATCCTCATACGATCCGATCAATCCGGCCATCCTGGCGATGAAAGCATCCCGCACCTCGCAACGCACCTGCCTCACGATCACGGCGGTGTAATCCTCCAATGGAATCGACAAACTATACCCAAACGGCGTGGGATTGATCGAGCAGCCGGCGATGGCCACGGTGCCGATCAGGGCCGCCTTGGTCGCCAATGGGCCGATTATGCGCGGGCGAACCGGCTTGGTCTGGCCCGTGTCGGATTGGGTTGAACTGAAAAAGCTCGGCGCGGTCGAATTTTTCGCGCGCGCATTGAACAAACGCAACATGCTCACAACAACACCCCCCTGCCTTGGTGAGGTTACTCACCGATACGCGGCCGCTCGTTCAACGGATCAGTCTACGGAACGGCGAAACTGCCGAGCGCAAGGATCGACGAGATAATTACGGTGCTCTACCGTGATAGAAACGTGAATTTTCCGCCGAATTGAATGCGGCTGGAAAAATTTCTTTTGCGATTACTGGAGAATTACACATGGATGCACGTTATGCGTGCCCAATGTGCATGATGTCCATTTTATGAGGCGGTCCCAAACCCACCAGCCCCCGGCGTGGTCACGATCACGGCCTCGCCGGCTTTCACCGAGGTCTGGTCGCAGTGGGCCAGTTCCTGGACCTCGCCGCCCAGCCGGCGGATTTCGGTGCGGCCCTTTTTGCCGTTGCCGCCGCCTTCCAGGCCCCTGGGTGCGTGTTTGCGTGACGAGGCCAGGATGGCGCATTCCATGTCTTCGCGGAACCGCAGCACGCGGCGCACGCCGTCGCCGCCGGGGAATTCGCCGTCGCCGCCCGAGCCGCGGCGGATGGAGAATTCTTCGACCACCACCGGATAGCGCATCTCCAGCACTTCCGGATCGGTGAGCCTGGTGTTGGTCATGTGCACGTGGACGGCGTTTGCGCCGGCGAATGCGCGGCCATCGTTGGTGCGGCCGGCGGGCGCGCCGCCGCAGATGGTCTCGTAGTTCTGATAGCGCTCGTTGCCGTAGGTCAGGTTGTTCATCGTGCCGGACCCGTTGGCGAGCGCGCCCAGCGCCATCAGCAGGCAGTTGGTCACCTGCTGGCTGGTCTCGGTGTTGCCGGCGATGACCGCCGAAGGGTAGGCGGGTTTGAGCATCGAACCCTCCGGCACGATGATCTCGATGGGCTTCAGGCAGCCGGCGTTCATCGGGATGTCGTCCTCGACCATCAGCCGGAACACGTAGAGCACCGCGGCGCGCGAGACCGGTTCGGGCGCGTTGAAGTTATTCGCTTCAGCTTTCGAGGTGCCGGTGAAATCGACCGTGGCGGAGCGCGCGGCCTTGTCGACCGAGATGCGCACCTTGATCTGCTGGCCGGTATCGGTGGGGTAGGTGGCCTCGCAGTCGCTCAGCGCGTCGATCACCCGGCGCACGCTTTCCTCGGCGTTGTCTTGCACGTGGCCCATATAGGCGTGCACCACGTCGAGGCCGAACTGGTCCACCATCTTGCGCAGCTCGGCCACGCCCTTTTCGTTGGCGGCGATCTGGGCGCGGATGTCGGCCATGTTCTGCTCGGGATTGCGCGCCGGCCAGGGGTGGTCGGTGAGCAGCTTGATCATCTGCGCTTCGCGCAACCGGCCGCGATCGACCAGGCGGAAGTTGTCGATCAGCACGCCTTCTTCATCCACATGGGTGGCGCGCGGAGTGGCGCTGCCTGGGGCCATGCCGCCGATGTCGGCGTGGTGGCCTCGTGAGGCAACGTAGAACAGCAACTCCGGGTTTTCGCTGCTTCTTTTTTTGGTTTCCGATGACCCATCCGGGTCATCGGCCGTTCGCGGGCTGGCGCTTTGGCTTGCAGCCAAAGCTTGCCCTGCCACGGAGGGAGGAGCGCCCTGCTCGGCGAATACGGGGGTGACCACGGTGATGTCGGGCAGGTGGGTGCCGCCATTGTACGGCGCGTTCAAGATGAACACGTCGCCGGGGTGGATGTCGCCTGCGTTCTGTTCGATGATGGTTTCGACCGAGCGGTCCATCGAGCCCAGGTGCACGGGCATGTGCGGCGCGTTGGCTACCAGCGAGCCGTCGGCGGAGAACACCGCGCAGGAGAAATCGAGCCGCTCCTTGATGTTGACGGAATAGGCGGTGTTCTGCAGCGTCACGCCCATCTGTTCGGCGATCGACATGAACAGGTTGTTGAACACTTCCAGCATCACCGGATCGGCCTGCGTCCCGATCGCGTGGGCGCGTTCGAGAGCTTCGACCCGGTCGAGCACGATGTGATCGAGCGCGTTGATCGAAGCACGCCAGCCGGGCTCGACGACGATGGTCTGGTGCGGTTCGACGATGAGCGCCGGGCCGGCGACCCGGTTGCCGGGCGCAAGCCCATCGCGCATGTGCACGCCAGCCTGGCGCCAGCGCCCTGCGGTAAACATCTCGAACTTGCGGTCGGCCGTGACGTCGTGCTCGTCGAACGGGTGCTCCGTTTCGCGGGCGGCCTGTCCGCCGCCCACGGCTTCGACCTCGATCGCCTCGACGATCATGTCCTTGCCTTCGAAAACGAAGCCGAACTGCTTTCGGTGTGCCGCTTCGAAGGCAGCAACCATCTCGCCGAGCGGCGCCAGCGGTACGGCCAGCGCGGTGTCCGTGCCGTCATAGCGGATGTGGGCGCGCGAAAAAGTTGTTATATCAGAGGAGCTTACACCTTGCTCCTGCAATTCAGATTCCGATTCAACTGAAAGTTCTGATTCAACTTGATCAAGCGTTGATTCAATTGTCTCGTCCAGTTTGACAACCAACGCCCGTGAGCGGTTGGCGCGCAACTGCGCCAGCCCCATGCCGTAAGCCGACAGGATGCCGGAGAACGGATGGATGAGCACGGTCGACATGGCGAGCGCGTCGGCGACCGCGCAGGCATGCTGGCCGCCGGCGCCTCCGAAGCAGTTGAGCGCATAGCCGGACACGTCATAGCCGCGCTGGACCGAGATCTTCTTGATCGCGTTGGCCATGTTTTCCACCGCGATCTTCAGGAAGCCCTCGGCGACCTGTTCTGGCGTCGAGTCGATCTCGGTCGCGAGAGCGGAGAACTTTTCGCGCACCACTTCGGCGTCGAGCGGCTGGTCCTGGCGCTGCCCGAAGATGGCCGGGAAAAATTCCGAACGCAATTTACCGACCATCACGTTAGCGTCGGTCACCGCCAGCGGGCCGCCGCGCCGGTAGCAGGCGGGACCGGGATCGGCGCCCGCCGAATCCGGGCCGACCTGGAAGCGGCCGTCGCGGAAGCTCAGGATCGAGCCGCCGCCGGCGGCCACGGTGTGGATGCGCATCATCGGCGCGCGCATTCGCACTCCGGCGACCTCGGTCTCGAAGGCGCGCTCCAACTCGCCGTCATAGTGGGACACATCGGTCGACGTGCCGCCCATGTCGAAGCCGATGATCTTGTCGAAGCCGGCGAGCGAAGCGGTTTCGATCGCACCGACCACGCCGCCGGCGGGGCCGGAAAGGATCGCGTCCTTGCCTTGAAAGAGTTCGGCGCCGGTGAGCCCGCCTGAAGACATCATGAACATCAGGCGGGTGGGGGGATTGGCTCTCCCCCTTTTGGGGGGAGATGTCACGTCGTCATCGGACGGCGGGACAGAGGGGGGGAGGGCCGCATCCTCGGAACGAGCCGCTTCACCCACCTCCGTCGGCTGTGCCGACATCTCCCCCCTGAGGGGGGAGAACGGGGTGCCGAGCTCGCCCGCCACGTGGTTCACGTAGCGGCGCAGGATCGGCGACAGGTAGGCGTCGACCACGGTGGTGTCGCCGCGGCCGACGAGTTTGACCAGCGGCGAGACCTCGTGGCTGACGGAGACCTGGGCGAAGCCGGCGGCCCGGGCGGCAGCGGCGACCCGGCGCTCGTGCTCGGGATATTTCCAGGCATGGATGAAGGCGATGGCCAGCGAATCGAAGCCGGCGGCGCGCAGGTCCTGCAACCGGGCGCCGACGGCGTCGAGATCGGGCGTCGCCTCGACGGTGCCGTCGGCGAGCACGCGCTCGTCGACCTCGACGACCCGCTCGTACAGCAGTTCCGGCTTGACGATCTGCTTGGCGAAAATGTCGGGCCGGGCCTGGTAGCCGATCGCCAGGCCGTCGCCGAAGCCCTTTGTGATGAGAAGAGCGGTGCGTTCGCCTTTGCGCTCCAGCAGCGCATTGGTGGCGACGGTCGTGCCCATCTTGACGGCATCAATCAGATGCGACGGGATCGGTTCATCCCGGCCGACGCCCAGCAGGTCGCGGATGCCCTGGATGGCGGCATCTGCATAGGCCCCAGGGTTCTGAGACAACAGCTTGTGCGGATGCAGACGACCGGCGGGGTCGCGACCGACGATGTCGGTAAACGTGCCGCCGCGATCGATCCAGAATTGCCACTTGTCCATATCGGTTCCACCGTCACAGGCCGTCAAATCGCGACCGACTTGAAGGATCAGCCGGTGATCTTGTCAAGCTTTGGGGAGAAGTCGGGGTTCCTTGATAACGCCTTCTCAACCAATCCGCACAACCAGGACTTAATCATCGGTTGGTACCATGATCGGCGAAGTTGGACGAACCGACGCAAAGGGGACGGGTGGTGGTCGAACAAAAGCTGGCCGACAACGGCCTGCCGGTGCGCAAGCGCAACGAGGCCTATGTCATCGACTGCAACGGCCGCCGGGCGATCGTTTCGGCGGTGGTCGAGCACGGAAATTACGAGCTCTACAACTATTGGGCCGTCGGCCAGATGGTTTCGATCGCGGTCGGCGCCAGCCGTATCGTCGGCGTCGCCTACAAGGTTGACGTGCCGGACGCCGACTGGGCCAAGCAGGGGCGCAACGTGGTCCACGTGCATATCGAACTGGTCGGCGAAGTTTCCCAGAACAAGGCCGGAACCATCTCGTTCTCAAACGGCATCGCCAACTACCCGACCATGGGCTCGATCGCGCATCGCATCCGCGCTTCCGACCTGACGACGGTTTACGAGAACACCGGCGACAACATCATCACCATCGGCCATCTTTCGCAGGACGCCTCGGTTCCCGCCACGGTCGATCTGGACATGCTGCTGTCGCGTCACTTCGCGGTTGTGGGCAGCACCGGCGTGGGCAAATCGACTTCGGTGACGCTGATGCTGCGCAAGATCGTTGAAAGGCGGCCCGACCTGCGCGTGCTTATCCTCGACCCGCACAACGAATTCACTTCCGCCTTTCCCGATCATGCGGTGAGCGTCGATGCACGCACCATGGAGCTGCCGTTCTGGCTGTTCAAGCTCGATGAGTTCGCTGAAGTCATCTTTCGCGGCCAACGCGGGCTCGAGGTCGAGCGCGAGCTGCTGCGAGATCTCATTCCGCTTGCGCGCGAGCGCTATCGTGCCGGCAAGGACGGCCACGCGCCGACGCTGGTGCGCAGGGCGAAGGACACCGAAGCCGGCTCCGCCGACACGCCGTTGCCGTATCGCGCCGCCGACCTGATCGCGGTGATCGACGACAGGTTGGGCCAGCTCGACGCCAAGACGGATGTTCCCGCGCTCAAATCGCTGCGCAACCGAATTGATGGCCTGGTCGCCGATCCGCGGTTCGCTTTCATGTTCACCAACGGCGGCGACACGATCGAGAAAATTCTCGGCAAGCTGTTCCGCATCCCGCAGGACGGTAAGCCGATCTGCGTGTTCGAGCTTTCGGGTCTGCCCTCGGAAGTGGTCGCCTCGGCGGTCTCAGTGATGTGCCGGCTGGCCTTCGACCTGGGCCTGTCGAGCAACGGCGCGGTTCAGACCCTGGTGGTGTGCGAGGAAGCACATCGATATATCCCGGCCGACGCGAATGCCGGCTTCTGGCCGACGCGCCAGGCGATCGCCCGCATCGCAAAGGAAGGGCGCAAATACGGCGTGTATCTGGGTATCGTCACCCAGCGCCCCGGTGAGCTGGATCCCACCATCCTGTCCCAATGCAACACGCTGTTCGCCATGCGCCTGTCGAACAAGCGCGACCAGGACATCGTCGCCGACGCGGTGACCAACGGGGCGCAAAGCACCATCGGATTCCTGTCTTCGATCGCCAATCGCGAGTGTATCGCGTTCGGCGAGGCGATTCATACGCCGATGCGCATGACGTTCGAAACCATCGCCAGGGAAGATCTGCCGGGCGCGCGCATTCATAATTCACAGGCGGCGGCGCGCTCGGGCGGCGACATCGCCCTGGGACCGGTGATCGCGCGTATGCGCAACGAACATCAGCGGCCACAGGCGTCACGTGACGCTTTGCCCGAGCAGGTTCAGGTCGCGGTGGCCGGCGGGCAGTCCGCACGGTGCTTGGAAAACCGCATCGACGACCAGGCGAATGCTTCGCCGCCGGCCCGCCAAGGGCTTGCCACGCCTGCCGCACTGCGCCGGCGAACCAGTGCGCCGGCACCGGCCGCGAGCGGGCGCACCCAACACCGCCTGGCAACCAAAGAACTCATCGATTCGTTTCGCGAGCGCGGCTGACGAACCGCAAAACCCGATTCCCCTTTGCCGCCAATTGCTCTAAATGAAGCCCATGTCGGTATGGGCGCGCATCGGCGATTTTCTGACGGGCATCAAGTCGGAAGGGCTTTCCGGCGTGATCGAGGCCGTGCGCACGGTATTCGAGGGTGACCCGGAAACGCGGCGTCAGGTCGGGTTTTCGATCGCCATGATCGCGTTGTCGGCGAAGATGGCCAAGGCCGACGGCGTGGTGACCGTCGATGAGGTCGACGCATTTCGGCAGCTGTTCGCCATTCCCGACGACGAAGCGCGCAATGTCGCGCGGCTCTACAACCTGGCCAAACAGGACGTGAGCGGCTACCACGCCTATGCGCGCCAGGTCAAAAACCTGTTTCCCGACGACCATGTGATCCTGGCCGATGTGATGGACGGGCTTTTTCATATCGCCAAGGCGGACGGGTTCATCCACGAGCGTGAGATGGCGTTCCTTAATGACGTCGCCGGTATCTTCGAGCTCGACGAGCGTGAATACGGGCGGATCAAACTGCGGCATATGGAGCCGGAGGCAGGCGATCCCTACGTGCTGCTGGGCGCCGAGCGCGAATGGGACTTCGAGACCCTGAAGCGGCACTATCGCAAAATGGTTCAGGACAGCCATCCCGACCGGTTGATCGCCCGCGGCGTGCCGCCGGAATTCGTCGCGATCGCCAACGATCGGCTGGCCAGCATCAACGATGCCTGGGAGACGATCGAGCGCCAGCACGGGTCGTAGATGCGCAGTACCGACAGTTCCTGTGTCGATGAACTGAAGCCCTCGCCCAACTGGGGTGAGCGGGCGGCGGGCGCGAAAGCCGATATGATCGTCCTGCACTACACCGGCATGCCGGACGCGGGCGCGGCCCTCGACTGGTTGTGCGACGGCGACAGCGGGGTTTCGGCGCACTACCTCGTCTTCGAGGACGGGCGTGTCGTGCAGATGGTGGCCGAGGACAAACGCGCCTGGCACGCCGGTCAATCGGCGTGGCATGGCGCTACCGACATCAACTCCTGCTCCATCGGCATCGAAATCGCCAACCCGGGCCACGACCACGGCTATGCCGATTTCGCCGATCAGCAGATCGACGCGGTCATCGCGTTGTGCGGCGACATCGTCGCGCGGCACGCAATCGCTTCGGAGCGATTGCTGGCGCATTCCGATGTGGCGCCGACGCGCAAGTGGGATCCCGGCGAGAAGTTTCCGTGGCAACGCCTGCACGAGGCCGGGCTGGGCCACTGGGTGCCGCCGGTGCCGCTGGTCGAGGGTGATGGTTTGCGGATCGGCGCGGAGGGGCCGGCGGTGTCCGGGCTCCAATCGCAGCTGGCCGGCTACGGCTATGGCGTCGAACGCACCGGCCGCTATGATGAACTGACCGAAGCATGCGTGACCGCGTTTCAGCGCCACTTTCGGCCCGCGCGCGTAGACGGGGTGGCGGATGGATCGACCATCGCCACGCTGGAGGCGTTGCTCGCCGCGCTGGAATAAACGACAAGCCGCCCGCATCGCTCGGCGCGGACAGGAAGGGAAAAACGCGATGGCGGAACCGATCCGCGACTGGGACGACGCCTATGCCAACAGCGACCATGTGCCGGGCGCCGATGCGCTGTTCGAGGCATGGCCGGGCCGGGCCGCCGCCCTTCGAGCCGACGCAGACTGCCAACTGGATATCGCCTATGGGGACGGCGAGCGCGAGCGCTTCGACCTGTTTCAGCCCGAGGGTTCGGCCAAGGGCCTGTTCGTGTTCGTGCACGGCGGCTACTGGATGGCCTTGGACAAATCGTTCTGGAGCCATCTCGCCGCCGGGCCGCTGTCGGCGGACTGGGCGGTGGCAATGCCTTCCTACACGCTATGTCCCGATATCCGCATATCCGGGATCACTCAGCAGATCGGCGCGGCGGTGAGCCGGGCGGCGGGCATGGTCGACGGTCCGATCGTGCTGGCGGGCCATTCGGCCGGGGGCCATCTGGTATCGCGCATGGGCTGCCGGGATGCGCCGTTGGCCGATGGTGTCGCCGCGCGCGTGACGCGCATCGTGTCGATCTCCGGCGTTCACGATCTGCGTCCGCTGTTGCGCACCAAGATCAATGAGACGCTGCGGATCGATGCCGAAGAGGCGGACCGCGAAAGCCCGGCGCTATTGAGTCCGCGCGAGGGTTTGTCGGTCGACTGCGTGGTGGGCGGCGACGAGCGGCCGGAATTCGTGCGCCAGAACGCGCTGCTTGCCAATGTGTGGACGGGCCTGGGTGCGGCGACCCGCGAATTCGTGGTGCCGGGCCGGCATCATTTCGACATCATTGATGGCTTGTGCGATCCGGCTACGGAGTGGCTGACGTTGGGGTAGCTGAGGGCTGCTACTGCTCGATGGAGCCCACTGGAATATCGTCGACGCGGCATTCGCCGTCGACGCGCACCGCCGGCGCCTCGCACAGCGGCTGGGTCCAGGCGTAGTCGACGAAATCCATGATCGCCGCCGTGATCGCATCGCCGCGTTTGCCGATCGCCGAGTTGATCGTCAGGTGTGAATAGCGTGTGCCGTCCCATGGAGTAACGTCGGCCCCGGCGGTCTGCAGCGCGCGCAGATAGTTGGCGGTGATGCGGTCGCGGTTGCGCCCGCCCGACCAGGGCAGGAAGATCGGCGGCGAGTTGGGCGCATCGGCATAGGAGATCGGCGACCAGCGTGCCCACTTCGCCCTCTTGCGGAACGGGGGCGCGTAGAGCCACGGCAACCGGCCGCCGTTGATCTCGGCAAGATAGTGCAGGTCATAGGCGCCGGTGTCGTTGGAGATCAGCCCGCGCAGCCCGCCCGCCATGCCCGACAGGGTGGCCAGACACGACAGATGGCAGCCGGCCGAGTGGCCCATCAGGATGATGCGTTCGGGATCGCCGCCCCAGCGTTCGGCGTTCGCGCGAACGAAGGCGACCGCCTGGCCGACCTGGGTGGCCTGCTTGTCAACGTCGGCGAACGGGTAGAGCGAATAACCGACCGAAGCGAATACGAAGCCTGCATCGGTAAAGAACCGCGGCTTGCGGCCGACCTGGCCGCGATTGCCCATGCGCCAGGCGCCGCCGTGCACGAACATCATCACCGGCGCGCCGGACGCGCGCGCCGGGGAATAGACGTCCAGCTTGTTGCCGCCATATGAGATGCCCTTGCTGGTCGCCGAAAGGGCTGGGCCGAGCGTCGCTGCAGTGAGCGCCATAGCGCCGGCGGCGGAACCGGTTAGGACAAATTGACGGCGGGTGATCATGGGTGATTCCTACAAGGGGCTGGGAAGATAGTTCACAAAGACTGCGGCGGAAAGTGGATCGGAGCGGGTTGCGTGACGATCGGCTGACAAGGCGCGATCATCGAATGTTAGCGTTAATGGCCGGTGAACGGCGGCAACGGGCGGGCATATGGGCATCGGGTCGAAAATATGTGTCTTTGTGTTAAATTTTCTTGACATTGAGTATGATATTTCATACTTAAAGTCGGAAAAACAAGACTACGTGTAAACACGAACAGACACGAGGTTTCAATCCCATGTCCCAACAGGAACGGCGGGTGGCTGCATCGTTGATCAGCGCCCTAATCGTATTTGCGGCGTACGCCATCATCATGTTCGGCATGTACCAGGAAGGGCGGTTTGCCGGTTCCGGCGCGGCCAGCCTGGTCGGCAAGAGCACCATCGCGCTGATCGTTGCCAGCATCGTGGCGAGCATTGTGCTGCAGATCTTGTTCGCCATCGGCCACGCCGTGGCCACCAGGGAACATGAGCGCATGGTGACTGACGAACGCGACAAGCTGATCGAGCTGAAGGCGATGCAGATCAGCTATCTGGCGTTCTCGGTCGGGTTTCTGATCTCCATGATCGTACTGGCGCTGGAGGGGGCGACGGCGCCGATGGTCCTGCTCATCATCGTGGTGTCCATGTTCGCTGCGTCGGTGGTCGGCGATCTGGTCAAGCTGGCGCTTTACCGGCGGGGCTTTTGACATGGGGAAGGGGCAGATCCGCAACAATATCCGCAAGCTGCGTTTCGAGCATGATGAGATGACTCAGCAGCAGCTGGCGGAGAAGGTAGGCGTGACCCGCCAGACCATCGTGGCCATCGAGAAGGCCAAGTACTCCCCCTCGTTGCAACTCGCCTTCGCCATCGCCCACACGTTCGGCCGGCCGCTGCAGGAGGTGTTCTCCTACGAGGCGGAGGAGTGAGCGGGGTCTTCCCGGCGCACCCGATAGAACGAAGTCACGAAACCAGAATCGAAAGAACGGGTAGAGATATGTTCCAGATCGACGTCGCTTTCCAATTCGCCAAACAGCGGCAGGCCGCCGCCGATCAGGATCGGTATGTGGGTGAGCGTGATGTCGGCGATGAGGCCTTCGCGCAGGAACGACTGGATGAGTGCGCCGCCGTCCACGTAGGCCCGGCTCCAGCCGGCTGCGTCGAGCTCGGCCATCAGTGCAGCGGGGGAGCGGGCGGAAATACGGACCCTGTTCTTTAGATTGCCGGGAATCTGATCGGCCCCCAGGGCTCTGCTCATCACGACGACCGGCTTGTCGTACGGCCATTCGCCAAACGTGAGCACCTTCTCGAAAGTGTTGCGGCCCATCACCAGTCCATCGACGGTGGCCATGAACGCATCGTAGCCATGATCCTCACCCACATCGGGCTGCTTCATCAACCAGTCGATGTCGCCATCGGACCGGGCGATGTAGCCGTCCAGGCTGGCGGCGATGAAGACGTGGCCTGTGGTCATGCTTTCGGCTCCCCGGCGCTGCGCGCTTACCCGCTATGTGGCCGCCACCGCCAGTTCGCTGGTGTCCTTGATCTCTTCCATGACGAAGGAGGCGGACACGTCTGACAGTTTCACCTTGCGAATGAGACGCTGGTAGAAGGCGTCGTAGGACTTCACGTCGGCGACGCGCAGGCGGATCAGATAATCGATATCTCCGGTCATCCGGTAAACTCCTTGGATTTCCGGCATGGCCCGCACGGCGGTAGAGAAGCGGTCGAGCCAGTGCGGATCGTGGCTGTCGGTGCGCACGATGATGAAGACCTCCAGGGGCAGGCCCACCTTGTCGGCGTCGAGCAACGCCACACGGGAGCGTATGACGCCGGCCTGCTCCAGCTTCTTGACCCGGTTCCAGCAGGCGTTGCGTGAAAGGCCGATGCGATCGGCCAGGGCTTCGACGCTGATGGTGCAATCACGCTGCAGTTCCTGCAAGATTCGCCGATCGAAGGAATCCATCTTGGTTTCTCACTGATTCTCAGGAAATCATCCCACGTTTATAGTGTATGACTGAGATTTTGGGAAGAAATTCGATCAGGAGCGGGCACAATAGCCGCCAACTGCGCCGGGGGGTGGACGCAATGCTCGAACGCGCAAACCGCGGAGCGAAACAAGAGGAGGCAAGCACCATGTTCAACAAGCTGTTTTTGGATCATCCGGCCTCCGTCGACGAGAGCTATTTCGAGCATATGGCCTTCGCGTTTAGGTTTGCGGCGACGCTGGCGCTCGCCGCCGGCGCGGCGCTGGTTCACGCGGTGGTACCGTGCCTGTTCGAGAAAACGGCCAGCACGATCGTCCGCGACCTCTACCAGCGCACCCACAATCGCGGCCGGTAAGGCCGTGGGCCTTGCCCCTTTGATGCTTTGGCCTTAGATCGGAACCGCCAGTCGGCCGGGTGATCGCCGCCACGGGCGCCGAAAGGCGGTGGCGGAGGAAAGTCCGGGCTCCATGGAAACACGATGCCGGATAACGTCCGGCTGGGACGGGCCTCGGCCCGCGCCTAAGGGAAAGTGCCACAGAAAGCAAACCGCCCCGCCTGCAAATCGGCGTCACATCGCCGATTTGCCGGCGGGGTAAGGGTGAAAGGGTGGGGTAAGAGCCCACCGCGCGCGCCAGCAATGGCCGCGGCACGGCAAACCCCATCGGGAGCAAGACCGAATAGGGACAGCGCCGGGAGCAAATCCCGAGGCCGGTTTCCAGGCCAGTTGTCCGGGTAGGTCGCACCGAGGTGCCTGGCAACAGGCATCCTAAGATGAATGATCACCACGTTCGCGCACGATTTTCGTGACGAGCCATACAGAACCCGGCTTACAGGCCGGCTGGCGATTGCGGCAGCTTCTCTGGTGATCCAGGACGGCCAGCGGGCTAGGCGGTCGCCACTTTGCGCGCAAGATGTTCGATCTGCAGCTTGGTCGGGCTAACGGCGCGTTCGGTCAGCCACTTCTCCAGATCCTCGGGCGGCATCGGCTTTGCGAACAGGTAGCCCTGCAGCAGTTCCGCCCCCATGTCCTTGAGGATGTAGGCCTGGGTCGCGTTCTCCACGCCTTCGGCAACGATCGCGCAGTTCAGTCCGCGGGCCATCTGAATGGTCGAATCGACGATGATGCGCGCGCGCGGGTCTTCGCCCAGCATGCGGGTGAGCGTGGAATCGATCTTGATCGTGTCGACATGCAGCGCGGCCAGCCGGGTCAGGTTGGAGTAGCCGCGGCCGTAATCATCCAGCGAGACGGCGAAGCCGCTTTCCTTCAGAGCGCGGGTCACCGCCAGGGCGCGCTCATGCGCATTGGTGGCCGTCTCCTCGGTGATCTCGATTTCGATCATCTGCGGCCCGATGCCGGCCCGGTCGATCGCGTCGAGCACACACGGCAGGAACTGCTCGGCTACCAGGTGGTGGCTGGCGATGTTGACCGAAACGGGCAGGTCGATGCCCTTGCCCTGCCAGGCGCGAACCTGTTCGGCGGCGTTGCGCAGCACCCATTCGCCGAGCTGGTCGGCGATCATGGTATCGTCGATCACCGGGATGAACTGCGACGGCGGGATCATGCCCTTGTGCGGGCTGATCCAGCGCACCAGCGCCTCCACCGAGTGCACCTCGCCGGTCATCGCGTCCACCTTCGGCTGATAGTGGAGCCGCATCTCATCGTTCTCGATCGCCTGGGCGACGGCGGCCTGAATCTCGGACGGCGTCTGGTTGGACTGGCCGGAGTCAAACAGGCGGTAGCAGTTCTTGCCTGCGCGCTTGGCCCAATACATGGCGATATCGGCCTTCTTGGTAAGGTCCTGCAAGGTGGTGCCGTCGCGTCCGTACAGCGAGGCGCCGATCGAGGAGCCCACCGACAGCTGCGTGTCGTGAATGGTGATCGCGCGCGACAGGCGGTAGTTGATCGCTTCGAGCAGTTCGGCGAGGTTCTGCTCGTCGGCGATGCCGCAAACCAGCGCCATGAATTCGTCGCCCCCGACCCGCGAAAGGATCGAGCGGCCGTCGAGGGCGGACACGAGCTCGCCGTCCTCCTCGATCGGGCTGACCAGTACGTCGGTGCCGGTGCGCTCGCGAATGACCGCGGCGATCTGGCCGGCCTGGACCTTGAGCACCATGTCGCCGATCTCGTGGCCCATGGTGTCGTTGACGCCTTTGAAATCGTCGAGATCGATGAACAGCACCGCGCAACCCAACTGGCCGGGTTCAGGGGGCTGGGCGAGCTGGGCCTGCGCCAGTTCCGCAAATGCTTCGCGCGAGGGCAGGCCGGTCACCTGGTCGGAATAGGCGAGCCGCACGATGTCGGCCTGGTTCTTGGAGATGTTGCCGACCATCGAGTTGTAGCTGCGATAGAGCTGGGCGATCTCCATCGGCACGAAACTGCCGGTCGGTTCGGTGAGCGGCTTGCGCTCGGCGGTGTTGCGGATCTCGTTGTAGGAGCGGATCAGCGCTTCGATCGGGCGCGAAAGCTGGATCGAGAAGGCCGCCGCCAGCAGCAGTGCGAAGAATAGCCCGCCGCCGAGAATGACCACCGCCGAACGCCGGGATTCATCGGCGTTGGCATACACTTCCGAGATCGGTTGCGGCACCATCACGCCCCATCCCGCGTCGGCCACATGGGTGAAGCCGGCGATCATGTCGCCCTCAAGGGCGGGCGAATAGAACTGCTCGATGCCCGTTTCGCGCTTGAGCATGCGCTGAACCGCCGGCACGCGCGAGATGTTCTTGCGGGCCACGGTCCACTCGGGCAGCGGGTGGGCGAGCACGTTGCCGCGCTGGTCGACGACCACGGCGTGACCCTGCTTGCCAAACGCGATCGAGCGGGCGATGTCGACGATGTAGCTGGTCCTGAGCGTGCCCACCGCGATCGTATCGCCGTAGGCGCGAACCATATAGATGACGTTGGTGCCGTTGCCGTCCACGGTGACAGGCGACAAGACCGTCTTGTCGGGCGAGGCCATTGACGAGGCCAACTCGAACATGCCCTGGTCGATGAATTCCGGTGGTGTCGTCTTTTCGGCGGCTACACAGCGCACAACGCGGCCGGTGGCCGCTTCCACCACGACGATCGAGCCAAGATCGAGATTGGCCAGGGTGGTTTCGACGTTCTGCAGCTCGCTGCCGTTGGCCAGATTGTAGGCGAAGGACTCGAATACGGCGATCGTATCGAGATGATGCTGTTCGAGCGCGCGGCTCAGGTTCTTGGCAATCAACAGATTGCGCTCGCGCACTTCCTTGAATTCGCTTTCGATGGCCTGATTGTGTGCCCACACGCCAAACAGCAGCGTGGGGATCAGCGCCAACGCGCTGCACAGCAAGATCAGCGAGTAGCGGATTCTCAACATAACGTCCCCTAGCGTGTCCCTTTGCCCTCAACCGTCGATTAGATCATATCGGCCATAAGATTCCGTATGAGCGGTCGGTTGAGATCGCATGAATTGGTTTACCTGCTGTTCACCCTGACCGGCGCATTATGCGCCGATCGCGGTAAACACGCCGTTTCGCGGCGGGACGGCCGCGGCAACGACGCTCTTCCATTTCCGGCCCAAGTGCTCCCGTTGACGCCCATATTTCCCCATGATATCCCAGAAGGCCTGACAGTCATGCGCGGGTCTGGCGTACGGGTCGAGGACGCTGATGGATCGGTTTTTATCGAGTACGATCAATGCGATAGACAAGAAGGGTCGGGTATCGATTCCGGCCCCGTTCCGCTCGAAACTCGGCGACGGACGCGTGTTGCATGCCCGTCTGTCAATCGATCACCCCACGGTGGAAGCGGGTGGTCCGGAGTTGATTGCGGTGGGCGAGGAGCGACTGGCGCGCATGGACCCTTTCTCGGAAGAATATGAGGTGTGGTCGTTCTATCTGCACGGTGAGGCCATGCGGCTGAACATCGATTCCGACGGGCGCATCGTGCTCGGCGACGACATTCGCGAGCATACCGGCATTGCCGACGCGGTGGCATTTGTCGGGCGCGGACACTTCTTCCAGATGTGGCAGCCGGACCGCTTTGCCGCCTATCGCAAGGCGGCACGCGCGAAGGTTCAAACGATGCGCGGAGCACTGGGCGCGCGGGCGGAGGAATTGGCCGGGGACCGGACGACGACCGGCGGAGAGCGGTGAGCATGGCGGCAAGAAAGGCCGAAACCGGTGTTTCTGGCGGACCTGCGCGTCATGTTCCGGTGATGCTCGACGAGGTTCTGTCCGCGTTGCGTCCGGGTCCCGGCCAAACCTTCATCGACGGCACGTTCGGTTCCGGAGGCTATTCGCGGGCGCTGCTGCAGGCCGGCGCCGGTGTCGTTGCGATCGACCGCGATCCCGGCGCCATTGAAGCGGGCGCCGCGCTGGCCGAGCAATATCCGCAAACGCTGCAGCTTATCGAGGGCGAGTTCGGTGACCTCGATCGCCACGCGAGTGAAGCGGGCTGCCGCGACATCGATGGCGTGACGCTGGATGTGGGCGTTTCGTCGATGCAGATCGACCAAGCCGAACGCGGTTTCTCGTTCCAGGCCGACGGCCCCCTCGACATGCGCATGTCGGCCCGGGGGCCGAGCGCCGCCGATCTGGTCAATCGGGCCCCGGTAGGCGATCTGTCGCGCATCATCGGCATCCTGGGCGAGGAACGCCAGGCCGGGCGCATAGCAAGAGCCATCGAAGCGCGGCGGCGTGCGCAACCCTTCGCCGGCACCCTGGAACTGGCCGAGCTGGTGGAAAAGACCATCGGCAGGAATCCGCAGGCGCGAATTCATCCGGCCACCCGCACCTTTCAGGCGCTACGCGTGTTCATCAACCGCGAACTCGAGCAGCTCGCGCGCGCGCTGTTCGCCGCCGAGCGTGTTCTGCGCGAGGGCGGCCGGCTTGCGGTGGTTACCTTCCACTCTTTGGAGGACCGCATCGTCAAACGATTCCTCGCCGCGCGCACCGGCGGTCGGTCCGGCTCGCGCCATGCGCCGGAAACGGTGCGGGAACAGGCGACATTCGCTCATCCTGGACGGCGCACGGTGATCAAGGCCGGTCCCGACGAAATCGCGGCGAACCCGCGCGCGCGCTCGGCGAAGCTGCGCCACGCGGTGCGAACCGGCGCGGCCGCGGGTTCGCAGGACCTTACGATCACCGGCATACCGGCGATAGCGCTCGTCCCGATGAAGCTTGGACGGGCGTGAACCATGGTGACGCGATCGGGAAATCTGGTTCTGGTGGGCATGGTGCTGGCGGCGGCGTCGGCTACCTACATGGTCAAGTTTCAGGCCGACGACGCGCGCGACCGGCTGACGCAGCTGCGCCGTGACATCGCCGCCGAACGCGAAGCGATCGACATACTGCACGCCGACTGGAGCCTGCTGACCAACCCGTCCAGGCTTCAGGCCTTGAGCGAACGTCACGACGAAGAGTTGCGACTGACCCCGATCAGCGCGGATCAGATCGTCACGCTTGAGACGTTGGCCGAGCGGCTGGAGCAACTCCGCCCGCACGTGCCTGCACAGCCGGTGCGCCAGGCGCAAACAGAGCCGGACACCGACGCGATATCGCGATTGATCACCGGTTCGGTCGGCGAGCCAGGACGGGTCGATGATGGCGACTGACCGGGTCAACACCAAACGCGGCCCGGCGACCGCGCACGCCGGCAGCGCGTCGCATTTCCGGTTCGACGGAAGCGGCAAGATCGCCGGCAACCGCGCCCGCTCGCGCATGCTGCTGTCGGTCGCGATCGTGTTTGCCGCCTATTCGATCATCGTGGCGAGGCTGGTGTTCTTAGGGTTTGCCGACCCGGCCGGGCCGGCGGTGCACCGGCATGCGGATGCCTCCACCTCGGCCACCCGGCCCGACCTCGTCGACCGCAACGGCGAGATCCTGGCCACCGACATCAAGACCGCATCGCTATACGCCGAGCCCCGGCGCATCGTCGATGCGGACGAGGCCCTGGAGCTGTTGGCGACCGCGCTGCCGGGGCTCGATCTGGAGGAGACCCACCGCAAGCTGTCGAGCGATGCGGGCTTCGTATGGCTGCGCCGCGAACTAACGCCGCGTCAGCAGAGCGAGATTCACGCGCTCGGCATTCCCGGCATCGGCTTTAGAGACGAAACCCGCCGATTCTACCCGCAGGGCCAGATGGCCTCGCACATCGTCGGCCATGTCAACATCGACAATATCGGCATTGCCGGCTTTGAAAAACATGTAGACGACCAGGGACTGGCCGATCTGCGCGCGGCCGGGTTCGCGCGCATCAAGGATCTGGACGCGGTGCAGCTCAGCCTCGATCTGCGCGTTCAGCACATCGTCCATGACGAACTGACCAAGGCGATGGACCGGTATCGCGCGATCGCGGCGGGAGCGATTGTGCTGGACGCCGACAGCGGCGAGATCCTGGCGATGGCGTCGCTGCCCGACTACGACCCCAATGATCCAGTCGATGCGCTGAAGCCGGGCCGGATGAACAGGATGACGGCCGGCCTGTTCGAGATGGGGTCCATCTTCAAGGCTTTCACGGCGGCCGCCGCCCTCGACAGCGGTCTCGTCACCATGGAAGACAAGTTCGATGCGCGAGAGCCGGTGCGCATCGGCGGTCATCGAATCGAGGATTTCCACGCCAAGCGACGCTGGCTGACCGTGCCTGAGGTCTTCGTCCACTCGTCCAACATCGGTGCGGTGAAGATGGCGCAGACGGTCGGCCTCGACCAGCATCGCGCCTTCGTGGAACGGCTGGGGCTGCTCGATCGCATCGTGCTGGAAATTCCCGAGATTGCCGTGCCCAGGGGGCCGAAGCGGTGGCGGCCGGTCCATTCGGCCACGATCTCGTTCGGCCATGGCATGCAGACCACGCCGCTGCAGACGGCGGTCGCCGGAGCCGTGCTGGTCAACGGCGGCAGGCTCATCACGCCGACGCTGCTGCCGCGCGCGGCGCAGGAGGCCGATGCCGTCGCGCGCCAGGTTATCTCGAAACGCACCAGCGACCACATGCGCTACCTGCTGCGGCGCAACATCGAGGTGGGATCGGGGTCGCAGGCGGAGGTGCGCGGCTATCGGGTCGGCGGCAAGACCGGTACGGCGGAGAAGGTGGTCGACGGCAGGTATGTGCCGGGCAAGCTGTTCAACACGTTTCTCGCCGCCTTCCCGATCGACGCGCCGCGTTATGTCGTATTGGCCTTCATCGACGAGCCACAGCCCGAACCGGGCCGCAAAGCCGCGCTGGCGGGCCTCAATGCCGCCCCGATTGTGGGGGCAATTGTGCGTCGCGGCGCGCCGGTGCTGGGCGTCCGCCCGGTGTTCCAGGACGATGATGGGCCCTTGTTTGTTTCCTACTGAGGGGGCAGACACCGCAACAGTTCTCGCGCGCGTGATTCGCGAAAGGGGAAGCGGGAAACCCAGCTATGGGAAACTCATGATGGAGCTAGGCAGGCTTTCGGGCGGCGAGGTTGAGATGCCGCCGGAGGTGGCGCGGTTGCCGATCTCCGGCGTCGCCACCGATTCGCGCAAGGTCGAGCCGGGCAATCTGTTCGCCGCGCTGGCCGGCACCGCCACCGACGGCGCGCTCTACGTTTCCAAAGCAATCGATGCCGGAGCGGCGGCGGTGCTGACCTCGAACGAAGCGCAACTAGAAGAGGTGTCGGTCCCGGTCTTGCGGGTAGCCGAACCCAGGGCGACGCTTGCGCGCATGGCCGCCCGGTACTATCCCCGCCAGCCCGATGTGATCGGCGCGGTTACCGGCACATCGGGCAAGACGTCGGTCGCCTCGTTTCTTCGGCAGATCTGGAGCGCATGCGGGCATCGCGCCGCTTTCATCGGCACGACCGGGGTGATCGCGTCGGGCATGCGGACCAAAGGCAACCTGACCACGCCCGATCCGGTGGAACTGCACCGGCTGCTCGACGGACTGGCCGGCGACGGCATCACCCACGCGGCGATGGAGGCGTCCTCGCACGGGCTCGATCAGCATCGGCTGGTGGGGGTGAGGCTGTCGGTGGCGGGTTTCACCAATCTGGGCCGCGATCACATGGATTATCATGACGGTCCGGAAGACTATTTCGCCGCTAAGATGCGCCTGTTCGCCGACGTGCTGCCGGCCGGATCACCGGCGGTGATCTTCGCCGACGACGTCTATTCGGATCGCGCGATCGAAGTGGCGCGTGCCGCATCGCACGAGGTGCTGAGCGTCGGGCGCGCCGGCGCCGCGCTCGCGCTCAAGCGCGTCGAGCATGAGCGTTTTCGCCAGGTGGCCGAAATAGCGGTCGGCGCCAACCATCACCGGGTCGAATTTCCTCTGGCAGGTGATTTCCAGCTTTCCAACGCGCTGGTCGCCGCCGGCATGGCGATCGCCACCGGGTGCGACGAGGCACAGGTCATGGCAGCGCTGGAGAAGTTGGAAGGGGCGCCGGGGCGCCTGGATCTGGTCGGACGAACCGCCCACGGCGCGCCGGCGTATGTGGACTATGCACACAAGCCCGAAGCACTGGAGAACGTGCTCAACTCGCTGAGGCCGTTTACCGCCGGCCGGCTGATCGTCGTGTTCGGCTGCGGCGGCGACCGCGACGCGGGCAAGCGGCCGGTCATGGGGGAAATCGCCGCCAGATTGGCCGACATCGCCATCGTCACCGACGACAATCCGCGCAGCGAGGAGCCGGCAACGGTCCGCGCGCAGATCCTGGCGGCCGCTCCCGGCGCGCTCGAGATCGGCGACCGGGCCGAGGCGATCCGCCATGGCGTGACCCTGCTCGCGGAGGGCGACTGCCTGGTGGTCGCCGGCAAGGGCCATGAAACCGGCCAGACGATCGGTGAAGAGGAACTGCCGTTTTCCGACCATGAAGTCACGCGCGCGGCGCTGGGAGCGTTGGCGGCATGACGATGCTGTGGACCGGCGATGAACTGATGGCGGCCATGGGCGGCCGCGCAGTCGGTGATCTGCCGGGCGGGGTCGGCGGCCTGTCGATCGACAGCAGAACGCTTGCAAGCGGCGAACTGTTTTTTGCCATCGCCGGTGATCGTCTCGATGGGCATGACTATGTGCAGCACGCCGCCGACGCCGGCGCGGCGGCCGCCGTGGTGAGCGAAAGCAAGCTTGACAGCATTGACCCGATCAAGATGCCGCTCATCGTCGTCGATGACGTGCTTGCCTCCTTGCGCGATCTGGCGCGCGCGGCGCGGGCAAGGACCGATGCCCGGATCATCGCGGTCACCGGCAGCGCCGGCAAGACCACCACCAAATCCATGCTGGCGACGCTGCTTTCGGCAACCGGCTCGGTCCATGCGGCGGAGCGCTCGTTCAACAATCATTGGGGCGTGCCGCTGTCGCTTGCGCGCATGCCGCGCGATTGCGACTTCGGCGTATTCGAGATCGGCATGAACCATGCCGGCGAGATCACGCCGCTCACCAAGCTGGTCCGCCCGCACATCGCCATGGTGACGCTGGTGGCGGCCGCGCATCTGGGCGCGTTCGACAGTCTTGACGGCATCGCCGACGCCAAGGCGGAGATATTCTGCGGACTGGAAGGTGGTGGCACCGCGCTCATCAACCGCGACGATGAACGCTGCGAGCAGCTGGCCGCGTCGGCGCGCGCGGCCGGGGCGGAAAATGTGCTGGGTTACGGAGCGTCGGCTGATGCGCAATTCCGCATTATCGAGGTGCATCCGGGCGAAGAAGGCTCGGCGGTCGCGGTCGATCTCGACGGCCATGCGGCCGACTTCGATCTGCCGGTGCCGGGAACGCACATGGTCTCCAACGTGGTGGGTGCGCTGGCGGCGGCGAGCCTCGCCGGCGCCGATCTGGACAAGGCGATTGCCGCGACCGGTCAGCTTCGACCCGAAGCCGGCCGCGGCCGGGCGATGGTGCTGGGCGAGGGCGCAGCCGCCGTCCGGCTCATCGACGAAAGCTATAATGCGAACCCGGCTTCCATGGCCGCCGCTCTGGAGGTGTTGGCCGGCACCGCGCCCGGTCCGGACGGGCGCCGCATCGCGGTGCTGGGCGACATGCTGGAGCTGGGGACGGCTTCGGAGCGCCTGCATCGCGAGCTGGAAGAACCGATCACACGCGCCGGCGTCGACCGGCTGTGGCTGGCCGGCCCACTGATCGCGGCGCTTGCGCAGCAGATGGAGCGTTCGGCAGGCCGATCGTGCCTGGCCGGGCATTTCGCTACCGCCGATGCGTTGCGCGCGCCATTGCTGGCGGACATACGGCCGGGCGACGTGATCATGATCAAGGCATCGAACGGGCTCAACTTCGCCGCCCTGGTTGACGCGATCCGGGACCGGTTCGCACCACAGGGTGCCGCAAGGAACGCCGGTTAGGTATAAGCGGCGCGCGCTAGCCGCGAATTGAACGACGGGGTGTCATTATGCTGTATTATCTGGGCCAGGAATTGTCCGCCGACATATCGGCGCTCAACCTGTTCCGCTACATCACCTTTCGCACGGCAGCGGCGCTGGTCACTTCGGCCCTGATCGTCTTTCTGTTCGGCCCGATGATCATCCGCGCACTCAAGGTGCGCCAGGGCAAGGGCCAGCCGATCCGCGCCGACGGGCCGCAGACCCATTTCCAGAAAGCCGGCACGCCGACGATGGGTGGATTGATGATCCTGTGCGGCGTGGTGATTTCCTCGCTGATGTGGGCCAACCTGTCCAGCATCTATGTCTGGGTGGTGCTGATGGTGACCGTCGGCTTCGGGCTGATCGGCTTCTACGACGACTATCTGAAGGTCTCGCGCGCTTCCCACAAAGGGATTTCCGGGGCGGGCCGGCTGGCGCTGGAATTCATCATCGCCGGCGCCGCCTGCGTCGTGATCATGAACGCCGGCACCGCGCCGTTTTCCTCCTCGCTGGCGTTTCCGTTCTTCAAGGATCTGGTGATCGATCTTGGCATCTTCTTCGTCGCGTTTGGCGCCTTCGTCATCGTCGGCGCCGGCAATGCGGTCAACCTGACCGACGGGCTGGACGGGCTCGCCATCGTGCCGGTGATGATCGCGGCCGCCTCGTTCGGTGTCATCGCCTACCTGTCGGGCAACGCCATCTTCGCCAACTATCTGCAGATTCATTTCGTCCAGGGCACCGGCGAAGTCGCCGTCATCTGCGGCGCTATCATCGGGGCGGGCCTTGGCTTTCTGTGGTTCAACGCGCCGCCGGCGGCGATCTTCATGGGCGACACCGGCTCGCTGGCGTTGGGCGGCATGATCGGGGCCACGGCGGTGGCCACCAAGCACGAGATCGTTTTGGCGATCATCGGCGGCCTGTTCGTCATGGAAGCGCTGTCGGTCATCATCCAGGTCGCGTCGTTCCAATTGACCGGCAAGCGCGTGTTCAAGATGGCGCCCATCCACCACCATTTCGAGAAGCAGGGCTGGACCGAGAGCCAGATCGTGATCCGTTTCTGGATCATTGCGGTGATGCTGGCGCTGATCGGCCTGTCGACCCTGAAACTGCGCTAGGAAGCTGCAATTGATTCCGGTCACCCGATACAAGGACCGCAAGGTCGCCCTGTTCGGACTTGGCGGATCGGGGCTGGCGAGCGCGCGGGCGCTGCTGGCCGGTGGCGCCGAACTGGTCGCGTTCGACGATAATCGCCAAACGGTCGAGGGGGCGGCCGGCGAGGGCATTCCCACCGGCGATCTGCGCGAGGTCGGGTTCGACGGCTTTGCCGCGCTGGTGTTATCGCCCGGCGTTCCGCTCACCCACCCCAAGCCGCACTGGAGCGTGGAGCTGGCGCACGCCGCCGGCGTTCCCATCGTCGGTGACATCGGCCTGTTCGCCGAGGAGATCGCAGCCAGTGGTGTGGATGCGTCCATCGTCGCGATCACCGGCACCAACGGCAAATCGACGACTACCGCGCTCATAGCCCATGTGCTCGCCTCGGCCGGCCGCGACGTGCAGATGGGCGGCAATATCGGTACGGCGGTGCTGGCGCTTGAGCCGCCGACCGACGGCCGCGTCTATGTGGTGGAATGCTCTTCCTATCAAATCGACCTGGCCCGAAGGATCGCGCCGGACATCGGCGTACTGCTCAACATCTCGCCCGATCATCTCGATCGTCACGGCACGTTCGCCAACTATGTGGCGATCAAGGAGCGGCTGGTGGCCCAGGCCGGCTTCGCGGTGGTCGGTGTCGACGACGAGCCCTCGCACGCGGTCGCCGACCGGCTCGAAGCATCCGGCGTTGCGCTGACCCGGATCTCCGGGGCCCGGCCGCTGGCGCAGGGAACCTATGCGATCGATGAAGAGGTCAAGGCCGCCGGCGGCGAGTCGCGGGTGGTGGCGCACCTGACCGGAATCGCCTCGCTACGAGGCCGCCACAATGCCCAGAACGCAGCCGCGGCGGCGGCGGTGTGCGCGGCGATGGGTTTGAGCGACGGTGAGATTGCCGCCGGACTGGCCAGCTTTCCGGGCCTTGCGCACCGCATGCAGCCGGTTGCCACGGTCGGCCGGGTGCTGTTCGTCAACGATTCGAAGGCCACCAACGCCCAGGCGGCGCAGATGGCGCTTTCGAGCTTTGAGCGAATCTACTGGATAGCCGGCGGACTGGCCAAGGAAGGCGGTATCGCGGAACTGGCGCCCTGGTTCGACCGTATCGCCAAAGCCTATCTGATCGGCGAGGCCGCACCGGCCTTTGCCGCGATCCTAGGCGATCGCGTTCAATACGAGATTGCCGGCGACATCGAGACCGCGGTGGCGCACGCCGCCCAGGATGCGGCGGGCGATGATCATGGCGAGCCCGTGGTGCTGCTGTCGCCGGCCTGCGCCAGCTTCGATCAGTTCGCCAATTTCGAACTGCGCGGGCAGGCGTTCATCGCGGCGGTCGACAGGCTTTCGACGATGGCAAACCTGGAGGAGACCGCCTGATGGTGGCGCGTACCGACAAGAGTTGGCTGGCGGAGTGGTGGCGCACGGTGGACAAACCGCTGCTGGCTGCGGTCGCCTTTCTGATGCTGGCCGGGCTGATGGTGTCGTTTGCCGCAAGCCCGCCGGTCGCGGAGCGCCTCGGCGTCGACAGCCTGCATTTCGTCAAGCGTCACGCGATGTTCCTGGTTCCCGCCCTGGGACTGTTCCTGGCGTGCTCGCTGCTCGATCCGCGGGCGGTGCGCCGCGCGGCGATGGTGCTTTTCGTGTTCGCGGTCGTCGCTTTGCTGGCGACGCTGTTCGTCGGCCAGGAGGTGAAGGGGTCGCGCCGCTGGCTGTCGGTGTCGGGCATGTCGCTGCAGGCATCGGAATTCGTCAAGCCGGCCTTCGTGATCATCACCGCCTGGCTGTTCGCGGAGAATTCGCGCCGGCCGGACATCCCCGGCAACTTGTTCTCGATCATCGTGCTCGCCATCGTGGTGGCGCTGCTGATGGCGCAGCCGGACTTCGGTCAGACCATGCTGGTGGCGGTGGTCTGGGGCGCGCTGTTCTTCATGGCCGGGATGTCCTGGGTATGGATCTTGGCGCTTTCGGTGGTGGGGATTGTGGGCCTGGCGTCCGCGTATACGCTGTTTCCCCACATCGCCGGGCGCATCAACCGGTTCTACTCCAACTCGGGCGACAATTTTCAGGTCGAGACCGGGCGCGAGGCGATCGTCCATGGCGGCTGGCTGGGCCAGGGGCCGGGGGAAGGGACGGTGAAGCGAATCCTGCCCGACGGGCATACCGATTTTCCGTTCGCGGTGGCGGCCGAAGAGTTCGGCATTCTTCTGGCGATCGCATTGGTGGCCGTGTTCGCCTTTGTGGTTCTGCGCGGCCTGCTGCATGCGCTTGGCGAGCGCGACGACTATGTGCGGCTCGCCACCGCCGGGCTGGTATCGCTGTTCGCCGCCCAATCGGTCATCCATCTGGGCGTCAACCTGAAGCTGCTGCCCGCCACCGGCATGACCCTGCCGTTCATCTCCTATGGCGGCTCTTCGTTGATGGCGTCGGCGATCGGCATGGGCTTCGTCGCAGCGCTCACCCGTTCGCGGCCGGAAAAGCGGCGACGGCGGCCGGTCGGCTTCGCCGCCCATTCACACGCGGCGGGCGAGTAGGGCGCATCGATGGCCCGGGGCACGACAAAAGACCAGCGCATCGCGTTTCTGGCGGCCGGCGGCACCGGCGGGCACATTTTTCCCGCCGAAGCGTTGGCGCATGAACTCATCGAGCGCGGCTGGAGCATCCATCTGCTGACCGACGAGCGCGGTATGCGCTATAGCGACAGCTTTCCAGCCGAAGAGACTCACATCATCGCCTCGGCGACCATCGGCGGCCGCAATCCGGTGAAGATCGCGCGCGCGCTCGCCGCGCTGCTGGCCGGCTACCTGCAAAGCCGCCGCCTCATCAAAGCGCGTCAGCCGGCCGTGGTGGTCGGGTTCGGGGGCTATCCCACGGTGCCGCCGCTGCTGGCGGCCAGCCATCTGAAAGCGCGGGCGCTGGTGCATGAACAAAACGCGGTTCCCGGTCGCGCGAACCGCTGGCTCGCCGGCCGCGTGGCCGCCATCGCCATGGGCTTCGAACTGGCCGGCGCGGTCAAGGCCGACAGGGTCGTGGTTACCGGCAATCCGGTGCGGCCGGACGTAGTGGCCGCCGCGCGCAAACGCTATCCCAAACGCAAGCCCGACGCGCCGTTTCGGCTGCTGGTTTTCGGCGGCAGCCAGGGCGCGCGGGTGTTCACCCGCATGGTGCCCGACGCCGTCGTGCGCCTGGACGAGCACGAGCGCGCCGCCTTGCAGGTGACCCAGCAGGCGCAGGGCACCGACGTCAACTATCTCGCCGAAGCCTATCGGGCGATCAGCGTGGCGGCGGAGGCGGCTTCGTTTTTCGACGACATGCCGGCGCGCATCGCCGCGTGTCATCTGGCGATCTGCCGCGCCGGCGCCTCGACCGTTTCGGAACTGGCGGTGATCGGACGCCCGTCGGTTCTGGTGCCCTATCCGCACGCCCTCGACCACGATCAGGCGGCCAACGCGGCCGCGCTGGCGGCGGGCGGCGGGGCGGTCGTGATTGAGGAGAAGGATCTCACTGCGGAGTGGCTTGCTAAGCATCTGGCCAAGACGATGGAGGACCCGGACGGGCTTGCGCTCAAGGCCAAAGCTGCCAAAAAGACCGGCAGGCCGGACGCCGCTCGCCGGCTCGCCGACCTGGTTGAGGAGGTCGCCGCCGAGGCGGGCGAAACCGGGGACAAGGAAGCCAGCTCATGAAAATGCCCGAGACCATTGGCCTGGTCCATTTCGTCGGCATCGGCGGCATCGGCATGAGCGGGATCGCCGAAGTGCTGCACAATCTGGGATACGACGTGCAGGGCTCGGACCTGGCCGAAAGTGCCAATGTGGAGCGCCTGCGCGCCAAGGGGATCACCGTTCACGTCGGGCACCGGGCCGAGAACCTGGGCGAAGCCGAGGTGGTGGTCGCCTCCAGCGCCATCGGGCAGGACAATCCCGAGCGCATCGCCGCGCGCGAGCGCAAGCTACCCATCGTGCGCCGCGCCGAGATGTTGGCCGAACTGATGCGGTTTCGCAAGGCGATCGCCATCGGCGGCACCCATGGCAAGACCACCACCACTTCGATGGTCGGAGCGCTGCTGCAGGCCGGCGGGCTCGATCCCACCATCATCAATGGCGGCATCATCAACGATCTGGGCACCAACGCACGCATGGGCGACGGCGAATGGATGGTGGTCGAGGCCGATGAATCCGACGGCACGTTCCTGAAGCTGCCGGCGGACGTGGCGGTGGTCACCAACATCGATCCCGAACATCTCGACCATTACGGCGACTTCGACGCGGTGCGTGCGGCGTTCGCCCAGTTCGTCGAGAACGTGCCGTTTTACGGCTTCGGCGTCATGTGCCTGGATCATCCTGAAGTTCAGTCGCTGGTGGGGCGCATCACCGACCGGCGCATCGTCACCTATGGCGCCAACCGCCAGGCTGCGGTGCGCTTCGAAAACGTCATCACCGAAGGGTTCGAGACCCGCTTCGATATCGGCATCCGCGAGCGCAAGTCCGGTAAGGTGACCACGATGAAATCGCTCGTCCTGCCGATGCCCGGCCTGCATAATGTGTCCAACGCCACCGCCGCGATCGCGATCGCGCATGAACTCGGCGTCGACGAGGTCGGCATTCGCGCCGGGCTCGCTGGTTTTTCCGGCGTGCGGCGGCGGTTCACCCATACCGGTTCGTGGAACGGTGTGGAGATTTTCGACGACTATGCCCACCACCCGGTAGAGATCGCCGCCGTGTTGAAGGCGGCGCGCGCGGCGGCGAAGGGTAGGGTGATCGCGATCAAGCAGCCGCATCGCTTCACCCGGCTCCACGACCTGTTCAGCGAGTTTTGCGCTTGTTTCAACGACGCCGACACAGTGTTCGTCGCGCCGGTCTACGCCGCCGGCGAGACGCCGATCGAGGGCGTGGACGCGGCCGCGCTGGCGGAAGGGTTGAAGTCCGGCGGCCACCGCGACGTGCGGCTTTTGGCCGGTGCAGACGAAGTTGCCGCCAGAGTGGCCGAACTTGCGCACGCCGGCGACACCGTGATCTTCCTCGGCGCCGGCGATATCACCAGATGGGCGCACGCGCTGCCCGGCCAACTGGCCGAACTCAAAGCGCAGCCCACCGGAAGGGCGAAGGGTGCCGGGCGCTGATCTGCTCGCCCGTCTGGGCGACCGGCTGGCCGGCATCCGTGGCCGGCTGACGCCGGACGCGCCGCTGGCGCCGGTCACCTGGTTTCGCGTCGGTGGGCCGGCCGATCTTCTGTTCCAGCCGGCCGATGAGGAAGACCTGGCGCTGTTTCTGCGCCAACTGCCGGACGAGATCCCAGTCACCGTCATCGGCGTCGGCTCCAACCTGCTGGTGCGCGACGGAGGCATCGAAGGCGCGGTGATCCGGCTGTCCGCGCGGGGCTTCGGCGCGGTGGAGGTGATCTCGGACACAAAAATCCGCGTCGGAGCGGCGGTGCTGGACAAGAAGCTCGCCGCGGCCGCGCTGGAGGCGGGTATCGGCGGCTTCGCCTTCTATCACGGCATTCCCGGCGGCATCGGCGGCGCGCTGCGCATGAACGCCGGGGCCAACGGGATGGAGACCACCCAGCGGGTGGTCGAGGTGCATGCTATCGATCGGCGAGGAGACGCGGTTGTCCTGAGCCATGACGAAATGGGCTACACCTATCGCCACGCTGCCGCGCCGGCCGATCTGGTGTTTACCGGGGCGATCTTCGAGGGAACGCGCGAAGACAGAGCCGCCATTCAGGCGGCCATGGACGAGGTCCAGCGCCATCGAGAGTCTGTACAGCCGATCCGCGAGAAGACCGGCGGCTCGACGTTCAAGAACCCGCCGGGCCATAGTTCCTGGAAGCTGATCGACGAAGCGGGACTGCGCGGCGCGCGCGTGGGCGGAGCGCAGATGAGCGAGATGCACTGCAACTTCATGATCAACACCGGGAACGCGACCGCATCCGACCTGGAAAACCTGGGCGAAATGGTGCGCGAGAGGGTGTTGGCGCATTGCGGCATCGAGCTGGAATGGGAGATCAAGCGGGTGGGGCGAAGATAGGCTGCCGAGGTTGGCCAACGGCGGATCATCGAATCGAATAGGGCCGAAGTTTGCTCAGCTCCGCCGAAACTGAGTCAAAAAAGTCACACTTTCTCCCTTTAGGCCGCTGAATCTAAACCGTGAATCGCGCTGAAGCTTGCCAGATTCGTGCGAGTCTGATTCGATTCGCATGAAACGGCGTGCGGGCGGTCCGGCCGCTGTGCGCTGGGGTTGGTGGCAGGCAGCGGAAAAAGCGACGTGAAACATATCGCGATGCTGATGGGCGGGTGGTCGGCCGAGCGGGAAGTCTCGTTGTCGTCGGGAAACGCCTGCGCCGACGTGCTCGAAGGCGCCGGCTACAAGGTCACCCGGGTCGACGTGGACCGCAGCGTGGCCTCCGTGCTAGCCGATTTGAAGCCCGACGTGGCGTTCAACGCGTTGCACGGCCCGTTCGGCGAGGACGGCACCATCCAGGGCATCTTGGAGTTTCTGGCCATTCCCTACACCCATTCGGGTGTCCTGGCCTCGGCGCTGGCCATGGACAAGGAATTGTCGAAGCGGGTCGCCAAAACCGCCGGCATTCCGCTCGCGCCGCACAAAATCGTCGACCGCGCCCAGGCCGCGCGCAAGCACGTCATGGCGCCGCCCTATGTGGTCAAGCCGGTCGCGGAGGGCTCTTCGTTCGGCGTGTTGATCGTGCGCGAGGACATGTCGGAACCGCCGCAACAGCTGCACGCGGACGACTGGGCTTTCGGCGAGCGGCTGATGGTCGAGCGCTATGTGGGCGGGCGCGAACTTTCGTGTGCGGTGATGGGCGACGTCGCACTTGGCGTCATCGAGATCATCCCGGTCGGATTGGAGTTTTACGACTACGACGCCAAATACGCGCCCGGCGGATCAAAACACGAATGTCCTGCGAAAATTAAACCAAATATTTACCAAAAGATTCAGACACTGGCGCTCAAGGCGCATCAGGTCATCGGATGTCGTGGGGTCAGCCGCTCGGACTTCCGACTGGACGATGGTCCGATGGGTTCGGGCGAACTGGCATGGCTGGAAATCAACACCCAGCCGGGCATGACGGCGACTTCCCTGGTGCCGGAACTGGCCGAGCATGCGGGACATTCGTTCGAGCGTTTGTTGATCTGGATGGTGGAGGACGCATCTTGCTCCCGGTAAGGCGTCGACACGAGCAACAAGGTGGCAAGCGCCCACAGCGCTGGATCGCGCGCGCGCTGGCACGGCTGGCCGGCCGGCCCACATTTGCCAGCCATACCCGGTTTGACAGGCCGCGTCGGCCGCGGGCTGTTGTCGCGGTCCTGACGGCGGTGGCGCTCGCCCTTGGTGCTTGGCAGTGGGAGCGCCTGGGCGATCTAGCGGACACGCTGGCCGTTCACGCCGGGTTCGCGGTCGAGCACATCGACATCACCGGCCAGTCGCAAACCTCGCAGATCGACATCCTGGCCAAACTCGACGCCGGCGCGGCGGGCTCGCTGCTGGCGGTCGACGTGCACGAGGCACGCGAACGGCTGCGCACGCTTTCCTGGGTCAGGGACGCGCGGGTGAGCAAGATCTATCCCGATCGGCTGGCGATCCACATCTGGGAGCGGGTGCCGTTCGCCATCTGGCAGAATGGCGGCGAGCTCAATCTGATCGAACGCGACGGCACCGTCATCGACCGCCTGCGCGGCCGTTATGGCGAACTGCCCATGGTGGTGGGCGAGGGCGCCAACATGCTGGCCGCCGAGATCGTGGCCCAGACCGCGCGATATCCCGCGCTCGCGCAGCAGGTCGGCGCCTATGTGCGGGTGGCGGACCGGCGCTGGGACCTTCGCCTCGACAACGACATCACCATCAAGCTGCCCGACCGCGAAGCGGCGGCGGCGCTCGATACCCTGGCCATGCTGCAGGCCGAACACGGACTGCTGGCGCATGATCTGGGAACGATTGACCTGCGTCTCGCCGACCGCATCGTGGTGCGGCCCGCCGCAACCGACGCCATTGCGGTGGAGGCAGACACATGAGCCTCCACGTGGATGACGGCCTGCTGCCGCGCATGCGCCCGCTGTCGGGCCGGCGTCCCAGCCTGGTCAGCGTGCTTGATATCGGCACATCGAAGATCTGCTGCCTGATCGCGCGGCTTTGCCCGCGCGAGGCCAGCCGCGTGCTGCCCGGGCGCACCCACACGATCGAGGTGATCGGCATCGGCCACCGGCGCGCCTACGGCATCAAGTCCGGCGTGGTCAGCGATCTGGAAGCGGCTGAGCAGTCGATCCGCGCCGCCGTCGACGCGGCCGAGCGCATGGCCGGCGTTACCGTGGAATCGCTTATCGTCAATGTTTCGGCCGGCCGGCTGGTTTCGGAAGCCTTCTCGGCGGCGGTCGAGCTGGGCGGCCATTGCGTCGAGGACGACGATATCTGCCGGGTTCTGCGCGCCGGCGCCGAACACGCGCTGGCGCCCGAGCGCTCGGTGGTTCATTCCATACCGATCGGCTATTCGCTCGACGGAGAAAACGGCATGTCCGATCCGCGTGGCATGCTGGGACAGAATCTCGGCGTGGACATGCATGTGGTCACCGCCG
This sequence comes from Rhizobiaceae bacterium, assembly GCA_028281105.1. Lineage (GTDB taxonomy): Bacteria > Pseudomonadota > Alphaproteobacteria > Rhizobiales > Rhizobiaceae > JANQKQ01. Next base: position 50,857 of record JANQKQ010000059.1, read on the forward strand.
AAAACCTGCCCCTGCGCAACATCGAGATGTGCGCCAACCACGCGCATCTTTCGGTCGAGGCGATGGTGGCGACGCCTTATGCCAGCGGGTTGGCGGCCCTGGTGGACGACGAGGCACAGCTGGGCGTCGCGTGCATCGATATGGGTGGCGGCACAACGACCCTTTCGGTCTTCATGGACGGGCACTTCGTCTACACCGACGCAGTCATCGTCGGAGGCCACCACATCACCCGCGACATCGCCCGTGGCCTGTCGATGCGGTTGGAGGATGCCGAGAAGCTGAAGGTGATGCACGGTTCCGCGCTCGCCGGTGCGAACGACGGCGATGACATGATCGCGATCCCTCAGATCGGCGATGAAGGCGCGCAGGCCGGACACCATATTCCGCGCTCGCAGCTCAATCGCATCATCCATCCGCGCATCGAAGAGATCGTCGAACTGGTTCACGACCGGCTCAACCGATCGGGCTTCGCCGGCGCCATCGGCAAGCGGCTGGTGTTGACCGGCGGAGCCAGCCAGCTCAACGGGTTGAGCGAAATGGCCAGGCGCATCCTGGGCCGCGCGGTGCGCGTGGGCCGACCGATGGGGATCGCCGGCATGCCGGAAGCGGCCAAGGGCCCGGCGTTCTCGACGGCCGTCGGTCTGCTGATCTATCCGCAGATGCTGGAGATGGAGAATTTCGTCGGCCGCGCTGCCCGCGAGCGCGCGCCGCTGGCGATGACCGGAACCCATGGCGCCTTTGCCCGGTTGGGGCATTGGCTGAAAGAGAGTTTTTGACCAACGAGCGGCGGCGAGCGATCGCCGTCCCGTGCGGCCCGTATGAAAGGTATGCGGGCCGAACAACGGAGACGAGGACATGACCATCAACCTGCAAAAGCCCGACATCACGGAGCTCAAGCCTAGAATCACCGTTTTCGGCGTCGGCGGCGGCGGCGGCAACGCCGTCAACAACATGATCGCCGGCGGCCTGGAGGGGGTCGAGTTCGTGGTCGCGAATACCGACGCACAGGCCTTGACGATGTCGAAGGCCGAGCGGGTGATCCAGATGGGGGTCGATGTCACCGAAGGCCTGGGCGCCGGCTCGCAACCTGAGGTGGGACGCGCGGCGGCCGAGGAGTGCCTGACCGAGATCAACGATCACCTGGCGGGCACGCACATGGCCTTCGTCACCGCCGGCATGGGCGGCGGCACCGGCACGGGGGCCGCTCCGGTGGTCGCACGCGCAGCGCGCGAGATGGGCATCCTGACCGTCGGCGTGGTCACCAAGCCGTTCCAGTTCGAGGGTCAGCGGCGCATGACGACGGCCGAAGCCGGCATCAACGAGCTGGAAAAGAACGTCGACACGCTGATCGTCATTCCCAACCAGAACCTGTTTCGCATCGCCAACGACAAGACCACGTTTGCCGACGCGTTCGGCATGGCCGACCAGGTGCTCTATTCCGGTGTCGCCTGCATCACCGATCTGATGGTCAAGGAAGGCCTCATCAACCTGGACTTCGCCGACGTGCGCTCGGTGATGAATGAAATGGGCAAGGCGATGATGGGAACGGGCGAAGCCTCCGGCGAAGGCCGTGCCATGCAGGCCGCCGAGGCGGCTATCTCCAATCCGCTGCTCGATGAGTCTTCGATGATGGGCGCGCAGGGGCTGTTGATCTCGATCACCGGCGGTCGCGATCTGACCTTGTTCGAGGTGGACGAGGCGGCCACGCGCATCCGCGAGGAAGTGGACTCGGAAGCCAACATCATCCTTGGGGCCACCTTCGATGAAAGTCTGGAAGGGGTGGTGCGCGTTTCCGTCGTCGCCACCGGTATCGGTGATGCCGCCAGCGTCGCCAAGCCGACGGGCGAGCGCGCCACCAGCGCCAGCGCGCCGATCGCGCCGCCGCTGGCGACCGCCGGCGATCTGGCGGGCGCCGCGACGCCACCCGAGGCGGCGGCTGCCATTGTAAAGCCGTCGACCGAGATTGCCCCCCCGCCGGTCGAGAAGGACGGCGTGCGCATCGGTTCGTTCCGCCCGCAGCCGTCGATCTTCTCCGACGATACGGTGGAGGAAGAGTTCAAGGCCGCGCTTGAGGCGGAACTGATGCCCGATACGCGAGGCTTCGTTCCCAAGCCGGCCGAGGAGCCGGAACCGGCCAGTGGTGCGCGCATGCCCGAGGTGGCCGACTTCCCGCCGATGGTCAAAGCCGAGCTGGCTGCCCGCGGGGCGGCGCCGACGGAGGATGCCCACGGCGAGCGCGGTCCGATGGGTCTGCTCAAGAAGTTGAAAACCGGCTTCGGCGCCAAGGACGAGCCTCAGGTGGCGCCAGCCAGCCCTTCGGCCCCGGTAGGCGGCGGCGCCCAATCGCCGGTAGCCCAGCCGACCCAGGCCGCGCCGACGCTGCAGCAGCCGGCCAGCGGCGCGGCGCGGCGTGATGTGGACCCCTACGCACCCAAGCCCAAGGCCCTGGACGGCAATGGGCGAATCAACGCGACCGGAAAACCGAGCGGTGAGGACGATCTGCTTGAGATTCCAGCGTTTTTGAGACGGCAGGCGAATTAGGCGGCCTAAGCCGCCGGCACAACGGTGTGGACAGTCGTGTTACGAAACATCAGTGTCACATTCGTGCCCGCCGGCAACAGGTTGAAATTTATTAAAAATTTACGAAAAGACGGAATTGTAACGGTAACAAACGGTAAGAAAGCGTGATTTGGCCCCGCCTCTGCCGCTGCCTATTGTAGCCCAGCCAATGGGCAGACAAGGACAAGGTTCAGTGCTTGGTGGACCGGCGGAAGACCGGCCGCAGCGTTGGTAGCGAAAGACCGCGACGGCGATGTCATGACAGAAAGTTGTGATGGCGATGTTGTCGAAATCGGAAATTCGTTTCGAGCACTGGCGACATGGGGCGGTTGAGATGGGGATGAACGTGCTGGGCTACCAGACGACGCTTAATGAACCAATCGAGTTTTCGGGTGTAGGGGTTCATTCCGGCCAGCCGGTTTCCATGACACTGCACCCCGCCGATGCCGACACCGGCATCCTGTTTACGATTTCTGACAGCCGCGATCGCTGCGCGATCGACATCCCGGCGACTTTGCAGTCGGTGGGCGCCACCGATCTGTGCACGGTTCTGGGCGACCCGGCCGGCGCGCACGTGGCCACGGTGGAACATCTGATGGCGGCGCTGATCGCGCTCAACGTGGACAACGTCATCGTCGAGATCGACGGACCGGAAGTGCCTGTTATGGACGGCAGTTCGGAGTATTTCGTGCGCGCCATCGAGAGCACCGGCCTGACGTCGCTTGACGAGGGGCGTTGCTATATCCGCATCAACAAGCCCGTACGGGTGGATTTGGGCGCTTCCTGGGGCGAGTTCGTGCCTTATGAGGGCACCCGCTTCGAGGTAGAGATCGATTTCGATTGTCAGGCTATCGGCCGTCAGAGTTTCCAAGCGGATCTGACGGCCGATGTGTTTCGCACGCAACTTTGCCGCGCGCGCACCTTCGGCTTCATGAAGGATGTGGAGCGGTTGTGGGCGGCCGGGTTCGCGCTCGGCTCGTCTCTGGAGAATTCGGTGGTGATCGGCGACGACAACCGCATCATCAACCCGGAAGGTCTGCGCTACGAGGACGAGTTCGTCCGCCACAAGACGCTCGACGCGGTAGGCGATCTGGCGCTGGCCGGCGCCCCGTTCCTCGGCTGCTTCCGCTCGTATCGCGGCGGCCACAAGCTGAATGCACTGGCGCTGCAGGCGCTGCTGAGCGATCGCGATGCGTTCGATTTCGTGCGGCCGCAGGCTTCGCGCTCGAAGGTGGACCACGGCGAACTGGTCGCGGTCAGCACGCCGGCCTATGCGGCGGTGTTCGCCTGATCGCCCGCCAGCTGGGGTAATTTCCCGTCCAGCCCAATCCTTGCGAGCGTTAACGGTCGCCATAAAAATGCGCCATTGACGGCCGATAGCCATTGGCAGGCCCGAAAATGTGGGTGTAAAAAGCCCCGGATGAACCTGGGCGGAGCGACGAGCCGGCAACGTCCGCGCAGTAATTTGACCGAGTGGGGAAGCGTGGCAGTGGCTGACGACCGATACAAGGTGGCGGTTTCGGCAGATAGATCCCGCAGTGCGCCGATGCGCGCGCTGGCGATCGCATCGCTGCTCGCCGGCACGCTGGCGCTTGGCGCGTGTACCAAGACCGGGGAATCTTCGAGCGACTTCGTCGACAATATCGAGCCGGCCGACGTGCTCTACAACCAGGGCCTGGCCAATCTGGATTCGGGCGATCGCGAAGAGGCCCGGGCCAAGTTCGAGGCGATCGACAAGCAGCATCCATATTCAGAATACTCGCGCAAGTCGCTGTTGATGCTGACTTTCTTGAACTATCGCGACGCCAAGTACGACAATGCGGCCAACGCCGGCCGGCGCTATGTGACGCTGTATCCCGGCAGCGAGGACGCCGCGTATGTGCAGTATCTGATCGGCATGTCCTACTACCGGCAAATTCCCGACATCACCCGCGACCAGAACGTCACCGCCAGGGCGTACACGGCGATGAAATCGGTGGTCGAGAACTATCCCGAAAGCGAGTATGTCGAGGATGCCAAGACCAAGATGCGCATTTCCTTCGACCAGCTCGCCGGCAAGGAGATGCTGGTTGGCCGCTACTATCAAGAGCGGCGCGAATATCTGGCCGCGATCAACCGTTTCCGCCGGGTAGCCGAACAGTTCCAGACCACCCGGCATGTCGAGGAAGCCCTGGCTCGGCTTACCGAATCCTATTTCGCGCTGGGGCTGGTGGAAGAGGCGCAGACGGCGGCGGCGGTGCTCGGGCACAATTTCCCCGAGAGCCAGTGGTACCTGGATTCGCACGCGCTGCTGGCGAGTGACGGGCTGGAGCCGCGCGAAGACACCGGCTCCTGGATTTCCCGGGCGTTTCGCAACCTGATCCCCAACCGTACCTGATTCCGCCGACGAACCGCTTGGACGCCTTTGCCGCGTTCGAGCCGCTCACGTCCAAAATGCGGTTGCCAGCTTCCGGGGTGCGCCTTACCTTCCTTACTCGTTAGCCGCGCACGAATCCGGCGGCAACTCAGATGCGGTGTGCCGATGCTGGCCCATTTATCCATTCGCGATATCGTGCTGATCGAGCAGCTGGAGATTGACTTCCAGGCCGGCCTGACGGTGCTGACCGGGGAAACCGGCGGCGGCAAGTCGATCCTGCTTGATGCGCTTTCTTTGGCCCTTGGCGCGCGCGGCGATGGCGATCTGGTGCGCGCCGGACGCGGGCAGGGGGCGGTGTCCGCCATGTTCGTACTGGCAAACGACCACCAGGCGGTTCGCCGGCTGGCCGAGCAGGGCCTTGTCGCGGTTGGTAACGCCAACGGCGCGGCGGTCACCGAACTCGGCCTGCGCCGGGTCCAGTCGGCCGACGGCCCGACCCGCGCCTTCATCAACGATACTCCGGTTTCGGTAACCCTGCTGCGGGAGATCGGCCGCACCCTGGTCGAAATTCACGGCCAGCACGACGACCGCGCGTTGGTCGAGGCCGACGCCCATCGTTCGCTGCTCGATGCGTTCGGCGGCCATCGCCGCGATCGCGGAGAGGTGGCGCGGGCGTGGGCCGATTGGCGGCAGGCCGAAGAGGAAATGTCGGCGCTGGAGGCGCGGGTGGGTGCGGCTGCTCGCGAAGCCGAGTACCTGCGCGCGTCGGTCGAGGAACTGACCACGCTGGCGCCCCAGGCGGGCGAGGAGACAACGCTTGCGAACCGGCGCGCCACGATGATGCGCGCCGAACGCATCGCCGAAGATCTCAACGAGGCGAACGAGGTTCTCGCCGGCCGCGATTCTCCGGTTCCGCTGCTGGCGGGACTTGCCAAGCGGCTTGCCCGAAAGGCCGAGCAGGCGCCGGGTCTGCTCGAGGCAACGATCGCCAAGATCGACGCCGGCGTCGATGCCCTGCATGCGGCCCAGAGCGAGTTGGAAACGGCGGTGCGACAGGCGGAGTTCGACCCGCAGGAGCTGGAGGCCGCCGAGACCCGCCTGTTCGCGCTGCGCGCGGCCTCGCGCAAGTTCGGCGTGCCGGTGGATGAGCTGTCGGCTTTCGCTGAGAAGCTCGCGGCCCAACTGGGCGAACTGGACGATGGCGAGGCGCGCCTGGCGCAGATGCGCGAACAAGCCACGGTGCGGCGCGACGACTATATGAGGCTGGCGCAGGCGCTTTCGGCCAAACGCACCCAAGCGGCCGCCGGCCTGACCCAGGCGGTCGAGACGGAGTTTCCCAGCCTGCGCCTGGACGATGCCGGCTTTCACGTGCGGCTGGAATCTTCGCCCGAGCAGGCCGGGCAGTCGGGGCTGGACACCGTTGCATTCTGGGTGCGGACCAATCCCGGCACCAAGCCCGGCCCCATCCTCAAGGTAGCCTCGGGCGGCGAGCTGGCGCGCTTTTTGTTGGCGCTCAAGGTCGCGCTGGCGGACAAGGGTTCGGCGCCCACTCTGGTGTTCGACGAAATCGACACCGGCATTGGCGGTGCGGTCGCCGACGCGATGGGACGAAGGCTGGCCCGGCTTGCCGCCGACGTTCAGGTGCTGTCGGTGACCCATGCGCCGCAGGTCGCCGCCCGTGCCGATCATCATCTGGTGATCAGCAAGACGGACGACGGCGCGCGCGAACGCGTATTGAAGACCGAGGTCGCGGTGGTCGACGCCGAGCAGCGGCGCGATGAGATCGCGCGCATGCTGGCGGGTGCGACGATTACGGTCGAGGCGCGCGCCGCTGCCGAACGGCTGATCGATCAGCCCGGCGAATAGCGAAGCTTGACCCGACGGGCTTGAGGTAACGATCGGTTGAGCGAAAACCGTTTGAAGCTGCGTTCGGGTGGCGGTTATAGTTCCGCATGCCGCGCCGCGCGCTCGGCCGGACAACCCAACGGGCGATGATGAGAAAACTGGTTCAACCCTTTGTTTCGTTGACGGTTCTTGTGCTTGTTTTCCTGCTCGCCGCGGGCGGCGCGCAGGCGCGTATCATCATCAACGAGCGCGACGTCCATTACACGGTTGAAGGCAAGAGCGGCCGAGAGATAATCGGCAACATGATCCGCAACGGGCCACATGTGCCCGGCAAGCGCCGCGTGGTGGCTTCAACCGAGGTAGACGTCGAGGTCGACGAGGTCAGGGTGGCCGTGCGCGACCGCCGCTGTGTGGTGGAAAGCGCCACAGTGACGGTCAATCTCACCTATACCTATCCACGCTGGACCGGCGGCAACCGCGCTTCGCGCAAGCTCAGAGAGGCCTGGCAGCGCTATTATCGCGAGCTGGTCGTTCATGAGCAGACCCATGGCCGCTTCTTCAAGGAGTCGGCGGCGAAGCTGGAGCGCGAGATACTGAATTCGACCGGGCGGGTTTTCCTAAACTGCACCGATTTCGCGCGCCGGGCCACCCGCCGGCTCTGGTCTCTGGGTCGGCAGAACGCACAAGCCCATCGGGCATTCGATCGCGCCGAATCGCGCCGCACCAGTCTGATATCCAGGCTGGAAGCCGCGTTCATCGCCGCCAAGTGAGCGAGCGGGAGCATACGCCGGCGGCAGAGCTGACCGCGAAACAGGCGGCAGGCGAGTTGGAGAGGCTGGCGGGCGAAATCGCCCACCACGACGCGCTCTATCACGGCGAAGATCGCCCCGAGATCAGCGATGCCGAATATGATGCGCTGCGCCGGCGCAACCTGGAGATCGAACAGGCGTTTCCGGAGTTGGTGCGCGACGATTCTCCGTCGCGCCGGGTCGGGTTCGCCGCCCTCGACAAGTTCGAGAAGGTCACCCATTCGCTGCCGATGCTGTCGCTGGACAATGCGTTCGAGGACGACGATGTGCGCGAGTTCGTCGCCCGCGTGCGCCGGTTCCTGAAACTCGGCGAGGACGCGCCGCTGCGGCTGACGGCAGAGCCGAAGATCGACGGGCTGTCGCTGTCGTTGCGCTACGAGGCCGGCCGGCTGGTGACGGCGGCGACCCGGGGCGACGGCAGCGTCGGTGAGAACGTCACCGCAAACGCGCTCACGATCACCGACATACCGGCGGTGCTGGCCGGCAACGAAGTGCCCGATGTGGTCGAGGTGCGCGGCGAGGTCTACATGACCCACGCCGCCTTCGCCAAGCTCAACGAACGCATGACGCAGGAGGGGCGCGAGCCCTACGTCAACCCGCGCAACACGGCGGCCGGCTCGCTGCGCCAGCTCGACAGCGCGATTACCGCGCGCCGCCCGCTGAAGTTCTTCGCCTACGCATGGGGGCAGATGAGCGCGCTGCCGCGCGAAACCCAGTCAGGCATGGTCGAACAGCTTGCCGTATGGGGGTTCGTAACCAACCCGCAGATGGCCACCTTTGACGATGTGGAAGCGGCGATCGCGCACTACCACTCCATCGAGGAAGGCCGCGCCGACCTCGATCATGACATCGACGGCGTTGTCTACAAAGTCGACGACCTGGCGCTGCAGGAGCGGCTGGGCTTCGTTTCGCGCTCGCCGCGCTGGGCGGTGGCGCACAAGTTCGCCGCCGAGAAGGCCTGGACGGTTCTCAAGGATATCGAGATTCAGGTCGGCCGCACCGGCGCGCTCACTCCGGTGGCGCGATTGCAGCCGGTCACTGTCGGCGGCGTGGTGGTGACCAACGCGACCCTGCACAACGAGGACTATATCGCGGCGATCGGCAACGATGGCGAGCCGATCCGCGACGGCAAGGATCTGCGCATCGGCGATACCGTGCAGATCCAACGCGCTGGCGACGTGATCCCGCAGATTCTCGATGTGGATTTGAGCAAGCGGCCAGCCGATGCGCGCGTTTTCGAGTTTCCCACGCGCTGCCCGGCCTGCGGCAGCGAGGCGGTGCGCGAGGTCAACGACAAGACCGGCCGGGAGGATTCGGTGCGCCGCTGCACCGGCGGGCTGATCTGCCCGGCCCAGGCGGTCGAGAGCATCAGGCATTTCGTCTCGCGCGGCGCCTTCGACATCGACGGGCTGGGCGACAAGCAGGTGGAAGCCTTCTACCACGACGGGCTGATCGCCAACGCGGCTGACATCTTCACCCTGCGCGATCGCGACGAGAAGGCCTCCCAGAAGCTGCATGAGCGTGAGGGCTGGGGCGAGGTGAGCGCGGCCAAGCTGTTCGACGCCATCGATGCGCGCCGCGACATCGAACTGGGCCGCTTCATCTACGGGCTCGGCATCCGCCATGTGGGTGAACGAACGGGCCTGGACCTGGCGCGCCATTTTGGGGCGGCCGAAGCGTTTGCCGAGGCGATGGGCAGGTTGGCGCAAAGCGACGAGGAAGCACGAGAAGACCTGCTTGCCGTCGACGGCATCGGCGAGACGGTGGCCGACGCGCTCGCCCGCTTTTTCGCCCAGCCGAGAAACGCGCAGGTGTTCGAGGCGCTGCTGGCGCAGGTCAAGCCAACCCCGCCACAGCAGGCGGCGACCGATTCACCGGTCGCCGGCAAGACGGTTGTGTTCACCGGATCGCTGGAGAAGATGACCCGCGACGAAGCCAAGGCCATGGCCGAGCGGCTGGGCGCGAAGGTCTCCGGCTCCGTTTCAGCGAAGACCGACCTGGTGGTCGCCGGCCCGGGCGCGGGGTCAAAGCTGAAGAAGGCCGCCGAGCTGGGCGTCGAGACCCTGGACGAAGACGGCTGGTTCGAGTTGATCGGGCGGTAGGTCCGCATCCCACCCATGCGCGTTTGGCCCTGGTCGGGCCGCGCCAATTCGCCTAATCAGGTGCGATGACCACGGCAGCGGCAACCACGTCCGCATTCACCCCCCGCCAGGAGTTCATCGACGGCGCCCGCGAGGTGCTGCCGATCGCGATCGTGCCGGTGATCTTCGGCCTGGCATTCGGGGCCGCGTCGATCAAAGCCGGGCTCGATGTCGCCCAGACCCTGTTCGCCAGCGCCACCATATTCGCCGGCGCCAGCCAGTTCGTCTTCATCGAACTGCATGGGCAGGCCATTTCCGCCTGGTGGGTGGTGCTGGCGGTGTTCGCGGTCAATTTCCGCCACATCCTGTATTCGGCCTCGCTGGGGCGCAAGATGGCGGCGTTCTCGGCGCTCAAGAAATATACTGCCTTCTTCTTCATGACCGACCCGACGATCGGCACGGCGGAGCGGCGCGCCGACACGGTAGGCCTGCGCCCGGCCTTCTATTTCGGCTACAACCTGTTCATCTATGCGCTTTGGCTCGTGGCGACGGCGGCCGGCGCATGGTCCGGCCGCCTGATCGAGGAACCGGCCCGGTTCGGGCTGGATTTCGTCCTGCCGGTCTATTTCACGGTCATGGTGATGGGATTTCGCGACCGGCCCAACTGGCTGCCCGTGGTGCTGGCCGCCGGCATCACCTCGACGATCCTGTTCCACCTGGTCGGCCCGCCCTGGCACATCAGCCTGGGCGCCGGCGCTGGCATCGCCGCTGCCGTCATCATCGCCAAAACGCCGGCAACGCGGGAGGTCGACGATGGTTGAGGGGTTCGGCGGCACATACGGGCTGATCGTATTGCTGGCGACAGTGACCTATGCCCTGCGGATCGGTGGCGATCTGGTGCTGTCGCGGTTCAAGCGGCTGCATCCGCGCGTCGAGGCGGGGCTTGAAGCGGTGCCGGCCGCGGTTCTTATCACCCTGGTCATCCCGCCGGCACTGACCGGCAGTCCCGCCGAAGCCGCGGCCATTGCGGTGGCCGTGATCGCCAGTTTGCGACTGCCGCCCGTATCGGTACTCGTTCTGGGAATGGCCGTGCTGATCGCCGGCCGCGCGGCGGGTTTTTAGGCGCTCGCCGCCGGCAGTTCGCGCATCAGCGGTCTGGTGGCCCGGGTCAGCCAGGCATTCTCATCGGCGTCCAGATGCGGCGACAGTTGTCGGCGCACCCAGCCGTGATAGGCGTTGAGCCAGGCCAGTTCCGTGTCGGTGAGCAGCAGGGGATCGATCAGCCGGTTGTCGATCGGCGCCAGTGAAAGCGTCTCGAAGCTGAGCACGGGAATCGTGCCGCCCTCGATCTCCTTGGGCTCGCGCACGAGCACCAGGTTCTCGATGCGGATGCCGTAGGCTCCCTCGCGATAGCAGCCGGGCTCGTTGGAGATGATCATGCCCGGTTCCAGCTTGACCATGCCGCGCCGCGAGATCGATTGCGGACCCTCGTGTACGGAAAGATAGGAGCCAATGCCGTGGCCGGTGCCGTGGGCATAGTCGCGCCCACGCCGCCACAGCGCTTCGCGCGCCAGCACATCGATGTCAACGCCTCTCGTGCCGACCGGGAAGCGCGCCAAGGCGATGCGGATATGGCCGCGCAGCACCAGGGTGAAATCCTCGATCGCGCCGTCCGGTGGCTCGCCGATGGCGACGGTCCGGGTGATGTCGGTGGTGCCGTCCAGATACTGGCCGCCGGAGTCGACGAGATAAAGGCTGCCCGCCGGCAGCTTCGCGTTGGTTTCGTCGGTCACCCGATAGTGCGGGCTGGCGGCGTTGGCGCCGGCCGCCGAAATCGTGTCGAACGAGATATCGAGCAGTTCGCTGTTCATCGCCTTGGCGGTGTGGGTGCGCAGTTCCTCCAGCTTTGTAGCGGCCGCGATCTCGTCGATACTGTCCGGTTCCCGGGTATCCAGCCAGTATAGGAAGCGGGTGATCGCGATGCCGTCGCGCAGGTGGGCGGCGCGCGAGCCTGAGATCTCCGCGTCGTTCTTGATGGCGCGCGGTAGCGCGACCGGGTCGTCGGTCTCGATCACCTCGCCGCCGGCGTCGGTCACGATACGGCCGAGCGCGACCGAGACGAGGGCGGGATCGGCCAGCACCTTCTTGTCTTTGCACAGTTCGGATAGCCGCTTGTCCAACTCGCCGGGCGGATGCAGGTCGGCCAGCTGGGTCAGATAGGCGCGCACTTCGCGCGACATTTTGCGTTGGTCCATGAAAACGACCGCCGGGGGCTCGGCGCGCAGCACCGCGTAGCCCAGGGCCAGGGGTGTATGCGCGGTGTCGCGGCCGCGGATGTTGAAAGCCCAGGCGACGGACGCCGGGTCGGTGATGAGGGCCAGATCCGCCCCCTTGTCCGCCATCTGTTCGCGCAGATCGGCGAGCTTGTCGCGCGCCAGCTTTCCGGCGACTTCGAGCGGGTGGATGGTAACGGGCTCGAGCGGCGCCGGCGGCTGGTCGGCCCAGATGCGATCGATCAGATTGTCAACCGCAACCAACCCATCGCCGGCCGCTTTCTCGAACCGCCTGAAGCCGGCCAGCGTCATCAACCACGGGTCGAAGCCGATGCGCGTATCGCCGTCACGATCGCCCATCCAGTTCTTCAGCCACCGATCCGGCGGCTCTTCGATCAAATCGACCGGCGAGAAATGCCCGGTGTCGACCTGTTCGCGCACCTGCAGCGTGTAGCGGCCGTCCACGAAAACAGCGGCCTCATCGGCGGTGACGATCGCATAACCGGCCGAGCCGGTGAACCCTGTCAGCCAGGCCAGACGCCAGGCGCCGGGCGGAGGGATCTCGTTGCGGTATTCATCGGCATGAGGCACCAGATAGGCGTCGAGCTTTTCGGCTTTCACCTGCTCGCGCAATTCGGCAAGCCGTGTGGGGCCTGCGTGCTTCTCGCTGGTCGATTGAAAGTTCTGAAACATGGTTCGCTCGCGTGTGTGGCGAACCTATCGCACGGACCGGTAAACGGTCCATCGTTTTGGTTCGATCCGCCCGGCTTGCGAACATTGCGGGCAGGGTTTATGAGATCGCCGCGCCGGTACGGCTTCGTTAAACTTTGCAGGTTAAGCTGAACAATCGTTCGAAAGGGTTTGAGTAGGTTTCGGGCGCATGGAACAGCTTCTGGTATTCGATGTCGACGGCACATTGACCGGCCCGCGCCGGGTGATGCACGAGGACTTCGCCCGTTTCTTCCGCACCGTATGCGTGTCGCGCCGGGTCTTCCTGGTCTCCGGCAGCGATATGGCCAAGCTGGCCCAGCAACTTCCCGAGTTTGTGCTTGAGGCGGTCGCCGGCGTGTTCGCCTGTGCCGGCAACGAGTTCCTGGTCGCCGGCCAGGCGGTCTATCGCATGGAGCATTTCTTTCCCGGCGAGCTCACCGGGTTCGTCGATGAGTTCATCGCCGCTTCGCCCTATCCCGTGCGTTGCGGCCATCATCAGGAGCTGCGTACGGGCACGCTCAACGTCTCCGTGGTCGGGCGCAACGCCGACCCGGTCCAGCGCGCGGCCTATTTCGAGTATGACCGCGAGCACGGCGAGCGTCAGGCGCTGATCGAAGCGGTGATGGACCGGTTCCCCGGCTACGAGGCAAACCGGGGCGGCCAGATCTCGGTCGACATCTCACCGAGGGGCTGGAACAAGGCCCGCGTCTGTCAGGAACTGTCGCAGCGGTTTGCCGGCGCGCAACTGGTCTTCTTTGGCGATAATATCGAGAAGGGCGGTAACGACCAGCCGCTGGCCGAAGCGATCGTGGCGGCTGGTGAGCACAACCGCGTGCACCCCGTGGCCGATCATTACGAGACCTGGCAGATTCTGCAGGAAGAATACGGTTCGGCGCCGATCCCCGTCTCGGCGACGGGCTGACCGGCGGCGCTATTTGCGCAACATCAACGTCAACCAGCCGTCGCGCACGATTGCGCGTTCGAAGCGCAGCCCCTGCGAGCGGTAGGTCGCGAGGATGGCCGATCGCTGATTTGGCAGCAGGCCTGACAGGATCGCGGTGCCGCCGTGCATCAGATGGCGCGAAAGATCACGGGCCATGGCGCGCAGGGGATTGGCCAGAATGTTCGCCATGATCAGATCGAACGGGACCGCGGCGGCGATATCGCGATGGTTGAAGTCGGCCGCGGTGACCGCCCGGACGCGCGAGCCGACACCGTTGAGGCGCGCGTTGGCTGCGGCGACCTGAACGGCGACGGGATCAATGTCGGTGGCGAGAATCACCGCATTGGTGGCCCGGGCCGCGGCGATCGCCAGCACGCCGGAACCGGTGCCCACATCCAGCACATTGGTCACGCGCCTGCGGCGTGCCAGGTGGCTCAGCGCCTCCAGGCAGCCGGCGGTGGTGCCGTGATGGCCTGTGCCGAAGGCAAGACCGGCGTCGATGGTGATCGCCCAGTCGTTGGCGCGCGGCGCGGCGCGATCGTGCGAGCCGACGACGATGAACCTGCCGGCGCGAACCGGCGCCAGCTCGCGCAGGGTCTGCGCCACCCAATCCGCGTCTTCGACGGGTTCGCGTTCGAACGAGGTGGGCAGGCCGGCCGAACCCAGCGCCGAGGCCGCGCGATCGGCGATAGCGTGCGCGGCGGTTTCATCGGCATAGATCGAGACGCACCATCGATCGTTGGAGCCGCGCTCGTCCTCGGCCTTGAACAAGGCCACCGGAATGCCGTCGTCCTCCAGCAGCGATTCCAGGATCGCGAAAGCGGCGCGTGCGGTTGCCTGCGCAGCAGTCAGGTGGAGACGAACCGATCTCAAAGCCGGTAAGCGGTCTCGCCGTGATGGGCGAAGTCGAGGCCCTCGATCTCTTCATCGGAGGTGGCGCGCAGGCCGACCAGCGCTTTGGTGACGTAGACGATCACGATCGTTGCCACCGCCGACCAGACGATGCCGGCGACGACGCCGGTGAACTGCACGCCAAGCTGACCGCCCATGGTCATGCCGTCGGCGAGGCCCGCCGCGCCGGTGCCGGTGGTGGCGAGAACGGCGACCAGGATGGTACCGGTGGCGCCACCCACGCCGTGCACGGCGAGAACGTCCAGGGAATCGTCGATTCTGAGCCGGCCCTTGATCAGGTCGACCGCCAGGTAGCACAGCACGCCGCCCGCGAGGCCTAAGATGACGCCGCCCAGCGGACCGACCGTGCCCGACGCGGGGGTGACGGTGGCCAGGCCCGCGATCGTGCCGGTCACCAGACCCACAAGGCTCGGCTTGCCGTATTTGATCTTCTCGATCACCAGCCACACCAGCGACGCGGTTGCGGCCGACAAATGCGTGGCGAGCATCGCCATGGCCGCGCTCTGGTCGGCGGCCACCGCCGAACCGGCGTTGAAGCCGAACCAGCCGACCCACAGCAGGGCGGCGCCGACCATCACCATCCAGGGCGCATGCGGCGGGCCGATGCGCTCGGGATAGCCGGTGCGCGGGCCCAGAATGATGGCGATGACGATGGCCGATACCCCGGCGGTGATGTGCACGACGATGCCGCCGGCGAAGTCGATCACGCCCATCTGCGCCAACCAGCCGCCGCCCCAGACCCAGTGGACCACCGGCACGTAGACGATCATCAGCCACAGGGCTGATATCAGCATCACCGCGCCGAACTTGATGCGCTCGACGAACGCGCCAACCATCAGCGCCGGGGTGATGACGGCGAACGTCATCTGGAACATGGCGAACAGGGATTCGGGCAGGGTGCCGGACAAGGTCTCGCGGTCGATGCCCTCCAGGAACAACCGCGAGAAGCCGCCGATCCAGGCGTTTGCCTCGGTGAAGGCCAGGGAGTAGCCGGCTGCGAACCACAGAACCGAGGCCAGGCACGCAATCGCGATGCAGTGCATCAGTACCGAAAGCAGGTTTCGCGCCTGCACCAGGCCGCCATAGAACAGCGCCAGCCCGGGAAGGGTCATCAGCAGCACCAGGGCGGTGGCGGTGAGTATCCAACTGGTATCGGCAGCGCTCATGACGAAATCCCCGTTGCAAAAATCGCACCGGCCGTGACCGATTTTCGGGTCACAAGCCGCTTGGGCGCTTTTACAGCCGGCAATGGCGGCCTGCCGCAAGGGTTGGATGGGAGGAAACCGCTGAAAACTTGGGCAAATTCCCTGAATTTGCGGTCTTTGCCTATTTTTTGTGCGCAATGCCGCCGTTGACGGCAGAAAACTGCCAAAGCAAGGGCAGTGCGAACTGTCAGGCAGATCCGCCGGCCGGGGCGGCGGCGAGAGTCGGCGGCTTCGCGGGCCGGCTCAAACGGCCAGGGCGGTCGGCTGCTCGATGAACACCGGGGGTTCCCGGCCGGGCCTTTCGGTCCAGTTGCTCGGGAACTGGTAGGGCGCGTGCTGCGGCCGGCAGAACAGATAGCCCTGAAGGAAGTCGAGATCGAGCTGACGGCCGCAGGCCAGCATGTCCGGGGTCTCGACCCCCTCGGCGAGCACCAGGGTGGCATTGTCGTGGAAGCGCTCGGTCAGGCTTCGCATCAGCTGCCGTGCCGGCTCGCTGCGGGCCAGCGCCTGGAACAGGGTCAGATCCAGCTTCACCAGATCGGGCCACAGGCTGCGGTAGCGGGCGAGGTCCGAACTGCCGACGCCGAAATCGTCGAGCGCTAAGCTGACGCCGCGCTCGCGCAGCATGGACGCCACCCGGCGCAGCAGTTTTTCTTCCGGCGCCTGCACCTCGAGAATCTCGAAGAACACGTCGCGCGGCGACAAGCCGTATTGCGGCATGGCGTCGAGCGCAAAGCCAAACTCCTGTTCGGCGACCGATGTCGATGTGTAGTGGCTGGGGTCCAGGTTCAGAAACAGCTTGCGGCCGGCCAAGGCCAGGCTGGCCGAATTGCGGATGTGCAGGGCCATGCACATCGCCTCGACGAACAGACTATCGGCCGGTTGGACCGAGGCGAACAGGTTGACCGGGGCGACGCCGACGCCGTCGCGCGAGACCCTGACCAGGCCTTCGAAACCGAATATCTCGTATTTGCGCATGCCGATCGGCCGATAGATCGGCTGAAACGCCGACCGCAGTTCGTAAGGGCCGTAATGACCCACCCAATGGCCGCCCGGTTCCTGATTGATCGCGTCGCCGACGTGAGTTGGTCGTAGCACCGCTTTTTCCCCTTTCCGCCCAGGAAACCATCTAGCCACCCCTCTGTTTAGGAACGGTAAATCGGACCGGTAAACTCGTAGCGGAAAGTCGATTTTTTGCCAGCTTTGGGGCGATCCGGGCTAAACGGGCGGCCAATCGACAACAGGACCGGCCGGCACGATCCCCAGGGGATTGCGCAACTCGCTCTTGGAGAAGTAGCCCCGTTTGCAGATGTCGAAGCGTACCGTCCCCGCGATGCCCGGCATATGATAGATGCGCCGCGCATAGGGCCAAAGGTTGGGAAAGTCGGTGAGCCGCTTCAGGTTGCACTTGAATGCGTAGTGATAGGCCACATCGAAGCGGGCCAGCGTCGGGAACAGGCGCAGATCGGCCTCGGTGAAGGTCTCGCCGGCGAGCCAGTCACGGGCCGCCAGATGCGCATCGATCGCTTCGAGGTTTTCGAACACCTGCGCCACCGCCTCGTCATAGGCCTCCTGGGTGCGCGCGAAGCCGGCGCGATAGACGCCGTTGTTGACGTTGGCGTATATGCGCTCGTTCCAACCGTCGATTTCGTCGCGATGGGCCGCAGGATACAGATCCGGTCCGCCGGGTGCGGCGAAAGCCTGGCACAGCATGCGCACGATGTCGGCTGATTCATTGTTGACGATCGTCTCGGTCTTCTTGTCCCAAAGCACGGGCACGGTGACGCGGCCGGTATAGGCGGCCGCGCCGCGGCTGTAGACCTGGTGCAGAGCGCGTATTCCCAGCAAAGGATCTGAGAATTCGCCGGATTTGGAATAGATCCAGCCCTGTTCGTCGCGTCGGGGCTCGGCGAAAGAGACCGTGATCGCGTCCTCCAGCCCCAGAACGACGCGGGCCAACAAGGCTCGGTGCGCCCATGGGCAGCTCCAGGAGACGAACAGATGATAGCGTCCGCTTTCGGCGACAAATCCGCCGTCGCCCGTCGGGCCTGGACCGCCGCCGGTTGTGATCCAGTGGCGAAGCGTGCTCCTTGCGCGCTGATAGCGGCCGGCGGCGTCGGTGCGCGGCGCCGGCTCTTCGACCTGGTAGCGGCCGTCGATCATCACGCCCATGGCTGAACCTCAAATCTGCTCTACGAAGGAATCCAGAACCCGCTTCTGTCCGGCCTTGTCGAAGTCGATGGTCAGCTTGTTGCCGTCGATGGCCGCGATGTTGCCGTTGCCGAACTTCAGGTGAAAGACCCGGTCGCCGACGGCGAATGCTGAGCCGGGTTCGTTGATCGAGGAGGCGACCAATTCGCCTTCGATCAGCCGTTCGCGGTCGCCGAAACCGGGTGAAGCCGGGCCGGAACGGGTGCCCCAGTTGGTGCGCGCCGCGCCTGCGCGCGCTCCGTGCGGATCGCGCGCGCGGGCGCGCTGCCAGCCGGGGGTGGCATAGGTGTTAGCGAACGGATCGGTGGTGTCGAACCGGCTGGTCGCGTAGCCGCCATAGTTCGAAGAGCCCTCGCGCACCTCAACATGGCCCTCGGGCAGTTCGTCGATGAAGCGCGACGGGATCGAGGTCTGCCACAGGCCGTGCACCCGCCGATTGGAGACGAACCAGACATGGGCGCGCTTTCTGGCCCGCGTCAGTCCCACATAGGCCAGCCGCCGCTCTTCCTCCAGGCCGGAGCGGCCGCCCTCGTCCAATGCCCGCTGATGCGGAAACAGCCCTTCCTCCCAGCCGGGCAGGAAGACGGTGTCGAACTCCAGGCCCTTGGCCGAGTGCAGGGTCATCAGGTTGACCGCGTCCAGGTCCTCGTTGGCGTCGGCGTCCATCACCAGGGCGACGTGCTCGAGGAAGCCGGGCAGGCTTTCGAACTCCTCCATGGAGCGGATCAGTTCCTTCAGGTTCTCCAGTCGGCCGGGCGCATCGGCCGAGCGATTGTCCTGCCACATCCCGGTATAGCCGCTCTCGTCGAGGATCATCTCGCCGAGTTCGGTATGGGGCATGGCGTCCAGGTTGGCCTGCCAGCGGGTGAAATCGCCCAGCAGCTGCCTCAGCGTGGAGCGCGTGCCCGGCTTGAGCTCCTCGGTTTCGGTCAGCTCGCGCGCCGCCTCGAACAAAGGAATGCGCCGCGCGCGCGCATTGTCGTGGATGATGCGCAGCGTCACCTCGCCGATGCCGCGCTTGGGGGTGTTGATGATGCGTTCGAACGCCAGGTCGTCGGCGGGCTGGCAGACCACGCGGAAATAGGCCATGGCGTCGCGGATTTCCATGCGCTCGTAGAAGCGTGGCCCGCCGATCACCCGGTAGTTCAATCCAAGCGTGACGAACCGGTCCTCGAACTCGCGCATCTGGAATGAGGCGCGCACCAGGATGGCGATTTCGTTGAGCGAATGGCCGCCGCGCTGGGCCTGCTCGATTTCCTCACCGATGGAGCGTGCTTCCTCCTGGGAGTCCCAGCCGGCGGAGACGAGCACCTTGTCGGCTTCGGTCTCTTCGTCTTCGGTGAACAGGGTTTTGCCCAGCCGTCCCTCATTGTGGGTAATGAGCCCGGAAGCGGCCCCCAGGATATGCGCGGTGGAACGGTAGTTGCGTTCCAGCCGGATCACCTTGGCGCCGGGAAAGTCCTTCTCAAACCGCAGAATGTTGTCGACCTCGGCGCCGCGCCAGCCGTAGATCGACTGGTCGTCGTCGCCCACGCAGCACACGTTGACCGGGCCGTCGCCCTCGGTACGCTGCGCCAGCAGCCGCAGCCACAGATACTGCGCCACGTTGGTGTCCTGATATTCGTCGACGAGGATATAGCGGAAGCGGCGCTGGAAGTCGGCCAGCACGTCCGGGTTCTCCTGGAACAGGCGGATGCATTCCATCATCAGATCGCCGAAGTCGGCGGCGTTGAGGATTTTCAGCCGTTCCTGATATTGCGCGTAAAGCTTGCGGCCCTTGCCGTCGGCGAACGCGCGCGCATCGCCTTCCGGGATGCGTTCGGGCGACAGCGCCTTGTTCTTCCAGTGATCGATGTGGGCGGCGAGCTGGCGGGCCGGCCAGCGCTTGTCGTCGATGCCCTCGGCGCGGATGATCTGCTTGAGCAGCCGCAGCTGATCGTCGGTATCGAGGATGGTGAAATCGGGCCTCAGGCCAACCGGCTCCGGGTGGCGGCGCAGGATCTTCACGCAGATCGAGTGGAACGTGCCCAGCCACGGCATGCCCTCGACTGCCTCGCCCACGTAAAGGCCGATGCGCTCCTTCATCTCGCGGGCCGCCTTGTTGGTGAACGTGACCGCCAGGATCTGGCTCGGCCAGGCCCGGCCGGTGGCGAGCAGATGGGCGATGCGCGTCGTCAGCACCCGGGTCTTGCCGGTGCCCGCGCCCGCCAACACCAGCACCGGCCCGTCCAGGCTTTCGACTGCCTCAGTCTGCGCCGGGTTGAGCCCGTCGAGGTAGGAAGGAGCGCCGGCCCGGCTGGCGGCGAGCGCGCGCGCGGCAATGCCGGCGGTGGCCGGCGGCGCGCCGGGATCGTCTTCGCTGTCGCGGTTGTTGTCTGGGCCGGTCATGGCTGCGGCGTTCGCATCGGCGTCGATTCGCGGAATTGGCATCGGGCTGTATAGCACCGAATGGCCGCCCGCGCGGCACTTTCGTTGCCGGCGGCGGCGGCGTCTACCCTTTCTTAACCGTGTCCATTGTAGCTTCGTTAACCATGCCGGCGGCCGTCAACGGCGCGTCTGCGAACTGGGTGATAGACGGGTTGGGGGACCTTATGACCAAGCATCCACTGGTGCGGATTTGCGGACTTGCCGCCGTTGTTGCGGCGATGTCGATGTTGGGCGCTTGCAACGCCTCGCGCGGGATCGTCGCCCACGATAAGGAACTGACGGTGGCACGGGTGACCGTGACGAAGACGACCGACGTGGACGCCGGTGCCAGGTTCGTACACGATCTGCGTGAGGAGTTGCGCCATCAGGCCTCGCGCGTGCCGCCGGGCGGTGGGACGGCATCCCTCAATGTGCAGGTGCGTGAGTTAGCCTATGGCGAGAGCGGAGGCTTTGGCCAACCCGGCAATCGCATGGTCTCGCACGGCGAGTTGGTCGACATGGCAACGGGCGACCATCTGGGCGAGTTCCCCGTCTCGGTGAAGGTTGCCAACGCGGATGCGCAAATAGACACGCGCGCCGGGCGCCGGGCGATTGTCGATGAGTTGATCGGCTTGACCGCCGAGCGCGCCATGGACGCCATATATGGCGCGCGCCGCGCCGAGGAATATGCGGCCAATCGCGCGCGCCACGCCCGTCGGCCGTATCAGCCGGTGGTCGCGCGTGCGCGCCGGCCCGCGCCGCGAAAGAAGGTCGAGCCGGAGATGATCGCCGATCCCATTCCGCTGCCACTGCCGCAAGACTACTTGGAACTGCCGCCGGGCGAGGGGCCGTTGGTCATCGAGGCGCCCGAACTGCCGGTCTGATCCGGCGGCCTTCGGCCGTCGCTACTTGAAGTCGCGTGGAGACCTGGTCCGGCGTTCGCGCCGCTCGCGGCGAACGACGTCCTCGGCCGCGTCGACCCAGTCGTCAACGGTAGAGCCGGGCCGGCGCATCCGGTCCGCATCGTAGCGCTCGAACAGGTTGATCCAGCGTTCGCTGCCGCGGCCGAACATCAGCAGCCGCTCGAAATAGAAGTGCGGATCGCTGCGCTGCGACAGCAAGCCCAGCACCGCCGCGATGATGGACAGCGGGCTCAACAGCAGATCGCGAAGCCCGTCAAGGAACAGCTTGGCCTGAAAGACGATGACCCGGCGAACCAGCTCGCCGTGCGAATTCGTTTCGTCTATCGCGCTTCGCGTCGGTTCGACGTCATCCGTCGATATGCCGGGCGCGGCTTCGTCGCCTGTGCCTGCCGTGATGTTGCCCATGCGCGTCCTCCAGGGGCATCCCTTTCTTCATCTGGGGATCGGGGCTCGCGGATGCAAGATCGCGGACGGCTAGCGATGGGTCCAGTCGTCGGGATTGTCGGAATTGTTGGGTGACAGGCCGAGAGTATCGCCTTCGGTCGAGCAGCCCAGACCCAACACGGTTCGGTTCGCATAAGCGAAGTAGGCGCACACCTGATTGATCTCCAGGATCTCGCCGTCGTCGAACCCGGCGGCGCGCAGCGCGTCGATCGTCGCCCGCGAGATCGAGCCCGGATCGGTTGTCAGGGTTTGTGCATAGACCATCGCCAGCTTTTCGCGCCCGTCGAGCGGCGCGTCGTCGATCCGGCCCGCCTTGATCGCCGCGAAAATCGCCTGTGCGCGTTCGTCGTCGTTTAACAGGCGCCGCAGCCCGGCGAAGTGATGATCGACGCAATAGCCGCAGCGGTTGAGCGAGCTCACCCAGACGCCCAGCGTTTCCAGGAACCATTTGGGCAGAGTGTTGGCTGAGTGATGGAGCACATGCTTATAGATCGCCATGTGCCCCTCCATCGTGTGCGGACGCAGGGAGTGGGCCATCATGATGTTGTCGACATTATCGCCGGGGCCCTTGACCCGGTCGTACAGCTTGCGCAGCCGCGGCGATGCGTCTTCATAGGCGATGGTGGAGATCCAGCTCATGGTTCGCTTTCCCTAATCCCCGGCGACGAAGAACCGCCAGCGGCCTTCCGGCGTGATTCCCACCCGGTAGAAGATATATGCGCCGAACGAGACCATGTCCTCATAGTCGCCGAAGGTAACGAGTTGAAACAGTTCGACCCGCTGTTCCGGCGACAATCGATCGAGCGGCCAGGCGAAGAAATAGGGCCAGGCATAAATCTCGTGCTCGCTGCCTTCGTCGACGATCACGTAGCCCGCTTCGAGCACTTCGATCAGAATGGCGAGAATCTCGTGGCCGGCCTCGTCACCCGACAGCGTCTTCAGGAAGCCGATGGGATCCTCCTCGATGCCGCCCAGCGACAGCATGGTGACGTCATCGCCGTAACCGATGAGCGGGCGCAGCTGCTCGATGTCGCCGGAGTGGGCCGCCTCCAGGATGAGTTCGCGCATGCGACGCACCGGAAACGGCAGACCCGAAAGATCGGTGTGGATTTCCGGGTAGGTCTCTTGAGGAGACGACAGGGAAGCGCCCTCGTCGGCGGCAGGCTCCGCATCGTCGCCACGCGGTGCGCCATCGTCGCCGGATTCATTAGTCGGTGCGAATGGCTTTGGTTCGGGCTGGGCCGGTTCTTCGCCTTCCGCTTCGCTCTGCGCAACGGTCGCAGCGGCCAGCTCCAACCCGCCTTCGGCATCGGCGGGCCCCGATGCCGTGATCGATGCCGCCGCCAGCCATAGCGCGGCTAAAACCGTGTTCGCGGCCCGAATGATTGTCCTCCCGCCGGCAAGCCGGCCAATCGCCCATTCCACCCTGCATCCGTACGCGGTCGTTCCAACGCGTATGACGCTCGCTCAATGGTAAGCGCAATTGCCGCCGTTCGCAAAGGTTGTCGGGGGAGGGCGGGCCGGCTACTGCAGGGTGCGCTGCGGCAGAAAGCCGCCGGCGGCTTCCTTGTCGCCGAGTTCGCTGATCAGCCGGCTGGCTTCATCGATGCCCTTTTCGCGGACCAGCTCGCCGATCACCGCGTTGACCGCCTCGTCGGCGATGATCTCGATGTCGATGCCGTCGGCGATGGCGGCATCCCAGAACTGGGCGAAGTGCTCGCGCGCCACGTTGCGCTTTTCCTGCGCAATCAGCTCGTCGAGACGGGATGTTTCGTTGCTGGTCATGGTCTTTTTCCGCCCTCGCCGCATCGGGTTCCGCCCTCGAGGGTCAGGCGGAAGATGTCCATCCATAGCGTAAAACCCGGCGGCAGGTCACGGTGTCGGCCGCGCCGCGTTTACGATTTGTAAAGCTATGGTTAACGGCCGTAGCGGTTCGGGATTTCACCGGCCAGCCGGCTGCCCTGGCGCAGATACAGTTCGACGGCCTGGACCGCGGGCGGGGTGCAGGCGCGATAGATTTCGCGGAAGGTACGGAAGCCGCGATTGAACCGGCTGATCAACTCGGCTCGCCGTTCTTCGGTCGGCTCTTCCTTGTCGATCAGATTGAGCATCTGGTCGCGCCATAGCTGGCCTTCGTCGGCTCCGCATAACTCGCGCAGATAATGCAGCGAGCCCAGTATCTCCGCCAGCCGCAGCATCTGATCGTTGTAGGCGGGCGGCAGCGTCCTGATCTGCGGGCGCGCCGGCTCGCTCTGTTGCGCGAACGCGGTAACGGGCGCCGCGAAGCCGGCCACCGCCAGCCATAGACCGGCGGCCAGGCCCAGTGTGATCGATGCGCGAACGAACGGGCGTTTATCTCTGGATCGGCTCATCGGGATGGAAGGCATGGGCGACGAATGCGAATGTCACATCATAAGCCACGTCGACCATTTTACCATCCTGTTCGGTCGAAACCGTGATGTTTCCCACTTCCCGGCCCTGCGAAATTTTTGAAGTGTCGAGCGCCGAGGCCTGGCCCTTGGTCCAGCCAACCGTATAGTCGCCGATCTTCATCGTGCCTTTGTCGCGGGCCATCTCCATGGTGAAGATGATCGGCTTGTCTTCCTCGCGGATGACGATCACCCGGGCCATCGGATCGATGCCCTCGGGCATTTCGCCGCGATACAGGAACGGGCGGCTGGCGGTGTCGTAGTTGGTGTAGGGGTTGAAGCCGTAACGGTCGAGCGAGACCATGCCCTGCATCACCAGCCCGTCGGGGAAGCGCTTCTTGAAGTTGGCCCAGGATTCCAGCCGCGAGGGGAGAATCTTCAGTTTCTCGCCGGTGTAGTGACCGATGATCGCCTCGCCGGTGAACTGCTGCCACCAGCTTTCGGTCTGCCGGTCGTACATCACCAGGTCGGAGTTGCGCAGGCGCCCGGTAGTGCCGAAATCGTGCCGGGAGCCGTCGATCATCGCGTCGAAGACGATCGCCGCGTTGCACAGCGGGCAGTAGGTGACGGCGACCGGCTTGCCGCCGACGATGTCGTTGGCGATCTCATGGCGCATCAATACGCCGAGCGGATAAGCGCGCGCATCGCCGTTGATCTCAAGCCCGATGACCGGATCGCGGTCGTCCAGCGCGGTGACTTGCGAAACCGGCACGAAGTCGGGATCGTTGATCGCCGGGATGCCGTCCTTGGGCGGTCCGCCGGAGATGATCTCGGACAGATCGACATTGAACATCTCGAAATCGGTTTTCCAGCCTTCGAAGGCGCGCGGGCGGGGATCGGCCAGCGCGTTGACCGCCAACAGCGTCAAAGCCGCCGCGAACGCTGAAATGAAAGTAACCCATCGGGCGAACGTCGCTGGCATCGAACCGTCTCCTCCATTGCTGGCAATTGCCGTGCGTGGATTATGACAGGGCGGATGACCGCAAAGCCAGCAACGGTGTTTCATATTTTGGTGATCGGCGGTGAACACCCGCGGGCGGTCCGGCGCTAGTTATTCGCGCGGTGCATGCGCTTGATGAATCGCGCCGTGCCGGGCGTCATCGCCAGTTCGTCGAGCCTGGCGATATCGTGCCAGCGCAACTGCGCCGCGTCATCGCCCGCGCGCGGCCGGCCGGCGTAGCGGACCGCTCGAAACACGTGCAGGCGGAAGCCGGGGTCCGATCCTTCGACGCCGGGCCTGGCGGGCATGTCCACTTGTGCGGCGAACTCCAACGTTTCGACGGTAAGCCCGGTCTCTTCCATCGCCTCGCGCCGGGCCGCCTGTTCGGCGGTTTCGCCGGGCTCCACGCTGCCGCCGGGCAGTGACCAGCAACCCCTGTAGGGCTCGCGATCGCGGCGCACCAACAGGACCTGGTCTGCCTCGATGAACAGGATCGACGCACCGTCCCTGCGCGTGGCGCTTTGCGTTGGCAAATGCCCGTCGGCGCGACTATGGTGCTTGGCGGTCAAGGGGCGGGGCCCTTCAACTTCAATCTCGGAGCGGACTATGTGCGGCAGATTTTCCCTGACCGCAAGGCCGGAGGAACTTGGGGAGTGGTTCGATGTCGTCGACGTCGATCCTTACCCGCCGCGCTTCAACATCGCGCCCACCCAGCCGGTCTTGATGGTCCGCATCGGCGAAGCCGGCCGGCGCGAAGCGGTGTTGGCTCGCTGGGGACTGGTTCCCGGATGGGTCAAGGATCCAGGCGATTTTCCGCTCATCATCAACGCGCGCGCGGAGACCGCGGCCGGCAAGCCGTCCTTCCGCGCCGCCATGCGCCACCGGCGCACGCTGGTGCCCGCATCCGGGTTCTATGAATGGCGGACGGTTGGCGAGCGCAAACAACCCTATTGGATCAAGCCGCGCCATGGGGGCATCGTCGCGTTTGCCGGGCTGATGGAAAGCTGGATGGAGGCCGGCGGCAGCGAGATCGACTCGGGCTGTATCGTAACCACCCGCGCCAACGCGGCGCTGGGCGTCATCCACGAACGCATGCCGGTGGTGATCGATCCGACCGACTTCGATCGATGGCTGGACTGCAAACGCTACGGGCCGGCGGACGTCGCCGACCTGCTGGCACCGGTGGACGACGCCTACTTCGACGCCACGCCGGTCAGCGACCGGGTCAACAAGGTCGCCAACATGGATGCCGACATCCAGCGTCCGGTGGCGCCGATCGAGGCGGGAAAGACAGATGAACCGCCCGCGAGCCGGGCCAATGACGATCAGTTGAAGTTGCTCTGAGCGGTTCGATGAGTTCGTTCATCGCCCCCGTATTTGCCGGGTTCGCTCTTGGCGCGTCATTGATCATCGCCATCGGCGCGCAGAACGCCTTTGTGCTGCGCATGGGTCTGATGCGGTCGCATGTGTTCGTGGTGTGCGCGATCTGCGCGTTGTCCGACGCGGCGTTGATCGTCGTCGGCGTCGCCGGGCTGGGTTCGTTCGTCGATCGCTATCCGGCCGTGTTGAACTTCATCCGGATCGCCGGCGCGGCGTTCCTGTTGGGCTACGCGGTGCTTGCCGCGCGTCGCGCGATCCGTCCCGGCGTGCTCAACGTGGACAAGCGTGAAACGGTGCCGCTTGCCACCGCAGCGGGGCTGTGCCTGGCGTTCACGTTTTTGAACCCCCACGTCTACCTGGATACCGTCATCCTGATCGGCGGACTGGCGGCGTCGTGGAACGGATCCCTGCGGGTCGCTTTCGGCGCCGGGGCGGTGGCATCCTCGTTCGTGTGGTTTTTCGGGCTGGGCTATGGCGCGCGGCTGTTGGCGCCGGTATTCGAAAAACCGGTATCTTGGCGCGTGCTCGATACGATGATCGCCGCGGTGATGGCGTGGCTGGGGATTTCGCTGGTGTGGCCGCTGCTGGCTTGAGGCAACCGGCAAACAGAAGCCGCTCGTCGGCGACGAACGGCTTCCTTGGTGTCACCGGGATTTAATGGGGCTCGAATCCCGGCAACAGCTCCAATGAGGAACAGCCTATGCTACCAGCCGTTCAGGCCCGGCACACCCGGTGGACGGCCGATTTTGTTCACAATAGCGTTATTTAAGGCCGGTTTTCATCGAGCGCCCACGCCGGCTTGACCGCCCGGGCGAATGCGGCCATAAGACGGCCCATGACGACCTTGCCCGCGCATTCACGCGCGTTCTGCATCATCGGCATCATTATTGGCTAGCGCTTCAAGCTGGTCCGGTCGTTCTCGTCTGCAAAAACTATCCTTCTCGAACGTCCCGGACCGGGCAGCGCCGCGCGCGCGAAGCGAACCGGGGACGAGAATAAATGGCCGCAGAGCCTGAACTAACCCTCTACAACACGCTCACCCGCGAAAAGGAGCGGTTCGAGCCGATCGATCCGGGCAATGTGCGCGTGTATGTGTGCGGGCCGACGGTCTACGACCACGCCCATATCGGCAACGCGCGGCCGGTGATCGTGTTCGACGTGCTGTTCCGGCTGCTGCGGCATCTGTATGGGGCCGACCACGTCACTTACGTGCGCAACATCACCGACGTGGAAGACAAGATCAACGCCCGCGCGCTGCGCGATTATGGCGAGGATATCGAAGCGGGCCGGCTGACGCTGAACGAGGCGATCCGGCAGGTGACCGAGAAGACGGCGGATCAGTTCCAGGCGGACGCCAAGGCGCTCGGCTGCCTGGAGCCCACTCACGAGCCGCGCGCC
>JANQKQ010000042.1 GCA_028281105.1 Rhizobiaceae bacterium
GCCCTCGCCGCCGCCGGGCTTGTTCACGCCTGATTCGATCATCTCGTGATAGAGGTCGTTGCCCTCGCGGGTGCGCTCGCCGACGCCGGCGAACACCGAATAGCCGCCATGGGCCTTGGCGATGTTGTTGATCAGTTCCTGGATCAGCACGGTCTTGCCGACCCCGGCGCCGCCGAACAGGCCGATCTTGCCGCCCCTTGCATAAGGCGCGAGCAGGTCCACGACCTTGATGCCCGTCACCAGGACCTCGGCTTCCGGCGACTGCTCGACGAACTCGGGCGCGGACTGGTGGATGGCGCGGTTGGCTTTGGTCTTGACCGGTCCGGCCTCGTCGATCGGCTCGCCGATGACGTTCAAGATACGACCCAGGGTCTCGTCGCCGACGGGAACGGCGATCGGCTCGCCGGTGTCGAACACTTCCTGGCCGCGCACCAGACCTTCCGAAGAGTCCATGGCGATGGTGCGCACGGTGTTCTCGCCCAGGTGCTGGGCGACTTCCAACACCAGCCGGTTGCCCTGGTTTTCGGTTTCCAGCGAGTTCAGGATCTCCGGCAGATGGCCGGTGAACTGCACGTCGACGACGGCGCCGATGACCTGGGATACCCTGCCCACCGGGCCTTTCTTCGCGGCGGTCGACTTGCGAGCCGGAGCCTTTTTCGCCGGTGCTTTCTTGGTGGTAGCAGCTTTCGCCATGACGGTTGTCTCCAAGTCCTACAGCGCTTCCGCGCCGGAAATAATTTCGATGAGTTCTTTCGTGATCTGCGCCTGGCGCTGGCGGTTGTAGCTCAGCGTCAGCTTGTCGATCATCTCGCCGGCGTTGCGGGTGGCGTTGTCCATCGCCGACATGCGCGCGCCCTGTTCGGACGCGGCGTTCTCCAGCAGCGCCTTGAACACCTGAACGGAAATGTTGCGCGGCAGCAGCTCGGCGAGGATTTCCTCCTCGTCCGGCTCGTATTCGTAGAACAGCTCTTCGTGCTCGGCGTCGGTCTCGTCGCCTTCCGCCTGGGCAGGGATCAGCCGCTGGGCGGTGGGGATCTGGGTGATCACCGACTGGAACGCCGAGTAGAACAGGGTGCAGACGTCGAACTCGCCGGCCTCGAACAACTCGATGATGCGTCTTCCAACCCCGTCGGCATTGGCGAAGCCGATCTCCTTGACCTCGCGGAAGCTCACCGTGTCGATGATCTTGTCGCCGAACTCGGATTTGAGAGCGTCGAAGCCCTTCTTGCCGACGCACAGGATCTTCACCTGCTTGCCTTCGTTGGTGTGCGCGCGTGCGTGCTCGCGCGCCATGCGTGCGATCGACGAGTTGAAGCCGCCGCACAGGCCGCGCTCGGCGGTGGCGACCACCAATAGATGCACCGCATCCTTGCCGTTGCCGGTCATCAGCGCGGGCGCATCGTCGCGGCCTTCCATGGCCCCAGAGATGTTGGCGAGCACCGCAGCCATGCGTTCGGAATAGGGCCGCGCAGCCTCGGCCGCCTGCTGGGCGCGCCGCAGCTTCGCCGCGGCCACCATCTGCATGGCCTTGGTGATCTTCTGTGTCGCCTTGACCGTGGCGATGCGGTTCCTGAGATCCTTAAGGCTCGGCATGTCCTGGTCCGGTCCTTCGGGCCTTAGGCGAAGCTCTTGGCGAAGGCGTCGATCGCCGCGGTGAGCTTGTCCTTGGTGTCATCG
The DNA here is from genome assembly GCA_028281105.1 of Rhizobiaceae bacterium. GTDB lineage: Bacteria > Pseudomonadota > Alphaproteobacteria > Rhizobiales > Rhizobiaceae > JANQKQ01. The sequence continues at coordinate 1,678 of JANQKQ010000042.1, forward strand.
CTGATCTCGCCCTCATCGCGAATGGTGGCGAGCAGATCGGCGTGATCGGCGCGTAGCGAGGCGAGCAGACCCTGTTCGAAGGCGCCCACCTGGGTCAGTTCCAGCCCGTCCAGATAGCCGTTGACGCCGGCGAAGATCACCGCGACCTGTTCTTCGGTCTTCAGCGGCGAGAACTGCGACTGCTTGAGCAGCTCGGTGAGCCTCGCGCCGCGGTTGAGCAGGCGCTGGGTGGCCGCATCCAGGTCCGAGCCGAACTGGGCGAACGCGGCCATCTCGCGATACTGGGCCAGTTCGCCCTTGATCGAGCCGGCGACCTGTTTCATCGCCTTGATCTGGGCGGACGAGCCCACCCGCGACACCGACAGGCCGACGTTCACCGCCGGGCGGATGCCCTGGAAGAACAAATCCGTCTCCAGGAAGATCTGGCCGTCGGTGATCGAGATCACGTTGGTCGGAATGTAGGCGGAAACGTCGTTGGCCTGGGTCTCGATGATCGGCAGGGCGGTGAGCGAGCCCGCGCCATTGTCCTCGTTCATCTTCGCGGCGCGTTCCAGCAGGCGCGAATGCAGGTAGAACACGTCGCCGGGATAGGCTTCGCGGCCCGGCGGGCGGCGCAGCAGCAGCGACATCTGGCGATAGGCGACCGCCTGTTTCGACAGATCGTCATAGCCGATCAGCGCGTGCATGCCGTTGTCGCGGAAATATTCGCCGATGGCGCAGCCGGCGAATGGCGCCAGGAACTGCATCGGCGCCGGGTCGGAGGCGGTCGCGGCGATGATCACCGAGTAGCCGAGCGCACCGCGCTCTTCGAGAATCTTGACGAGCTGCGCCACGGTGGAGCGCTTCTGGCCGACGGCCACGTAGATGCAGTAGAGCTTGTCGCTTTCCTTGCCGGAGTCGTGGATCGGCTTCTGGTTGAGGAAGGTGTCGAGCAGGATGGCGGTCTTGCCGGTCTGGCGGTCGCCGATCACCAGTTCACGCTGGCCGCGACCGATCGGGATCAGCGCATCGATGGCTTTCAGTCCCGTAGACATCGGCTCGTGCACCGAGCGGCGCGGGATGATGCCCGGCGCCTTGACGTCCACGCGGGAACGCTGCTTGGTCTTGATCGGGCCCTTGCCGTCGATCGGGTTGCCCAGCGCGTCGACGACGCGGCCCAGAAGTTCGGTGCCCACAGGCACGTCGACGATGGCGCCGGTACGCTTGACCGTGTCGCCTTCCTTGATGTCGCGGTCGTCGCCGAAGATCACCGCGCCCACATTGTCGGTTTCAAGGTTGAGCGCCATGCCGGCGATGCCGCCGGGGAATTCGACCAGTTCACCGGCCTGCACATTGTCCAGACCGTAGATGCGGGCGATGCCGTCGCCGACGGACAGCACCTGGCCGACTTCGGAAACCTGCGCTTCCTTGCCGAAATTCTTGATCTGGTCTTTCAGTATTGCGGAGACTTCCGCAGCGCGGATATCCATCAGCCAACCTCTTTGAGCGCGAGCTTAAGGGAAGAAAGTTTGGTTTTGAGCGACGTGTCGATCTGGCGCGAGCCGACCTGGACGATCAGGCCGCCCAGGATCGATGGATCGACCGTGGTGTTGATCGCCACATCCTTGCCGACGACGCCCTTGAGCGCCGTCTTGAGCTGCTTGGTGTGCGCCGCCGACAGGGCCCTGGCGATGGTCACCTCGGCCACCGCCTCGCCGCGGTGGGCGGCCAGCAACTGGCGGAAGGCCGCCAACATGCGCGGCAGAGCGAAGGCACGCCGGTTGCGCGCCACCAGGCGTACGAAATTGCCGACCAGGCCGCCGATGCCGGCCTTGTCGAGAACCGCGCCAACGGCGCGAACCTGTTCATCGGCTGAGAAAACCGGCGAGTGCACCAGCCGGGCCAGATCGTCCGAGCCCTGCAGCAGCGCGTCGAACCGCTCCAGGTCCTTCTCCAACGCGTTCAACTGCTTGTCGGTCTGCGCCAGGTCGAACAGCGCGCTGGCATAGCGCTCGGCGACACTGGACACGAGGGAGGTCGATTGGGTCACTTCCGGTCTTTTTCGCTGTCTGTGATCGTCATTTCGCGGCGAACAATATGCACCATGCGCCTGCACCTTGCTACCCGCAAGTCATGGCGTCTCGTCGCTTTCAATTCCGTGTTTGGAGCTTTTCCAGCCCGCGCATCGTTCCCCGGAACCCGCCGGAAATTCGCGCTTGCCTAGCACAGCAACCGGGCCACGGCAACCGAGCGTGCCCACATGAATCGGCCCTGATTGTCGCACCGCAGCAATACGAAATCTGGCGTGCTTGCGACGGACGATATCCACCCGCCAGCGTGGTGTGGGTTTCGGTTAGATGACGCCGAAAACCGACAGGGTGAAAATGGCCGCCAGCGCCGCTTCAACCGCCAGCATGCCCCAGTCCCGCCAACCGAGGTTGCCGTCGTTCGCCATCGACAGAATCCGGCCCAGGGCCGTCATCATCCAGCAGCCGGCGGCGGCGACGAGGGCGAACGGGTTGGCCGCTAACAGCGCGAAACCGCCGATTGCGACGAGAAAACCGGCGAGTTCGGCGCGCGGTTCGGCTTCCGCCCCGGAGCCGGGCCCGCGTTCGGTCAGTTCCATCGACGCCAGCACACGGGCGGGCCTGATCCAGCAGGTGACGCCCAGGGCCAGGGTGGCCGCCGCCGCTGCCGTCAACTGCCACTGCCCGTTGTTGACGGGCAGCGATGGTACGGCCAGCGCAGTTGTGAACCCGCCCGAAAGGCATAAAGCCGCGAACAGGCCCGCCAGCAGCGCGCGAGCCATGTTGGTCGGCGAGCGATCGAGCCCGAGGGCAATATTGACGGCTCTGCCGGCGGCCGCAAGCGCCCAGGCAACGCCCAGAAGTTCGATCAGGATCGGTTGCTGGAATGCCAGTGCGGCCGAGCCGGCCCCTAGGAACGGACCGGCGAAGCGCGAGCGGATTTCGCCGACGCCCCGGCCCGTTTCGGAACCGGGTTGTAGGCCGCACAGCCGCATCCACAAGCCCGGCGTCAACAGGCAGGCCAGGCCGATGAGAACGGTCAGGAGCGGCACCAGCAATGGCAGCCACTCGGAGAAGGTTTGCGGCAGATGGAGGCTCATGGAATGCCTCGTCCTCACAAGAAGCTTTGCGGGTCGATGTCCACCTGAACACGGACGCTGCCGGTGGGTCTAGGGGCCTTCGACAGAACGTCCGCGATGTAAGCCTGCAGATCGACGTTGCGTGGTGCGCGCATGAGCAGGCGGAACCGGTAGCGATTGCGGATCACCGCCAACGGCGCTTCCGCCGGCCCCAGAACCAGCACCGGCCCGCCGGCAGGGGAAGCCCGGCGAATGGCGCGGGCGTGGTCTTCGGCCGGTGCACGCGCGTTCGCCGAGACGATGATGCCGGCAAGCCTGGTAAACGGCGGCAGGCCGGCCGCCTGCCGCGCGGCGATCTCGCGCTCGTAGAAGGCTTCGCCGTCGCCCGAGGCGATCGCTTCGATCACCGGGTGATCGGGCTGGTAGCTTTGCAGGTAGGCCTCGCTCTGCCGGCCGCCGCGACCGGCCCGGCCGGTCACCTGGGTCAGCAGCTGGAAGGTACGCTCGGCCGCGCGCGGGTCGCCGTTGGCGAGCCCCAGATCGGCATCGACCACGCCGACGCAGGTCATCATGGGAAAGTTGTGGCCCTTGGCCACGATCTGGGTGCCGATGACGATGTCGACCTCGCCCGCCGCGATCGCGGCCAGTTCCAGCCGCAGCCTGCGAACCCCGCCGGCCAGGTCCGAAGATAACATCATGATCCGCGTGTCGGGAAACCGTTCCAGGGTCTCTTCGGCCAGCCGCTCGACTCCAGGGCCACAGGCCACCAGATGGTCGAGCGCGCCGCAGTTCGGACAGGCCTCGGGCGTCGGTTGGGCATGACCGCAATGGTGGCACGCCAGCTGCCGGCGGAACCGGTGCTCGACCAGCCAGGCCGAACAGTTGGGGCATTCGAAGCGGTGGCCGCACACCCGGCAAAGCGTCAGCGGCGCATAGCCGCGCCGGTTGAGGAACACCAGCGCCTGCTCGCCGCGCCCGATCGCCCCGCCGATGGCATCGATCAGCACCGGGGACAGGAACCGGCCTCGTTCGGGCGGATTCTTTCGCATGTCGATGGGGTGGATCTGCGGTAGTTGCGAATTTCCGAACCGCCTGTCGAGGCGGACATGGTCGTAGCGGCCCTGGTCGGCGTTGACGCGGGTCTCGATCGACGGGGTGGCGGACGACAAAAGCACCGGGATATCGGCGATCGCTCCGCGCAGCACCGCCATGTCGCGGGCGTTGTAGATCACCCGCTCTTCCTGCTTGTAGGCGCTGTCGTGCTCTTCATCGACGACGATCAGCCCCAGCTCGGCGAACGGCAGGAACAGGGCGGAACGCGCGCCTGCCACCACGCGCACCTGGCCGGTCGCCACCTGGCGCCAGACCTTGTCGCGCGTCGCCGGTGCGACATCGGAATGCCATTCAGCCGGCCGGGCGCCGAAGCGGACCTCGAAGCGATCGAGAAACGTCTTGGTGAGCGCGATCTCCGGCAGCAGGATCAGCACCTGACGGCCTTCGCGCAGCGCCGCGGCCACCGCCTCGAAATAGACTTCGGTTTTGCCGGAACCGGTGACGCCCTCGATCAGGCAGGTGCTGTAGCCGCCCGTCGAGATCCTGCCCAGAACCTGCCGCGCGGCCGCCTGCTGATCCTTCGAAAGCTCGGGATGGGCCTGATCGGGATTGGGGGGATCGGCGGCCAGCGGCGGCGGGATCGGCGCGGGCTCCAGAGTGCCCGCGGCGATCAATCCGCCCACGACCGAGCTGCTTACCCCAGCGGCGTGGGCGAGCCCCGGCCGGGTCCATACCAGGCCGGCCGGCGCGTGCTCGAGTACGCGCTGGCGTGCCGGCGTCATGCGCTCGGGCAGAATGTCGGTGAACCGGTATCCTTCCCCCGGCGCGGGCGGGTCCAACGCCACTGGCGAACGCAGCACCATGCGCATCACCATGCCCGGCGGGCTTAAGGTATAGCGCGCCACGGCGGCGATGAACTCGAGCAGTTCGGGCGCCAGGGGCGGGCAGTCGAATCGTTCCTCGACGCCACGCAGCCGCTCCGGCGGGACCTTGTCCGTCGCCGGGCCCACCACCACGCCTGCCACCTGTCGCGACCCCAGCGGCACGCGAACGATGTCGCCGGGTCCAAGCGGCTGGTCGCCAACGCGGTAGGTATATGGCCGATCGGTGGGGATGGGCAGCAAAACCGAGACGGTTTCGCCACCCGCCCCATCCTTCATCTCGCCGCCGGCCGATTCCATGGCAATACAGTAATGACCTGCCGGGCCATTTGCTATAAAGGTGGCCGCCGAATCCCGGCCGCCATGTGGCCGGACGGCCGGCGGCGGCCGTCCCATCCTACCGTCCAGACCAGATTCCGGAGTGATCGTTTCATGAAGTTCTTTGTGGACACCGCGCAGGTTGACGAAATCCGCGAGCTCAACGAACTCGGTCTTGTGGACGGCGTCACGACCAATCCGTCGCTGATCCTCAAATCCGGCCGCGACATCACCGAGGTCACCAAGGAAATCTGCGACCTGGTCGACGGCCCGGTTTCCGCCGAGGTCACCGCGACCGACTATGACGGCATGATGGCCGAGGCCGCGGTGCTGCGCAAAATCGCCGAGAACATCTGCGTCAAGCTGCCGCTGACGCTCGACGGATTGAAGGCCTGCAAGGCGCTGTCGGCCAAGGACGTGCCGGTCAACGTGACCTTGTGCTTTTCCGCCAACCAGGCACTGCTGGCGGCCAAGGCCGGCGCCACCTTCATCTCGCCGTTTATCGGCCGGCTCGACGACATGGCCATCGACGGCATGGAGCTGATCGAGGAAATCCGCACGATCTACGACACCTATCAGTTCAAGACGGAGATCCTCGCCGCGTCGATCCGCTCGGTGGGCCACGTCAAGCAGGCCGCGCTGATCGGCGCCGACGTGGCGACGGTTCCGCCGGGGGTGTTGCGGGCGCTCGCGTCCCATCCGCTCACGGACAAGGGTCTGGCCGCGTTCCTCGCCGACTGGGAGAAGACCGGTCAAAAGATTTCGTAGCCGCCAAGCCAATCCAGCCCAGCGCAACCTAACCGGTTGATAAGGTCTTGGCCGTACCGTGGCCAAGCGATGACGAAATCCGACGAATTTCTGGTAACCGGTTCCGAAGAACTGCACCGCCTGCGCGGCGAATGGCTGACCTGGCTCGCCGACGAAAAGCGCGCTTCGGCCAATACGATCGAGGCCTATGAGCGCGATCTGCGCCAGTTTCTGCATCACCTGACGGGATATCTGGGCGAACCGCCCACGCCCGACCATCTAGCGCGGCTGCGCCCGCTCGACATGCGCGGCTTTCTGGCCGCGCGGCGCAATGGCGGCGCCGGCGCTCGCTCGCTCGGGCGAGGGCTCTCGGGCATTCGCAGCTTCGTGCGCTTTCTCGAGCGTCGCGGCCTTGCCAGTTCCGCCGGCCTTGCCGCGGTTCGCGCGCCCAGGCAACCCAAGACCCTGCCCAAGCCGGTCAGCGTGGTCCAGGCGTCCCGACTGACCGATGTGCACGAGCAGATGAGCGAGGAGCCCTGGATCGCCGCGCGCGACGCGGCGGCGATGGCGTTGATGTATGGCTGCGGCCTGCGCATTGGCGAGGCGCTGGCGCTGACGCCGGCGCAGTTCAACGAGGGCGGGGCGGATACCCTGCGCGTGACCGGCAAGGGCGGCAAGACCCGGCTGGTGCCGGTGCTGCCGGCGGTGGTCGACGCGGTGCGCGCCTATGTCGAGATGTGCCCCTGGCCCCTGGCCACCGACCAGCCGATGTTTCGCGGCGCGAAGGGCGGGCCATTGCAACCTGCCATCCTGCAGAAAGCGATGCGGATCCTGCGCTGGGCGCTGGGTCTGCCCGATACCGCGACACCGCATGCGTTGCGCCATTCCTTCGCCACCCACCTGTTGGCGAATGGTGGGGATTTGCGCACGATCCAGGAACTGCTCGGCCATGCCAGCCTGTCGACCACGCAGATCTACACTGCGGTCGACACAGACAGTCTGCTGCGCACCTACGAAGCGGCGCATCCGCGCGCGAATGGCTAAATTTGCAGGCAAATTGGTGATCGGGCGTTAACCAGGCGGCTTAACCGTTCCTCCAGCACCGTTCGGCGATAATCGGCCCGGTTAGAAGGCGGGCAGAGGATTCGCGGACATGTTGATCAATCAGGCAAAACACAACTCCGGCTTGGCTGCGGGCAGGCCCGCGCTGATCGGCTACGCCACGATCAAACTGTTGCTGGTTCTGGTCTTCATTGCGTCGCTGATGAAGGTTGCCTCCGCGGCGAGCGAGCATTCGCCGGAGGTCTGCGACGGCAGAGACATCGTCGCGGAGTTGGCCAGCAACGATTCGGCGGTCTTGCAGCGGCTGCGCAGCGAGGCGGCGGATGCGGTCAATGCCGACAGCATTCTGTGGCGGATATCGCGCGCCGGCATCGCCGATTCCTGGTTGTTCGGCACCATGCATATGGCCGATCCGATGATCGCCACCCTGCCTGAGCCGGCGGCTGCCGCGCTCGACCAATCGCAAACGGTGCTGATCGAGAACGTCGAAGCCACCGATCGAGCCGGCGCGGTCGCCGCGCTGGTTCGGTTCAAGGAACTCAGTTTCTATCTGGACGGGTCCACCGTGGAGACCCGGCTTGGCGATGATCTGCTGCCGGCATTGGGTGAGGCGGCCGAGCAGCGCGGCATTCCCTCGGCGCTCGCCGTGCGCATGCGTCCCTGGCTGCTGGCCACCGCGCTGGCGGTTCCCGTGTGCGAATTGGCGCGCAAGCAGGCCGGCGAGCCGGTGCTCGATGCGGTGATCGCGGCAAAAGCGGCAGATGACGGCAAACGACTGATCGGCCTGGAAACCAGCGAGGAGCAGTTCCGCGCCGCCGCCTTGCTGCCGGAGCGGTTTCACGTGGCGGCGCTCGAAGAGACCTTGAGGCTCGGCCCGCGCACCGACGACGTTATGGCCACGATCAAAGGTCTCTACATCGCCGGTGACATCGCTATGATCGACCCGCTGATGCGGCATGTTTCGCGGCGGTTTTCGGCCGGTGACGAAGCCGTCGATTTCCGCAAGCGCCTGGTGCATGACCGCAATCGGGTGATGGCGAAGCGTGCGCAAGGGTATCTGGCGGACGGCGGGGTCTTCATGGCCGTCGGCGCACTGCATCTGCCCGGTTCCGATGGTGTGGTCGCACTGCTGCGCGAGCAGGGTTTCGCCGTCGAACCGGTGGAAACCCATCCACAATCTAACGGAAAGTTGAACTAACGCACTGACGCCGCCGTTTGCCTGCGGATTCGGGCTCGTGCTATTCCTGATCGGGTCTGTGCGCGTATCTGCGCGCACCTGATGAAGGAAATGCGAACATGAAAACTGCACTTTCCGCCACCATCGCCGCTTCGATGCTGGCGGCTTTGTCGTCATCGGTAGCGTGGGCCGGGTCCGGTTTTGCCGGCGGCGGCTGCGCGTTCGGCATGGCTTATCACAAGTCGACCATGACCATGGCCGCCTCGACGCATAAGACCGAGGAAGCGATGAGCACGTTCGACCCGTCGAAGCTGGCCAACGGGCCGGATTTCGTCAAGCGGTACGCGGAGGCTGACGCTCGGCCGCGCTAAGCGCAGCTCGCCAACAGCCTGAATGCAACACGGCCCCGGTGCCGGGAGCGATCCCGGCGCGGGGCCGTTTGCGTTGGTAGGCCGCAAAGCGGCGCGGATCACATGTGAATGGGCTTGGCGAAGGTGGCCAGCGCCGCTTCGCGCACCGCTTCCGACATCGTCGGGTGAGCGTGGCAGGTGCGGCCCAGGTCTTCCGACGAACCGCCGAACTCCATCAGCACCGCCGCTTCGTGGATCATCTCGCCGGCGCCGAAGCCGACGATGTGCACGCCGAGCACCCGGTCGGTGGCCTTGTCGGCTAAGAACTTCACGAAGCCGTCGGACTTGTTCATGGCGCGGGCGCGGCCGTTGGCGGTGAACGGAAACTTGCCCGAGACATATTCGACGCCCTCGGCCTTTAGCTCCTCTTCCGTGCGGCCGACCGAGGCGATTTCCGGCTGGGTGTAGACCACCGAAGGGATGACGTCATAGTTGACGTGGCCGGCCTGGCCGGCCAGCAGTTCCGCGACGGCGACACCCTCGTCCTCGGCCTTATGCGCCAGCATCGGCCCGGCCACCACGTCGCCGATGGCGTAGACGCCGGCAAGGCTGGTGCGCCAATGGTCGTCGATCTTCACCCGCCCGCCGTCGGTTTCGATGCCCGCCGCTTCAAGTCCCAGCCCTTCGGTGTAGGGTCGGCGTCCGGTGGAAACCAGCACCATGTCCGCGGTCAGTTCGGCGGCGTCGCCGCCTGCGGCCGGCTCGAACGTGACCTTGGCCGCCCGTGCGGACTTTTCGATCGCGGTGACTTTCGAGGACAGGTGGAACGTCATGCCCTGCTTCTTCAGGATGCGCAGGAACTGTTTCGAGACCTCGGCGTCCATGGGGCCCAGAATGTGGTCGAGATATTCGACTACGGTGACCTGTGCGCCCAGCCGCGACCACACCGAGCCCAGTTCCAGGCCGATCACCCCGCCGCCTACCACCACCAGCCGCTTGGGCACCTTGGTTGGCTCCAGCGCGCCGGTCGAAGAGACGATCACCTTCTCGTCGAACTCGAACTCGACGCCCGGGATGCCGGCCGAATCCGAGCCGGTGGCGATGACGATGGCCTTGGTCGCGAGTTCCTGCGTGTTGCCGTCGTCGCCGGTGACGATCACCCGACCGCGGCCGGGAATCGAGCCGGTGCCCTGATAGGTGTCGATCTTGTTCTTCTTCATCAGGAAGGCAACGCCGTCCACGTTCGCCTTCACGACGGCGTCCTTGTGCGCCATCATCGCTTTGAGATCGAGTTTGGGCGCCGAGGTCTTTACTCCCAGCGCCGCCAGCCCGTGCTCGGCCTCGTGGAACATTTCCGAGGCATGCAGCAACGCCTTCGACGGGATGCAGCCGATGTTGAGGCAGGTGCCGCCGAACGTCGCGCGCTTCTCGACGACCGCGGTCTTCAGTCCCAGTTGCGCCGCCTTGATCGCGCACACATAGCCGCCCGGGCCGGTGCCGATCACCACCACATCATAGGTGTCCGCCATCGAGGATCTCCCAAAAGATCAGATCAGCAATTGCCACAGGATCATTGCCAGCCCCGCCATCGAGGCAAGCCAAACCAGCGTGCGCAGGAACGGGATTGCCAGGACATAAAGCGGGAAATAAGCGACCCGGCCCCAGAAGTAGATCTGCGCGCCCAGCGCGGTCCATTCGTTGACCTGTCCGGTGAACGTTGCGACGATCACCAGCGCGGCGAACGGTGCCAGCGATTCCAGCAGATTGTAGTAGGCTCGCTCGATGCGCCCGCCGATGCCGGTGGGCGTCGAATAGTCGTCGCGCGAGCCGAGCAGATACGCGGTGCCGTGCTCCATCCAGTCGGCGACGATTTGCGCGGCCAACTGCACGAAGAACAGAGCGACGGTCCACAACAGCATGGTCAGTTCGACGGACATGCTCAAATCCCTTTAGCCGGTATCGTTGTTGGCAGGACTATAGCCGATTACAGATCGAGCACCATGCGCTCGGGGTCCTCAAGGCATTCCTTGACTCTTACCAAGAAGGTCACCGCCTCCTTGCCGTCGACGATGCGGTGATCATACGACAATGCCAGATACATCATCGGCCGGATGACCAGTTCCCCGTTCACCGCCATCGGCCGCTCTTGGATCTTGTGCATGCCCAGGATGCCGGACTGGGGTGCGTTGAGGATCGGGGTCGACATCAGCGAGCCGTAGACGCCGCCGTTGGAGAGGGTGAACGTGCCGCCGGTCATGTCGGCCATGGAAAGGGCGCCGTCGCGGGCCTTGCGACCAAGCTCGCCGATGGTCTTTTCGATCTCGGCGATCGACATGGCATCGGCGTTGCGCACCACCGGAACCACCAGCCCCTTGTCGGTGCCCACCGCCACGCCGATATGGCAGAAGTTCTTGTAGACGATGTCGGTGCCGTCGATCTCCGCGTTGATCGCCGGGATCTCTTTCAACGCCTGGCATACGGCCATGGCGAAGAAGCCCATGAAGCCCAGCTTCACCCCATGCTTCTTCTCGAACAGCTCCTTGTAGCGGGTGCGCATGTCCATCACCGCGCCCATGTCCACCTCGTTAAAGGTGGTCAGCATGGCGGCGGTGTTCTGCGCCTCTTTCAGCCGCCGCGCGATGGTCTGGCGCAGCCGGGTCATCGGCACGCGCTCTTCGCGGGCCTGGTCCGACACGGGCGGGCCCGGCGCTTCGGCGCGGGCGGTCTGTCCGCCGGCAACCGCCTGCTGCACATCGTGCTTGAGCACCTGACCGCGCTTGCCCGAACCGGCCACCGAGCCTTCGGCAAGGCCGGCTTCGTCCATCGCCTTGCGCGCAGCGGGGGAGGGGGGCATGGCCGATGAAGCCGTTGCAGCGGTCGCGGTTTGAGCGGGAGCAGGCGAGGGCGCTGACGCAGCGCCTTCCTCGATGCGGGCGAGCACGTTGCCGATCTCGACGGTAGCTCCGGTTTCGAACAGGGCTTCCTTCAACACGCCGCCCACCGGGGCCATCACGTCCTGGGCCGCCTTGTCGGTTTCCAGTTCCAGGATCGGCTCGTCGATAGCGACCGCGTCGCCAGCGTGCTTGTACCACTGGCCTACCTGGGCCTCGGTGACCGACTCGCCGGCGGCGGGAACCACTACGTCGACGAGCTTGCCCGAGCCGTCCGGCTTGGCGGCGGCAGGCTCGGCTTTCGCGGGTGCGGCTGCCTTAGCCGGTGCGGCGGCCTTGCCGTCGCCTTCGCCGATAGTGCCGAGAAGAGCGCCGACCTCGACGGTCTCGCCCTCCTTGATCGTCGCTTCGAGGAGAACCCCGGCGGCGGGCGCGGGCACTTCCAGCGAAACCTTGTCGGTTTCTAGTTCGACGACCGGCTCGTCGGCGGCGACTGACTCGCCGGCCTGCTTGAACCACTTGGCGATCGTCGCCTCGGTAACGGACTCGCCTAAAGTCGGGACGCGGATTTCGGTGGTCATTTGCCTACCCTCCAGTTCGGAGAACTGCTAATCGGAAACGGTTTCGCTGTTGGTCTGAAAAACCCAGTTGTTGCCGTCGGGATCTTTCAAAATCGCATAACGGCCCCACGGTTCTTCCTTCACTTCGCCGATTTCGGCGCCTTTGGCGGCCAGAGCCGCTCGATCGGCGTCCACATCGTCGGTTTCCAACAGATGGGTCGCCGAGCCGGCCGGCATGGCGTCTAACCAAGTGGTCAATACGATCGACGTCGCCGCGCCCGGCGGGCGCAGTTGAATCCAGCGCGTGTGCGGGCCCATCGGGTTGTCGCGCACCACTTCGAAATCGAGGATGTCGGCATAGAAGGTCTTTGCCCGGTCCTGATCGTTCACCGGGATCGAAACGATGCCCACTTGAGTGATCGTCATTTGCTTGACCCCGCTCTACTCGCCCAACGCGTCCTCCAGGAACGCTTCGAGCTGTTTGAGATGGGTCGACATCAGTCCCGTCGCCGGCGAGGCGGCGGCCGGCCGGCCGGCATAGCGTGCGCGGGGGTGCTTGGCTTTGATGTGGGCGAACACCCATTCCAGATAGGGCTCGATGAAGCCCCAGGTGCCCATGTTCTTGGGCTCCTCCTGGCACCAGACCCATTCGGCGTTCTTGAACCTCGACAGTTCGGTGATCAGCGCCTTGACCGGGACGGGATAAAGCTGCTCGACGCGCAGCAGATAGACGTCGTCGATGCCGCGCTTCTCGCGCTCTTCGTAGAGGTCGAAATAGACCTTGCCGGTGCACAGCACCACGCGGCGTATCTTGTTGTCGCGCGCCAGCTTGACCGGCTCGCCCTTCAACACTTCTGCGTCGTCCCACAGCAGCCGGTGGAACGAGGTTTCCTGGGAGAATTCGTTCAACTGCGAGACCGCCCGCTTGTGCCGCAACAGCGATTTGGGCGTCATGATGATGAGCGGCTTGCGGAACTCGCGGGTCATTTGCCGGCGCAGGATGTGGAAATAGTTGGCCGGCGTGGTGCAGTTGGCCACCTGCATGTTGTCCTCGGCGCACAGTTGCAGGAAGCGTTCCAGTCGCGCCGAGGAATGTTCCGGCCCCTGGCCCTCATAGCCATGCGGCAACAGCATCACCAGTCCGGTCATGCGCAACCACTTGCGCTCGCCCGATGAGATGAACTGGTCGATCAGCACCTGCGCGCCGTTGACGAAATCGCCGAACTGCGCCTCCCAGATCACCATCGAGGACGGCGCGGCCAGCGAATAGCCGTATTCGTAGCCGAGCACGGCCTCTTCGGACAGCATCGAGTTGATCACGTCATATTCGGCCTGATCGGGGTTCAGATTGTTGAGCGGGATGTAGCGCGCTTCCGTGTCCTGATCGTACAGCACCGAGTGGCGCTGGGAGAAGGTGCCGCGCTCGCAGTCCTGGCCGGAAAGCCTGACCTGGTGGCCGTCCAGAATGAGCGAGCCGAACGCCATCGCCTCGGCCATGGCCCAGTCGATGCCCTTGCCGGAGGAGATCATCTTGGCCCGGTTGTCCATCAGCCGCTTGATGGTGCGGTGGGCGTTGAAGTCGGTGGGCACGTGGGCGATCTTGGCGCCCAGTTCCTTGAGCGCCTTGACCGGCAGGCCGGTCTTGCCGCGGCGCGGCTCGTCGGCGGAATCGGCGACCTTCAGGCCGCTCCACGCCCCGTCCAGCCAGTCCGCCTTGTTGGGCTTGAAGCTCTGGCCGGTATCGTATTCGCTCTCCAGATAGCTGCGCCAGTCGGCCACCATCTGATCGCTTTCGGCTTTGGTGACCAGGCCTTCGGTAACCAGCTTGTCGGTATAGATCTGCCGCGTCGTGGGGTGGGAGCGGATCTTCTTGTACATGATCGGCTGGGTGAACGCCGGCTCGTCGCCTTCGTTGTGGCCGAAGCGGCGGTAGCAGAACATGTCGATGACCACCGGCTTATGGAACTTCTGCCGGAACTCGATCGCCACCTTCGAGGCATAGACCACCGCTTCCGGGTCGTCGCCGTTGACGTGCAGGATCGGCGCCTCGATCATCTTCGCCACATCGGAAGGGTAGGGCGAGGACCGCGAGAACCGCGGATTGGTGGTGAAGCCGATCTGGTTGTTGATGATGAAGTGGATCGAGCCGCCGGTGCGGTGCCCTTTCAGGCCGGAAAGCCCGAAGCACTCGGCGACCACGCCCTGGCCGGCGAAGGCCGCGTCGCCGTGCAGCAGCAGCGGCAGCACGGTGTCGCGCGGGCGCGAGCCGCGCTCGTTCTTGGCCTCGCCCGAGTCCTGCTTGGCGCGCGCCTTGCCCAGCACGACCGGATTGACCACCTCCAGGTGCGACGGGTTGGCGGTGAGCGAAAGGTGCACATTGTTGCCGTCGAACTCGCGGTCGGACGACGTGCCCAGATGGTATTTGACGTCGCCTGAGCCTTCCACATCGTCGGGGGCGAAAGAGCCGCCCTTGAACTCGTGGAAGATCGCGTGGTGCGGCTTGCCCATCACGTTGGCCAGCACGTTGAGCCGGCCGCGATGGGCCATGCCCAGCACGATCTCCTTAAGGCCCAACTGGCCGCCGCGCTTAATGATCTGCTCCAGGGCGGGGATGAGCGATTCGCCGCCGTCGATGCCGAAGCGCTTGGTGCCCTTGTATTTGACATCGATGAACTGCTCGAAGCCCTCCGCCTCGACCAGCTTGCGCAGGATCGCCTTCTTGCCGGTTTCGGTAAACGCGACGCCCTTGTCCGGGCCCTCGATGCGTTCCTGGATCCAGGCCTTCTCGCGCGGATCGGAGATGTGCATGAACTCGACGCCGATGGTCGAGCAATAGGTGCGCTCCAGGATCGCCAGCATCTCCGGGATGGTGGCGAACTCCAGGCCCAGCATGTAGTCGATGAAAATCTTGCGGTCGTAGTCGGCCTCGGAAAAACCGTAAGTGGCCGGGTGCAACTCGTTATGGGACTCGCGCTGGCCGGCGATCTTCAGCGGATCTAAGTCGGCGTGCAGATGGCCGCGCATGCGGTAGGCGCGGATCATCATCACCGCGCTTACCGAATCGCGGGTGGCGCGCTGTACCGATTCAGCGGGTATTTCCGCGCTGGCGGCCTGGGCGCGCGCTTTGATCTTGTCGCCCATTTCGCGTTCGAGCGCCGCCCAGTCGCCGTCGAGCGCGGAGACCAATTCGCCGTTGGCGGGAATAGGCCAGTTGGGCCGGCGCCATGACGCGCCCGTGGCGCTCTTTTGAACCGCGTCGGCGGCGTCGCCCAGACCGGAGAAATACTCCGCCCACCCCGCATCGAGCGAAGACGGGTCGCGCTGATAATCCGCGTACAGCGATTCCAGGTAGGCGGCATTGGCGCCGCTCAAGAACGACGCTTGAGATGGGTTCGGTTGCTGTGCCATTCGAGGCCTCCCGTTCGGCCCACGCGGGCCTGTTGAGGTTCTCCAATTCCGGTCCCGGTCCCGAGCCCCTGGACCGTTTGATGCGCGTTTGCCGGCGCTCGGCTAGCCTGCCAGGTGCGCGGCCAGTGTCACTCCCAATTTCGCCGGTGACGGCGAGACCGCGATGCCTGCGGACTGCATCGCTTCGATCTTGTCTTCCGCGCCGCCCTTGCCGCCGGAGATCACCGCGCCGGCGTGCCCCATGGTGCGTCCCGGCGGTGCGGTGCGTCCGGCGATGAAGCCGGCCACCGGCTTGGAGCGTCCCTTCTTCGCCTCGTCGGCGAGAAACTGCGCGGCATCCTCCTCCGCCGAGCCGCCGATCTCGCCGATCATGATGATCGATTTGGTCTGATCATCGGCCAGGAACATTTCCAATACGTCAATGAACTCGGTGCCCTTTACGGGATCGCCGCCGATGCCGACCGCCGTGGTCTGGCCCAGCCCTTCGACGGTCGTCTGATAGACCGCCTCGTAGGTCAGCGTGCCCGAGCGCGAAACCACGCCGACGGAACCCTTCTTGAAAATCGAGCCAGGCATGATGCCGATCTTGCATTCGCCCGGGGTGAGCACGCCGGGGCAGTTCGGCCCGATGAGCCGCGAACTGGACTTCTCGAGCCGCGCCTTGACGTTCACCATGTCGAGCACGGGAATGCCCTCGGTGATGGCGATGATGAGCGGAATTTCCGCCTCGATCGCCTCGATGATCGCGGCCGCCGCGCCCGCCGGCGGCACATAGACCACCGAGGCATTGGCGTCGGTCGCGGTCTTGCCCTCGGCCACAGAGGCGAAGATCGGCAGCTCGGTGCCCTGGGCATCGCCGGTGCCGGCGGTCCAGGTGGCGCCGCCCTTCTTCGGGTGGATACCGCCCACCATCTGCGTTCCGTGATAGGCGAGCGCCTGTTCGGTGTGGAAGGTGCCGGTCTTGCCGGTCAGTCCCTGGACGAGGACCTTGGTGTTCTTGTCGACGAGGATGGACATCTAATCTCCTAGGATAACCTCTCCAACTCCGGGACCGTAAACTCGCTTTCCACATTGCCCGTATTGAGCGTCGTCGCCGGCTCGAACATCGCCACGACGGGTTCTTGAGTGAGCGAGCGCGGACGGTGTTCGATGCCGCGCGGTACTACGAGGAAGTCGCCTTCTCCCAGCTCAACCGCACCGTCGCGGAAATCGATGGCGATGCGTCCGCGCAGTACGAAGAACGCCTCGTCTTCGTGCTCGTGGGCATGCCAGTCGAACATCTCGCCGAACTTGGCCACCTTGACTTGGGAATCGTTGATATCACCCGCCACATGGGGCTGAAACACGGCCTTGATCTGCCGGTCGGCCGCTTCGAGCAGGTTGATTTTCCTCGGCGCCATCGCGGCTATCCCTTCGCCGCACGAGCTTCGACTTTGCCAGCGCATATCCAGGCGCTGATGAAACTCGCGATCAGGGAAAAGGGTGCCGCGATCATCAGAAAAAGCACCAGATATGACCTTCCAACGCCGTCAAAGGGCAGCAGATACAAAGCCGTTCCAACAAGCGACACCAAAATACCGGCGCCGTATCTCCACCAAACCCCTCCCGGCGTCTTGGTATTCAGCCACGGAAGAACCGATGGCGGAATGGCCAGTGCGACTGCCATGAAGGTGATGACGGAAAGCATGCGCCTATCCTTTGACCGCTTTCACGATCTTCTGCGCCGCGTCGTCCAGGTCGTCGGCAGAGATCACGTCGAGATCGGAACCATCGATCAGCGCCTTGCCCTCGGCCACCTTGGTGCCTTCCAGGCGCACCACCAGCGGCACTTTCAGGCCGACATCCTTCACCGCGGTCAGCACCCCTTCGGCGATCACGTCGCAGCGCATGATGCCGCCGAAGATGTTCACCAGAATGCCTTTGACGTTGGGGTCGGCGGTGATGATCTTGAAGGCCGCCGTCACCTTTTCCACCGAAGCGCCACCGCCCACGTCGAGGAAGTTGGCCGGCTCGGCGCCGTAGAGCTTGATGATGTCCATCGTCGCCATGGCCAGTCCGGCGCCGTTGACCATGCAGCCGATGTCGCCGTCGAGCGCCACGTAGGCCAGGTCGTGTTTCGACGCCTCGATCTCTTTTTCGTCTTCCTCAGAGATGTCGCGCAGGTCGGCCAGGTTCGGATGGCGGAACTCGGCGTTGCCGTCGAAGGAGACCTTGGCGTCGAGCACGCGCAGCCGGCCGTTCTTCATCACGATCAGCGGGTTGACCTCCAGCAGGCTCATGTCGTGGGCGACGAAGGCGTCGTGGAGGATGGGAAACAGTTTGAGTCCGTCGGTGCGGGCCTCGTCGGCCAGTTCCAGCGCGTCGCACAGCCTGCCGGCGTCGGCCTGCGTGCAGCCGGTGGTGGGGTCGATGGCAATAGTGTGGATCTTGTCCGGCGTCTCTTCCGCCACCGCCTCGATGTCCATGCCGCCCTCGGTGGAGGCAACGAAGGAGACGCGGCTGGTTTCACGGTCGACCAGCACCGACAGATACAGTTCGCGCGCGATGTCGGCGCCGTCCTCGATATAGAGCCGGTTGACCTGCTTGCCGGCCGGGCCGGTCTGCTTGGTGACCAGGGTCTTGGCGAACATCTCGCGGGCGTTGGCGATGGCGTCGTCGGCGGAAAAACAAACCCGCACGCCGCCCTTGGCGTCGTCACCCAGTTCCTTGAACCGGCCCTTGCCGCGTCCGCCGGCATGAATCTGGCTCTTGACCACCCAGACCGGGCCGGGCAGGGCGCCCACCGCCGTCTCGATGTCGTCGGCCGAAAGCACCGCCACCCCGTCCGCCACCGGCGCGCCGGCTTCTTTCAGTAGGGCTTTGGCCTGGTATTCGTGGATGTTCATAAAGGCGCTCCCCTGCTTTTTCCGACGGGCGCGGTGCCGGTTATTTCAGATTGGGCGCGATGGCCGTGCACGCTTCGCACAGTTCGGCTACGGCGGCGACCGACTTGTCGAACATGCGCTGCTCGCCCTTGTTGAGTTCGATCTCGATCACGCGCTCGACCCCGTCGGCGCCGATCACCACCGGCACGCCCACATACATGTCCTTGACGCCGTATTCGCCCTTGAGCGCGGCCGCGCAGGGCAGTACGCGCTTTTTGTCTTTGAGATAGCTCTCGGCCATGGTGATGGCGGAGGCCGCCGGTGCGTAATAGGCCGAGCCGGTCTTGAGAAGCGCGACGATCTCACCGCCGCCGCCGCGCGTGCGGTCGATGATCTCATCGAGCCGACCCTTGGTCAGCCATCCCATTTTCACCAGGTCGGTGAGCGGAATGCCGGCCACCGTCGAATAGCGAGCCAGCGGCACCATCGTGTCGCCGTGGCCGCCGAGCACGAAGGCGGTTACGTCTTCCACCGACACGTCAAATTCCTCTGCCAGGAAATAGCGGAAGCGGGCGCTGTCGAGCACGCCGGCCATCCCGACCACTTTGTTGCGCGGCAGGCCGCAGAACTTCTGCAGCGCCCATACCATGGCGTCGAGCGGGTTGGTGATGCAGATAACGAAGGCGTCGGGCGCGTATTTCTTGATGCCGGCGCCCACCTGCTCCATCACTTTGAGATTGATGCCCAGCAGATCGTCGCGGCTCATGCCCGGCTTGCGCGCCACGCCGGCGGTGACGATGCACACATCGGCGCCCTTGATCGCCTCGTAGCTCTGGGTGCCGGAAAGCCGCGCGTCGAAGCCGTCGACGGGCGAAGATTCCGCGATATCCAGCGCCTTGCCTTCGGGCAATCCTTCGGCGATGTCGAACAACACCACGTCGCCCAGCTCCTTCAAACCGGCCAGATGGGCCAGGGTTCCGCCGATCATGCCTGCGCCAATCAGGGCGATTTTGCTGCGCGCCATGTACTTACCTTTACGTAAATGTCGAATGAGGTTCTGTTGCTGCCTCTACAACCCATAGGGTAGTTCGCCAAGATGCACAACAGTGTTTGCACAGGTGCAACGATATCAACAACTTGATTGTATACCACTTACGTAAAAGTAAGATTTATTGCGATGCAGCAACGCTCACGCTTCGCCCGCCAGATACTCCCGCGAACGCATTTCTATCAGACGGGACACGGTGCGGGCGAATTCGAAGGCTTCCGTCCCGCTGCCGTCGGTGTAAAGCGCGTCCGGTTCGCATTGCGCCGACATCACCAATTTGGTGCGGTGATCGTACAAGGTGTCGATGAGCAGGATGAAGCGCTTGGCCTCGTTGCGCATGTGGGCCGCGATCCTCGGCACATCGTCCAGCAGCACGGTTCGATAGGCGCGTGCGATGGCGATGAAGTCGGCGGCGCCCCGCGGCTTTTCGCACAGATCGGCGAAGGAGAACCGCGCCACGTCCCGCCAGGCCTGGGGCACGGCGAGCTTACGGCCCTTGAGCTCGATCGACGAAGGCTCGCCGTGCGGCCGCCCGGTCAGCTCAAGCCAGATGCGGTCCATGGCCTGGCGCGAGGCGCCATTGAGCGGGCTGTGATACGTGGTCGCGTCCTTGAGCTTGGCGAGGCGGTAGTCGGTCGGTGAGTCGAGCTCGAATATCTCCATGTTGGCCTTCAGCAGATCGATGAAAGGCAGGAAAAGCTGCCGGTTGAGGCCGTCGGCATACAGATCGTCCGGCGCCACGTTGGACGTCGCCACCACCACCGCGCGGCGCTCGAACAGGGCTTCGAACAGCCGGCCCAGGATCATCGCATCGGCGATATCGGTGACCGCGAACTCGTCCAGGCATATGAGCGGCGCGCGCGCGGCCAGATCCGCGGCGACCGGCGGGATCGGGTCCTCGGCACGTGTTTTGCCGGCCTTGAAGGCCTTGCGGTGGTCGTGAATGCGCTCGTGCACGTCCTGCATGAAATCGTTGAAGTGCACCCGGCGTTTGTGCCGGCCGGGGACCGCGTCGAAGAACAAGTCCATCAGCAGGCTTTTGCCACGGCCCACGCCTCCCCAGATGTACAGGCCACGGGTGGCCGGCCGGCTGGTGCGCGAGCGCGCGAACAGCCAGCCCAGCGAGCTCGATTTCGACGAAAGTGCGCGATTGGTGATTTCTTCAATGAGATCGTCGAGGCGTGAGACCAGCGCCGATTGCGCCGGGTCGTAGACGAGTTCGCCATTGGCGGTCGCCCGCCCATAGGCGCGGGCGACAGGGCCGTGGTCAGCTACATGCGCCAGCGCTGCCAAGCTTGCGCCCTCCTTGCCGGCCCGGCGGATCAGCGAATGAAGCTGATCGCTTCACCGCCGGTGGTGCGCCCGTCATAGCGTCCGCCTCCGGAAGCGTAGAGCCGGGCCACCGTGTTACCCGTCCCATCGACCAGAACCACCTGCAGGTCCTTCACATCCCAGGCGTTGACGGACTGGATTTCCGCCGAGCGACAGCGGCGCGTGGCGGCGCGATAGCCGCCCGACCACTGGGTGATGGCGAGGATGATCCGACAGCTGGGATTGTCCGTCGGCACTTCCCAGGAGCCGGCCATGGCCTCGAGCGTGATCGGTTCGGCCGGCTGGCCCAGCGGGTGTTCGCTGGGTTGCTGCAATTCCGCAACCTGCTGGGGCTGGTTCTCCGGCACGATCGGCGAAGTCAGCGGCTCGTTTTCCAGCGGCGCCGAGCCAGGCTGGCCGCCAAGCGGCTCCAGTTCGGCCGATGTTACGGGCGTGGCCGGTGTCGACGGCAGCGCGCGCGGCGGCGCGCTGGGCACGATCGAACTGACCGAACGAGTGCAGCCGGCAACCGCGAGGCAGCCCATCAAACCGATGATTAAGTGGGTTCGGACCATGCGGCCCTCCAGACATCCCCTGATCTTGCGGGCAAATCGCCTATATGCGAACTGCGCCAGCAATGCGGCATCGTTGCGCATTCGCAATTATGGTAAATCAAATCTGAATTTTGTGTAAATGCCGCCCGCGGCGCGCTCGGCCAACTGGCCGGCCGGCACGGCCAACCAGAGTCAATGGCGGTGCGGCATCGTATCGCCACCCGCAACGGGCCGGCGTGTGGTAAATGAAAGCGAGCCTGCGCAGCTCAGGGAAGCGTGCCGCGTTGCGGCATCCGGCTTCGCGCAAAGGGGAGGGCATTATGAGATTCCTCGTCGTCTACGGCACCGGTGAAGGCCAGACGAAAAAGATCGCGGAGTTCGTCGCCTCCCGGTTGGACGGTGGCGGCCACCAGAGCGAACTGCGCGACAGCCGCAGGCGGATGGCCGATGTGGACATCGGCTCGTTTGATGCGGTGATCGTGGCCGGGTCGGTACACCTGAAAAGGCATCCCGAACCGGTCGAGAATTTCCTTGTCGCCCACCGCGACGAACTGGCCGCACTGCCAACAGCCCTGATCTCCGTCAGCCTTTCCATCGCTTTTGAAGGCGGCGAAGAAGAGGCGCGCAACTATGTGCGTCAGTTGGTCGATGCAACCGGGTTCGAGCCGGGCACGGTCTTGCTGGTCGCCGGCGCGCTGAGGTTCGCCGAATACGACTACTTCATGGATCAGGTGGTCCAGCATGTGGTGCTGGAGAGTCAGGGGCCGATCGACGAGGATCGCGAGTTCACCGACTGGGACAAGCTGGCGGGTGAGCTCGACGCGTTCGTCGGTACGGTGGGCTGAGGCGAGAGCCTGACCCGTCGGCGTCATCCTCTGACCCTCCCCATCTTAGTCATCCTCGCGCTTGCCCCGAGGACCCAGAAATCAACTTCCACAGCTCTTGGCCGCTAAGTCCTCGAGACAAGCCCGAGGATGACCAGCTTGAGTAGGCTAACCCGCTCCGGCCACTTGATTATTCAAACATGAATCAATATTCATATTTGTCATGAACCAGCAGCTCGCCCCCAAAACGAAGAGAGGCCAGGCCCGCCGCGAGCAGATTCTGCGCGCCGCCGAACGGGTGTTCGGGCGCATCGGTTTCACCGAGGCCTCTATCGCCGACATCACCCGCGAGGCCAACACCGCCCAGGGCACGCTGTACATCTACTTCTCCGGCAAGGAGGAGATCTTCGCCGAACTGGTGCATGAGATGGGACAGCTCACCCGCGAGGTGATCTCCAAGACGATCAGCGCGACGCAGACCCGGCTCGACGCCGAGCGGCTGGGGCTGGAAGCGTTTCTGCGCTTCGCGTGCGAACGCCCGGAACTATATCGCATCGTCGAGGAGGCCCGGTTCGTCGATCCGGACGCATACGAAGCCTACTTCTCCGATTTCGCCCGCGCCTACCGGCTGCATCTGGAGGCGGCGGCTGCGGCTGGCGAGATCCGGCCGGGCAATGCGGAGGTGCGCGCGTGGGCGCTGATGGGCCTGGCGAAGACCCTGGGCGAACGGTTCGTATTGGGCAAGCGAGACATCGACATCGAAGTGGTGGTGCGCGAGGCGTTCGATCTGATCGAGAACGGGCTGAAAAAGTGACCGGCGCTCTGGTCAGCCACGCCATGCGCGCGCTGCCCTCGGGTCGAACCCTTTGCGCGATCCGGCTGGAACACGCCGCCCGCACCAACGCGCTCAACCCGGAGCTCCTCGCCAGCCTGTCGGACGCGCTGGACGCGGCGACGGACGAAGGCGCCATGTTCATCCATCTGTCGGCGGCCGGCCGGCATTTTTCGACGGGTGGTGATGTAGGGAGGTTCTTCCAGGCGCATCAGGCCGGCATGCTCGATGCCTACGCCCGCGACGTGGTCGGCCGTCTGCAAGATCTGGTGGCAAGGCTGCTGCGGCTTCCCGCCATTGTCGTCACCAGCGCGCAGGGCGCGATCACCGGCGGTAGCGCCGGACTGGTGTTCGCCTGCGACCTGGTGCTGCTGAGCGAGGATGCGTTCATCCAGCCATACTATCGCGAAGTCGGCTTTGCGCCGGATGGCGGGTGGTGTGCGCTGCTGCCCGAGCTGATCGGCCCGCGCCGGTCGCTGGCGCTGCAACTGACCAACCGGCCGGTCACGGCGGCGCAGGCGCTGGACCTGGGTCTGGCGCAGCAGGTCGTGGTGACCGACAAGCTTGAGGAAGCCGCGCAGGCGTTGCTGGCCGGTCTCGATGCACTGCCGGATGCTGATGCTTTGGTTACGGCGAAACGGCTGACCTGGGACGAGGCCCGTATCTCCAGGCTTGAAGGCCGGCTCAACGACGAGGCCGAGGCCTTCTACGAGCGCATCGGCCTGGAACGGACCGTCGCCTCGATGGCCGCGTTCATCGGCGCCGAGGAGGTGGCCGATGTTTGACCGCATTCCGGACATGGCCGCCAAGCGGGCGGAACTGACGCCGCACGCGACGGCATTCATCGCGCATGAGGACGGGCGCGAATGGAGCTTTGAAGACGTCAATCGGGCCGCCGACGCGGTCGCGCATGGATTGGTCGAACTGGGGCTGAGCCGCGGCGAGCGGCTGGCGGTGCTGTCGCTGAACCGGGTCGAGTTCTTCATCGCCCTGTTCGCCTGCCAGAAGACCGGTATCATCATGGCGCCGCTCAACTGGCGCCAGCCTGTGGCCGAACTGACGCAGGTGCTCCAAAGCGTCGGCGCGCAGGCCATTGCATTTGACCGCGACAACGCGGAAGCGGGCCGGGCGCTCGCCAAAAACCTGCAACTAAAGCCGGTCGCGATGGACGAGCCGGAGGGCGGCGAGGTGGCCATATCCGCGCTGATCAAGGCCGGCGGCCCGACCTTGGCCCAGCCGGTCGACGCTACCGCTCCCTGGTATGTGCTGTTCACGTCGGGCACGACCGGCCTGCCCAAGGCGGTGATCCAGACCGCGCGGATGGGCTGGGCCAACGCGATCAATATCGGCCAGGCGATCGATCTGGCCTCCACCGACACGTCGGTCAACTTCCTGCCGCTATTCCACACCGCCGGCATCAATCTCTACACCTTGCCGCTGTTTCTTGCCGGGGGCTCCTCCTGCGTGGTGTCGCGCTTCGAGCCGGAGGTCATTCTCGATCTGATCGGCGCGGGCAAGGTCAGCCAGTTCTTCGGCGTGCCGGCGATCTTCCAGGCATTTTCATTGCACAAGCGGGTCGACGCGGTCGACTGGTCGAAGCCGCGCATGGCCTGCGGCGGCGCGCCGTTGCCCGAGCCGCTGATCAAATTCTTCGCCGAGCGCGGGGCGATGATCTGCAACGGCTTCGGCATGACCGAAACCGGGCCCACCGCCTTCCTGATGGATCGCGAGCGCGCGGCGGAAAAGATCGGTTCGGTGGGTCGACCGCAGTTGCTGACCGAGGTCAGGCTCGACGGCGTGGCGGACGGCGCGGCCGGCGAGGGCGAGATCTGGATGCGCGGGCCGGCGATCACGCCGGGCTATTTCGACAATGCCGACGCCACCGCTGGCGCGTTCACCAAAGACGACTGGCTGAGGTCCGGCGATATCGGCCGGCGCGACGAGGACGGCTACTACTTCATCGTCGACCGCATCAAGGACATGTACATCTCCGGCGGCGAGAACGTGTATCCGGCCGAGGTCGAGCGGGTGCTCAACGGCCATGCCGACATTCTGGAAGCGGCGGTGATCGGCGTGGCGGACGAGAAATGGGGCGAGGTGGGTGCCGCGTTCCTGCTGCCCCGGCCCGACGCGAAGATCGACATCGAAGCGCTCACACCCTGGTGCCGCGAGCGGCTGGCGCCCTACAAGGTGCCCAAGCGCTTCCACGTGCTCGACGAGTTCCCGCGCACCGCCGCCGGCAAGGTGCGCAAGTCGGAGCTGCGGGAGCGGCTTTCATGACCATGCTGCGCGCCAAATGGACGCCGACCCAGGCCGAATTCGACGCCTTCGCCAGGGTCTCCGGCGACGACAATCCGATCCACGTGGACCCGGAGTTCTGCGCGCGCACGCGGTTCGGGCGGACGGTCTCGCACGGCATGCTGATCTATTCGAAGCTGTGGGGCCTGTTGCGGCAAGCGAGGCCGGATGCCCGGCAGGTGGGCCAGCAGTTGATGTTCCCCAATCCCAGCTTTACCGGCGAGGCGATCGATCTGGAGATCGAGCCGATCGCGCCGAACCGGTTCGCCGTACGCGCGACCCGCGCCGCCGACGGAGCCGAGCTGCTGGTGGGCGAGGCGCAAGTCGAATGATGGAAGTCGGCCAGTCCGCGGAGACCTCCCGTACCTATGGCGCCGAAGACCTGACGGAGTTCGCCGCGTTGGCGGGCGTTGAAGCGGGCGAGATCGACTCGGTGCCCGAACCGCTGATCGCAGCGCTGTTCTCCTACCTTCTGGGCGTGGAGTTGCCTGGACCCGGCACCAACTACCTCAAGCAGGAGATGCGGTTCCTCGCGCCCGCGCCGGTGGGGGAGCGATTGACGGCGAAAGTCGAGATCACCCGGCTGCGGCCGGACAAGCACCTGGTCGATTTGTGGGCGACGTGCACCACCGCCGACGGTACGCTGATCTGCGAGGGCCGCTCGCTGGTGCTGGCGAAGGATGTGGGTGGTTAGGCCGATGGACTTTGGCCTTCCGTCGCCACCCCAGTGACGGGTGGATTTGAACACCCCAGCCAACACACCCTCTCCCGTCATCCTCGCCCTTGTCCCGAGGATCTAACCACCCTTCCCAGGCTGCGGCGGATCGGCGACGGGGTTAGATCCTCGCCACAAGGGCGAGGATGACGCTGCGGGAGTTGCTGGGCATGGCGGAGATGGAGGTGCTATTCTCTCAATCGGCCTACGATCCCCTCCGCGAATTCCGCCACCACCTGAGCAAACGCATCAGGCTCCTCCAGATGCGGCGAGTGGCCGGAAGCGGCGAAGGTGTGTCGGCGTGCTCGCGGAGCCTGCTCGACCAGCCAGTCGGCGGTGGCGGCGGAATAGACCCGGCTCAACGCGCCGTGCATGACCAGGTACGGGATGCCGATTCGCGCGATGGTGGCGCGCTCGTCCATGGCGACCAGGGTCGCCCACATGCGGCTCATGGCCGCCGCGTCGGCGGACGCGATCTTGGCCATGGCTTCATCGAAGCGGAAGCCGGGCGGGCCGACCCTGTCGGCGAACATGCCGGCGGCGATGGCGCCGGCGCTGCCTGCCCAGTCGTCGCGGAAGCGGGCCGAGTTGGCCTCGATGGTGGCGCGGTTCTGGTCGATGAGGCCCAGTTCCCAACCATCCTCGTTGACCAGCTTCGGGCTCATGTCGACGGTGATCAGCGCTGCCAACCCGTTGGTGCCGTGAAGCGAGACGTAGCGCCAGGCGGTGGCCGCGCCCATCGACCAGCCGACCAGGATCGCATCGCGTAGATCGCGCTCATCGAGCAGCGCGTGCAGGCGGGCGGCGGCGTTGTCGAGGCTTGCGGGCAGGCCAAGGGCGCTGCCATGGCCGGGCAGGTCGGGCGCCAGGCAGTGGAAACGATCGGCAAGCAGCTGGAACTGGCCCGAGAAGAGGCCGCCGTCCATCGTCCAGCCATGCAGGAAGATCAGCGGCCGGCCGCTGCCGGCCTCGTGTACGGTCGGCATCTGGTTCATACGCGGCGCCGCAGCCGCCCGACCACGCCGGTGGGAAAGAAGTAGACCGACAGCACGAACAAGACGCCTAGCCACAGCAGCCAGCGATCCGGATTGAGAAACAGCGGGATGACCGGTAAGTCGCCGAGTGCAGCTTCTGCGATGCCCATCAGGTTCTGGAGATAGTTCTGGGCAACCACGAAGATCGTCGCGCCGATGACAGCGCCGTAGAGCGTGCCCATGCCGCCGATCACCACCATCAGCAGGATGTCGATCATGATCTCGAAGGACAGCGTGGTGTCGGGTCCCACATAGCGCAGCCAGATGGCGTAGAGCGAGCCGGCGAGCGCGGCGACGGTAGCCGAGATGCAGGTGGCCGAGGTGCGGTAGTAGACGGCGCGGTAGCCGATCGCCTCGGCGCGGAAGTCGTTCTCGCGGATCGCCTGCAGCACCCGGCCGAACGGGGAGTTGACGATGCGCAGCAGAATGAGAAACAGGATCAGCGAGCCGAAGAACACCAGGTAGTAGTTGGCGAGCTTGCCGTTGATGCGCACGCCGAACAGCTTGTCGTCCATGAACTTGTGCGCGGAGGTGAGCGCGCGCGGGATCTTGTAGTTGAGCCCGTCCTCGCCGCCGGTGATCGAAGAAAGCTGGCTGACGAGGACGGCGACGGCCGAGGCCACCGCCAGCGTGATCATGGCGAAAAAGATGGCGCGCACGCGCAAGCTGAACAGGCCAATGACGAAGGCAAGCGCGGCCGCCGCCAGCGCGCCGGCAACCGAGCCGACGAGGAGGGCATCGAAGCCGCGGCCCATATGAATGGAGGCGAGCGCGACGCCATAGGCGCCCATGCCGAAGAACATGGTGTGGGCAAACGAGACGATGCCGCCATAGCCGAGCATCAAATCGTAGCTGGCGACCAGGGCTATGAAGATGCATACGCGTGCGGCGGTGTCGACCGAGCGGGTGCCGGGGAACAGGAACGGCGCGAACGCCAGGGCGATCAGGATCACCAGCAGCACGATCGACAGCACCGTGCTCCTTGGCGTGTCGCCGGAGATCAGCCGCCTCAGCATGTCACTTCGCCTTGACCACGGGCACCATGCCTTGGGGCCGCCACATCAAGATGACGACCATGAGCCCGATGTTGGAGATGAGCGCGAATTTCGGTGCGAGGAACGCGATGTAGTTCTGCAGCAGGCCGACCAGCAGCGCGCCGATGAAGCAGCCTTCCACCGAACCCAGCCCGCCGATGATGACGACGATGAACACCAGCACCATGATCGATGCGCCCATGTGGGCGGTGATCACTTCCTGATAAAGCCCCCACATCACCCCGCCGAGGCCCGCCAGCGCCGAGCCGGCGATGAACACTGCGACGAAGACCAGGCGCAGGCGATAGCCCAGGGCTTCGACCATCTCGCCGTTTTCGACGCCGGCGCGCACGATCAGCCCGATGCGGGTCGAGCGCAGCACCCAGCGCATGGCAAGAAAGACGACAAGACCGACACCGACCGCGACCAGCCGGTATTTCTCGATCGCTGCGCCGGCAAAGGTGATCGCTCCTTTGAAAGTCTCGGGTCGGGTCAAGAAGATCTCGTCGGGACCCCAGGCCACCAGGATCAACTGCTCGACGATGATGAGCCCGCCCATGGTGATGAGGATCTGCTTCAGGTGCGCGCCGTAGACCGGCTGGATAATCACCTTCTCGAACGCCCAGCCCATCGCGGCGGTGGCCAGCATGGCGCCGAATACCGCGAGCAGAAGGGCGGAGAGGTTGAGGACGAGCGAAGGCGCGTCGGTCATCCCGCCCAGCGACAGCAGGATGGTGATGCCGACAAAGGCGCCGACCGATACAAAGGCGCCGTGGCCGAAATTGATCACGTCCATCAGCCCGAACACCAGGGTCAGGCCGGAAGCCATGATGAAGATCATCATGCCCATGGCGAGACCGGAGACGGTCAGGGTCAGCCAGGACGATGAGGTGGGAATGGCGAGGAAGCCGACGATCACCAGCGCCGGGATCAACAAGATCGGCACATAGGGCTCCAGCCGGTGCCACAGGCCGGCCGTTTCCATCGTCGGGGCGTGTTCGGGTGCAATGCTCATGCCGCCTCCATCGATAGGCCCATCAGCCGCTCCTGCAGCGCCTCGTCACGGGCCAGTTCGTCCATGGCGCCGGTCCACACGATGCGGCCGTCGTCCATTACCGCGCAGCGGTCGCCCAGCATCTTGGCGACCGAGAAGTTCTGTTCCACCAGCAGGATCGATGCGCCCTGGGCGCGCAGATCCTTCAGCGCACGCGCCATGGTGGCGATGATCGCCGGCGCTAGGCCCTTGGTCGGTTCGTCGATCAGGTATAGCCGGCGCTCCTCGGCCATGACGCGGGCGATCGACAGCATCTGTTTCTGCCCGCCCGACAGATTGCCGGCCTCGCTATTCCAGAAGGTCTTGAGCGGAGGGAAGGCGGAGAAGATCGCCTCCAGCCGGTCCCCGGCGATCGGCCCGCTGACGGCGGCCAGCATCATGTTCTCTTCAACGGAAAGATCGTGGAAGATGCCCATGTCCTCGGGCACGAAGCCGATGCCTGCCCTGGCGATTGCCGGGGTGGGCAGGGCGGTGATGTCGCGCCCGTCGAAGGTGATGGCGCCGGCGCGGGCGCGCCACAGGCCCATGATCGTGCGCAGGGTGGTGGTCTTGCCGACCCCGTTGCGGCCCAGCAGCATGGTTACCTGGCCCGCGGGCACCTCCAGGTCGACGCCCTGCAGGATGTGATATTGGGCGATGTCGGTGAACACGCCTTCGAGACGCAGAATGGGATCAGGCATCTTCGAGCGCCCTTCCCATATAGGCTTCCTGCACCACGTCGGAGGCGATGACTTCGGCCGGCGGCCCGTCGGCGGCGAGCGCGCCGTTGTGCAGCACGATGATGCGGTCGGCCAGCGTCCCGATCACGTCCATCTTGTGTTCGACCAACAGGATCGTCCGGCTGGTGTCGGCCTTCAGTTCCTCGATCAGATCGAGCACCACCGGCGCTTCGTCCACCGACATGCCGGCGGTCGGCTCGTCGAACATGTAGACGATGGGGTCGAGCGCTATGAGCAGCGCCACTTCCAGCTTGCGCTGGGTGCCGTGCGGCAGTTCGTGGACGATCTGGTCGCGCTGGGCGGCGAGATTGGTGCGCTCCAGCACGGCCTCGGCGGCTTCGGTCAGTTCGGTGTGGCTGGCGGCCATGGTGAGCAGGTTGAAGCCCTTCTTGCGCTTGGACTGGATGACCAGGCGCACGTTCTCCAACACCGTAAGATTGGGAAACAGGTTGGTCAGCTGAAACGCGCGGCCGATCCCTAAATCGACCCGCTCGGGCACCGGCAGGCCGCTGATGTCGCGACCCTTAAGGTGCACGGACCCTTCGCTTGCCGAGATCTGGCCGGAGATCAGGTTGAAGTAGGTGGTCTTGCCGGCGCCGTTGGGTCCGACGATCGCCGTCAGTTCCCCGGTCGCGAACGTGCAGGTGACGTGGTCGACCGCTACGTGACCGCCGAACCGAACCGTCAGGTCGCGGGTCTCAAGAACGGTGTCTGACATGGGAGTACACCGCGTCGGGAGCGGGGGCGAGGCGGCGCCACGCCCCCCACTCTCGCGCGTTTAGTTGCGGATCGGGATCGGCAGATCGTCGATGGTCAGCTCGCGCACGAGTTCGGGGACGCCGTAATCGACTCCGTCCTTGACCACGGTGCGGAAGTGATACATCGACTGCATCGCCTGATGATCTTCCGCGCGGAACATCATCTTGCCTTTGGGCGTATCCCATTCCATGCCTTCCATCGCCGAGATCAACGCCTCGGTGTCGGTGGAGCCGGCCTTCTTGATCGCCTCTACCACCGCGATGCCCGCGGCCATGCCGCCGGCGGTGAAGAAGTCCGGCGGAGTGCCGAAGCGGGCCTCGTGCTGTTCGACCAGCCAGTCGTTCACCGGGTTTTGCGGGATTTCATAGTAGTAATAGGTCGCGCCTTCCATACCCGGCAGTTCCTTGTAGGCCTTGAGCGCGGCCAGGATGTTGCCGCCGGTGGCGATCTCAACACCAAAACGGGAAGGATCCATGGCGTTGATCTTGCCCATCGGGTTGCCGCCGCCGGCCCAGATGATGAACAGCTTCTTGTCGCCGTCGAGGTCCTTCATGGCGTTGAAGATGCGCTCTGCGGCGGCGGTGAAGTCGGTGGTGTCGGTGGGCGCATATTCCTCGTGGTCGATGGATGCGCCAGTGGTGGCCAGTGCCTCCTTGAACGCGGCGACGCCGTCGCGGCCGAAGGCATAGTCCTGGGCGAGCGTGGCGATGCGAACGTTGGCGCCGCCCAGCGCAATCGCGTTGGCGACCGCGTCCTGGCTCGAGTTGCGTCCGGTGCGGAAGATGTAGCGGTTCCAGTTGGCGCCGGTGATCGAGTCGGCGACCGCCGGCTCGACGATCAGGATCTTCTCGTATTCCTCGGCTACCGGCAGCATCGCCAGGGCCACGCCGGAGGAGACCGGACCGACCGCGAGATCAACCTCGTCGTCGCCATAGGCTTCTTCCAGCAACGCCTTGCCGATGTCCGGCTTCAACTGCGTGTCTTTCTCGATGATGACGATTTTCTCGCCATTGATCTCGTTGGTGCCGCCGGTGGCGTACTCGATGCCCATCTGCAGGCCCACATGGCTCTGCTTGGCGTAGGCCTCGAACGGTCCGGTCTTGCCGTAGACATGGGCGATCTTGATGTCGGCGGATGCGGCGCCGCCAAGGGCCAGCGTGAGGGCCAGCGTCAGGCCCAAGCCGGCGGTCGATGCGCGTTTCATGGAATTTCCTCCTCTGGCAGATCGTTCTTGACGATGATTATGAAATATGACTCATAATTCATGTTTAGAAGATTTCCCGGCCATCGTCAAGGCGCAGTGGAGCCGGATGAGCGTTGTAATCGGGTGGTGGGTAGACCATCGGCCCGCGAGCGTTGGCTGCCGGGTAGCGCGGTTTCGACGCAGGTTGAGTCGTGTTAACACGGTGGTGGGAGCAGGGCCGAAACCCCACATGTAAGGGGGCCAATGTCCAAGGTTGGGGGCAACCATGTTGACCGAGAAGCAACGTCTTGACATCCACAATTCCGACGTTCCCGTCGTCTGTCAGTCCTGCGAGGCAAGGCACAAAGGCATCTGTGGCGCGCTGTCGCCCGAGCAGCTTGCGTTTCTGGGCAAGCACACCACCAGGACCAGTTTCGACCGCGAACGTGAGCTCGCCGCGAACGATACGGACATCGAGACCTACTCGAACATTCTGTCCGGCGTGGTCAAACTGACCAAGCTGATGGCGGACGGCCGCCAGCAGATCGTCGGTCTTCAGTTCGCGCCGGATTTTCTCGGCCGTCCGTTCGCGGAACAGAACGTGGTCTCGGCCGAAGCGGCCACGCAGGTGCGGCTGTGCTCGTTCCCCAAATGGGTGATCGAGGAGATCATCGAACGCTCGCCGCGCATGGAGCGTAAGCTCTACCAGCAGACCCTGCGCGAACTCGATGAGGCGCGAGAATGGATGCTGACGCTGGGCCGCAAGACGGCCTGTGAGAAGGTAGCCAGCTTTTTGCTGCTGGTGGCCAGCCATGTCGATCCGGAAGCGCAAACGCAAAGTGGCATGGTTACCATCGAACTGCCGCTCAAGCGCGCCGACATCGCCGACTTTCTGGGCCTGACGGTCGAGACCGTGAGCCGGCAATTGACCCATCTGCGCAAGCGCGGGGTCGTCGAGGTGGTCTCCAGCCGCTCGATCACCGTGGGAAGTCTATATCGGTTGCAAGCGGCCGCCGAGAGCGGGTCGGATAAGTAGGGCAACACGCGGGGGCTGTCTGTCGCCCGCGGTTGCGGGTGGTCAACGAAGGGGCACTGGCCTATACCGCCCGAAGGATCGGCAGCAAATGCTCGGTCTCGAACGCGATGTGTCGGCGCAGGCCTTCGAAGAAGCCGCGCAGCATGTAGGACAGCGACTCGGTGTTGGCGCGGCGCGAGCCGATGGCGAACTCATGCAGTGCGTCCGCCAGTTCCTCGGCGAAGCTCTCGTCTTCCCAATGCTCGAAATGCAGCCGCTGGATCGACTGGTCCAGCCCGGGCTGGTTTCTTGCGGCCTGCAGCAGGCCGGGAAAGACGGTGTGCTCCTCGAACTCGTGGGCGCGCTTGATCATCGGCAGGATCGACCGCGACAGCGTCAGGCAGCGCTGGACATCCGTCGCGTCGGGGAGTTGATCGGCCAACGCCTCCAGTTGATCGCAAAGACCCAGCAGCGCGTGGTGATGGCGCAGAAGCGTCGTCTCAACGGTGCCGTTGGGCGAACCGCCGGACGATTTGGCTGCTGATGGCTCCATGATGCTCCCTTGAATCTATCCGGTCGCTCTTCCAGGCGGCGTGCGCTCCTCGACACACCGGGTGCGGCGTGTTGTCGGCGAATGCGCAACGCCCCGAAAATCAGCCGTCAACGATCCACTAACCCGTCGTTTGTCGTGATTCCTTGATCCAGATCAAAGTTCGCGCCCCGCCTCCGTGGCAAGAGGCGGCGCGGCGTGGGTCGGCATGCTGTCGATATGCTCGAATCGCTGTATGAGCGCTCGTGCGATGCGAAGGTCAAAATGAAAAAGGTGTTCTCATGAGAAACGGTCTAGAAGCAGCACTGGTGGGATTGGCGGCCCTGGCCGCCTTGTTGGGTGCCGCCTTCGCCAAGGACAACCTGTTTCAGGCCCATGCGTGGGTGCTGTTCTTCGTGCTCGCGGTGAGCACGGTGCTGCTGCTGCGCAGGGTGCAGTTCGCATCTTCGGGCAAAGCAGTGACCGAGCCCGACACATCCGGATATATGGATGACGTGGTGCGCTACGGCGTCATCGCCACCGTGTTCTGGGGCATCGCCGGTTTCCTGGTCGGTGTGGTGATCGCCGCACAGCTGGCCTGGCCGGTCTTCAACATCGAGCCCTGGTTCAATTTCGGCCGGCTCCGCCCGCTGCACACCTCGGCGGTGATCTTCGCCTTCGGCGGCAACGCGCTCATCGCCACTTCGTTTTACATCGTCCAGCGCACCACCCGCGCGCGCCTGTTCGGCGGCAATCTCGCCTGGTTCGTGTTCTGGGGCTACCAGCTCTTCATCGTCATGGCGGCCACCGGCTACCTGCTCGGCATCACCCAGTCGAAAGAGTATGCCGAGCCCGAATGGTATGTGGATCTGTGGTTGACCGTGGTGTGGGTCGCCTACCTGCTGGTCTTCGCCGGCACCCTGGCGCGACGCAAGGAACCGCACATCTATGTGGCGAACTGGTTCTTCCTGTCGTTCATCATCACCGTGGCGATGCTGCATCTGGTCAACAACATGGCCGTGCCGGTGTCGTTCCTGGGCGTGAAAAGCTACTCCGCCTTCGCCGGTGTCCAGGATGCGCTCACCCAGTGGTGGTACGGTCACAACGCGGTCGGCTTCTTCCTGACCGCCGGCTTCCTGGGCATGATGTACTATTTCGTGCCCAAGCAGGCCGAACGGCCGGTCTATTCCTACCGGCTGTCGATCGTCCACTTCTGGGCGCTGATCTTCCTGTACATCTGGGCCGGTCCGCACCACCTGCATTACACCGCGCTGCCCGACTGGGCGCAGACCCTGGGTATGGTGTTCTCGGTGATGCTGTGGATGCCGTCATGGGGCGGCATGATCAACGGCCTGATGACCTTGTCGGGCGCGTGGGACAAGCTCCGCACCGATCCGGTGCTTCGGATGATGGTGATCTCGATCGCGTTTTACGGCATGTCGACCTTCGAAGGTCCGATGATGTCGATCAAGTCGGTCAACTCGCTGTCGCACTACACCGACTGGACCATCGGCCACGTCCACTCCGGCGCCCTGGGCTGGAACGGCATGATCTCGTTCGGCGCGATCTACTTCCTGGTGCCGAAGCTGTGGAATCGCGAGCGGCTGTACTCGCTGCGCCTGGTCAACTGGCATCTGTGGCTGGCCACGCTGGGCATCGTCATCTACGCGGCGGTCATGTGGGTGGCGGGCATCACCCAGGGTCTGATGTGGCGCGAATACGACGATCAGGGCTTCCTGGTGAATTCCTTCGTCGAGACCGTCAACGCCATCCATCCCGAATACGTCATGCGCACGGTCGGCGGTCTGCTGTACCTGCTGGGCGCGTTCCTGATGGTCTACAACATCTGGCGCACGATCCGTGGCGATGTGCGCCACGAGCCGGCCTTCGCGCCAGTCAAGTCGGCAGCTTAAGCCTATAGAGGATCGCTCCCATGTCTTTTATCGCAAATCACAAAAAGCTGGAACGCAACCTCGGCTGGCTGTTCGTTTTCTCTCTGGTTGCGGTGCTGATCGGCGGTATCGTCGAGATCGTGCCCCTGTTCTACCTGAAGAACACCATCGAGAAGGTGGAGGGCATGCGGCCCTACACGCCGCTGGAGCTGGCGGGCCGCAACGTCTACATCCGAGAGGGCTGCTATGTGTGCCACAGCCAGATGATCCGTCCGTTCCGCGACGAGGTCGAGCGCTACGGGCATTATTCGCTGGCAGCTGAATCCATGTACGACCATCCGTTCCAGTGGGGCTCGAAACGCACCGGCCCCGACCTGGCGCGCGTGGGCGGGCGCTATTCGGATGATTGGCACGTGCAGCACATGATCGACCCGCAGTCGGTGGTGCCCGATTCGATCATGCCCGGTTACAGCTTTCTGGCGAACGCGGAACTCGACCCGGCTGACATCGGCGCGCATCTGAAAGCTAACCGCATGGTCGGCGTGCCCTATACCGATGAGATGATCGAAAACGCCGAGGTCGACATGATCGCTCAGGCCGATCCGGACGCCGACACCGGGGATTTGGAAGAGCGCTACGACAAGGTCAACATCCGCTATTTCGACGGCGACGCCACTCGACTGACCGAGATGGACGCCATCGTCGCCTACATGCAGATGCTTGGCACCCTGGTCGATTTCGAGGCGTTCAACGCCGACGATCCCGATAACCAGCGCTAGGAGATCGTGACCATGGACTACAATTTCCTGCGCGAAGTGGCCGACAGTTGGGGGCTTTTGTACCTCTTCATCCTGTTCGTCGCCGTGGTCGCCTTCACTTTCCGCCCCGGGTCCAAGCGCGTTGCCGACGACGTGGCGCAAATCCCCTTCAAAGAGGACGAAAACAATGGCCGATAAAGCGGACAAGAACGTCGACGCCTTCACCGGTATCGAGACCACCGGCCACAATTGGGACGGGATTACCGAGCTCAACAGCCCGCTGCCGCGGTGGTGGCTGTGGACCTTCTACGCCACGATCATCTTCTCGATCGGCTACATGATCTATTACCCGGCGGTGCCGCTGATCGAGAGCGCGACAAGAGGCGTCTCCGGCATCACCAACCGGCAGATCGTCGCTGAGGAACTGGCGGCCGTGCGTGCGGCCAAGGCGCCGATCGTCGATAAGATCGTCGCCAGCGACTTCGAGACGATCGCAGCCGATGACGAACTGTTCCGCTTTGCGGTCGCCGGCGGCAATTCCCTGTTCAAGGTGCACTGTTCGCAGTGCCACGGCTCGGGCGCCCAGGGCAGCCCCGGCTATCCCAACCTCAACGACGATGTGTGGATCTGGGGCGGCGACATGGACGCCATCTACACCACCATCGCCCACGGGATACGCGACGAGGCCGATGACGATACGAGATGGTCGGAGATGCCGAACTTCGGCACCGACGAGCTGCTGACCGGCGAGGAGATCGCCTCCGTCACCCAGTTCGTACTGCAACTGTCCGGTCGCGACCACGATGCGGTCCAGGCGACCGCGGGCGCGGTTATCTTCGAGGAAAACTGCGCCTCCTGCCACGGCGATGCAGGTGAGGGATCGGCCGAAGACGGCGCTCCCAACCTGGCCGATGCGCTGTGGCACTATGGTGACAGCGAAGAGATCATTCGCGCCCAGATCGCACAGCCGCGCCACGGCGTCATGCCCGCATGGGGCGAGCGGCTGGGCGAGGCCAACGTCAAACAGCTGACCGTCTACGTGCACAGCCTGGGTGGCGGCGAGTAACCGGCGCAGCCGTTTCAGCCATGGACATTTTGTGTCATGTTGGAAACCATGCCCAAGCAAGCGCCCGATACGCTGGCGGCGACTGAGACCTATGACGTCGAGGCCGTAAACTCCAAGGAACGGCGCGAGTTCTACGCCGCGCGGCAGAAGATCCACCCCAAGCGGGCGAGCGGCCGGTTCCGGCTGCTCAAATGGTGGATCATGGCGATCACCCTGGGCATCTACTATCTGACGCCCTGGATTCGCTGGGAC
Organism: Rhizobiaceae bacterium; assembly: GCA_028281105.1. Classification (GTDB taxonomy): domain Bacteria; phylum Pseudomonadota; class Alphaproteobacteria; order Rhizobiales; family Rhizobiaceae; genus JANQKQ01. Next base: position 38,951 of record JANQKQ010000042.1, read on the forward strand.
CGCGGCCCGCTGGCGCCGGACCAGGCGGTGCTGATCGATCTGGCCAACCGCCGATTCTATTTCTTCTTCATCGAGATCTGGCCGCAGGAGTTCTATTTCGTCGCCGGCATGCTTGTGATGGCCGGCATCGGCCTGTTCCTCGTCACCTCCACGTTCGGCCGCGCCTGGTGCGGGTATACGTGCCCGCAGACGGTTTGGGTGGATTTGTATCTGGTGGTCGAGCGCTTCTTCGAGGGCGACCGCAACCAACGCATCAAGCTGGACGCCGCGCCGATGAGCGCCTCCAAGCTCGCCAAGCGCACCGCCAAGCACGCGGTATGGCTGTTGATCGGCTTCGCTACCGGCGGGGCCTGGATCTTCTACTTCGCCGACGCGCCGAGCCTGGCGGTCGACTTCTTCACCGGGCAGGCCGCGTTCGTCGCCTATTCGACCGTCGCGATACTGACCGCCACCACCTACATCTTCGGCGGCCACATGCGCGAGCAGGTGTGCACCTATATGTGCCCGTGGCCGCGCATCCAGGCGGCGATGCTCGATGAGCATTCACTCACCGTCACCTATAACGACTGGCGCGGCGAGCCGCGCTCGCGTCACGCCAAGCGCATGCGCCGCGAAGGGGTGGCCACCGGCGACTGCGTCGACTGCAACGCCTGCGTGGCCGTGTGCCCGATGGGCATTGACATCCGCGACGGCCAGCAACTCGAATGCATCACCTGCGCGCTGTGCATCGATGCCTGCGACGGGGTGATGGAGAAGCTGGGTTTCGAGCGCGGATTGATCTCCTATGCGACCCTGAAGGACTACAACGCCAACATGGCGCTTGCCGGTGCCGCGGGTGGCGCAGGCGCGGTCCAAACCGAAAGCATCGATCCGGGCAGGGTGCGCGACGAAAGCGGCAGGCTGGTTGGCGGGGTCGCGCACACCGGATTGCACTCTATCATCCGCCCGCGCACGATCCTTTATGCGGTGGTCTATGCGCTGATGGGCATTGCCTTGCTGGTGGCGCTAGGCCTGCGCGACCGGCTCGATGTCAACGTGCTGCACGACCGCAATCCGGTCTTCGTCAAGCTTTCGGACGGCTCGATCCGCAACGGCTACCAGGTCAAGATCCTCAATATGCTCGGGCGCGCGCGCACCTTCCGTCTCGAGATCGAAGGGCTCCCGGGCGCTATCCTGGCCGCTCCCCAGGACGGCATTGATCCCGGCGAGGAGGCGCGCCTGACGGTGGACCCGGACAAGCTGCGGCAAGTGCGCGTGTTCGTGCAGGTTCCCGCCGATCACGTGGTGCCCGGCGCCAGCGATTTCCGCTTCGTGGCAAGCGAGGTCGGCGGTGGTGAAAGCGCCACGGTCGAGGCCAATTTCGAAGCACCGGCAGAAGACCGCTAGGGATTTCCGAGATGAACGCCACACGCAAATTCACCGGTTGGCATATGCTGGCGATCATGATCGCTTTCTTTGCGGTCATCGTGGCGGTGAACCTGACCATGGCCATGTTCGCTTCGACAAGCTGGACCGGGCTGGTGGTGAAAAGCTCCTACGTGGCAAGCCAAGGCTACAACGATGAACTGGCGGCCGCCGAGCGACAGCGACTGGCCGGCTGGACGTCGGAACTGTCATACGGCGACGGGCTGGTCGTGTTCGCCATACGCGATCGCTCCGGCGCGCCGGTCGATGCGGCCGACGTGGAGCTTTTTGTCGGCCGGCCGGCCACCGAGCGCGACGATCAAACCCTTGACCTCATTGCCGACGGGTCCGGCGCCTACCGGGCCGAGCTGGCTCTCGAACCGGGCCTTTGGTCGGCGCGCATCACCGGGCTCATCGACGACAAGCCGTATCGACGGGACCTGCGTCTGATGGTGGGCGATGACGGAAAGGGCAGGGTGCTATGAGCTGTTGCGGTGACGCCGCCGCCGGCCGGCAGACGCTGGACCTGCCCGCCCAGATGCGCGAGCGCGCCCGTGAAGACGACCTGCGCCGGGCGTCGAGCGAACCCTCGCCGGGCAGATTGCAGACCGTCTGGGTGGTGCCCGATATGCATTGCATCGCCTGCATCCGCTCGATCGAAAAGGCCGTTGGCGCGCTGGCCCATGTCGAGGCCGTTCGAGCCAACCTGTCGCGCCGGCTGGTTTCCGTCACCTGGCGGACGGACGAGGGCTCGGCGCTGGCGATCGATCATGCCCTCGACGCGCTGGGGTTCGCGCACACCGTGTTCGAGCCCGGCGACGGCTCGTCGGCGGCGGTGGAGGCGCGCGGGCGCCAGCTTCTTCTATGCCTGGCCGTGGCCGGTTTCGCTTCCGCCAACATCATGCTGTTGTCGGTCTCGGTATGGTCGGGCGCGGTCGAGGAGACCGCCCGCCTGTTCCATCTGATCTCCGCGCTGATCGCCGTGCCGGCGGTTGCCTATGCCGGGCGGCCGTTCTTCACCTCGGCGCTGACGGCACTATCGGCCCGCCGGCTCAACATGGACGTGCCGATCTCGTTGGCGGTCATTCTGGCCCTGGCGATGAGCATCTTCGAGACGCTTGCCGGCGACGGCGACGCCTATTTCGACGCCGCGGTGACCTTGTTGTTCTTCCTGCTGATCGGCCGCTATCTCGACCATCTGATGCGGATCAAGGCGCGCGCTGCGGTGGACCGGTTGGCGCGGCTGGCGGCCAAGAGCGCCTTGGTGCTGGGCGAAGATGGCGAAACCACCGTGGTTCCGGTGACCGAGGTGCTCGCCGGAGCGCGTCTTCGGGTGCTGCCGGGCGAGCGGGTGCCGGTGGACGGGGTGGTGATCGATGGCGCCTCCGACATCGACCGGTCGCTGGTGACCGGGGAGAGCGAACCCGTTGTGATCGCAAAGGACGGGCGGCTGGAGGCCGGTGTGCTCAACCTGACCGGCGTCATCGATATGGTTGCGACCGCCGATGCCGATCATTCGTTCCTCGCAGAGATCAACCGGATGATGGCGGCGGCGGAGCGTGGCCGATCCGCCTATATACGGGTTGCCGACCGCATGGCGCAGATCTATGCGCCTGCCGTGCATCTGCTGGCGCTCGTTACCTTCATCGGCTGGACGATCGTCGGCGGCGGCGACTGGGTGAACGCGCTTACCATTGCCATCGCCGTGCTCATCATCACCTGTCCGTGCGCGTTGGGACTGGCCGTGCCGGTCGCCCATGTGGTCGCCGCCAACCGGCTGTTCGCCGACGGTATCCTGATGCGCGACGGCGCGGCGATCGAACGGTTGGCGCGGATTGACGCGGTCGTATTCGACAAGACTGGAACGCTGACCCTGGGACAACCCAAGGTGAGCGAACTGGAAGGCGAGTTGCCGGCCAAATGGCGGCCGGTGCTGCGTGCGCTGGCTTCCCGTTCCAGCCATCCGGCCGCCAAGGCGATCGCCGATTTCCTGCAGCCGGGCCCTCAGGCGGAACTGGACGCGATCAACGAGAAGCCGGGCTTCGGAGTCGAGGCGCGATATCAGGGCAAGCGTGTGCGGCTCGGCCGGCCAGGCTGGGTCGGCGCACCGCAGTTGACCGGGGTGACTTTCCGTTTCGGCGATGGCGACAGCGTCGGCTTCAAGCTCGCCGATGTGATGCGGCCGGGCGCGCGTGAAACCGTCGGCGCTCTGAAGGCCGGCGGCGTTAAGGTCGAGCTGGTCTCAGGCGACCACGGTGATGCGGTGGCCGCCGCTGCCGCCGAAGCCGATGTCGGCACATTCATCGCCGGCGCCACGCCGGCCCAGAAGATTGAACGTATCCATGCGCTCCAGCACGATGGCCGCAATGTGCTGATGGTCGGCGACGGGCTCAACGACGGTCCGGCGCTGACCGCCGCCGATGTCTCGATGGCGCCGGCGGCGGCTTCCGACGTTGGGCGGATGGCGGCTGATTTCGTGCTGGTGCGGCCGGACCTGACGGGCGTCGCGCGCGCGCATGAAACCGCGCTGCAAACCGGCCGCGTTGTGCGGCAGAACTTCGCCATCGCGCTGATCTACAACTGCATTGCCGTGCCGATGGCCATGGCCGGCGGCGTCACTCCGCTGATCGCGGCAATCGCCATGTCGGCCTCGTCGGTTCTGGTCATCGCCAACAGCCTACGGCTCAACTGGCGCGGCGGGCTGCCGGAAACCGTCGACTTTCGCTCCGCCGAGGCCGCTGCGGTCGCCGTCCCGGCGCGGCTCGAAGCGGCACGATGAACAACCTCATCTTCCTCATTCCGGTGGCGCTGGGGCTGGGTCTGCTGGGCTTGGCCGCCTTTGTGTGGAGTCTCCACACCAACCAGTATGACGATCTCGACGGCGCCGCCCAGCGCATCCTCGATGACGACGACGGACCGGAAGAAACGACCAGCTAGTCGAACTTAGCGGCCAGGCTCGCCGTGATCTGTTCGAGGAAACGGGCCGAGGCGACCGGCAGGGTGCGGCCGCGCAGGTGGCCGACGAACAGAAATCCCTCGCCGGCGTCGCGTGGGTCCACCGGCACCGCGGTGAGGCCGTGGGCGGCCAGATCGTCCGGCAGGTTCACCGGCACATCGAACGCGATCTGCCCGGAATGGGCGGCGCAGGCGTGCAGCAACTCAGCCACATTGGCTTCGATGGCGGGGGGTAGTTCGAGCCCCAGCCGCACGGCCGCCGTGTCGATCAGGTTGCGGATGCCGCTGGCCTCGTCCGGCAGCAGCAGGGGATAGTCCCGGCATTCGTACAGGCGCACCTTGTCCCGGCCGGCTAGGTCGTGGTCGCGCGCCAGCAGGCACATCAATGGCTGCTTGGCGGTGAACACGATCTGGAAATCGACCAGCTTCAGCGGCTCGAAGATGAGCGCGATGTCGGCGGATAGGTCCTGCAGCGCGGCCTCCGCGCGGCCACGCGAGGATTGCTCGACGCGGAAATTGACGCCCGGGAACTCGGCTCTATGCCGGGCGATCTCGCCGGGCAGGAACCGGCCGACGAACTCGGCGCTCGCCACGATCGATATGTCGCCACGGCGCATACCGGACAGATCGGCGAGCTGGGAGCGCACCCGGTCCATGTCTGCTGCCTGATTGCGGATGTGCTGCAGGAAGATTTCGCCGGCGGTGTTGAGCCGCACGCCGGTGGGCACGCGCTCGAAAATCTCCATTCCCAGCTCTTCTTCGACCGACTGCAGTCGCCGGTTCAGCGCCGATGGCGTGATCGCCAGGGTTTCGGCGGCGCGCCGGATCGAGCCCAGCTTGGCGATGGTCTCGACGAATTGTAGCGGCAACAGGCGTCGCATCGGGCTGGCTCTTTTTGGCGGCTCCGGCCCGCTCCCCCACCCATCCACCCCGCGGAAGTATCCTTGCAGGGGGTGGTTGGGTGGGGGAGCGGGCCGGGGCCGCGCGCCTCAGCGCAAATTCCAAGTGGTGCATTTTTTTCACCACCATCGCGAAAATTTAGCGGCAGACAACACCACCTGTCAAAGCTACACCTGCCGAGACGGGTATGCTGCATGTGCGAGATTGCCTCGCTGCATTGCAACATAACCCATACAGGCAGAAGAGGAACAGCCATGAACATGATCACCGCATTGATCAAGCCGTTCACGCTCGACCGGGTCCGCGAGGATTTGAGCGAGATCGGCGTCGAGGGGCTCACGGTTACCGATGTTCGGGGCTATGGGCGGCAGAAAGGGCAGACGGAAATCTACCGCGGCGCGGAATATGACGTGCTGTTCCTGCCCAAGCTGAAGATCGAGGTCGCGGTCGACGCCAAGCTCACCGACAAGGTGGTCGAGGCGATCGCCAACGCCGCAAAGACCGGCAAGATCGGTGATGGCAAGATCTTCGTCACCGACATCAAGCACGCCATGCGCATCCGCACCGGCGAGACCGGCGCGGAGGCGTTGTGAGCTGCGCGCCTTATTCACGGATCAAGCAAACCCAGGGGGTTCATCATGTATCGTAGAAATCTCGCATTGGCCGCAGCGGCGCTCGGCGCCCTGGCCGTGTTGACCGGCACCGCCGGCGCCCAGGAAGTGACGCTGGAAAGCGTCCAGGCCGAAACGGCCTTCGTCTTCAACACGCTGCTGTTCTTGATGGGCGGCTTCCTCGTCATGTTCATGGCCGCCGGCTTCGCCATGCTGGAAGCCGGACTCGTTCGCAAGAAGAACGTGTCCATGCAGTGCCTGAAAAACATCGGCCTCTATTCCTTGGCCGGCATCATGTATTGGTGCGTCGGCTATTCGCTGATGTATACCGACGTGGCCAGCTACATCGGCACGTTCGCACCCTATAGCTGGCCCGAAGCCGGAGCCGTCAACGAGGGCGACTATTCGGTGGGCTCCGACTGGTTCTTCCAGATGGTGTTCTGCGCCACGACCGCCTCGATCGTCTCGGGCGCGGTGGCCGAGCGCATCAAGCTGTGGCCGTTCCTGATCTTCGTCGCCATTCTGACCGGCATCATCTATCCGATCGCCGGGTCTTGGAAATGGGGCGCGGGCTTCCTCGACCAGATGGGCTTCCTCGACTTCGCCGGCTCCACGCTGGTCCACTCGGTGGGCGGCTGGGCGGCGCTGACCGGCGCCATCATCCTGGGCGCGCGCAGCGGCAAGTACACGCCCGAAGGCCAGGTCGTGCCGATGCCGGGTTCTTCGATCCCGCTCGCCACGCTGGGTACGTTCATCCTGTGGCTGGGCTGGTTCGGCTTCAATGGCGGCTCCCAGCTCGCCTTCGGCGACAACGCCAACGCTTCTGACGTGTCGCGCATCTTCATCAACACCAACCTGGCGGCCGCCGGGGGCGTGATCGTGGCCATGCTGATCATGCAGGCGCGCTACAAGAAGGTGGACGTGACCATGGCGCTCAACGGTGCGCTGGCCGGACTCGTTTCGATCACCGCCGAACCGCTGACGCCCGGCCCGCTGATGGCGATCATCATCGGTGGCGTCGGTGGCGCGATCGTCGTCTTCACGGTTCCGCTCCTGGACAAGTTCAAGATCGACGACGTGGTCGGCGCCATTCCGGTGCACCTGGTGGCCGGCATTTGGGGAACGCTTGCCGTGCCGATCACCAACTCCGACGGCTCCTTCGTCACCCAGGCGGTCGGCATCGTCGCCTACGGCGTCTTCACCGTGATCGCCTGCACCATCGTATGGTTTGCGCTGAAGATGACGCTGGGCATCCGAGCCTCCCAGGAAGAGGAACGCCAGGGCCTCGACAAGGCGGAGATCGGCGTCGAAGCCTACCCCGAATTCGCTTAAAACGATCCCCATAGAAGCTTAAGCGAAGCGGCGGTCGCCGGTGGCAACACCGGCGACCGTTGTTTTTGTGGCGGCGGCCGTTACTGGGAGGCGGCTTGCGATTTGGGACCGGTGGTCTGGCCGATTACCAGGTCGGCCTCCCATAACTCGCTTCGCGTCGCACCGGGCTGCTCGATCTGCTGGAGCAGCATCTGGGCGGCGCGGCGGCCGGCCAGCCGGATCGACGAGCGGATCGCGGTGAAATAGGGCACGTCCTTGGGCCGTTCGCTGTCGCTGGCGTGCAGGAACGACAGGCAGTCGTCGAACGCGATGATCGAGACGTCGGTCCCCGGGCGGATGCCGCGCTCGGCCAGCGCACGCACCACGCCCATCGCCGGCAGGATCGACGAAACCAGCACCGCCGTCGGCGGTGCGGCCGATTCCATCAGCCGGCAGGTCACCTCATAGCCATAGGGTTCGACCATGTCCTGGGAGAAGATGTAGCGCTGTTCCGGCTCGATGCCGCGCGAGGTAAGCCCTGCCTCATATCCCTTCCGCCGCCGCTTGGCGAAGTTCATCGTCTCGAGCCCGTTGATCAGCGCGATGCGCTCGTGGCCCAGATCGATCAGGAACTCGGTGGCGCGGCGGAAGGCGCTGCGATTGTTGACGTCCAGCCATGAATATTCGTTGTCGGCGTAGTCGGAACGGCCATGCACGACGAACGGCAGCTGTAACGATTGTAGCAGCGGAATGCGCGGATCCCGGCCCAGCGGGCCATGCACCACGACACCGTCGACTCGTTTCTGGGTCGCCAACTCGCGATAGACCCGTTCTTCGTCGGCGCGCGGCACCACCCGGATCAACATGTCATAGCCGTGGGTGGAGTAGGTTTCGCCGGCTCCGGCGATGAAATCGGCGAAGTGCGGGTTGATCATGTGATGCTCGGCCAGCGGCACCACGTGGCCGACCGTGCGGGCCTTGCCGGTGGCGAGCGACGACGCGCTGGAACTGGGCCGGTAGTTGAACCGGTCCGCCGCCTCGATCACGCGGCGGCGGGTCTGTTCGGAGACTTCGGGGAAGCCGTTGAGGGCGCGCGAGACCGTGGTCTGGGACAGGCCCAGCCTTTCCGAGAGGGTTTTCAGGTTCACCGATTCATCCGACATGACGCGCCGTTGATTTCCACACCCTTCGCCCATTCACTCCAAAGCGCTTTGAATGCAGCCTATGTTGAACCAGTGCAGGTTGCAAGACTGGCAGCCGCTGCGCACCGAACTTTGCTCGAGCATCCCGCAAACTCCGCATAGATTCAGGAAATATACGTTGATTTGATCAAGCTCTATTGACTCTTGGCCGCCCACGCGGTTTGTTAAGGTATCCAAAGCGCTTTGGAAACAGAACTCGCGTTGGTAGGAGGCCGAATGCGGCGGCGCACGGGTTCAAGCTGGCGGCCAAGACCGTCGATGGAGGAGATCATGAAGACATCAGCACTTGTCGGCGCAATGGCGCTGGCGCTTACCACCAGCACGGCGCTCGCCGGCAGCCACGCAAACCTGAAATTCGCACCCGGCGAGGATGCCCGGTTCAATTGGGCGAGCTACGAGGCGTTCGCCGCCGCCAATGACCTGTCCGGCCAGGAAATGAGCCTGTTCGGTCCCTGGCTCGGGCCCGACAAGGACCTGATCGAGTCGGTCACCGCCTATTTCGAAGCGGCCACCGGCGCGACCGTCAACTATGCCGGCTCGGATTCGTTCGAGCAGCAGATCGTCATCGACACCCAGGCCGGCAGCGCGCCGAACGTCGTGGTGTTCCCGCAGCCGGGGCTGGCCGCCGATCTGGCATCCAAGGGCTTCCTGGTGCCGTTGGGTGACGAAGCGGCCGGCTGGATGGTGGAGAACTACGCCGCCGGCCAGTCCTGGGTCGATCTGGGCACCTACACCGACAAGGACGGCAGCGCCAAGTTCTTCGGCTTCCCATACAAGGCGGACGTGAAGTCCCTGGTCTGGTATGTGCCGGAGAACTTCGAGGATGCCGGCTATGAAGTTCCCGAAACCATGGAGGAGCTCAAGGAGCTTTCAGACCAGATCGTCGCCGACGGCGCCACGCCCTGGTGCATCGGCCTGGGTTCGGGCGGCGCCACCGGCTGGCCGGCGACCGACTGGGTCGAGGACATGCTGCTGCGCACCCAGCCGCCGTCGGTCTACGACAAGTGGGTGACCAACGAGATGGCGTTCACCGATCCGGCGATTGTCGGCGCGATCGAGGAATTCGGCGCGTTCGCCCGCAACGACGACTATGTGGACGGCGGTGCCGGCGCGGTGGCTTCCACCGACTTCCGCGACAGCCCCGGCGGCCTGTTTACCTCGCCGCCCAAGTGCTACATGCACCGTCAGGCTTCGTTCATCCCGTCCTTCTTCCCAGAAGGCACGGAACTGGGCGTCGATGCCGACTTCTTCTACTTCCCGGCCTATGCCGGCAAGGATTTGGGAAGGCCGGTGCTGGGCGCGGGCACGCTGTTCGCGATCACCGCCGACTCTCCGGTGGCGCGTGCGTTCATGGAGTTCCTGCAGACCCCGATCTCCCACGAAGTGTGGATGGCGCAGTCCGGTTTCCTGACGCCGCTGAAGAGCGCGAATCCGGAAACCTACGCCAACGACGCGCTGCGCAAGCAGGGTGAGATCCTCACCAATGCGACGACGTTCCGCTTCGACGGTTCGGACCTGATGCCCGGCAAGATCGGCGCCGGCGCGTTCTGGACCGGTATGGTCGACTATGCCGGCGGCAAGTCGGCCGCCGACGTGGCCGCGGCCATCCAGAAGGAATGGGACGCCATCAAGTAGGCGAACCGAGACACCCGCCGGGGCGCCAGCCGCCCCGGCGACCGACGGTGCCTGTTGAGCATCCGTGCTTCAATGAAGCGCGGATGGAGGAGGCTTACCTTGGCACTTGCTGACACTCATCCCAGTTCATCGACTGCGGCCGACTGGAACGTCGGGTCGATCTTGCTCACCGCCGCGCTGACGGTGATCATCATGGTGGCGGGCCTGGCGTTTTCGGTAGCGGTTGCGGTCGTCGTCTATATGGCGCTCGAACTGATCCTGCCGGATATCACGCTGCTCAACGCCGTCCTGGTGATGGTTCTCGGCGTCGCCGCCTGCTTCGGCTATTTCTGGGGCACCAACCAGCTGCTCGATCGCATCTATCCGCCCCGCGGCGACAATATCGCCGCCAATCTGATCAAGGCGAACGCCATCCGGCCCTGGCTGTTCCTAGGTCCCGCGGTGGTGATCTTAGGCATCTACCTGGTCTATCCGGTCATCAACTCGATCGTGCTGAGCTTCATGGGGCCGGACGGAGACACCTGGATCGGCGCCAGCAACTATAGCTGGCTGGCCGGCGACGCGGCGTTTCGCGAGAGCATGCGCAACAACATCCTGTGGCTGGTGGTGGTGCCCGCTGCGGCGACCTTCTTCGGGCTGGTCGCCGCCGCGCTGACCGACCGCATCGCCTGGGGCAACTTCGCAAAGAGCCTGATCTTCATGCCGATGGCGATCTCGTTCGTCGGCGCCTCGGTGATCTGGAAGTTCATCTACGATTTCCGTGCCGAGGGCTCCGATCAGATCGGGCTGTTGAACGCCGTCGTCACCGCATTCGGCGCCGAGCCGCAGGCGTGGATCACCGTGATCTTCTGGAACAACTTCTTCCTCATGGTGATCCTGATCTGGATTCAAACCGGGTTCGCCATGGTCATCCTGTCGGCTGCACTGCGCGGCATCCCTGAGGAAACCGTCGAGGCGGCCATCATCGATGGGGCCTCGCCGTTCCAGATCTTCATGCGCATCAAGGTGCCGCAGATCTGGGGCACGATCGCGGTGGTGTGGACCACGATCACCATCCTGGTGCTCAAGGTCTTCGACATCGTGCTGGCCATGACCAACGGCCAGTGGGGCTCCCAGGTGCTGGCCAACTACATGTTCGACTGGATGTTCCGCGGGCTCGATTTCGGCCGCGCCTCGACCATTGCGCTGGTGATCATGGCCATGGTGCTGCCGATCATGGTCTGGAACATCCGCGAAGCCAGGAAGGACATGTGATGGAATCGGCTGTCGGTTCGCGGCCCGCCCTGTGGTGGGCGGTCAATCTCTCGGCGCTGCTGCTGGTGGTGATCTGGACGCTGCCCACTTTCGGCATCCTGGTGTCCTCGTTCCGCGACGCGGACCAGCTCGCCGTCAGCGGCTGGTGGACGGCGCTGGTGCAGTCCGAGCGCAACATCATCACCCGGGCCCAGCCGCCTGTCGAAGCGGTGGAGGAGAATGGCGCCTGGGTGCTGCGCGGCAACGTGTTCGAGGATGGCGGCGAGGTGCGGGCATTCGGCGTCTCTTCGCGGGCGCCCACCGATTTTCAGCCCGGCGAGACCGCCGAGCTGCGCCGGGACGGCACCGTGCGCATCGAGGCCGACGGCTCCTATGAGATCGTTTATTCGCAACAGCCCGACGGCAAGCGCGGCCAGCGATTGTTCGTCACCTCGCTGGAAAACCCGAAATTCACGACCGAGAACTACGAGACCGTTCTGTTCTCCCAAGGGTTGGGTCAGAGCTTCATTAACACCTTGACGGTGACCATACCGGCCACGGTCATCCCGATCCTGATCGCAGCCTATGCCGCCTATGCGCTCGCCTGGATGCAGTTTCCAGGTCGGGCGCTGCTGCTCGCCACTATTGTCGGCCTGTTGGTGGTGCCTTTGCAGATGTCGCTGATTCCGCTGTTGCGGCTGTATACCGATATCGGCATCGGCAAGTCGTTCATCGGTATCTGGCTGGCGCATACCGGGTTCGGGCTGCCGCTCGCCATCTATCTGCTGCGCAACTACATCGCCGGCCTGCCGCGAGAAATCATCGAGAGCGCGCGCGTCGACGGCGCGTCCGACTTCGACATCTTCCGCAAGATCATTCTGCCATTGTCGTTTCCCGCACTCGCCTCGTTCGCGATCTTCCAATTCCTGTGGGTGTGGAACGATCTGCTGGTGGCTACCGTGTTCCTGGGCAACAATGAAGAGCAATTGGTGCTGACCGGCCGTCTGCGCGAGCTGCTTGGTTCGTTCGGCGGCGACTGGGAAATCCTGACGGCTTCGGCGTTCATCGCCATCTTCGTGCCGATCTTGGTGTTCTTCGCCATGCAACGTTATCTGGTGCGCGGCCTGCTGGCCGGTTCCGTCAAGGGTGGATGAGGCGGCGATGAACGTGCGTCACGATCCACGGCGCGAGCACGCGCCAGGCGCGGTGCGCCGCCAGATCGGCGAGGCCGACTGGTGGCGCGGCGCGGTCATCTATCAGGTCTACATCCGCTCGTTTCAGGATTCCAACGACGACGGAGTGGGCGACCTTGCCGGCGTGGCCGAGCGGCTGCCCTATATCGCTTCGTTGGGCGTCGATGCCGTCTGGATATCGCCGTTCTTCCCGTCGCCGATGCTCGATTTCGGCTACGATGTCACCGACTATGAATCGGTCGATCCGCTGTTCGGCAACTTGGCGGACTTTGATGTGGTCATCGAGAAGGCGCACGATCTGGGCATCAAGGTGATCATCGACCAGGTGATCTCGCACACCTCGGACCGCCATCCCTGGTTCGTCGAAAGCCGCTCGGACCGCACGAATGCGAAGGCGAACTGGTATGTGTGGGCGGATGCCAAACCCGACGGCTCGCCGCCCAACAACTGGCTGTCGATCTTCGGCGGCAGCGCCTGGGAATGGGACAGCAACCGACGGCAATACTATCTGCACAACTTCCTCAAGCAGCAGCCGGACCTCAATTTTCATGAAACGCAGGTCCAGGACGCGCTGCTTGGCGCCATCGGCTTCTGGCTCGACCGCGGCGTGGACGGCGTGCGGCTCGATACGATCAACTTCTATTTCCACTCGCTAGGCCTGGAGGACAATCCGCCCCTGGCGCCCGATCTGCGCAGCGCCTCGATCGCGCCGATCGTCAATCCGTACAACTATCAGGATCATCTGTACGACAAGAACCAGCCGGGCAACCTGGAGTTTCTCAGGCGGCTGCGTGCGCTGCTGGATACCTATCCCGCCGCGGCCATGGGCGAGGTGGGCGATGCCCAGCGCGGGCTGGAGATCGCCGCCGCCTACACCTCCGGCAATGACAAAGTGCATATGTGCTACTCGTTCGAGCTGCTGTCGCCGGATCCTCTCAAACCGGGGCGGGTGCGCGAGGTGGTGGAAGCCTTCGAGAGCGCCGCGCCGGACGGCTGGTCCTGCTGGGCGTTTTCCAATCACGACGTCATGCGCCACTCCACTCGCTGGGCCGAGGGAAGCGGCGACCTTGACGGCTTCCTGAAGATGACCGCCACGCTCATCCTGTCGCTGCGCGGCTCGGTTTGCCTGTATCAGGGCGAAGAGCTCGGTCTGACCGAGGCGGAACTGACGCTCGACGACCTGCACGATCCTTACGGCATCCAATTCTGGCCCGAGTTCAAGGGCCGCGACGGCTGCCGCACTCCCATGGTCTGGTCTGCCGGTGAAGCCAATGCCGGGTTCACCAACAGCAAGCCCTGGCTTCCGGTGCCGGCCGATCACGTGGATCGTGCGGTCGACAGGCAGGACGAGCCCGACAGCTCCCTGCTCAATCACTATCGTCGGGCCCTGGCCTTCCGCGCCCGCCACCGTGAACTCGTCGAGGGCGACATCGCCTTCGTGCATTGCGATGACCAGGTACTGGTTTTCGAGCGTTCCCTCGATGCATCCTCGATCCTGGTGGCGCTCAACATGAGCGACCGGCCGGCGCGGGTCGATCTGCCTTGCGACGACTATGAGCTGATCGCCGGCGCCGACGCCGACGGCGAACTTGACGGCCGGCGCCTGTCTTTGCCGGCCTTCGGCTGCTGGTTCGGCCGGCCACAAACTTCGAAAAAGCGAGAAGAACGATGACCGCACTGTCGCTACGAGACATTCAGAAAAGCTACGGCGAGGTCGAGGTGATCCACGGGGTCGACCTGGAGATTCACGAGGGCGAATTCATCGTGTTCGTCGGCCCGTCGGGCTGCGGCAAGTCCACGCTTCTGCGCATGATCGCGGGGCTGGAGACGATCACCGGCGGCGACATGGAGATCGGCGGCAGGCGGGTCAACGACATCCCGCCGTCCCAGCGGGGCATCGCAATGGTGTTCCAGTCCTACGCGCTCTACCCGCACATGACCGTGTTCGACAACATGGCCTTCGGCATGAAGATCGCCAAGGCGCCCAAGGCCGAGATCGACAAGCGGGTGGCGGCCGCCGCCGAGATCCTGCAGTTGACGCCCTATCTTGACCGCCTGCCCAAGGCGCTGTCGGGTGGTCAGCGCCAGCGTGTGGCCATCGGCCGGGCGATCTGCCGCGAGCCGGAAGTGTTCCTGTTCGACGAGCCGCTGTCGAACCTGGACGCGGCGCTGCGGGTGGCCACCCGCATCGAGATCGCCAAGCTCAAGGAGTCGCTGCCCACTTCGACGATGATCTACGTCACCCACGACCAAGTCGAGGCGATGACGCTCGCCGACCGGATCGTGGTGCTGTCGGCGGGGCGCATCGAGCAGGTGGGCGCGCCGATCGATCTGTACGAACGCCCGGCCAATCTGTTCGTTGCCCGGTTCATCGGCTCACCTGCCATGAACATCCTGCCGGCAACGCTGGAAAAGACCGGCAAGACCTCCACGGTCGCTATCGGCAAGCGCAAGGCGGCCGTGCCCATTGCATCGGATGCGTCGATGAAGGGCGCCTCGGTGCAGTTCGGCGTGCGTCCGGAAGACCTGACGCTGGCCAACGGCAAGGACGTTCTGTTCGAGGGCCAGGTGAACTTCGTCGAGATGCTGGGCGAGGTCACCAACGTCTATCTCAGCGTGGAAAACATCGAAGAATCGGTGATCGTGAAGATCAACGGGGTGCAGCCCTTCAAGACCGGCGACGTGGTCCCGGTGAGCGCCCCGGCCGACAAGATGCACCTGTTCGACGAACAGGGCCATACGCTGCTGCACTGATCGGCTGCGCGCTACACGGCCAGTTCGCGCACGCCGCCATGGTCGCCGGACCAGGCGAGCGGGTCGTCGAGGAATGTTTCCACGGCGGCCAGCGTCGCCTCGTCGAAATAGCCTTCCTCGCGACATACCGCCAGCACATCGCGCCAGGTTGCGAGATAGTGCAGGGTTAGGCCCGCATCGGCCAGCGCCTGACCGGCCTGGGGGAAGATGTCGTAGTAGAACACCACGATGGTGTGATCGACCCGGGCTCCGGCGGTGCGCAAGGCGTCGCAGAACCTGATCTTCGAGCCGGCGTCGGTGGCGAGATCCTCGACCAGGATCACCCTTTGGCCTTCGCGCAGTTCGCCTTCGATCTGCGCGTCGCGGCCGAAACCCTTCGGCTTCTTGCGCACATACTGCATCGGCACCCCAAGCTTGTCGGAAAGCCAGGCGGCGAACGGGATGCCGGCCGTCTCGCCGCCGGCCACCGCATCGAAACCGTCGAAACCGGCCTCGCGTAGCAGGATGGAGGCGGCGAAGTCCATCAGCGTCGAACGGATGCGCGGGTAGGAGATCAGCTTGCGGCAGTCGATATAGACGGGGCTGGCCAGTCCCGAGGTGAGTTTGTACGGCTCGTCGGCGCGAAAGTGCACCGCTGCGATCTCCAGCAGCATCTTCGCCGTCATCCGCGCGATCTGATCTTTGTCGGGAAACGAGCCGGTGAGCATCTTGCAGTCCTTCGCGTCAGGTTGAGGCGGCTTGTTCGCGCTGCCAGTGGATGTCGATCGGAGGGTCGAACACCGTGATGCCACCGTCGGCCGTGGTGATCGAGGCGGGAAGTTCGATCGGCGCATCGTGCTTGATCAGTCGTATGCGCTCTTCATTGGCGGGCAGCCGGTAGAATGCCGGTCCGTTAAGCGACGTGAAGGCTTCCAGCCGGTCCAGCGCGCCATGGTTGTCGAAAACCTGGGCGACGCAGCCCAACGTTACCGGCGATGAGAAGATGCCGGCGCAGCCGCAGGCGGTTTCCTTGGCCGCATCCACATGGGGGGCCGAGTCGGTGCCCAAGAAGAACCTGCTGTCGCCGGATGTGGCGGCCTCGCACAATGCCGCACGGTGGCTTTCGCGCTTGGCCACGGGCAGGCAGTAATAGTGCGGGCGTATGCCGCCGGCCAGGATGGCGTTGCGGTTGATGATCAGGTGGTGGGTGGTGATGGTCGCGGCAAGCCCGCCGGAGGACGATTTGACATAGTCGACGCCGTCGGCCGTCGTCACATGCTCCAGCACGATCCGCAGGCCCGGGAAACGCCTGCGCAACGGATCCAGCACGCGCTCGATGAACACGGCTTCGCGATCGAAAATGTCGATCTCTTCATCTGTCACCTCGCCGTGCACCAGCAGGGGCAGATCGATCTCCTCCATCCGCGCGAGCACCGCATAGACCTTTTTGATGTCGCGCACGCCGCTGGCGGAATTGGTCGTTGCGCCTGCCGGGTAGAGCTTGACCGCGGTGATCAAGCCGGAGCTTGCGCCGGCGGCGACGTCGTTCGGATCGGTGGTTTCCGTGAGGTACAGCGTCATCAGCGGTTCGAAGCGGTGGCCGTCGGGCACCGCGGCAAGGATGCGCTCGCGATAGGCGGCGGCATCACCAGTAGTGACCACCGGCGGCACCAGGTTCGGCATGACGATGGCCCTGGCGAAATCGACGCTGGTGTGGGGCGTCACCGCCGCCAGCACATCGCCGTCGCGCAGATGCAGATGCCAGTCGTCGGGCCGGCGAATGGAGATATCGTTGATGCTCATCTCGACGGGGCTCGGTTCGGTTCGGCGGCAGCCGGACACACGCCCACTATGTCGGATTCGCGGCTGCGCCGCACCCGATCGGCGCAACGAAATTCGCCGTTATGCCCGAAGTTGCGCGCCGAGTGGGGCGGCCATCATTCGGCTTTCGTCGGCCGGGCGTCCGAAACGGTGCCGTCGCGGGCGATGCTGACGAACCGGTTCGCTTCGACCAGCTGCTCGGCACTCCACGAGCCGTCGGGCCAGCGGATCCTCACCGTTGCCTGCTGAGCCGACCCCAGCCCGAAATGGGTGAAGCCTGTCTGGCCGGAAGCATGGCCGCCGCCGATGCGCACGGTGCGCGTCTGGGTCTTGTGCGCGGTGGTGACGTGGATTTGCGCGCCGACCGCATGGCGGTTGACGGGGCCGGCATCGGGTTCGATCATCAGCCAGCCGCCCGCTGCCGGACCGGCCCCCAGATTGCGGAACGCGCTGACGTTGGCCCCGCGATTGACGACCAGCAGATCGACGAGCCCGTCGGCGTTGAAATCTTCAGCCACCGCGCCGCGGCCTTTGGTGTCCTGAGCGATGCCGGCTTCGCCGCCATACTCATGGAACGTGCCATCAGCGGCGGCGAGCAGCAGATTGTCGGGATCGAAGGCGGCCGCTTCTTCCATCGCTTCGACGTTTCCCTTCGCGATGAACAGATCGAGCCGGCCGTCATTGTTGAAATCGGCGAACTGCGCATGCCAGCTGGTCGATGGTTTGACGTCATCGCCGGTGTATGGCCGGTGTGCGGTGGTGCCCTTGTCCAGTGCGATGTCCACGTAGCTGGGCCGCCCGTCGCCTGCATCGGGCTCGAGCATCTGCAGTTTCGCATCGCCCATGGAGGTCAGCACATATTCCGGCCGGCCGTCGCCGGTGAGATCAGCGGCGGCGATGCCCATGCCCCAGATGTTAAGCTGTCGCCAGCCGTCGTCCTGGGTGAAGGGGCGCGGGTCGCCGCCGGCCGGCACCTGCCAAAGCTGTTCCTCACCGCCGCGATAGTAATGACGGTCGTTGGACACGCGTAGCGCGATGTCGCCGCGACCGTTCCAATCGGTGAACATCACCGACAGCGCGCAGTAACCCGGCGACAGTGCTGCACCGCTAGAATAGTCGGGTTGGCCGTCGTCACCGATGACGGGGCGAACGAGCCGGTTGTCGTGGCAGGTGCCCCAGGGCGCGCCTTGCGCGTCGCGGTCCACATAATTGCCGAACGCCAGGGTCGGAAACCGCGCGTCGGCCTCCCATATCGCGGCGGCCGAGGTGGTCCATGCCTGCCCGCCATCGAATGCGAAGCGCTCGTTTGCCGGTTCGAACGTGCAGTCCGGGCCGCCCTTTGCCAGCAGGTTCTCGCCCAGCCTCAGCACGACCAGGTCGATGTGTGCGTCGTTGTCGAGGTTCACGGGATAGGCCCCCAATATCCCGGTGCGATCGACTTCGCTCAGGCCCGTATCGCGCTGTTCGAAACGCAGTTCGCCGCCGGGCTGCGATCGGTTGACGTACAGTTTGGCTTCGTCGGCGCCGCCGGCGATGAACAAGTCGGGCAGGCGGTCATCGTTGCAGTCGAAGCTGGCCGCGCCGCCGCCGACGAAAAACTCCCATGGACCGGTATACGAGTGCTCGATGCCGGCCGCCTGCGCTTCCTCGTGCAACTGCGGAATGGCGATCGGCGCGGTTTCGCCTGCACCGGCGACCGGCGGCATGGCCAGGCAGGCGCATGCGACGGCGAAATACGGAACGGAAGTTTTCATGACAGAGCCCCCTGCATGGTTTGTTTTGTTGGTGAAGTTTCCCGCCCTCCCGCGCGTCACGCGGTCACCCGCTGCGAGAGAATGCTGGCGTCCAGGTCGGCGAGCGAGGATTGCTTGTTGCCTTCGAACACGAGATTGGCCTCTTCGCCCATCACGGTGATCTCGGGCGCGGCGCCGAACCGCACCTGCAGGCTCGCCTCCATGTGATGGCGCAGCGCCGGCTCGATCAGGTCGAAGAAGCTCAGGCCGGGTCCGGTAATCACCAACGGCATCGGTTCGAACAGGCTGTGCAGACGGGCCAGCCCTACGCCGATGGCCTCACCGGCCAGCCGGAATGCATATTGCGCCATCCGCGAACCGCGCCTCGCATCGTCGGCGATGCGTTCGACCTCGGCCAGCGGCACGAACTTGGCCGGGATGGTGTCTCCGGGCACTTCGAACGCAGTTCGCAGAATGCCGTAGAAACCGGCATAGGCTTCGATGCAGCCGGTCAGGCCGCAACGGCATACCGGACCGTCGGGGCGGTGAACCATGTGGCCGAACGGCGGTGCGACGGAGGTGATCTGCCCGTCCGGCTCCTCGGCCGCGATGCCCAGGCCGATCGAATGGCCCAGGGACAGGGTTGCGACCTTGCGGGTGATGAATGTCGCCGATTCACGCTGACGCGCCGCGGCTGCCGCCTGTGCGGTGAATCTTGCCTCGTTGGTGAGCGTGATCCGCGATTTCCAGTTCGGCCTCAGCGCCGCTTCGAAATCCAGTTGCGTGTCGCCGAAGACGGCGGACCAGAGCAGTTTGGCGGAACCGGGCGCGACCACCCCTTTGGAGGTGATCGAAATGGTCTCCACCCGTTCGCGTGCAAGCCGCTCGCGTTCGCACAGGCGCTGGAGGCCACGGTCGATCTTCTCCAGAAACTGCCGGGAATCGTCGTCGGCAGGATTGCGGTGTTCCTCGAACCGGTCTTTCAGCGTGCCGCCATAGTCGACCAACGAGTATTGGATCAGGTCCGAAGTCAGCCGCACCGCCGCCACGTGGGCGCTAGCCGGGTTCTGGCGGAACAGCACGCGCGGCCGGCCGCGTCCGCCGCGCCCGCTCACCACCTCGCGCAACAGGATGCCTTCGGCCTCCAGCTCACCGGTGATGGCGGAGACCGTGGCAGAACTCAGTCCCGACCATTGGTGGATTTCGGTATGCGAGACCGGGCCGAGCCTGCGCAAAGTGGACAGAACCAGGCTGCGATTGTGTTGGCGCAGGGATTCCGTGCTCGCCTTCATCAACATCGCTCCGGTGGCCTCTTCATCCGCTGACACGGAAGTCGGCACCAGCCCGCTCCCACTCCCAACCACCCATGGCAGGTTCCTCCAGAGGGTGGCTGGGAGGGGGAGCGGGCTGGTGCCGAGTGAATACAGAAGACCATCTCATGATCGCCATTGACTCTGGTGGCGAAGTTTGCCAACAATTTTCTCGACTGTCGAGAAAATAAATAATCACCAACACTCGCGGTTCAAGGACATCAGGCCCGGTCCGGCAAACGAGACCGGTTCGGGGAATTCAAAATGGAGGAGCTATCATGAAGAAACTGGTTACCGCACTGCTTGCGAGCGCTGCCATGACGGCGGCGTTGGGAGGTGCCGCGCTGGCCGACGGCAACATCATCGGCGTGTCCTGGTCGAACTTCCAGGAAGAGCGCTGGAAGACCGACGAAGCGGCGATGAAGGCCGCGATCGAGTCCAATGGCGACAAGTACATCTCCGCCGACGCCCAGGCTTCGGCAGCCAAGCAGCTCACCGACGTCGAAAGCCTGATCGCCCAGGGCGCCAACGCGCTGATCATCCTTTCGCTGGATTCGGCCGCCATCGGCCCGGCGGTTGACGCAGCCGCGGCGGAAGCCATCCCGGTAATCGGCTATGACCGGCTGATCGAAGACGAGCGCGCCTTCTACATCACCTTCGACAACAAGGAAGTCGGCCGCATGCAGGCCCGCGCCGTGTTCGCGGCGATGCCCGAGGGCAGCTACGCTTTCGTCAAGGGCGACAAGGGCGATCCCAACGCGGACTTCCTGTTCGAGGGCCAGATGGAAGTGCTCAAGGAGGCTATGGATTCCGGCAAGGTCAAGAATGTGGGTGAATCCTACACCGACGGCTGGAAGCCGGACAACGCCCAGAAGAACATGGAGCAGATCCTGACCGCCAACAACAATGAGGTGGATGCCGTCGTCGCCTCGAACGATGGCATGGCCGGTGGCGTCGTCGCCGCGCTTTCCGCCCAGGGCATGGCCGGCACCGTGCCGGTCTCCGGTCAGGACGGCGACCATGCCGCGCTCAATCGGGTCGCTCGGGGCACTCAGACCGTCTCGGTGTGGAAGGATGCCCGTGAGCTCGGCAAAGCGGCCGGCAACGCGGCTGCCATGCTGGCCGACGGCAAGGCGATGGCGGATATTCCTGATGCCGTCAAATGGTCCGGTGGCGCCAAGGGCGTCGAGATGAACGCCCTGTTCCTGGCTCCGGTTCCGGTCACCCAGGAAAATCTGAACGTGGTGATCGACGCTGGCTGGATCTCCAAGGAGAAAGCCTGTGAAGGAGCCGCCGCTGGCGTGACCGGCTGCTAAGCTTTACAATCGCGACAAGGGCCCGCGCGCCGAAGAGAGGATTTCGGCGCGCGGGCCAGCATACGGGGAGGCAATCTTGAGCGATCTCAGTTCAGGCCATGGCGCCGCGCGTGTCGAACACGAACCGCTGTTCACGCGGTTCCTGCGGCAAACCGAAATCGATTCACGGCTTCTGGGCATGGTCGGCGCGCTGGCGCTGATCTGGATCGGCTTCCACGTCTACGGAATGCTCGTCAACGGCTTCGGTGCGTTCCTGACCCCGCGCAATCTGTGGAACCTGTCGGTGCAGACCGCGTCGATCGGCGTGATGGCGACCGGCATGGTGCTGGTCATCGTCACCCGGCATATCGATTTGTCGGTCGGCTCCGTGCTCGGCTTCTGCGCCATGGTGATGGCGATCATGCAGGTGTGGATCCTGCCGCAGTTCTTCGGTCTCGGCCATCCGGCGATCTGGATCATTACCATTCTTATAGGACTGACCGTCGGCACCCTGGTCGGCGCGTTCCACGGTTTTCTGATCGCCTATCTGCAGATCCCCGCCTTCATCGTCACCTTGGGCGGTCTGCTGGTGTGGCGCGGCGCATCGTTCATGCTGGCGCGCGGTGAGACAATCTCGCCCGTCGACAGCACATTCGCCTTGCTCGGCGGAGGGCCTTACGGCGCGGTCGGTTTCATTGGAAGTTGGATTGTCGGCGTAGTGGTGTGCGTGGGCATCGTGGCGATCATCGTCACCGGCCGGCGCAAGCGCAAGCAGTTCCAGTTCCCGTTGCGCCCGATGTGGGCGGAGATCTTTCTCGCCTGTCTTGGCTGTGCGGTGGTGATCGGCTTCGTGATGCTGGTCAACGCCTACCCCTGGCCCAAGGGCATCGTGCGCCAATATGCGGAAACCAACAATATCGCCGTGCCCGAAGGTGGCCTGTTCATTTCCCACGGCTTCGCGATTCCCGTCCTCATCCTGATCGCGGTGGGCATCTTCATGACCTTCCTGGCCACGCGCACCCGGTTCGGCCGCTATGTCTTCGCCATCGGCGGCAACCCGGAAGCGGCGGAACTCGCCGGCATCAACACGCGCTGGGTGACGGTGAAGATTTTCGGCCTGATGGGTTTTCTGTGCGCCCTGTCGGCGGTGATCGCCTCGGCCAGGCTCAATTCGGCCACCAACGCGTTGGGCACGCTCGACGAACTTTACGTGATCGCCTCGGCGGTTATCGGCGGCACCTCGCTTGGCGGGGGTATCGGCACCATATATGGGGCGATATTGGGTGCGCTCGTCATGCAGTCGCTGCAGACGGGGATGGTGCTGGTCGGTTTCGACGCAGCGGCGCAGCAGATTGTCGTGGGATCGGTGTTGGTCATTGCCGTATGGCTCGACACGGTCTATCGGCGTAGGGCGAAGTAGGGAGCGGGACGATGTCTTCAACAAGATCCGGAACCCCACTCGTAGAGATGCGGGACATTTCGATCGCCTTCGGCGGTCTGAAAGCGGTCGACCATGCCTCGGTCGATCTGCACCCGGGCGAGGTGGTCGGCCTGCTCGGCCATAACGGCGCAGGCAAGTCGACGCTGATCAAGATCCTGTCCGGCGCATACAAGCGCGACTCGGGCGAAATCTGGATCGACGGCCAGGAAGCCCACATCAACAATCCGCGCGACGCCAAGACCTATGGCATCGAGACCATCTACCAGACGCTGGCGATCGCCGACAATGTGGACGCGGCCGCCAACCTCTATCTCGGCCGCGAGCTGCAGACCGCCTGGGGAACCCTGGACGATGCGGCCATGGAGGCCGAGGCGCGCAAGGTGATGGGCCGGCTCAACCCCAACTTCCAGCGCTTCAAGGATCCGGTAAAGGCCCTGTCCGGCGGTCAGCGCCAGTCGGTGGCGATCGCGCGGGCCATCCTGTTCAACGCGCGCATCCTGATCATGGACGAGCCGACCGCCGCGCTCGGTCCCCAGGAGACCGCGCAGGTGGGCGAGTTGATTATGCAACTGAAGAAGGAAGGCATCGGCATCTTCCTGATCTCCCACGACATCCATGACGTCTTCGACCTGGCCGACCGGGTCACCGTGATGAAGAATGGGCTGGTGGTCGGACACGCCACCACTTCGGATGTGACCAAGGACGAGGTCCTCGGCATGATCATTCTGGGCAAGTGCCCGCCGGCGGCGACCCAGGGTCCGGGCGCGGTGGCTTCATAAGGCTCCGGCCAGGCCCTTTCGACAGATCGTCTCGACCATCGTTTGCGTCACCCGGCATTGGAGCCGGGCATGGACAGCCCGGCTCCGACACCGGTTATTGGCGCATGCTCTCATAGGTGATCAGCGCGAAGCGCGCGCCATGGGGATCGGTCAGCGTCGCCATGCGACCGACACCGGGCGCGTCCATCGGCTCGGCTACGACGCTGGCGCCACCGGCCTTCGCCCTGGCCACCGCCGCATCCACGTCGGCAACGGTGATGAAGATGGTCCATCGGCCCTCATCGTCCGACCTGGGTGAAAAGCCGCCGATCGGCTGTTCGCCCATCATGATGCCGGGATAGCTGCTGCCGTCCTGCATCGGCATGCCTGCGATGGTCCAGCCGACCACGTCGGCATAGAACTTCTGGGCGGCCGCGTGGTCGGGGCCTGAATGTTCGATCCAGCCGGCGGCTCCCGGCGTTGTCATCTCGCTCATGTCATACTCCATTGCTGTCGCGCGCACCTTGCGCACGACACCAAGACGCGGCCGGGCGGCCTAATCCGACAGTTTCGCGAGATTACTTTCGCAGGCGGCGATCTTTTCGTTGATGGCGAGGCGTTCGGCGGCAGTTGGTGTCAGCGTCAAGGCGAGCCGATACGCTTCGCGCGCATTGCGCCACCGGCCCAGCTCGCACAGCAAGCCGCCTCGCATGGTGTGATACCACCGGTAGTCGCCAAGCTCGCCGGCCAGTGGCTCGACGAGCCCAAGGCCCGCCGCAGGGCCGTGCAAGTGCGCCACCACGGCGGCGTGATTAAGCCGGACGATCGCCGTCGGTTCGATCGCCAGCAGCGCCTCGTATAAACGCAGCAGCTCGTCCCAGTCGGTATCTTCGCTGGTAGCGGCGCGGGCATGGACGGAGGCGATCGCCGCCTGGATCTGATAGCTGCCGGGCATCGAATGGCGCAACGCCTTCTCCAGCAGGGTCGCGGCCTCGGCAATCATTTCGTGATCCCATCTGTCGCGCGGTTGCTCATCCAGTCGCAGCAGCCGGCCCGCGTCGAACCGGGCGGCGCGCCGGGCATATTGAAACAGGAACAGCGCCAACAACCCCATCAACTCGGGCAGGGACGGGAACAGATCCATCAGCAGCCGCGCCAGCCGGATGGCTTCCTGGCAGAGGGGCTGGCGGTCGCTTTCTTCCGCCGAGATGGCCGACCACCCTTCGTTGAACATGAGATAGATCATCAGCATCACGGTGTTGAGCCGCCGGTGTCGTTCATCGAGCGAAGGCGGCTCGAACGGCACGCTGCGCGCGGCGATCAGCCGTTTCGCGCGCGTCAGCCGCTGCTCCATAGCGCGTGGCTTGACCACGAACCCGCCGGCGATCTGCGCCACCGAAAGACCGGCGACGACCCGTAGCGCCAAGGCGGACTGATCCTGCGCCGACAAATCGGGATGGCAGCAGATGAACAGCAGCCGCAGTACATCGTCTCGCAATCCCGCCTGGTCGATCGCCTCCGGCTCCTCGTCTTCGCCGTGCGAGGCCTGGATCACCGCGAGATTCGCACTCGTGCGCTGGGCGCTCGCGCGCCGCCGCAGCATGTCGCGGGCGGCGTTGCGGGCGACGGTCAGCAGCCAGGCAAGCGGGTT
Source organism: Rhizobiaceae bacterium (assembly GCA_028281105.1). Lineage (GTDB taxonomy): Bacteria > Pseudomonadota > Alphaproteobacteria > Rhizobiales > Rhizobiaceae > JANQKQ01. The sequence goes on from JANQKQ010000042.1 coordinate 64,137, forward strand.
GTCGGGAATGCCGGTCCGCGGCCAGGCGCGCAGGGCGTTGACACAGGCTTGAGAAAACGCGTCCTCGGCCAGATCCAGGTCGTTGAAATGGCGGGTCAGAAGCGCCAACGCCCGCGGACGAACCTCGGCGAAATGCGCCTCAAGCCATTGCCTTTCCGCCATGGGTCCGCGCCTGGTTCACGATCGTGCGAAAAGGCCGCCGCCCCAGCGGATGGGGCGCACTTCCAGGGTGACGTGCGGTGTCGACAGCCGGCTGGCGAGCTCTACCGCCTCGTCCAGGTCCTCGAACTCGGCCACATAGAAGCCGAGGAAGCGCTCCTTCGTTTCCGCGAAGGGGCCGTCGACGACGAGCGGTTTGGCGCCCGCACGCTTGCCGGGCTTCAGCGACACCGCGCTGCTGGTCGGCATGAGTTCGGCGGTGGCGAAGTCGCCCCGTTTGCCCAACTCGGCCTGCAGGTCGCGGTGCAGCTTGAGAACCTGTTCGTTTTCCTCATCGCTCAATCGAGCGGTCAGCCCTTCGGTGCCGTAGATCAATATGGAATACTGCAATCCATCCTCCAGATTTCCGCCGATGGTTCACTTGCTCATCATCATCTCTAACGACGCGCGTGGCCAGCCAAACCCGACAATTGCCGCTGAGCGATTATGCTCCGCATTGTTTCGTTTCCGCAGCCCAACTAAACTGGTGCACTTGCCACTCGGTCGACCGGTAAGGAGCACATGTTTGTGCAGATCGACTCCCTCACTAACAAGTTCGGACCGGCGACTGCGGTCGACCGCTGCAGCCTACAGGTTGCCGGCGGCCAATTCATCGGCATTGTCGGCATGTCCCAGGTCTGCGGCCGCGAGATCGATGTCTCGGCGTTGACGCCGGTAGCCCCATGAGCGGCGGCTTTCTGTATGCGGTCGTCGGCGCGTCTGGCTCGGGCAAGGACACGCTGATGCGCAAGGTTGCCGCTCGCCGGTCCGGCGTGGTGCTCGCGCGCCGGGTGATCACCAGGCCCGGCACCGCCGGCGGTGAGGATTTCGAGGGCGTAGGCGAGGCCGAGTTCGCCCGGCGGGAGGGCAGGGGAGAATTCGCGCTCACCTGGCCCGCGCACGGCCTGCGCTACGCTATCCCTATCTCGATCGAAGATGAGATGGCCGCCGGTCGCACGGTGTTGTTCAACGGCTCACGCGCGGCCCTGGGCGAGGCGGTGGATCGCTATCCCGATCTGCGGGTGCTGCTGGTGACGGCCAGTGCGCAAACGCTGAGCCATCGGCTGGCCGATCGTGGCCGAGAGACGCCCGGGGCGATCGAGGCCCGGCTTGCGCGCGCCGCTCCCCTGCCGGAACAAGTGCGCGATGTCATCGAAATTCCCAACGACGGAACCGTGCAGGAAGCCGTCGAACGAATGCTCGCGGCGATCAGCCACGAAGAGAAAATCGTTCGATGAGCTCGAAGCGTCCATCGGCGCGCTCGCCGCACAGGCAGATATCCTCCACGACAAACGGTTCGGCGAGAATCTCCTCCAGATGTTCGCCTAGCACCACCCGCAAGGCCTCGGCCGCCCGGCGATCGAGCGGCCCCGACAGGGTCATGTGGAAATGAAACTCTTCCAGCACATATGGGTAGCCCCATTTCGCCAGCAGCGAGTCCTGGGCGGGCGACAGCCCCGCCTTGCGCCGCCGCGCCAGTTCGTCTTCCCCGGGGGCGGCGGCGAACGGGTGCAGGTCGCGCACCACGCAGGCGGCCAGGTCGTCGAGCGCGGCGCACCGGCCCTGCGGCGTCAGCGCTACGAAGGGGCCGATCGTCGAGACCACCAGCCGGCCGACGTCGACCCGCGGGCGTCCGCCCGCCAGTTTCGCCACCGCCGCGCGCAACGCCTGCCTGTGGGAGTCGGCCACCAGCCGGAACGGCGCTCTCAGCGTGCCGTGGAACCCGTACTTGCGCGGCACCGCCGTGATCTGCTCGACCGGGGCCGGCAATCGGGCTATGCGTGGGTGCCGGGTCTCACAGGCGGTTTCGCAGTCCCAGCCGAGCCAGGCATGGCCGAACCGGGCAAGCGGGGTGTGCGGGGCGGGCACGGCATAAAGCGCGATGCGGGTGTGCTCGATCACGTCGACCCTCTGTCGTGATTTGGCGACTGCAAAGTCCGACCTTAACGGACTTCGATGACGAATGGATGCAATGTTAGATCAGCCGAACATCAGCGGATACCACGATATGAGCGGCCCCGGCGCGAGCGGGGTGTTCTCCAATGCCCGCCTGGTCCTGGGCGAGGAGGTGGTGAACGGCAGTGTCCGCTTCGAAGACGGCGTCATCAGCGAAGTCGATACGGGCGGCGCGGCGATTTCCGGTTCAATAGACTGTGCCGGCGACTTTCTGTCGCCGGGTCTGGTCGAGCTGCACACCGACAATCTGGAACGTCACCTGCAGCCGCGTCCGGGCGTGAGCTGGCCGCTCAACGCCTCGGTGCTCTCGCACGACGGAGAGCTGGCGAGCGTCGGCATCTCCACCGTGTTCGACGCGCTGCGGGTCGGCTCGATCGAATCCGACAATAAGAATCGCTACAAGCGTTATGCACGGCCGACCACGGACGCGATTTTGGAACTGCGCCAGGCCGGTCACCTGCGCATCAGCCATTTCATTCACCTGCGCGCCGAGGTCTGCTCGGAGACGTTGCTCGAAGAACTGGCCGAATTCTCCCCGTCCGACCGCATCGGCATCGTCAGCCTGATGGACCATACCCCGGGCCAGCGCCAGTTCCGCAACACCAAAAGCCTGGCGAATTTCCTTTCCACCAAGCATGGGATGAGCGACGAGAAGATCGACGACTATTTCGACGATCTCAAAAAGCTCAGAGCGCGCGTCGGCGCGACACATAAGGAAGCCGCGATCCGTGCCGGCAGGCAACTGGGCGCCATCCTGGCCAGCCACGACGACACGACGGCGGACGACGTGATCGCCTCCAAACGGGCGGGCGTCAGGATCGCCGAATTTCCCACCACGGTGGAGGCGGCGGCCAAAATCCATGAAGCCGGCATCCACCTGATGATGGGTGCGCCCAACATTCTGCGTGGCGGCTCTCACTCGGGCAATGTGGCGGCCCAGGAACTGGCCGACAACGACCTGCTCGACATCTTGAGTTCCGACTATGCGCCGTCATCGTTGTTGATCGCGGCGGTTCAATTGGGCGAGCAGGTGGACAACCTGGCCAAGGGGCTCAGGCGCGTGACCGCAGCGCCGGCTGCGGCGGCGGGACTGGGAGATCGCGGCACGATCGAGCCCGGCCTGCGCGCGGATCTGCTGCGGTTCGGTGTTGTCGACGGCCTGCCGATCGTCAAAGGCCTGTGGGTGCGTGGCGAACGGGTTTCCTGACCTCTTTGGGCGTGCGACCCGCCAGCCCGGTGCTGAACGGTTCATACAACGAACGGTCCCACCAGCAGGGCCAGGCAGCTGAGCGCGCCGATGATCGGCACGGCGATCGGCAGGACGAATACGCGCTCGGGCGCCGGCTGGCCGCGCAGCTTGACCCGGATCAGCGCCGCGTTCACCATGAAAAAGACCGAAAGGATGATCCGCGATGTCCATTCGGCCAGCCGGTCCAGCGGCACGAACAACGCCAGCACCAGGATCGCCCCGGCGATCAGCGCGGTTGCGTAAAGCGGTGTGCGGGTGCGTTTATCGACCCGTCCCAGAACGGCGGGCAGGCGTCCTCTGCGCGCCAGGCCGTAGACCACGCGCGAGGCCATGATGATCTGGATGACCACGCCGTTGAGCGTGGCGAAGATGGCGATCAGGGTGATCGCCACCGGCGACAGGCCGGTCAGCCGCTCGAACATCAGTCCGACCGGCGCGCGCGAGGACGACAACTCGTCGAGCGGCAGGGCATCCAGCGCGACCAGCGAAACAAGGAAATAAAGCACGGTGACGACCACCAGCGTTATGCCGATGGCAAGCGGCATCGCGCGCACGGGATCGTAAGCCTCCTCCACGATGTTGACCACATCGTCGAAGCCGATGAACGCGAAGAAGGCGATGAGGCTGGCGCTCAGAACCGCGGCGAGCGCGGCAGGTTCGCCCAGTGGCGGGATGGTGCGCGGCACGGTGGCGAGCAGGTCGGGATTGTTGATGAAGCCGGCGACGATGATGACGGCCAGCCCGCCGATCTCCAGCAAGGTGAGCACCGCGGCAAACGTCACCGATTCCTTGATCCCCCACGCGGCCAGCAGGCCCATCGCCACGACGATCGCCGCGACAATCACCGGCAACGGTGCGCCGATCAGCAGCCCGACATAGCCCGCGCACCCCAGCGCAATGGCCGCACCGGCCACCGTCGCCGACAAGATGATCGCGCTTCCCACCGCCAGCGTCAGCCACGGCGTGCGGAAGCCTTCGGAGACGTAGGCCGCCTCGCCGGCGCTTTGCGGTACGCGGCCGGAAAACTCCGCGAACGTCGCCGCGCTGAATGCCATCACCACCGCCGCCAGCACGAAGGCCGAGGGCGAGTAGAATCCGGCCCGCCCGGCGGTCTCGCCGATGAGCACATAGATCCCCGCGCCGATGGTGACGCCGAGGCCGTACAGAACCAGATAGAACAGGCTGAGCGAGCGCTTCAGCTCAGGTTGGCCGGAAGAGTGCGTGTCGGTGAGTTGCGGCATGTGGATTTGGCCGATCGGATTGATGTGCGTTGCGGTCAGTTACCCGGCACGGCCCGGGCCGCCATGATTTATGTCAATCCACGGACGGTTCCGCGCTCAATTCCCTTAGCGTCTCGATGACCTCATCATCGTCGACCTGCCGGAAATCCGCATAGTGCGTGCCGACGGAGTGGAACGGTTGCGGCCGGGCCAGGCAAACCAGCATGTCGGCCTCCTGCTCAAGCAGTTCGGCGGTTTGCGGCGGGGCGATCGGGACCGCCACGACGATGCGCTCGGCCTGTCTTCGTCTCAGCGAAAGCAGCGCCGCACGCAGGCTGGCACCGGTGGCGACCCCGTCGTCGACGACAATGATGGTCTTGTCTTTGATCATCGATGGCTCACGATCGCCCATATAGGCTTTGCGCCGCCGCGCCAGTTCCGGCAGTTCGTTTCGGCCAAGCTTTTCCACGTCCTCCTGGGTCAGCGAGAATGCGGCCGCCACATCGGCGTTGACCAGAACGTCCGCCCGTCCGCTGTCCACCACCGCGCCGACCGCCAGTTCGCGCTGCCCGGGCGCGCCGATCTTGCGAACCATGATCAGTTCGAGCGGCAGGCCCCTTGCCCGGCATATCTGCGCCGCCACCGGCACGCCGCCGCGCGGCAGGGCGGCCACCAGGGTCGACTGGCGGTCGATGGCCGGCAGGGCCTGGGACAATTGTTTGCCCGCGTCTGCACGATTTTTGAAACGAGCGCTAAACATCGGCGCGGTCCGACCACATATGTGCAAGGCGATGGCCGGGCTGGCGGCGCTTTGCGTTTGTCTGCGGATGTTTCATTGTGGAGGGGTGAGAGTGCACGACGTTGACCTGCATCAACTAATACCACGGATGCCCCGACCGGCCTTTGAACCTTTCAACTACCGGGAGATCGAATTTGCCCAGTGATAACCAGTCCGGCGTGCCGCTTGATGCCGCACAACTGTGCGCGAGCTTTTCCGCAACGCCGATCGAGACCGATGCTGCCGCCGCGTCACCGGCTGAGTCGGGTGACCTGATCGGTCAGGAACGGGCGTTGGACGCTATCCGGCTCGCGGCGCGAATCCCCAACCGGGAGTTCAACCTGTTCGTCATGGGCAGGCCCGGCTACGGCCGGCACAGTTCAGTGTTCAGGGTCTTGGAGGAAGAAGCGCGCGACCGGCCGGTGCCGGGCGACTGGGTCTATGTCAACAATTTCGAAAATTCGGACAAGCCGATCGCACTCGAACTACCCACCGGGATGGCGGCGAAGCTGAAACGCGCGATGGAAGTCCTGGTCGACGATCTGGCCAACGAGATCCCGGCGATTTTCGAATCGGAGGATTATCAGCACCGCCGCCGCGCGATCGAACAGGGTTTCGGCGAACAGCATGAGAAGGCCTTCGGCGAGTTGATGGAGAGCGCGCGCGAACAGGACCTCACCATCCTGCGCACGCCGATGGGTTTCGGCGTTGCCGCCACCAGGGAGGGCAAGCCGATGACACCGGATGTGTTCCAGGCGTTGCCCAGCGACGAGCGCGACCGCCTCGATCACTCGATCAAGGAGATTCAGAGCCGGTTGGAGGAGGTTTTGCGGCAGGTGCCTGCGCGCGAGAAGGCCCGTCGGGCCGCCGTGGCCGCGCTCAACGCAGAAGTTGCCAAGACCGGCGTCGACGGTTCCATCGATCAGCTCATTGCAGATTTCGGTCACGTCGAGGGGATAAAGACCTATCTGGAGACCGTTCGCGCCGATCTTGTCGAGAACGCCGGCCTGTTTCTGGAAACCAACCCACAGGCCGATGCCGGCGCCTTTCCCGTCGTCACGGCGAAGCGCTATCAGGAACCGCAATTTCGCCGTTACGCGGTCAACGCGATGATCTGCAATTCCGACGAGCAGGATAGTGCGCCGGTGATCGCGGAGAACCTGCCGACGCTCGGCAACCTGGTCGGCCGGTCAGAGCATGCCTCGCACATGGGCGCCCTGGTGACCGACTTCACCATGATCAAGCCCGGCGCGCTGCACCGCGCCAATGGCGGCTATCTAGTCATCGACGTGCGTCAGATTCTCTCGGAGCCGTTCGCCTGGGAGGCGCTCAAGCGCTGCCTGCAGACGCGGCAGATCTCGATCAGCTCCGCCCAGCAGCGGCTCAGCGTGCTCGCCACGGCCTCGCTCGATCCGGACCCGATTCCGCTCAACGTGCGCGTCGCGCTGATCGGCGAGAGGATCTTTTTCTACCTGCTGACGGCGAACGACCCCGATTTCGCCACCCTGTTCAAGGTGCAGGCCGATTTCAACGACGAGATCGCGGCCGATGAGGAGAATGCCGCGCTGTTCGCGAAACTGATCGGTGACATCGTCGCCAGGGAACAGTTGCGCAAGCTCGATGCCAGCGCGGTCGCCCGGCTGATGGTGGAGGCCACGCGGCTTTCCGACGATGCGGAGAAGCTGTCGCTGGATATTGGGCAACTGACCAACATCCTGCGCGAAGCGGAGTATTGGGCAGCGGCCGGCGGCAAGACCGCGATCGCCGGTCAACATGTGGAGGAGGCGATCTCGCAGGCGGAAACCCGAGCGAGCCGGCCGCAGGAACTCGCCCAGGAGGCGATCGCGCGCGAAACCCTGCTGATCGATACCGACGGCTCGGTGGCCGGCCAGATCAACGCTCTGTCGGTCGTTCAGGTCGGCACCCACCGGTTCGGCCGGCCCTCGCGCGTGACCGCGCGGGTCAGAATGGGCCGCAACCGGGTGGTCGACATCGAGCGGGAAGTGGAGCTGGGCGGCCCGCTGCATTCGAAAGGGGTGCTGATCCTGTCGGGTTATCTGGCGACCCATTTTGCGCTGGACGTGCCGATGTCGCTGTGGGCCAGCATCGTGTTCGAGCAGAGCTATGGCGGCGTTGATGGCGACAGCGCGTCGGCCGCCGAACTGTTCTGCCTGCTTTCGGCCCTGTCGGGCAAGCCGATCGATCAGTCGTTCGCGGTGACCGGCTCGGTCAACCAGCAGGGCCACATCCAGGCGATCGGCGGCGTCAATGAGAAGATCGAGGGCTTCTTCGACATCTGCGCCGCCAAAGGGCTCACCGGCCGCCAGGGGGTGCTGATACCCAAATCCAACGTCAAGAACCTGGCGTTGCGCACGCGCGTCGTCGACGCGGTCAAGGCGGGCAAATTCTCCGTCATCGCGATCGAGACGATCGACCAGGGCATCGAGGCGCTGACCGGATGCGCGGCCGGCGCGCGCGACGAAGAAGGCGCCTATCCCGACCAGTCGATCAACGGCCTGGTTGAAGCCCGGCTGCGGGAATTCGCCCATGGCCTGCGTGCCTTCGCCAGAAGCGGGAAGGGCGATGGCGCCGGGTCGTCGGAGGAGATGTCATGAACGTCGAAAGGGGCAAAGGCCGCATCATCCTGGGCGCAACCTGCTTTGCCGACGCCAGCGCCGCCATCCGTATCGCGATAAGCCTGGCCGGGCAGACGGGCAGGCGGATCGAGGCCTATCTGGTCGAGGAGGAGGCGATCCTGCATTATTCCAGCCTGCCGACGGTCACCGCGATTTCCGCCGGCGGCGCATCGTCGGAACCGGTGACTGCCGACGCCATGCGCGAAGCCTATCGTCATGACGCACGGGTCTACGAACGCGCGCTCTCCGATGCTGCCCGGGCGGCGGCGCTGGAATGGTCGTTCACCACCGAACGCGGCGAATTGGCCGCCACCCTGCAGGGCTCGGCGGGGGCGGGCGATTTTCTGTTGTTCGGCTATCAGAAGCTCCAGCGCAATGCGGAAGGCATCGTCATTGTCGATCGGCTGGCGCGGCCGGATCGGCAATTGCATGAGCTGGGACAAGCGATTGCGGGAGAGATGGGTCAGCCGCTGTATCTGGTTTCGATCGCCGGGAATGGCGAGCCTGGCGAGGCCGGGTCGGCGGCTTTGCCGGCCGATGTGGACAAAGGTTCGGCCACGACGGTCATCGAGGATGGGTCAAGCGGCCATGCCGGTCTGCTGCGTCACTTGAGCGGGATGGGTCCCGTTGGCGTGGTGGTCTCCCCCGATCTGGCGAGCCGGGTCGGGGTGAGCGAGCTTTTGGACGCGGCCCGCTGTCCGCTCATCGTGCCGGTCGAGTAAACCCGCGGACTTAAGCGGGCTCAGCCTCAGCGCTGCTGGATCAGGCTGCCGTCTTCAAGCAGGTCGCTGGGATAGAGGATCACCTGCCCCCCCTCTTCGATGCCGTCCAGGATTTGCGCGGTCTGATTGTTCATCTGTCCGATCTCGATCTGCCGTAGCGCCGCGCGGCCGTCCTCGATGGTGAACGCCGACCAATGGCCGCCGGAGCGGAACAGCGCGCCGATCGGCACCTGCACGATGTCCTCGCCGGACCACACCACCAGCCGCGCCAGCACGCGGTAGCCATGGCCCAGGCGCTCGGGCACCGAGTTCAGATCGAGAACCGCGTTGACCCGCTGCTCCTCGATGCCCAGCGACGACACTTTGGTGAACGCTGCGGGGTCGATGCGGCGCACCACCGCTTCGAGTTCATCGCCGCCGCCCCACTGCGAGATGACCACCTTCGTGCCTGGTTTGATTTTCGGTGCGTCGGAGGACAGCAGATCGACAACGATCTCCAGGTTCATCGGATTGCCGATCTCGGCGATCCGCGCACCGGGTGAAACCGCTTGCTCGGAGCGCGCGAGAACCTTCAACACCACCCCGCTTTCCGGCGAAGTGATTTTGATGCAGCAATCCACATCGGCGCTCGCCGCACCGGAAGCGGCCCCGGCGCGGCCGGGCTGCTGCAAGCGGGCATGGGCGCTGGCGAGTTCGGCCTGGCGCAGTTCGATGACGGCCACCGCCGCGTCCACCTGGGCCTTCAGCACGCTCATGCTGCTTTGCGCCTTTTCCAACTGGCTTTGCGAGATCACGTTGGTCGTCGACAGCTCCAGGGCGCGGCGATATTCGGAGTAGGCCAGTTCGTAAGCCATCTGCGTCCTGGTGTGTTCGACTTCGGCGACCGCGACGGCGGACTTGGCCGCCTCAACGGCAGCGACGAGTTCCGTTCTCGTGCGCTCGTCCAGGAATGGCGGGTCGAGCGGGTGGATGGAGGCGACCACCGTTTCGTGGGCTACCACCGCTTCGCCTTCCTCCAGGGTGGTGCGGTCGAGATAGCCGGCGATCGGAGCCGACACCGTGTAGATGTCGCGCACCCGCGTTTCGCCTTCCTCGTCGATCGTCACGGTCATCGGCCCGCTCTTAACTGTAGCTACGTCGACCAGCACCGGATCTTCGCGGGTGGCGAGATAAAGGCCGGCCGCGATCGCCAAACCGATCGCAATCAATCCCAATCGTCTCGACCAGCTGCCCATGACTATTCCCTCGTTTTGAGAACTCGGATCAGATCCAGCGCGTCCACCCGACGGCGCACGACCAGCGCCGAGACGACTGCCGAGCCGACCACCACCAGGCTGGCCCACGCGAAAGTCGAAGCGCTGATGATGAGCGGAATGCGAAACAGGTCGGACGCCGCTCCTTCCACCACCGACCAGGCGAACGCATATCCGCCCAGCCAACCCAGGGGCTGCGCCAGGACCACAATCAATCCCAGTTCCATCAGCAGCACGCTGGAGACCTCGGCCCGGGTGAAGCCGAACACCCGAAGGGAAGCCAGTTCGCGGGCGCGCTCGGAAAGCTGGATGCGGGCCGAGTTATAGATGACGCCGAACGTAATGATGATCGCCAGGCCCACATAGACGGCGGTCATGGTGGTGATATTCTGCTCGATGGTCTCGCGGAACTTCTCGCGCGATTTGTCCTGCAATGCGATGGAGGCGATCGCCGGCGTGCGCTTCACCGCGTCGTAGATGTCTTCGATGCGCGCGGAATCGATCAGCAGCCGCGCACCGCTGATCCTGCGCCCGTCGCGCATCAGGCGGTCGAGCGCGTCGAGGTTCATGTAGGCCGTCAGTCCGACGAAACTCTGGGAGACCGCCGCGACCGGAATGCCGGTCACGCCTTCTTTGACGCGCAGGGGCAGGTTGTCGGAACCGGGCACGTTCGAGGCGAAGGCGGCCAGTTCCACCCGCTCGATGCGGTTTGCCCGCTCCAGCAATTCGATCTCTATCGGGTCCCCGGGCCTAAGCTTCAGCTTGGCCGCCACCCGTTCCGACAGGACCAGGCCTCGCGAGGGCAGTTGCATCGGCTCCAGATCCAGGTCCAGCACTCGCGACAGCACGCCCTGCGACGGCAGCGCGACGATGGTCATGCGCAGCTCGCGCAGCCCGTTGCGCAGCTTTACCGGCGTGGAGCGGAATGGCTCGGCGCGAACCACGCCGGGCAGTGCGGCGACCGTCGAAATGGCATCGCCGTGGCGCTCGGAGCTGAAGGTGATCGTCGCGTCCTGCCGGTCGGAGCGGAAAAACATGGTGTCGATCATGAAGTCGATCGAGTCCTGCGAGAAAAGAGCGGTGACCAGCAGCGCCACCGACAGCGACGTGCCGAAGACGGTCAGCGTCGAGCGCACCGGGTATCGCACCAGATGGCGAATGGCCATGATGGTCAGTTGTGAGAACAGGCGGAACTGCTTGAACCAGTCGCCGAGAAAGTGGCGATAGGTGCTGGGCGCAGGCGGGCGCATGGCCACCGCCGGCGGCAGGTTGACGATCGACCAGATCGACTTGGCCGCTCCGGCCAGGGCCGCCGCCACGGTGACGCCGCCTGCCAGCAGATACAGATCGGCGCTCTGTTTGAAGATCAGGAACGGGAAGGAGAAGAACGTGGCGTAGAGCCTGGTCAGCCCCAGGCCGAGCCAGTAGCCCGCGGCCGAACCAACGAGGAGGCCGACGAGCGCGATGGCGATCACCAGCTTGGCGTAATGCCAGCCGATGGCGAAGTTGCCGTAGCCTACCGCCTTCAACAGCCCGACCTGCTCACGCTCCAGGGCCACCAGCCGCGACAGGATCATGTTCACCAGGAAGGCCGACACGAACAGGAAGATCGGCGGGATGATCCTGGCCATGCCGCGCAGCTGCGTCAGTTCCGCATCGAGGAACGCGTTCGAGGTCTGGTCGGCGCGGTCGTAGGCGCCTTTGCCGCCATAGGGTTTGAGCAGACGGTCCAGCTTCTCGATCACCCGGTCGGTATCGGCGTCGCGCATGGTCGTGAGCGCGAGATCGTTGAAACTGCCTTCCATGTCGAACAGGCCGGCCAATGTGGTCGCCGGCATGAAGAACACGCCAAAGCGCCGGGGATCGGGAACGATGTCGCCGGGCCCGATGGAATAGATGAATTCCGGTGACAGTACGATGCCGACGATGGTCAGGTCCCGCTTGGTTCCGTTCATGATCGCGCCCACCCGGTCGCCGGGACGAAAGCCGTGGGCATCGGCAAACGTCTCGACCACGGCGACCTCGTCGCTGCGGCCGGGTTCGGGCATCCGCCCCTGTCTGAGATAGAGTCGGTTGACGCCGGGCTCGGTGAAGTCGGGCATCGAGACGACGGTTCCCGAAGCCGGTTCGCTCATGCCTTCCACGTCGAGCAGGATCGGGCGCACGATGCGAAGCTCGGCGGTGGAAACCCCCGAAATCGCCTCGATGCGCGATCGCAGAGTTTCCGGCGCGCGGACGGCGCCGGCGAAAACGGTGCCGAACCGATATCGCTCGTAGAAGGCTGACCGTGTCTCCTCCAGCGAACGATAAGCGCCGACGGCCAGGATCAGGGTGGCTACCCCACAGGCCATCACCATCGCAATGGCGAGTACCTGGGCCCACAATCGACCCAGGTCGCGATAGAGCTTCCGGTCGAGCGCGCCCATCGCTACCACTCCACCTCGGCGGGACGCACGCGGGTTTCGTTGGTCGTGATGTCGGCGATGGTGCCGTCGATGAACGAGATCACCCGGTTTGCGATCTGTCGGATGCCGGCATTGTGGGTGATGATGGCGGTGGTGGTGCCGAGCTCCTCGTTGATGCGGGTGAGCGCCTCGAGCACGATGATGCCGGTCTTTGAATCGAGAGCGCCGGTCGGCTCATCGCAAAGCAGCACCTGCGGGCGTTTGGCGATGGCCCGCGCGATGGCGACCCTCTGCTGTTCGCCGCCCGAAAGCTGGGCGGGAAAGTGGGACATTCGCTCGCCCAGATCGACCATCGCCAGGGCCTCCTCCGGTCGCATCGGATCGACGGAGATTTCGGTCACCAGCGCCACGTTCTCGCGCGCGGTCAGGCTGGGTATCAGATTGTAGAACTGGAAGACGAAGCCGACATGTTCACGCCTGAACCGGGTGAGCCCGCGCTCGCTCAACGCCGTCAGTTCGGTGTCTTGGAAGAACACGTTGCCGCTGGTGGCCTGATCGAGCCCGCCGACGATGTTCAGAAAGGTCGACTTGCCGCTGCCGGACGGTCCCAGCAGCACCGTCATCTCACCATCGAACAGATCCATGGTGACGTTGTCGAGCGCGCGAATCTCGACGTCTCCGGTGCGGTAAATCTTCGTCAGGTTGTTGATCCGGAAGATCGGAGACGCAGCGGCGGTCGACGGGGTTCTGGCTGCCTGTGGCATGGGCTGCAACATGTCGAATTTGCAACGAAGCACATTGATCTGCGTCAAGCACCCTAGAGCTACAATGTGGCGTTCAAAGGGGCTGCGGGTAGATCGTTACGCGCGCTAAACAAGCATTAACCTTGTCTACATAATATCTTCTGCGGGCATGCGCGAGGCGGCTCGACGGTCCGCTCGCGGGCGGTGGCAACACCCGTTTTGATCGCTCGAACATGGCCCGGCGGCATCCATGGCCGTGTAGCAGACCTAAATTGCTTGCCGGGATTTTTCACAGCACCCGTCCACGCCGATAACGACAAGAGATCGCCATGGCCAACAAACTGGATGTGCTGTTCAACTTCTTCTCAACGATGGATACGGCGGTTTTCGTCAAGGATGAGGACCTGGTCTTCCTGTTCGCGAACAGGGCGTTCGCCGACATTCTCGGCATCGAACCCGACGAGATCGTCGGCAAGACCGCGCATGACGTGGTGGTCCGCGACCTGGCGGACAAGTTCACCGCCGAGGAGCGGGAGATATTGGAGACCGGCGTCCCGTCCAAGTACGAGGAGTTGCTGTGCGATGGCGAGGGCAGGCCGGTCTGGCGGCTGACCAAGCGCGAGCGCCTGGTGCTGGATGACGGAAGCCTTTTTCTCGCAGCCAGCCTAACCGACATCACCGAGCTTAAGGCGCGCGAGAAGGAATTGGCGCTGGCTAACGAAAAGGCCGAAGCTGCGGTCGAGGAAGCCTCGAAAGCGAAGACCCAGTTGGAAGAGGCGATCGAGTCTCTCGAAGACGGGTTTATCTTCTTCGATACGCAAGACCACCTCGTCGCTACCAACGAGGCCTATCGCAAGCAGATGGGGCCTGCGGGAAGCACGATCACCGCCGGCGAGAAGTTCGAAGACCTGGCCATGCGGCTGGCTAAGTCCGGTGTCGTTCCGAATATCGAGGGGAACGAGGAGAACTTCGTCCACGACCTGATGGAGAAGCGGCAAAGCGAACTTGGCGTCGATAGGATTTACAAGGCGCATAACGGCAAGTGGATCAGGCAGCGCGACATCCGGACCCCGTCCGGCTCGATCGTGGGTGTGCGCACCGACATTACCAAGATCAAGCAAAAAGAGGTGTTGTTGGATGCCGCCCTCGACAGCAGCGAGAACGGCATATTGCTGACCAGCGGCGATGATCAGATCGTCGAGACCAACAACAAGCTGCTTTCCATGTTCGGCATTTCGGCAGACGAGATCGAGCAGCTGCGAACCTATGACGAGCTGTTGGATCTGCTGGAATGCAAGCGCACCTTTGCCGCCTGCGAGGGCGACCTTGAGGGAGAGGGCGACGGCCGTCAGATCACGCCCGATGTCATCGAAAAGGCAAAGCAGGAAGCGGTTCTGCTGCGGCTGGCGAACGGCCGTATCTATCGCTATCGCATCCGCCAGTCCGAAGAGGATGTGCTGGTCCACAGCTACGTGAACATCACCGAGGAAAAGCGGCGCGAAAGCGAGCTGGCCAACACCATCCACGCGCTGGACGTGGCGCAATCGGGTTTCCTCATCCACGGCTACGAAGACATCGTCTATGCCGACGCCGGCCTGGCGAACCAGTTGGAGGTTCCCGGCGAACTGGTTGCCGTCGGTCAGCCGATCAGCCGTATGCTCGAATTCTGCGCCGCGCGCGGTGATTTCGGGCCGGACGCCGACGCCGACAGAATGCTCGCGGCGTCGCGTGAGCTGGCCGCCCGCAACGAATCGTATGAGACGGAAAGGAAACTGCCCAGCGGCAGGTTCATCTCGGCCAGCATCACCCAGAAAGACGACGTGTCGATCGTCACCTACACCGACGTCACCGAACTGAAGAACCGCGAGAGCGAGCTTGAAGCCGCCCGCTTGCTGCTCGACGAGGTGATCTCCGGCATGGCTCAGGGCGTGCTGGTTCACGATGGCGATACGATCTTGCTGTCAAACCGCCAGTGGGCCGACATCTACGGCATTCCTTACGACGAGATATTGCCCGGAAATTCCTGGGCCGATGTGATCCGCCGGCGCGTGGCCAAGATCGAAGGAATCGGACCCGAGGACATCAACGCCCGCATCGCCCAGATCGCCGACCGCAACCGGGTTGGCGTCAATGTGCGCCGGCTGGTGGACGGCCGCTGGATCCGCATAGATCTGAGGTGGCGCGAGCAGGGCGGCAAGATCGCTACGATGACCGACATCACGCAGGAGAAGAAGCGCGAGGTTCAGTTAGAGGAGGCCCAGCGCAAGGCTCAATCCGCAGATCGCGCCAAGTCCGAATTCCTGGCCAATATGAGCCACGAAATCAGGACGCCGATGAACGGCGTCATGGGGATGGCCGAGCTGTTGGCCAAGACCGATCTCGACGCCAAGCAGAAGATGTTCACCGAAGTGATCGTCAAATCCGGCGCCTCGCTGCTTACCATCATCAACGACATCCTCGATTTTTCGAAGATCGACGCCGATCAGATGGAGCTCAATCCCGCGCCGTTCGTGATCGCCGAAGCAGTCGAGGATGTTGCCACTCTGGTTTCCTCCAACGTGGCCGACAAAAACCTGGAACTCATCGTTCGCATCGATCCCGATCTGCCGCACATGATGGAGGGTGACGTCGGCCGGATCCGCCAGATCATCACCAATATGCTCGGCAACGCGATCAAGTTCACCGATGAGGGTCATGTCTACGTGGACGCGAAGCCCGTGGGCTCGATGATCCAGGACGGCGACGGCCGGCGCCAGCGCCTGCGCGTGGCGGTCGAGGACACCGGCATCGGCATTCCCAGGGACGATCTGGAAAAGGTCTTCGAAAAGTTCTCGCAGGCCGATACGTCCGCGACCAGGAAGCATGAAGGCACCGGACTGGGCCTTTCGATCGCGTCCTCCCTAGTCAAGTTGATGGGCGGCACGATCGGGGTCGAAAGCGAGCCGGGGCAGGGCTCGACTTTCTGGTTCGAGATCGAGCTTCCCGTCTACAAGAGGAAACAGGTCAAGCGGGTTCCGTTCGATGTGTCGAACGCGCGCGTGCTTATCGTCGACGACAACGAGGTCAACCGGTCGATCCTGACCGAGCAGATGGCCTCATGGCGTTTCGACAGCGCGGCGACCGACAGCGGCACCGAGGCGCTGGCCGTGATGCGGGCTGCTGCCGAGCGCGGTGTTTGCATCGACTGCGTGGTGCTGGACTACCACATGCCCGAAATGGACGGGGCGGACGTGGTCAAGGCGATGCGCGCCGATCCCGCCCTGGGCGATATTCCGGTGGTGATGCTGACTTCGGTCGACGAGCTGGAGGACGGCCGGGCTTTCACCTCGCTGGGCGTACAGGGGCATTTGACCAAACCGGCGCGCTCCTCGCTGCTGCTGGATACCATCGTCGGAGTTCTTCAGGACGATCGGGCAAGAAGGGCGGCAGTCGCCGATGACCACGACATGGCCGACAAGAAGCCGCAGCCGTCGGCGATGCCCGATGGCGATGCTCATGCGGACCAATCACTCACATCAATTACGGAGGTCGCGATGACCCAATCTTCCGGCTCCAAGGACCAAGCGGACGGTGCTGCCGAGCAGATCGATGTGCTGGTTTGCGAGGACAATGAAGTCAATCAGATCGTATTCACGCAGATTCTGCAGGAGTCCGGTGTGGCCTTCCGCATCGCGAACGACGGGCGGGAAGGCGTTTCGCTCTACGAACGCCTGTCGCCGAAAGTGATCATCATGGATGTCTCCATGCCTCAGATGAACGGGCTGGAAGCCACCACCGCGATCCGAAAGATCGAGGCGGAAGCCGGCGGGCATACGCCGATCATCGGGGTTACCGCCCACGCGCTCAACGGCGACATGGAAAAGTGCATGGATGCCGGCATGGACGATTATCTGTCGAAGCCGATTTCGCCCAACGCGCTGATCGAGAAGGTCGGCAAGTGGCTCGGCACGGAACTGTCGAGAAACGTCGGATAGATTTCGTCACGTATTGGCGAACTGGGCGGCCTCTTCGCGGATGATCGATGCGATTTCGCTGCAGTCCGCTTCGGTGAAGGTGAGCGGTACGCGCATGTCGCAGGTGGTTGCGAGCACCTGCAGGGTCTGCGGCAACGGCTGGTGTTCGCCCAGATAACGCCAGCTGTCGTAGCGGCTGGTGAAGCCGCTGGGTTCGGCGGCGCCGAACCACTTGATCTCCACCCCGCGCTCACCGCATGCGGATATGAAGGCCGGGATGCGCTCGCGGGCGATCCCGCTGGCGTGAAACTGGATCGACGATCCCACGAAGGCCTCGTGTTGGCGGCGCTCCACGACCCGCAACTGCGGGGCTTCGCGCAGCCCGTCTTCGAGAATCCGGTATCGCTGGTTCCACCGGCGGATGTTTTCGTCCAGCAGCGGCAACTGGGGGCGCAAGATCGCCGCGCGCACATTGTCCATGCGCGCAGAGCAATTCGGGTTGTCGAGGCGGACCTCGCGGAAGGTCTCTTCGGACGGGATGGCGCCGTGCAGGCCGTAGAACATATACGATCCCGACGCGATCACCGCGCGCGCCGCCAGCTCGGGCTCGTCGGTGGTCAGCAGTCCGCCCTCGCCGGAATTGAGATGTTTGTAGGTCTGGGTCGAGAAGCAGGAAACCCGGCCGAAATTGCCTGAGCGGGTCCCTTTCCACCTGGCGCCCATCGTATGGGCGCAGTCTTCGATCAGCGTGATGCCCAACTCATCGCACAGCGCCATGATGCGCTCCATGTCGGCGATATGGCCACGCATATGCGAGAGCATGAAGAACTTCGCGCCGCTGTCGATCGCCTTGGTGCGCAGATCGTCCAGGTCCGTGTGCCAGGCGTCGTCGATCTCGACCAGCACCGGTACGCCGCCGGTGGCGTGGATGGCGCCGGGAACCGGCGCCAGGGTGTAGGCGTTGGCCAGCACCGTGGTGCCCGGCTCAACGCCGCTCGCCCGCAATGCGATCTGCAGCGCCTGGCCGCCGGAGGCGGTGGCGACGCAGTATTTGCTTCCCTGCCACTCGGCATATTCGCGTTCCAACAGCGCCGCCTCGCTCGCTTCTCCGGCGGCCGTGTTGTAGCGATGCAGGCGGCCGCCGCGCAGGACTTCCACGACCCGCTCGATGGCGGCTTCGGGGATCGGTTCCTGTTGGGTGAACAGCTTGTCGAACCGGCTGGTCATGCTCTTACCCGCGAATTCGCCGGATCATATTGGCAGGCGGCGCAGACCTCCGCCGGCACGGTGTCGCCGATGATCTCGACGCCGAACCTGGTGCCGACGCGGGAGAACTCCGGGTCGACAAAACCCATTGCCAGGTTTTTGCCGACCCGGTGTCCCCACGCCGCCGATGTGATCGTGCCGATCACCCTGCCATCTGCAACCATAGAGTCGCCGGGATGCGCCGGCGCCCGTGTACAATCGATGTCGATTGAGACGAATTGCCGGCGCGGCCCGCGATTGTGCATCTTCATCAATGCGTCCTTGCCGGTGAAGTCCTTGTCCAGCTTGACGAACCGGTCGAGCGCGCTTTCGAACGGATTGAACTCGGTGATGAGGTCCGCCTTCCAGTGGCGATAGCCCTTTTCCAGGCGCATGGATTCTGCTGCGCGCAGCCCGAACGGCCTGATGCCGAACCCGGCGCCGGCATCCCACAATTGCGAGAATACCGCCTCAAGCCGCCGGTTGGGAACATGCAGCTCGAAGGCCAGCTCGCCGGAAAACGACACCGACATGGCGACGACTTCGGCATCGCCCAGTCGCACCGTGCGCACGTGAAGCCACGGGAACGCCTGCTTCGACCAATCTTCGTGCGGCGCGACGGCGTCCAGGACCTGGCGGCTCTTGGGGCCGGCTAACACCAGTATCGTGTATTCGTTGGTCAGGCTTGTGATGTCGATCGGCCCATCGTCGGGACAGTGGGTGCGCAGCCAGTCCATATCATGGGCTTCGGCCGCCGCCGCGGAGCCGAACCAGACCTTCCCGTCGGCCAGGTTGGCGATCGTCGCTTCCCCCTTCACGTTGCCGTGCCGGTTCAGGAAGTAGCCCAGGCTGATTGCGCCTGGCTGGCGTTTGAGCGGCGAGCATATCAGGTGGCCGAGCCAGTCGTGCACATTGTCGCCGATTATCTCGTAGCGATTGAAGCCTGACACCTCCATGACACCGACCCCGTTGCGCACGGCATCGACCTCGCCCGCGACCACCTCGTGCGCGTTGTTGAAGCGAAACGAATGGACCTCCTCGAAATCGGCGCCCGGTTTGTAGAAGTCGGCTCGCTCCCAGCCGTTGACCACCGCAAACTGGGCGTTCATCGAAGCCAGGCGTTCATACAGCGGCGTGGTCTTCTTCGGCCGCCCGGCCGGGCGATGTTCGTGTGGCATGTGGAAGCGGAATTCGTTCTGATAGTCTTCGACCGCCTTGGCGGCGGTGTAGGGAACATCGGCATATTGGGTGAAGCGGCGCGGGTCGAGGCACCAGGTATCGTAGCATGCCTCTCCGTGCACGATCATCTGGGCGAGCAGCCACCCATGGCCGCCGCCTTCTCCCAGCCCGGCCCGCAGGCCGGTGATGGCGTAGGCGTTGGGCTTGCCCGCGATCGGGCCGACCAGGGGCAGCCCGTCGGGCGTGTAGGTGATCGGCCCGTTGATCACCGAATGAATGCCGGCGCTCGCCAGGCAGGGCAGGCGGGCGAAGGCGCCTTCCATCACGTCGATCACCCGGTCGAGATCGTCCGGGCAGAGCGCCATGGTGAAATTCGGATCGATGCCTTCCAGGCCCCAAGTCCTGCAACCCTGCTCATAGAAGCCAACCAGCAGCCCGTTCTTCTCCTGGCGCGAATAGAAATCATCGGTTGGGCAGCGGATCAGCGGGACGCGAAAATCCAGCGCCTCGATCTCCGCGATCGG
The DNA here is from genome assembly GCA_028281105.1 of Rhizobiaceae bacterium. Lineage (GTDB taxonomy): Bacteria > Pseudomonadota > Alphaproteobacteria > Rhizobiales > Rhizobiaceae > JANQKQ01. The sequence goes on from JANQKQ010000042.1 coordinate 84,198, forward strand.
CTCGGTCAGCAGATATTGGTGCTCCATCGAGGCGACCGGCAGTTCGACGTCCATCATCTCGGCGATCTCGTTGCAGCGATAGCCGCCGGCGTTGACGACGATCTCGCAGCCGATGTCGCCGTCTTTCGTGTGGACGATCCACTCGCCGTTCGGCTTGTGTGTCAGGGCGGTCACCGGCGTGAACCGCTTGATCTGTGCGCCGGCATGGCGCGCGCGCCGGGCCAGCGCCTGGCACAATTGGGCGGGGTCGATGTCGCCGTCGAGCGGGTCCCACAGCGCGCCGAGCAGATTGTCGGTGGTTATCAGCGGATGGCGGGCCGCGCACTCATCGGCGTCGATGAACTCGAAGTCGACGCCCATGCCCTTGGCCAGGCTGATGAAGTGGCGATAACCGTCCACGTGGTCCTGGCTCGAAGCCAGCCGGAGCCCGCCGGTGCCGTGATGGTAGTTGATCGGGTAGTCGGGATCGTCGGCGAGCTCCTTGTAGAGCGCGATCGAGTGGCTTTTGAGGCCGACCATGGTCTGGACTGCGCCGAAATTCGTAACCTGGGCGGCCGAATGCCAGGTGGTGCCCGACGTCAGTTCGTCGCGTTCGAGCAGGACCACATCGTCCCAACCCTCCTGGGTCAGGTGATAAAGCGTAGAGCAGCCGGCGATCCCGCCCCCGATGATCACGACCCGTGCGTGCGACAACATCGACAGATAACTCCGCAAACGGTTGCGCCCGATAGTGTCAAGCGCCGTTCGGACAACGCAATATTTTTGATGACGTTAAGGCAAATGAACGTCAGGCTGCAGAAATCGTGAACGTTGGAGGCGCAAATTGCGGCGATGAAGGCGCTGGGACACAGTCTGGGCGCATCTTTTAGCGGACCAGGCGGCCGACGGTGATGAGCGAGCAAGTGAACATCGGCAGGCGCAAGCGTGGTCGGGCCGCCCGGCTCGCCGCGCGTACCGACAAGCACGATCAACCCAATCCCGCGCCGCCCGGCCAGCGCGGCGGCGCCTACAGGCCTCTCGACGATCGCGAGGTCGAGCAGATCTACCGAACCGCACTCGACATCCTTTCCGACATCGGCATGGGCGAGGTTCCGCCCGCGCTGCTAGAGCGTGCCCTGGAAGCGGGGGCGAGCGTCAACGGACTGGGCCGGCTGAGTTTTCCCCCGGCGATGATCGAGGACATCGTGGCCGGTGCGGCCAAGGGCTTCGTGTTCCATGGGCAGGACCCGGCACACGATTTCGAGATCGGTGACGAGCGGGTGTTCTACGGAACCGGTGGCGCCGCGGTTCAGACGCTCGATATCGACAGCGGCGTCTACCGCCCATCGACGCTCGCCGATCTGCACGATTTTGCGCGCCTTGCCGACACGCTGGAGAATATCAGCTGGTTCACCCGCTGCTGCGTCGCCACCGATGTTGAGGATGTTTTCGAGCTCGACATCAACACCGCCTATGCGATCGCCGCAGGCACGAAGAAACCGGTTGGCACCAGCTTCACGCTTGGCGCCCATGTCGATCCGATCGTCGACATGTTTGACACGGTGCTCGGCGGCGAGGGCCGGTTCGCCAAGCGGCCGTTCTGCAAGGCGCATATCAGCCCGGTCATCTCGCCGCTGCGCTATGGCGAGGACGCGGTCGACGTGGCGCTGGCCTGCATCAAGCGCAACGTTCCCATCAACGCCATCATCGCGGCGCAATCGGGGGCGACCGCACCGGCCACACTGGCCGGCATGCTGGCGCAGACCACCGCCGAGACGCTGGCCGCACTGGCGCTAGTCAACCTGTTCGCGCCGGGCTATCCGGTGATCTTCTCCAACTGGCCGCTGGTGATCGATTTGCGCACCGGAGCGTTCAGCGGCGGTGGTGGCGAGATTTCCACCATGAACGCGGCGGCCGCCCAGATCGGCAACTGGCTCGGCCTGCCCACCGGGGTGGCTGCATCGATGAGCGACGCCAAGGCGGTCGACGCGCAGATGGGGTCGGAGAAGGCGATCGCGGCGCTGGCCGCCGGTCTGTCCGGCGCCAACATGATCTATGAATCGTCGGGCATGATGGCGAGCCTGCTGGGCGCATCGTTCGAAGCGTTCGTCGTCGACAACGAGATGCTGGGCCACATTCTGCGGCTCATTCGCGGTATCGAGGTCAATGAGGAGACGCTGGGTTTCGACGCCATCCGATCGGTGGTGACCGGGGAGGGGCATTTCCTGGGCGCCGATCACACCATGGCGGCGATGCAGCGCGACTATTTCTATCCCGCGCTCGCCGACCGCAACAATCCGCGCACATGGCAGGAGCAGGGGGCCAACGATCTATGGGCCGTTGCACGCTCGCGCGCCAAAGAAATCCTCAATTCGCACATTCCAGACCATCTGGAAGCATCGGCGGACCGCGCCATCCGCGCCCGCCACAACATCCTCATCCCGCCGCGATAGCCGTTGGCGCCATCACGGTATCCTCGAAGCCGATTTCCATGTCCTTTCCGGTGCGGAACATGTCGGATGACCAAGGCGCGATCTGATTGACCTGCGGCAGCAGTTGCTGCTGGATCAGTTCGCGGCATTGTTCGGCCAGCCGTTGCGGCAGCGAACCCAGTTCGCCGCTGCGGTTGACCAGGTAGATCCGCCGCGAGAAGCCGGCGAACGGCAGTGGCGACAGGTCGAGCTCCGGCAGGCAGCGCGGAGTGTCCAGCGCGCATAGCGGCGTCGACACGGTCCAGCCCCGGCATTTGACGACCATCGAATGCACCGCGCGGGTCGCGTCGAAGGCGATGCGTTTTTCCGCGCTGATGCCGACCCGGCGGAACTGTTGGCTGACCAGCCGCCCCAGCGGCATGGAATCGTTGAAACCGACGAACGGCATATCGGCAAGCTGCTCCATGACCGGGCGGCGGGCATCGAGATGTCCCTTGGCAGTGACCAGGATGAACGGCTCTTGCAGGATGGTGAATACATCGAAGCGCGCGGTGTCCTGGGGCAGCAGGGCGCTCACCACAACGTCTAGCTCGCGGTGCATGAAGGCCGAGGTCAGGTGGTCGGAGCGGCCGGTCGAGGCGCTGATCAGGCAATGGGGATAGGCGCTCTGGAACAGTCCGACCAGATCGGGCGTGATCGAGGCGTCGAGATCGTCGATGATGCCGAGGCGAAACTGGGGCAGCGAGGTCGGGCTCAGTTCCAGCAGTTCCGTCTGCGCCCTGGTGACCACGTCGAGAATGCGGTCGGCGTGATGGCGTAGCAGGGTGCCGGCAGGCGTCAGCGCGATCGGCCGCGCGCCGCGGTCGAACAGCTTGACGCCCAGCGCCAGCTCCAGGTTGGAAATCTGTTGCGAGACGGCGGAGGGGCTCATGTTGAGCCGGCTTGCCGCGCGCGCCATGGTGCCCTCGTCGACCACCGTCATGAAGATCGACAGCGCCTTGAAATTCAGGTCGGCAAGCTCGCGCTGCCGGTCCGCCGGGCCTATGTGGTCGATCACTTGGTTGACCGCCATATGAAGCTCCTTCATCGCCGCCGGTTGCCATTCGCGACGTGATTGCCGCCATTTGGCGGCAAATCGGCGCGCGAAGTCAACCGGATAGCGATTCCGGAGGTACCTTGGACCCGATCAGTCCTGGTCGGCGCGGCGGAAGGCTCCCTGAACGATCCGGTCCATCACCATGGCCAGGAACAGGATCGCAAAGCCGCCCAGCAGGCCCGGCCCCTTGGCCGCGTATTGCAGGGCTTCCAGGATCTCCTTGCCGAGCCCGCCGCCGCCGATCAGCGAGATGATCACCACCATCGACAGGCACATCAGGATGGTCTGGTTGACGCCGGTCATGATCGAGGGCAACGCGAGCGGGATTTCCACGTCTTTCAGCAATTGCCATCTCGACGCGCCGAACGCCACGGCCGCCTCCTTGATGGATTCGGGCACGCCGCGCATGCCCAACGCAGTCAGGCGAATGACCGGAGGCATGCCGAAGATGATGGTCGCAAGGATGCCCGGCGGGTTGCCGGTGCCGAAAAAGGCGATGATCGGGATCAGGTAGACGAATGCCGGCAATGTCTGCATCAGGTCGAGAACCGGCTCGGCGGTCTTGTAGGCACGCATCGATTTGCCGAACCAGATGCCAAGAGGAATGCCGATCACCACGCACAACAGCACCGCGGCGCCGACGAGGGCGACGGTCTCCATCGCGATTTCCCAGTAGCCCAGCAGGGCCGTATAGGCGAGCGCGGCGGCGGTGAAGATCGCTACGCGAGGACCGGCCGCGCGCCAGGCGGTGACGCAGATCACCAGCATGACCACGGGCCATGGAGAGCCGATCAGCGCTATCGTCAGCGCATCGAGGACGCTGCGAACCCCGGCAACGATGCCGTCGAACACATCGCCGCCGGCAATGGCGGCGGCGTCGATGCGCGCTTCCATCCAGTTGGCGACGGTAGCGAACAGCGTCGTGTCGCTGTGACCCAGGATCATGGCTGAGGCTTGCTGTTCGGGGAAGGCGTCGAGCATGGCCAACGAGGCATTGACGGTGAATTTGTAGACGATCAACGGTCCGATGGCGGCCACCAGGACGATGCCCAACACGGTGTTGCGCGTAGAGCGGCCGCTTTCGGTGCTGGCCGGGTCGATGCGCCAGCGCGAATACTGCCTCTCATAGACCCGGTCGGCATAGAAGCCCTGCACCAGCTTGAACGCCAGCAGCAGGAGCAGGCCGGTGAGCATGATGCCGAAGGCTTCCGCCTGCGCTGCCGCGGCGCGGTCCAGGTTGGTTTGCGCGGCCTTGCCGATGTTTTCGGCGAGCCTTTCGAACCGTTCCACGTCGGATGCTTCGGTGGCTTCGGCCGCGCGTTGCATGAACTCGTCCGCGCGATTCTGCTGGCCCTGCGCGCGCTCGACGAATTCGGCGCCGGGATCGCCCCAGGCTCCGCGCCCGATCTGGACCCAGGCGATGATCTCCAGGATCAGAAAGCCCCAGAACATGCCCCAGATCGCCCGCGAAGCCGACCAGAGCGGCCCGAGCACGGCGGCCCAGATGTTGAACGTGTTGGGTAGAAGCCCGGTCGCCTCGTGGATTTTGTGAAAGGCGGCGGTGTAATAGCTGCCGCTCGGGCCCACGAATTGATTGATCGAGGCATCGAGTTCGTCGCGATCGACCTCGATATCCGAGGCGGCGGTGACCTTCAGCTCGCCTGTTGTATCAGTCATCTTTGCCTCCCTGGATGCCGCGCAGCAGGCGTGGTTTGGTGACGACGCCGATGTCCTTTCCGCTATCGGTGATCACCACCGGTTTGTCGGTATCGACCGCCAGATCGATCAACTGATCGAGATCGGCGCCCTCGTCGGCGCGTGGCGCGCCTTTCAGCGAGCCGGAATAGCTGTCCAACGGCTCCATGATCGAATGGGCCTTGACGAGCTTGAGCTTGGAGATGCCCTGCACGAACTCGCGAACATACTCATCGGCCGGGTTCATCACGATCTCCTCGGGCGTACCGATCTGCACGATCAGGCCGTCCTTCATGATGGCGATGCGATGGCCGATGCGGATCGCTTCGTCGAGATCGTGGGTGATGAACAGCGTGGTTTTCTGAAGCTGGGCGACCAACGCCTTGAACTGGTCTTGCAGTTGCATTCGGATCAGCGGGTCGAGCGCGGAGAACGGCTCGTCCATCAGCAGGATTTCCGGATCGGAGGCGAGCGCGCGGGCGATGCCGACGCGCTGCTGCATGCCGCCGGAGAGTTCCTTGGGCAGCCGGTCCTCGTAGCCCACCAGGTTGACCAGTTCGAGCGCGTGGTCGGATACCGCCCAGCGCTTGGCCTTGGAGACTTTGCGGATTTCGAGGGGGTAGGCGACGTTGTCGCGCACCGAACGGTGCGGCATCAGCGCCATGTGCTGGAACACCATGCCGATCTTGGTGGCGCGCACCGCGCGCAGTTCGGCCTCCGACATGGCCGAGACATCCTGGCCGAGGATCTCGATATTGCCCGAGGTCGGCTCGATCAGCCGGTTGACGTGGCGCACCAGCGTGGACTTGCCCGAGCCCGACAGACCCATGATGCAGAAGATCTCGCCGCGCGGAACATCGAAGGTGGCGCTTTGGACGCCGACCACGCAGCCGAAGCGCTCCAGCACTTCCGGCTTGCCGATGCCTTCTGACTTGACGGCGGCCATCGCTTCCGCGGCACGGTCGCCGAAGATCTTCCACACGTCCGTCAGTTTAACTACGGATTCGCTCATCCAGCAGTCCTCCCCAGCCTGCATGTGAGACACAAGATGGCCGCCGGAGCGGAACCGGCGGCCATCCAGCTTAGCGTATCGGCTACTGGCTTAGCCAGCCCAGAACGGTGTCCTGGTTTTCGTCAACCCACTGGCGGGCGAAAACAGCCGCGTCGATGTTGTCGACGGCCAGGGCCTTGCCCATCGCGCTGAGCGAGGCGCCGTCCATCTGGTAGTTGTTGAACAGCGCGGCCACCTCGGGATGGCTTTCCTCCAGCTCCTTGGCATAGTGCAGGTGCAGGGTTGCGCCGTTCCATGCGGTCGAGGCCGAGGATTTAGCCAGCCAGTCGGGATCGTCCGTGGGCTGGATCATGTTCCAGGTGGCCGGATCATGCGCCGGCTCTTCGAGAACATGCAGATCCTGGGTCACGAAGATGTAGTGCGGGCTGTAGCAGAAGCCGATCCACGGCTCGTTCGCCTTGGTAGCGTTGGCGAGATTGGCGTAGGCGATGGTTTCCTCATACTCGGTCAGCTCGAACAGCTGATCGTAGCCATAGGATTTCGCCCGGACTTTCTCGACGTTCGTCGAGGCCCATCCCGGCGCGCCGATCCACACTTCCGGAGTGCCGTCGCCATCGGTATCGAAGATCGCCATCTTTTCGCTGTCGGAAAGATCGTCGATCGATTTGATGCCATGCTCTTCGGCGACGTATTTCGGCACGCACATGCCCTGCTCGGCCTGAACCGGATTCTGGTTCATCACCACGGTGCCTTTGTCTTTGACATAGGTGTCGTGCAGGTTCTGCTGGTTCGGCATCCACACTTCGGGGTGGGCATGCATCGATCCCTTATCCATCGCTTCGAAGACGATGGGGTTGGTGCCGTTTTGAAGTTCGACTTCGAGTCCGAGATTGTCCTCGATCACGACCTTGAGCACGTGGGCGGTGACCTGGACCGAGGACCAGTTGGGCATTCCGATGACCACATCGGCGGCAAGCGCCGGGGTCACCGACATTGCCGTGGCCGCAAGTAACAATGAAACGCGTTTCATCATCTAAGCTCCCTACTTTCTTTCACTTGGCATGTGTCGCTTGTTCCCTGGGCACCGCGCGCGACTGAAGAGCGGCGCCCACCCCGATGGGCGTTGAAGTTCTGCTTCGTTGCTGTGGCGCAAGCCTCCCACTGATTGCAGATCGCCAGGCCGCTTTTTTGTCTGATGCCTGCCAGCCCAGTTCCGCCGAACCAAGCATGGCGGGCCGGCGGCCAAAGTCGACCTTCTTTTCGCTACTTCAGAAAAATCGAATATAAGCATCAAGAAATATGAACCCAGCGGCCGCGGTAGTTGCCGCCCCCGAGGTCTGGGGGAGCGATCGGGGAGGATGGACCGGCCAACGCGGTCGGCGATGTCGATGGTCTGCGGAATGCGGATCAGCCGGCCGTTTGGCGACGGCGGTTCACGAACTGTTGCCGGCGATCAGATCGAAGCCCACGTCGACCACGCTGGGCTGCTGCTGGCCGGCAAGCGCGTTGAGCACCGCGCGGGCGGAGCGGCGCCCGATCTCGTGCCGTTTGGCGTTGATGGTGGTGAGCGCGCGCGGCATCGATTGGCCGAACTTGACGCCGGAAAAGCCGGCGACGGCCATCTGTTTCGGCACGTCGATGCCGTTTTCCAGGCAGTAGATCATTCCCCCGCAGGCAGACATGTCGTTGGAGAAGATCACCACCTCCAGCTCGGGATGGGATTTGAGCAGCTGCGCCATGGCCTGCTTGCCGGCTTCGAAATCCGGCGACTGATCGAAGACTTCCGGGGCGATCAGGTAGATGCCCTCGGCCGCCAGTCGATCCTTGATGACGGTGTAGCGGGTCGCCGCTGCATAGTCGGTATTGTTCCAGCCGAGATAGCCGAACCGACGGTAGCCTTTTTCCAGCAGATGCTCCGCCATGATGCGCGCGGACTCAGTGTGGTTGAAGCCGACGCACATATCGATGGGCTCGCCGGACGTCTCCATCATCTCGACCACCGGAATGCCGGCGTTCGCGAGGATGTTGCGGGTTCTTTTCGTGTGCACGAAGTCGGTCACGATGAAGCCGGCCGGCCGCCACGACAGCATCGAATTGACCAGATTCTCTTCCCGATCCATGTCATAGTTGGAGATGCCGATGACCGGATTGTAGCCGGCGCGCTCCAGTTCCTCGGCGATGCCGGCGGCCACCTGCGAGAAGATGTTGGTGACCAGCGAGGGGATGATGACGGCGACCTGGTTTGCCCGCGAAGCGGCCAGCGAGCCGGCCAGCCGGTTCTGGACATAGCCCATCTCATCGACCACCTTGAGGACGCGGGCCCTGGTGCGCTCGGAAACAACGCCGGTTCCCCGCAGCACCCGAGAGACCGTCATATCCGAGACACCGGCCGCCTTGGCGACCTCGCGCTGGGTTCTGGAACGGGTAAATGTCACGATTACTGACCTAATTGTTGACGCTCACAATTTAACAATAGACACCATTTTTGCCGGTGACTAGCCTTTAGGATGCAATATGAATTTGGGAGGTTTTAATGCCTAAGTCACTTGGACTGCTTGCCGCCGTATCGATGGTTCTCGCCTCGACGACGGCCATGGCGGACTATCCTGAGCGTGCTGTCACGGTCATGGTGCCCTTCATCGCCGGCGGCGGCGCGGACGTACCCGCCCGGTTCCTTGCCGCCGAAATGGAGAAGGAACTCGGCCAGACGGTTATCGTCACGAACGTAGCCGGCGCGGGCGGCACCGTCGGCGCCACGCAGCTTTCGAACGCGGAAGCCGATGGCTACAATCTGGGCTTCATGCCCGTGGGAACCACGACGACCCAGCCGCATCTGCGCGGCACCAGCTACGGCGTCGACAGCTTTATCCCGATCTGCATGGTCGCGTCCGGCCCGTTCTACCTGGTGGTGGATCCGGCCAGCGGCATCAGCAGCTGGGATGACTTTGCGGCCAAGGCCACCGGAGAAGGGCTCACCTTCACGGGAGCCGCGCCGGGCTCGCTGGCGCACGTGACCTCGGTCGCGCTAGGCGCCATGCTGGACACCGAAATCCAGTATCTGCCCACCAAGGGCGGTGGTGACGCCGTCAACGAACTAAAGGGTGGCCGCGCTGACGCAACCGCCTGGTTCTCCGACTACGACGTTCGCTTCGGCCTCAATGCTCTGGCGATCTTCGCGCCGGAACGCTCCGAGCTTCAGCCGGAAGTGCCTACGACCGGCGAGTTCGGTCATCCTTCGGACATCGCGGTCTGGATGGGCCTGTTCGCGCCCGCCGGCACCCCGGACGATGTCGTCGCGCGCCTCGACTCCGCGTGTGAAACCGCGATGGCCACTGACGGCTTCAAAGGCAACATGGAAAAGGCGAACCGTGAGATCCGGCACATGAATAGTGCGGACTTCACGGCCTTCTTCCGCGAAGCCTTCGAGGCCAATGGCGAGCTGCTGCGCAACGCCGGCCTCGTCAAGGAGTAAACCGCTGGTGCCCCCGGCCATGGCGAAAGCCGTGTCCGGGGGCACTTGACCACCCGGTCGCAGCCTTAGCAATGTAGAACCATTGAGCGGACCTTAACAGGAACGGTGTGGTCTAATGCGCGCTTTGGAAGTCACAATCGCTGCGATCCTGCTGCTAATTTCCGTCGGCCTTTTCGTCACGACCTTCTCCGACGATTTCGATGTGCCGACATTCGGCGGAGACGTGGGCCCGGCCTTCGCGCCGCGCGGCTATCTGCTGGTCTGGATGGTGCTGGCGGTGCTCACCATGATCCAGGCGCTGCAACGCGAAAACGTTCCGCTTGCCAGCATCGGCAATATCCCGCGCATGCTGACCGCCTCGGCCATCAGTGTGGTAACCGGGCTTGCCATGCTTCAGGTCGGCTTCGTGATCGCCGCGATTCCCGGCTTCTTCCTGTTCTGCCGCACGTTGGGTTACCGCAACTATGGGGTGCTCATCGCGATCTCCATCATCGCGCCCTTCGCGATCTGGTGGATTTTCACGTTTGGTTTCGAGCTGCTGCTGCCGCGCTCGCCATGGTTCGGAAGGCTGTAAGCCATGGAAACGATCATCGCAGCCCTGCAGCAATTTTCAACGCTAGGCGTCCTGCTTGCCCTGGTGGTCGGCGCCCTTTGGGGCACGGTGGCGGGAATCCTGCCGGGCATGGGCACCGTTGCGGCGCTGATCATCGCCCTGCCGTTCACCTTCGGAATGTCCACCGAGAGCTCGATGGCCCTGTTCTTGGGCATCTACGTCACTTCGGTCTATGGCGGTTCGATTTCCGCCATTTTGATCAACACGCCGGGCACACCGCAATCGGCGGCAACTGTGCTCGACGGTTATCCGATGGCCCAGGCCGGCAAGGCCGATCTCGCCATCGGCTGGGCGACCGTGTCCTCGTTCGCCGGCGGCATATTCTCGCTGGTGATTCTCATCATCGCAGCGCCGACTCTGGCCAAGGTGTCAGTCGCCTTCGGGCCCGCGGCCATCTTCGCCATCGTGCTGTTCGCGCTCACCTGCATCGCCTGGCTGTCTGAAGGCAGCATGGTCAAGGGTCTGATGGGCGGCATGATCGGTCTGTGGCTGACGACCATCGGCCAGGACAATCTGACCGGCATGACCCGGTTCAGCTTCGGCTCCGAGATTCTGCGCGGCGGGCTGACGCTCATCCCGATCCTGATCGGCCTGTTCGCGCTTTCTGAAGTGCTTTACCGCACCGCCAAGCCGGGGGCGCAGACCACCGGCGCACACATGAATGTCGGTTTCCGCCTGCCTGCGTGGGCCGATATGGTTTCGCGGTGGCGAGAGTTCGCACGCGCGTGTTCCATCGGTACCTTTATCGGCATCCTCCCAGGCACCGGCGCCATGGCGGCGACGTTTGTCACCTACACCGCGGCCAAGCGATACTCTCCCAACCGCGAAAAACTCGGCACCGGCGAGCCGGACGGGTTGATCGCGTCGGAAGCCTCGAACAATGCGGTGACCGGCGGTGCGCTCATTCCCACCCTGGCGCTGGGCATTCCCGGCGACGGCGGCACGCTGGTGCTGCTGGGCGTGATGACCATCCAGGGCGTGGTGCCGGGCTTCGACCTCATCAACAACAACCCGCAGGTGCTGACCGGCGCCTTCATGATGGTGCTGGTGGCGAATGTGATCATGTTCGGCGCCGGCATGGTCAGTGCCCGGGTGTTCGAGCGTATCCTGCGTGCGCCCGAGCCGTTGCTCATGGGCATGATCTTGATGTTCTCCCTGGTCGGCGCCTTCGTGGTGCGTGGCAATCCTGTGGACCTGATCGTTTGCGTCATCGCCGGTGTGATCGGCGTAGTCTTGCGTATCGCCAAATATCCAATGGCGCCGATCGTCATCGGCGTCGCTCTGGGCTTCATTTTCGAGGAGAAGCTGCGCCAGGGTATGATCGCCAGCCGCGGCAGCGTTTGGGGTTTCGTCAACGATCCGATCGCACTACCGATCTTCGCGCTGACGCTAACCATCATCGTGGTGCCGATAATTCGAAGAAGAAAATCCACCATTGCCGAAACGAAAGGCCAGGCTCAATGAGCAAGCCGAATGTTCTGATGATCGTCGCCGACCACTGGTCAGCACCCTTGCTGGGGGCCGCCGGCCATTCAGTGATCCACACGCCGGTTCTCAACACGCTTTGCGCCAACGGCGTGCGGTTCACCAACTGCTATTCCGAGACCCCGGTCTGCCTGCCGGCGCGGCGCACGCTGATGACCGGCACCCCGGCGCGCCGCCACGGCGACCGCACCTTTCAGCCCTACCGGCCGATGGAGCCGGACCTGCCGACCCTGGCGCAGACCTTCCGCGACGCCGGCTACCAGGCCTACGCGGTGGGCAAGACCCATACCTATCCCCAGCGCGACCGGATCGGCTTCGACGACGTGCAGCTCGATGACGAAGGCCGCACGATGTACGGGGTGACAGACGATTACGAGATATTCCTGGGCGACAAGGGTTATGTGGGCCGCCAGTACGGCCACGGCATGTCGAACAACGCCTATCAGATGACGCCGTGGCACCTGCCCGAGGAGGTGCACGCCACGAATTGGGCTACCGATACGATGCAGCGCTATGTGCGGCGCCGGGACCCGACCCGACCGGCGTTTTGGTATCTGGGCTATCGCCACCCGCACCCGCCACTGGTGCCGCCGCAACGCTTCCTTGATTACTATGACGGAGTGGAACTTGACGAACCGTTCGTCGGCGAGTGGACCAAGGACACCGATGCACTGCCCTACATGATCCAGGGAGTGCAGTCGCGCGCGGTCTACACCAAGCGCGAGGTCGAGCGCGCGCGGCGCGCCTTCTACGCGCTGTGCACCCATATCGACCAGCAGATCGGCGCGCTGATCGGCACCATCCGCGAGGAGGGCATCCTCGACAACACCATCATCCTGTTCACCTCGGACCATGGCGACATGCTGGGCAATCACGGCATGTGGGCGAAGCAGACCTTCTACGAGTGGTCGACGCGCGTCCCGATGATCGTCATGGGCGTGGAGAACTGTCGCCGGGTTGGCTTCGGCCGTACCGACGATCGCCTCGTCGGCCTGCAGGACGTGATGCCGACCCTGCTTGACCTGGCGGACGTTGACGTTCCGAAAACCGTCGAGGGACAGTCGATGTTCGGCGATCAGTCGCGTGACCACATCTACGGAGAGTTCGGCGAGGCCGGCGCCTGCTCGCGCATGATCCGCGACCAGCGTTACAAGCTCATCTACTATCCGGTCGGCAATGTCTTCCAGCTGTTCGACCTGGACGAAGATCCCGACGAAATGACCGATCTGGCCAACGAGCCCGAGCACTCCAACACCCTGGGGCATTTGAAGGGGCTGCTGATGAATGAAGTCTACGGCTCGGACGAGAAATGGGTGAGCGACGGGGTGTTCACCGGCGAGCCGGCGAAACGCTACAATCCCGGTCCCAACCGGGGACTGTCGTTCACCCGTGGCCACCAGTGGCCGGTGCCGCCGCTCAATCCGAAAGGCGACATGCAGTTCTTCCCCGAAGCACCGGATGGCTGGGACGGGTCGGTCGAGGCCGAAGGCGCCAAGAACTGACGCGGACCAATGACGAACAAATCCAAGCTTAACAAAGCGCTGGTGACCGGCGCCACCAGCGGGATCGGTGCCGGCATCGTGCGAGCGCTGGCGGCTTCCGGCCGCGACGTGCTGGCGGTGGGCCGGCGCGCGGACAAACTTGAAGAACTGTCCAAGGAGACGGGCTGCACGTGGCTTGCCGCGGATGTCCGCGACACCGATCGCCTGGCTGCGGAGATCGACCGGTTCGAGCCCGACATCGTCGTCAACAATGCCGGCGTCGGGCACGGCATCACCGGATTGGAAGGCCTTGAACTGTCGGCGGTTCAAGAGGCTTTCGACATCAACGTGGTCGCGCCCGTGAAACTCTCCTCCTTGGCGCTGCCGGGCATGCGGCGGCGCGGGCGCGGCCACGTTGTCAATATCGGCTCGATCGCCGGGCTGCATACGCTGCTCTCCGCGATCTACGGGGCCGGCAAGTCGGCGATACACATGTTCAGCCAGAACCTGCGCTTTGAGCTGCGGGGCTCGGGCGTGCGGGTAACGGAGATCTGTCCGGGCAGGGTCGCCTCGGAATTCTATTCGGCGGCCGAGGGCGATGCGCAGACGCTGGCGAAGATGGGGCAGTCCGGCATCGAGGAACTGCAGCCGGAAGATATCGCAAACGCGGTGTTGTTCGCGCTCGACGCGCCCGCGCATGTCAACATCGCGATGATCGAACTGCTGCCGACGGAGCAGGTGGTCGGCGGCGTTCAACTCACACCTACACAGAAACTGGACTAGGGGAACCGGCAATGGCCCGTTTGGACGGCAAAACCGCGATCATCACCGGTGGCGGAAACGGGATAGGGCGGGCCTCGGCGTTGGCGTTCGCCCGCGAGGGCGCCAGCATCGCTGTTTCGGACTTCAACGTCGACGCGGCGGGCAAGGTGGCCGCGGAGATCGAAAAGGCCGGTGGCAGCGCTATCGCGGTGCAGGGCGATGTTAGCGATGAGACCCAGGTCGGCGCCATGGTCGCTGACACCGTAAGGGAGTTCGGCAAGGTCGACGTGCTGTTCAACTGCGCCGGCGGCGGCTCGACCAAGGACGGGCCGGTCACCGAACTCGATCTCGACGAGTTCTGGCGCACGATCCGCGTCGACCTGTTCGGCACGCTGCTGTGCTGCCGGACTGTGATCCCGCAGATGGTGAAGTCCGGCGGCGGCTCGATCATCAACATCTCGTCGCTGCGTGCGGTCATCGGGACCTACGGCGCCGACGCCTACACCGCCTCGAAGGGCGGCGTGCTGGCGCTCACCCGTACGATGGCGATGCAGTGGGCCGAGCACGGCATCCGCGCCAACGTCATGGCTCCCGGCGTGGTGCTGACCGAGCGGGTCTCCGCTTTTATCAAGGAAGACAATCCGATCTACCAGAAATCGTTGCTGGGTCCGTGCGAGCCCGACGATGTGGCCAATCTCGCGCTCTATCTGGCGTCCGATGAATCGCGCAAGGTTACCGGTGCGGTGCTGCGGATCGACGGCGGGGCCTCGATCTATTGAGGCTTTGCCTGGGCGTCATGTGACGCGCGACTTGGCCTGATACTTTGCATCGCGCCAAAGCTCTTTCACGATCACCTCCTCGATGATCGCGGCAGCGGCGATCACGTCGTCTTCGTCCAGGTAGAGCGGGGTGAAGCCGAAACGCATGACGTCGGGCTCGCGGAAGTCGCCGATGACGCCGCGGTCGATCAGCGCCTGCATGGCCGCGAAGCCGTGCTCGAAGGCGAACGAGACCTGCGAGCCGCGCCGGGCCGGTTCTCGCGGGGTGATCAGCGCCAATTGAGGGCAGCGCGCCTCGACCTCGTCGATGAAGCGGCCGGTGAGCGCGATCGAGGCGGCGCGCAGGTCGCCCATGTCGATGCCCTCCCAGGCGTGCAGGGCTTCTTCCAGAACGGCCAATTGCAGGATCGGCGGCGTGCCGACCCGCATGCGTTCGGTGCTCATCGCCGGGCGGTAGGTCAGCTCCATGGCGAACGGAACCTCATGTCCCAGCCAGCCGGCCAGCGCGGGCTGGAGACCCTCGACGATGTCGGGGCGCACATAGATGAAGGCTGGCGCGCCGGGGCCGCCGTTGAGATATTTGTAGGTGCAGCCGACGGCGAACTCGGCATTGCAGGCGACCAGGTCCACCGGCACGGCGCCGGCCGAGTGCGCCAGATCCCAGATCATCACCGCGCCCGCCTCGTGGGCGCGCGCGGTGATCGCCGCCATGTCGTGCAACCGGCCGGTGCGGTAGTCCACGTGGGTGAGCATGACCGCGGCCACGTCGTCCGTGATCGCGCTTTCCACATCCTCCGGCGTGGGCAGGCGCAGCTCGTAGCCTTTGTCGATGGTGTCGAGGAGTCCCTGGGCCATGTAGAGGTCGGTAGGGAAATTGCCATCGTCGGAGACAATCACCCGGCGCTCCGGGCGCATACGCAAACCCGCCGCCAGGGCCTGGTAGACCTTGATCGACAAGGTGTCGCCGGTGGCCACCGAGCCTTCGCGCACGCCGATCAGCTGCGCGATCTGGTTGCCCACGCGCAGCGGCAGGTTGATCCAGTCGGCCGTGTTCCACGCCCGGATCAGTTCATCTCCCCATTCGCCCGCCATCACCTTCTGAACGCGTTCGGCTGCGCCGACGGGCAGCGGGCCCAGCGAATTGCCATCCAGATAGATCAGGCCTTGCGGCAGATGGAACAGTTCCTTGCGCGGCAGATTGGCCATGATCACAACTCCCCTCGCACGTGCCAGATCTCGGGAAACAGCTCGACTTCGAGCATCTTGCGCAGATAGCCCACACCGACCGTGCCGCCGGTGCCGCGCTTGAAGCCGATGATCCGTTCCACGGTGGTCACGTGGTTGAAGCGCCAGCGCCGGAAGTAATCCTCCAGATCCACCAGCTTCTCCGCCAGTTCGTAGAGCTCCCAGTATTTCGCCACGTTCTCGTAGACGATCTTCCATTTGGCCTGAACATCGGCGATGGCCGCGTGCGGCTCACGCAGACGCGGTGCCGGCAACTCAGCGTCCGGCCCGTCGATCGTGCGGTAGAGCAGGGCGATCGCGTCTTGGTAGAGGCTGGGCCGCGCCAGTTCTTCTTCCAGCATCGCATGCACCTGGGTATTGTGCTTGTGCACCTTCATCATGTTGGGGTTGCGGTTGCCCAGCATGAACTCGATCATTCGATATTGGAACGACTGGAAGCCGGACGAGGAGCCGAGCTGTTCGCGGAACTCGGTATATTCGCTGGGCGTCATGGTGCGCAGCACATCCCACGCGCCGTTGAGCTGATCGAAGATGCGGGCGACCCTCGTAAGCATCTTGAACGCCTGCGGCAGGTTGCCGGCGTTCATTTCCACGCGCGCCTGTGTAAGTTCGTGAATGGCCAGCATCATCCACAATTCGCTGGTCTGATGCTGGATGATGAACAGCATCTCGTCATGGGCACCGCTCAGCGGGTGCTGGGCGGCTAGGACGTTGTCGAGCCGCAGATAATCGCCATAGGACATGGCGTCAGCGAACGACATCTTGGCGCCCTCGGAGCCGGGGTCGTAGGGTTGTTTGCTCATGGCCTGTTCCTCGCAGGGGCGTGAGTGCACGTCCACGTGGTCTGGGTATCCGAAGGATACGCCGCCTGCCAGAGATTTTCGCGCGTCATCGAGTCGCCGTCAGACTTCCGCGCCGGCCTGCCACTGCTTCCAGCGCAGGGTTGCGTTGGCTCCCAGCCAGGCCAACGGTTCGGGCGGCAGCCGGCGTGGCTCGTCGGCGGCAAGCAGATCGGCGAGCAGCGGCGGGTTATGGCATGTGGCGAGCTCTGCGGCCATCATGCCACAAAACGTGCCCCTGGCGACCCCCAGCCCGTTCTGGCAGCAGGCTGAAAACAGGTTCTCGTCGATTTCGCCAAAGGCGGGAACGCCGTTCCGGCTCAGACACAGCCGGCCGGCCCAGCGATACTCCATTTCCACGTGCGCCAGCGCGGGGAAGCGATCGGCGAACGCGCGGGCCAGCCGGTCGCCTGTCCTGGCCAGCCGCGCATCGGAGATTTCCATCGTGGGCTCATAGGTGAACCGGTTGCGCACGACGATGCGGTGGTCGCCGGCGCCCGATATGCGCCGCACCGTGGTGCCCATGGGATCGGCAGGCAGCACGCCCCAATTCGGCTCGCCGCCGAGGCGGCGGACTTCCTCACGGGTCAGCGTGCGGGTCATCGCCGCGTAGGTGAACACGTGCATCAGCCGGCGGCGGAAGTAGCCGAAGCTCTGGATATGGCCGTTGACGGCGAGGATCACCTTGGGTGCCTCCACGCCGCCACGGGACGTTTGCACCCGCCAGACCGCGCCGGTGCGCTCCAAGCGGCCCACGGGCGAATTCTCGTAGATCGTCACGTTGCCGCTTAGCCCCTCGGCCAGGCCGCGCAGATAGGAGGCCGGCTGCAGCACCGCCGCACCCGGGGTGTAAAGACCGCCTTCGTAGTAATCGGTCCCGGTGATCTGCCGCATCGCGGTCGCATCGAGCGTTTCGTGCGGCTCGTTCATGGCGGCCAGATGGGAGGCGAACCTGACGTTGAGCGACCTGCCGCGCGCGGTAGCCGCTGCGTTGATCTTGCCCCGTTGATCGAAGACTTGGGCCGGGAAACCGTGTTCGCCGGCGGCCTCGGCCGCAAAAGCGATCGCCGCCCGGTTCATCGCGATCTGCTTCTTGTCGGCATCGGCCGTGCCGCCGGAATAGTCGCTCGAGGACAGATTGTGCGGCAGGTCGATCATGAAGCCGGAACTGCGGCCGGCCGGGCCTTCGCCGATGCGTGTGGCGTCGAGGACGACGATGCGGTCGGTGAGGCAAAGCTGGGCGAGCCGCCGCGCCGCCGAAAGGCCGGCGAAGCCGGCGCCGATCACCAGCCAGTCGCAGGTGACGGCCTCATCGAGGACCCGCGGCCGACCGGCGGCGGGCAGGATGGCGTTCCATGCGGCGGGGCCGGGGTCCCGTGGTTGCTTGCGAACCAGCTGGACGCTCACTTAACGGCGTCTTCGGGCGCGCGGTCGGCCAGATCGACCCAGATGGTCTTGAGTTCGGTATACTGGTCGTGTGCGTGCAGGGAGTTGTCCCGGCCGCCGAAGCCCGACAGCTTATAGCCGCCGAACGGGGTAGTGATGTCGCCTTCGCCGTAGCAGTTGACGGTCACGGTTCCCGCGCGAATCGCGCGGGCGGCACGGATGGCGCGTTTGCCGTTGGCGCTGAAGACGGAGGCGGTCAGGCCGTACTCGGTATCGTTGGCTCGCGCGATCGCCTCGTCGTAGCTTCTGACCGTGACTACCGACAGCACGGGTCCGAAAATCTCCTCGCGCAGGATAGAGATGTCCGATCCGTCGGTGTCGAAGATCGTCGGCTCCACATAGGCGCCCTCGCGGTGTTCGCCACCGAGCACGATGGCGGCGCCCTCGGCCTTGCCCTTCTTCAGATAGCCGCACACCTTCTTGAAGTGCTCCTTGTCGACCAGGGCGCCCATGCGGTTGACCGGATCGAGCGGGTCGCCGACGCGCCATTCGCGCGCGTAGGCCATGATGCGGTCGATCAGCTCGTCCTTGACCGCCTCGTGCACGATCAGCCGCGAGACGGCCGAACAGTTCTCGCCCATGTTCCAGAACGCGCCGGAGACCACCTGTTCGGCGACCAGGTCCAGATCCTCCGCGTCGTCGAGGACCACGCACGGGTTCTTGCCGCCGCATTCGAGCACCACCTTCTTCAGGTTGGAATCGGCCGCGTAACCCAGGAAGCGCCGGCCGGTGTCGGTGGAGCCGGTAAACGAGATCATGTCGACGTCGCCGTGCCGCCCCAGCGGCTCGCCCGCGTCCGGCCCCAGCCCGGTGACCACGTTGAGCACCCCGCGCGGCACGCCCGCCTCCATCGCCAGTTCGGCGATGCGCAGCGCCGTCAGCGACGTCTGCTCGGCCGGCTTGACGATCACCGAGCAGCCGGCCGCCAGCGCCGGGCCGATCTTCCAGGCCATCATCAGCATCGGGAAGTTCCAAGGCAGCACGCAGCCGACGACGCCGATCGGCTCGCGCACGATCATGGCCATCGCGTCTTCGCCGGCCGGCGCGGTCTGGTCGTAGATCTTGTCGATCGCCTCGGCGTGCCATTTGATCGTGTGGATCGTCTCCGGCACGTCGATGAGCTCGCAATCCTGGATCGGCTTACCGGCATCCAGGCTTTCCATCACCGCCAGTTCGCGCCGGTAGCGGATGATCAGCTTGGTAAGCTTGATCAGCACCTGCTTGCGCTCGGCCGGGTGCAGCGTGCGCCAGCGCCCGTCGTCGAACGCCTCGCGCGCCTTACCCACGGCAAAGTCCACATCATCCGCGTCGCAGGCGGCGATCTGCGCCAGTTCATCGCCGGTAGCCGGGTTGATCGATGCGAAGGTCTTGCCGGATTTGGCAGGGCGGAAGCCGCCATCGACAAAGCTGGTGTCGGGCAGGGTCAGGCCATCGGCGATCGCGCGATATTCTTCCAGGGTCAAAAGGTCGCTCATGGCTCAGCCCTCCGCCTCGATCTTGGCGATCGTCGTCTTCAAGGTGCGCACCACCTGTTCGAGCTGGCGCTTGTCGTCTTTGTTGAGCGGGCGCAGCGGCGCGCGGGGCGGCCCGGCCGGCAGCCCGTCCATCTCGCAGCCGTGCTTGACGGACTGGACGAACTTGCCGCCCTGTTCGAGCACCCGCATCAGCGGCATCATCGCCGACATGATGCGGCGGCCCTTGGTGAAATCGCCCTCTACCGCACAGGCGCGGTACAGCGCCATATGTTCGGCGGGCAGGAAGTTGGAGCCCGCACACACCCAGCTCCTTGCACCCCAGGCGAAGAACTCGAGCGCCTGGTCATCCATGCCGCACGACAACTGGATGTGCGGATAGTCGCGCGCCAGCAGATGCACCCGGTTGATGTCTCCGGAGCTTTCTTTGATGGCGACGAAGTTCTTCGAGCGGCCGACCCGGTCGAGATATTCGTCGCCCATGTTGACGCCCATGCGGCCGGGATAGTTGTAGAGCAGGATCGGCAGATCGGCGGCGCGGTCGATCGCCAGCGCGTGCAGCGCGTTTTCGCGCTCGGTGGGCACCGCGTAGGGTGGCGAAGTGACCAGCAGCGCGTCGGCGCCGGCGGCCTTCGCCATCGCTGCGTATTCGACCGATTCCTCGGTACGGGTGGCGCCGGTGCCGACGATCAGCGGCACACGGTCGTCGATCACCTTCTTGGCATGACCCATCAACTCGTGCCGCTCATCCATGGTCTGGGCATAATACTCGCCCGTCGAGCCGCCGACGATGATGCCGTGCACGCCGGCATCGATCAGAGTTTCGATCATCGTGGTGAAGCCGTCCCGGTCAATCTCGCCGTTCGGGCCGTGCGGTGTGATGATCGGCGTGTAGATGCCCTCAAACTTCACGCGGCTCCCCTTGTATACATCTTGTGCAACTGACGCGAACCATGGTTGTGCTTAAGCCGCCCGTCAAGCGGAATCAGGCAACCCAGTCGAATTCCGATGCCAGCGGATCGGGGTTGATGAACAGCTCTATCTGCTTGCGCGACAATTCCCAGTGGGCGGCGACCAGTTCGCTGACGGCGGCCTCGTTGCGCGTGGCGATCGCCTCGATAAACGCATCGTGCTGATCGGCCGCCTTGTTCAGGTTGGCGATCATCTTGCGGTCCCGGGGCCGATAAAAGGTCTGGCCGATGCGAGCATGATCGATCAACAGCCGCCGCAGGCTGGGCATCAGAAACACATTGTCGGCCATCTCGCCGATGATGAGGTGAAAGCGGTTGTTGAAGAACACGAGCTTGTCGGGCCGGCCGGCCGTCAGCGCCCCGCGAAACGCGTTCTGGGCGGCCTTGAGCTCCTTGATCTGCTCGGCGGTCGCGTTTTGCGCGGCCAGGCGGCCTACGGCGGAGTAGATCATCTGCGCCACCAGGAAGAAATCGCGCAGCGTCTTGTGCGACATCGATGAGACACAGGCGCCGCGATTGTTGCGGATTTCCAGATAACCTTCACCGGCAAGCTGGCGAAACACGTCGCGTAGCGGGGTGCGCGAGATGCCGTATTCCCGGCTCAAACCCACCTCGTCGAGATCGGCGCCGGGCTGCAGCTCAAGAGTGAGAACCCGGTGCTTCAGGTCTTCGTAGAGCTCCTGCTTTCCGTTCCTTGCCTTAGCCATTGCATTGCTTTCGCGCTTGTTGCTTCAGTCGGCCGGTTTGCCGAAGGACGTCGCTTCAATGTGCATGATGATAATACACTGTGCATACGATGTGATAACCAACTCGTATTTTGCCTATACCGCAACAAATCGCAAGGTATCCATCTTTCGATGGATTGCCGGGCAATGCGGTGGGACTTAAACTTCGTGCGGCTGTAGCACCGAGTGGATTTCAGCGCGGCGTGTGATGCCCAACTTCGAAAGGACGGCGTGAACGTGATCCTTGACCGTCGCGACACTGACACCAAGCTCTCGCGCGATCTCAGCATTGGACAGGCCGCGGCTCATGGCGCGCGCGACCTGGCGCTGGCGCGGCGAGAGGACGGCGAATGCCCGTTCGCAGGCGTGCAGCACCACCATGGGCGCGCCCAGGGCCCGGGTCGCGGCAACGTCAATCTGAATGCGGTAGCCGGCGTCGTCGAGCCGGGCGAGCGCGGGCAAGGCGTCCCAGGCGCCCTGGGCGCCGTCGCCTCGAAGAGCCATCAACGCCTGGCGCAGATCCTGCAGGTCGGCTTCGTTCAACATATTCAATCCCGGAGTCCCTGATGAATTCCGTTACAGTAAAGATCAGCAACTTCTTTCTTGCAATGCAGGCGGGCAGGCCCGGCGCCGGTACGCTTGAAAGCTATTTCGCCGACGATGCGGTCTATGAGGAGCCGTTCACCGGTCAAGTGCGGCGCCACAGCGGCAAGGCCGACATCATGAAGGCGATGGCGCTCGGCTGGGAGAGCCCGATGGAGGACATGCGGCTGGAACTGTGCGATGTGCGCACGGTGGGCGGGGAAGTCCACGTCCAGTGGATCTGCCATTCGCCATCGATACCGGGCGGCCGGGGCAGCG
Organism: Rhizobiaceae bacterium; assembly: GCA_028281105.1. GTDB lineage: Bacteria > Pseudomonadota > Alphaproteobacteria > Rhizobiales > Rhizobiaceae > JANQKQ01. The sequence continues at coordinate 106,563 of JANQKQ010000042.1, forward strand.
GGCTCAATCGCTACACTTTCGAGGGTGGATTGATCACAAGCCTCGTGACCACGTTGAACGAGCAATGAGCGACAATCGCAATGGGCAGGTGGACCTGTGGCTGGCCGGCTACGACAACCCGATGAAGCCGGTGGTCGCCGCCATCCGCGAACGGGTACTGGACGAGCTGCCGCAGGTGAGCGAGGCGATCAAATGGCAATCGCCCACCTTCATATACAAGGGCAACATCGCCAGCTTCTTTCCCAAGTCCAAATCCCACGCCAGCCTGATGTTCCATAAGGGCGCGATCATTGCCGGCGACTTTCCCAACCTGGAGGGCGACGGCAAGGAGGCGCGCACGTTCAAGGTCAAAAGCCTCGACGATCTCGAAGGCAAGGCGGACGAACTGCTGGCTATCTTCCGCGCGTGGTGTGCGATGCGGGACCAGTAGGCGCGGACCGCCGCCTTATATGTTCAACCGTGGTTGCCTGGCCGTGTCCGCGTGCTGTCTGCGTTCTTTGTGCGCGCCTCCTTGCCGTCGCAATAGCGCTCCGTCTACAACCGCTGGGCAGGGCACGGGCCAGCGGTTCGGCGCGATTATTGTTGCTACAAGCCAGACGGGGCCGGGTCTGCGCAGCATCTTGCGCACCGCCGGTGGTGGTGATGGCGCAGCGCATCTGCTTGCCGATGCCGCGCATGTTGATGCACCATGCATCGTGACCCGGACGTGATATGCATCGAACCGACGGGAAGTGAACCCGTGCCGGCGAAATAGGGGATCTCCGACGCGGGATCCCGCAGTCCGTTGCGACCGTTCGGTCCGGTTTCAAACACGCCGCATCCCAAGCCTGCGGCTGTTTGCGCTCACGGGCCACCCATTGCCGTTTAGCAAGCCCGCCCGCCGGCTGCGGGTCCCCAGCGGATCGTTGAGATGTGGACGTGAGCCCATGCGCGCGGGCACTGGACAGCCCCTGTGCGACCTCCTATAACCCGCTGGCTTCGAAGCAGTCGCATGCCCGGTTCGGCAACCCGGAACCGCTCGCAGACCCGCACATGCGGGACTTTGCGGGCGACGACCGGCCGGATCCGAACATCGCGACCGGGTTCGATGCGCCCGAGAATCCAAGCTGGTCAAAACCTCCGCAACCGCAAGCGGCGGCCCAAAACCAAGGCAGGGGTTCGCAGCGGCCCGCAGGCGCCCACACCGCGCCCTGGCCCAGGTAGCTCAGTTGGTAGAGCAGCGGATTGAAAATCCGCGTGTCGGTGGTTCGATTCCGCCCCTGGGCACCATTGCCCTTTTCCACAGCTGAACATAGCTTCTCAAAAATCATTAATTTTCAGATGCTTAAGGCGATAGCTGCCTCATAGCTGCTCATCGCAACTCTTGGTTTCACAGGCCAAATGGGGTACGTTCGCGGGTAACAGACATTACTCAAAAAGGCGTTACCCACAGATGCGGCTCTCAGAGTTCACGCTTCGCAAGGCCAAACCGAAGGAAAAAGCCTACCGCCTCTCCGACGGTGGCGGCCTGCATCTTCTCGTCCAGACCAATGGATCAAAGCTCTGGCAGATGCGCTATCGCCATCTGGGCAAGGAAAATGTGCTGTCTTTTGGTCCGTACCCGTTGGTCACCCTCGCAGAGGCACGGGAGAAGCGTGACGTAGCCAAGAAGCAGCTGATCAATGGCACCGATCCGGCTGCACAGAAGCGGCTGGATAAGATTGCTGCCGAGACGGCAGCCCGCCGGACGTTTGGTTTGCTGGCCGATGAGTACATTGAACGAATGGTCGCGAAAGGTGCTGCCGAGGGAACGGTCACCAAGACGGAATGGCTACTGAAGAATTTGGCCGCGCCGCTGGCCAACCGACCAATCAAAGACATTCATCCGGCTGAAATTCTCGATGTCTTGCGTCGGATTGAACAGAGTGGCCGACGTGAGACCGCCCGGCGCTTGCGTGGGGTGATCGGCTCCGTGTTCAAGTATGCTATCGTGACACTGCGAGCTGATACCGATCCAACCCTTCCACTTCACGGCGCATTGCTGCCGCCAAAGGTAGTCGGCCGCGCTGCAATCATTGACGAAAACGAATTTGGCAAGCTGCTGCGAGCAATCGACGACTATGACGGCTGGCCAACGATCACGGCTGCTCTGAAGTTCCTAATCCTCACCTGCGTCCGCCCAGGCGAAGTACGCGGTGCCAAACGTAACGAGTTCGACTTTGACAAAGCCATCTGGCGTATCCCAGCCGAACGGATGAAAATGCGAGTGCCGCACGACGTCCCGTTGTCCAAACAAGCGCTCCAGGTGCTGGAGGACATCTGGCCTCTTTCGGACGGCGCGGAGTTGGTATTTCGCTCTATCCGCTCCAAAGACCGCCCGCTCTCGGACAATGCCTTCAACAGCGCCCTGCGTCGTATGGGCTACGAGAAACACGAAGTGACCGCCCACGGCATGCGCGTGACGGCCAGTTCCATCCTCAATTCGCGAGGCTATGATCCTGATGTGATCGAAGCCGTCCTAGCCCATCAGGACCGCAATGCCATTCGCCGGGCGTACAACCGGGCAACCTATTGGCCTCAGCGGGTGGAGCTCATGCAGGAATGGGCGGATCTGTTGGATGAACTAACGGAGGCGTTTCCCTAATTTTGCATCGGAGGGAGGTGTTCAGTTCCTGACACAATTACAAACGAATCACACATCTAATTATGTGGCGTAGTTAGGTGTTGATTCTGTGCTGTGAACCTGAGATTAATACTTTAAACTGGGGAACAAGGCCGTGAGCGATGTGCATCTCGATATAGCCCAATACATTTCTGATCGTGTAGAGGACCAACTTACATATTTTGATGCTAACGCTATGAAGAATCAAAAATATTTTCGATTAATAAAGACTATACAAATAGTATCAAATATAACAACATCAATACTCATTGGGCTAGCATTTATTTATTCTACCTATATAACAGAACTTGCGTTAGCTGCATTTTTCTCATCAATTGTTGTTCTGGCAACCTATCAATGGGAGGAATTTCAAAACTATGGCGCAAAATGGGAGAAATTTCGTTTGGTAGCTGAAAACTTGAAATCAGAGAAATTCCTATTCTTGACAGGATCTGCTCAATATAAGAACTTAGATAAAGTAAATAGTTGCCTAATATTTGTGGAAAGAATTGAAAATATTATAAAAAATACTGATATATCCTACTTTTCTCTATTAGTCGAACCAGGCCAACGCATCGAAAAACGATTGTCTGCGATAAATGAGAATTTAATTGAGCAAAATAACCGTATTGTTGTGAAAGAAAAATGATATTACCGTGCGAGTTGAGTATATACAGATGAAAACAGTCATTGATGTTTTTGTTAGTTTTTCAACAAAAGACAAAGATAACTTGAAGTCGATTGTTGATGAACTGAGAGTGTGCGAATTGGAAGTATGGTGGAGCGCGGACAGTATAACTGACGGAATATGGGATAAGCAACTCGAAAATGCATTGAATTCAGCTCGGCGTGTACTTGCGTTTATCTCAGAAAATGTCGACCAGTCAAGTTGGGATTATATCTATGAAGAAATAAAAAGAGCGAAGATACAGGGAAAATTAATACCTATTGTGATTGGAGAAGGCGGCAGATCCTTTGCCATACAAGGTATTATTAGTCGAGTTCAAACTTATTTCTTTGTTGATTTTGATTCCATCATCAGCTCGCCGGAATTTATGAGACTTGTTAGAGCACTGGGTGGTAGAGCCCAAAGTCCTGCGGATGAAGCCTCTCATCTTCCCCAGAAAACTGCGATGGATCGAATCGACGATTGGTTTTCCAAGATCGAGGAGGAATTTGAACCACCTGCCCGTATTCACGCTTTTGCTTTCGGGCTCGCGTCCGCCATATTCGAGAACGGTTCGTTCTCCGAAGTTGAAATGATGGGAGGCGAACTTGCAAAACTGCTGACAAAGGCAGAGATCGGCCAATCAGAACCCGTTGGCGCGACTTTTCCGAGTCGATCTAGCTCGCTACTGAAGCTGATGGAATGCGAGTTAAAAAAAGTAGAGCACCCGATATTGCGGCTTAATCAACCTGTGGTTCGATTTGTTGACCGAGAGCGCGCAGCGGCCTTCGTTCGGTTTGCTTGGGAGGAATTCGGTGGGAGGCGGGATATTATCAGGACCTGGCTTGCCTCAATCACGGCAATAACCTCAAGTGAGGGCTTGACGAGAATCGGCTTCAAAGTCGGTTTGCTCGCTCAATCCGCCTTCATCGAAGTTTCTCAGCAACTGATATACCCGTGGTTGAGAAGCGATAACGCGACGCTCCGATCAACTGCAGATGTTGCATTATCGGTTGCTGCATTTGAGCCAGCCGTAGCCCGAGCCGTGGAGCAAACGATCAAAGATTGGGCCACAGGAGCCTCCGACGAGAACAAAAAGATAGCAATCCAGCTTGCCTGCGGACTTACTGGCACTCGCTTGTCTGGCTCTGCAATACGGACCTTCCGCAGCATCATCCGTAACAGTGATAGCAACATGAGAAGTGATATATTGCTAATGATTAAGAGAGGCCTAAAAGAACAAATTAATAGTCATAATACTGATTCCGACACTAGTTTAATTGATTTGCACAGTTTAATTGAGGAAACTACCTCATGGGTATTAAGCGGTATAAATAATAATAAAAAAGTTGCTATAAGTGATTATAACGTTTACCCTCTGTATATTTTTCTATCTGTAGTTCAAAATATCGCGATAATAAAGACAAAACGTGTGAAGGGACGTTTATCACTGGATGATTTGATGGCGAATTCCAAAACGGCTGAGCGGATCGGAGCGATTTTCAATGTCGCCCTTACACATCATAAGGTTAGTGGTTTTCGAACTAGAGATCTTGCGACAACTGTTCTTCGCAAGTGGGTGAATGTGTATCGGAAGGGGAGAGATAAGGGGCGGAGTGATTGGTTGCAAAATGCACGTGAAGAAACTCTGAAATGCCTGGCTCACGTGCTTCTAACAACAGCCCAGACGCAAAACGATCGTGACCGGATACTTTACTTGTTCGGCAGCGTATTTTCTCGAAGAGAATTGGAAAGCGCACGATGATCGGACGTTGTGAGGGTATGGTTGTTTAATTTCAATAATCAGCACCGTGGAAACAACATTTTCAAACGTGCCGCAACAATCTACAATCAATCACATGCACTGCAACAGTTCAGGCAGCGAAATGTCCACGACGTACAACCCAATCAGCGAGCCGAGTAGCCATCCACCACAGTGGCAGGCAGGGACTCGTATGGTGATGGTGAGCAATGGCAACGCTCAACTTGTTGAGTCCGATCATAGCTCTAAATTCAACATTGAAAGATTTATAGAACAAATAAGTCGAATATACATAGGGGTAGCATCATTATTACTTATCACAATATTTGTTTTATTTGGAATAATATTTAGCTTATCTATTATACTAATATTATTGTTAGCAATATTTCTTACTATAAATAATAGAAATCATCCAATTGCTTCAAAAATAATTGGACCATCTCCAGAGTATTTCCTGGTTGATGTGTCAGTGCATTCAATTAAAGACGAGCAGCGTATTCAATTAGCTGAAACTGGGGTTTATGCGGTGGTTGACATCGGTTATAGGGTGTCGGTTGTAGATCCGGTCGGCGTGGTGCGAGCCGGAGTAACCGATGTAAGGGAGTATCTATCACAGAAAATCCATGCTGAGGTTAAACAACAATCTCTGGGTGGCACCTTGGTTGATAAGGTAATGGCACTTCGAAGAAACCTTGACAGCACAGCTGAAACGTTGAGCGGCTCGGCGTTCGAACCGCTTTTCCATATTGATGCTCCCACTTTGGATGTAAGAGCGGAGGGTGCTGTAGGCGAGGGGCTTTCAAAAATCGCCTCGACGGAACTTGAGCGTCAGGTTCGCGAAGCGCAAGCTTTGTTAAACCAAACGGAACGACAGTACTACGAGGAGCTTGTTAATAATGACACCCTTCTCATTGCCGAAATCGCCCGTCCAGGTTCAAACAAAGCGTCACTTGAACAGGTGCTGCGCGCCAAACTGGAGCGTAGTGATCTCAACTATAAGAGAAAGGTTGAGTTTTTGAGGATGGCGTTGGAAAATGGTGTGTTAGAAGCGCACCAAATTTCCCAGGATTATCCGGAATTTATCAAAGATGTAACGGAAACCATGCGAAACTTAGTGGCTTTACCACCAGCGTCGGATGGCAACACAGGAAATGAAATAGAGCCTCAACAAGTCAATCAGCGGGAGTTGTCTGAAGATTCCAAGATCGATGATAAAACGGACTGATCGCTGAATACTCCGGCCGATTTAGCCGTTGTGTGGACAATAAATCCCCTGCGGATTATGGCACCGTGTTATTTATGGCGGCAGGCATGAGGATTGCTTGACACCCCTGCCATTGAGCACTTCCAGAGGTCTACCTTCGCGGTACTGCCGAAAGAGCACAGCCGCGAACTGAGACTGATTTTTTACGTTATTTGGTTGAAGTATAGGAATTATGCTATTATGCCGTGCCGAAGGTGACGCAGCTTAGCTACCAGATCTGGAAGATGTGGATCGCCAACTCCGACCAACAAATAAAAGGCGCGCAATCGTCGGGATCAGCAAGTGTAATTGCGACAGGATTACGCCCGTTAATGCGCTAGTGTCAATGTCAGATTAGGTGAAGATGAAATTGGTTTTTTGGACATAAATATTTAACAACTATTTTATTTTGGAGCTGGTTGTTTGTTAGTTTCACTGGTTAACTCCTTATTCAGAGCACTTCTCGGTTTTATAGAGCTGTTGTTTTGGCTGAACGGTCGTTTGATAGCGGCGTTGGCAGGCCTGCGGCTGAGCTGGCTCGCAATACCTATCTACACCGCGATCGCCTGGGTCATCATCGTGTTTGTACTCGTTTATCCAGTGGCATGGGCCCTAGGGGTCATAGATATTACAGGATATGGTGGTGCTTTGGAGTACACAAATGAGCGCGCCCGCGGCACCGCTGTGTTCGACACCAAGGGGCGCTTTGTCGGCATGATTGATCCGCGCTTCGACAGTCAACGCGATCTCTATCTCGGAAACCGACCGCTGGTCGCCGCAGGTCACACGATATACCCGGATCACAAGAGCCTATTCGTTGACGAAGCCCCGTCCGACTTCTGGGCCTGCCTGAAATATCACGAAGACAGAGCGATCGGCGGCTGGCTCAATCCGAGCGGCATTCACTTCACTAGGACGCTACGCATGCCGCTTAGCACAATTGTTGCAACCGCTCGTTCGTTTCGACGTGGGGAGGGCCTGTCTTTGGGTGCGGGCGGTTCAACCCTTGCCATGCAGCTAGTGCGTTCATTGGAAAAACGCCTCGACCTGGAAAGGCAGTCGATCGACCAAACCATCTTGCGCAAGCTGCGCGAATATGTGCTGGCGCCGGTTCTGCATAGGAAGTTCTTTACAGAACAGGGGGAGGCGACCTTCGCCCGATTTGCAGCAAACCACTTGCCAATGGCGAACCGAGTGGGTGGTGGAACGATTTTCGGCGTGGGTCTAGCGGGTCGGCTGTTATTCGGCAAGGCTCCCGAAGGGCTATCAACCGCCGAGCAGTATATCCTCGCCAGCTCCGTTAACCGGCCGGTTGGTGTATTGCCGTCAACCAACGAAAAAATCGAAGATCGACGCATGCGCGCTTGGCGCTACGTAGTCACCACGCGGGCCAAGTTGTGTGTGGATCGGTTGCAGGTCGGCGCGCGTGCTGCTGCCACGCGCAATGAACTGCGAGCCCTCGCAGCCTCGCCCCCACCGCTCGCTGTTGACCCGGCTTTCCGAGAGTTTCTGGAAGGGGCGGGGCCACGTAGCGTTAGAACTGCGGATCCGTTTCGGCGCGCATTCGCGCTTCTTGGAAAGGCGCAAAACGGTATTGTGCGAGAGATGATCGACGCCTATTCCGTTTCGTGGCGCGGCAAGGTTGCCGCTGTCACGACATCCTTAGATCCAGTAGCCAACAGCGAGTTTGCTCAATCAATCAATTCAGCGCTAGCTAGATTATCGCGAAGCGACGGTTTCCACCGAGTCAATCCAGCCCTTGTGCTCGATGCATCAGAATTTGAGCAGGAAGACAATACGATTGTACCCTTTGTTGTTATGGCGGCTGCTGATGAGAAAGGACGGTTGGTACGCTACTACGAGAACCATGAGGTTTCGCTTTACTTCGGCTCATCTAGCGCCCGTGATATCGATTCGCGGGTCTACGAACCTTCTCGGGAGTCTCTGCAGATCGCATCGATCGCCAAGGTTTTGGCCGCGATAGCGATTGGCAACGACGGTGGTCGGGCAAGTGACAGCTATCTTGATCGGCGAATCTGTTCCCAAGGGCGCACCTCTTGTCAGCGCATCTGCCAGACTTATAGCAAGCAGGATGTTTCCCGCCCCGCGACAACGGCCTTTGCCTGTTCTTTCAACGACCTGATCGGCAACCAGCTGCGCTCCATCCCCCCGAGCACGCTGGGTGCGCTGGTTCGGCGCATGGGGTTCTCTCTCGCCTCTGCTGGCGACACACCGTTAGCGACAGCACTTTCCGGCGACGGCATCTCCGGTAGTCCGCGCACCGTACAGAACCTGATGGGTATGCTTTTAAGGCGGCTCGAAAATAATCTGCGGCCAGCACATCCACCCACATTACTCGTGGATATTGAAGAAACAATGGGACAAGCAAACGATGTGCTAAATGCTGCGGCCAACGCACCCGCCGCCCAACCGACTGCTGATCCGACGCTGGTTTCTGACGACGCTGCCCGTTTCGCCGCCGCCGCACTGTCGGCACCGCTTTGCGCGAAGGAAGGTACGCTGTCGCGGTTGGCGCGCTGGTGCGCGACTAGGAACCAAGCAGTAGAAACTCATATCGCAAAGACCGGAACTTATTCACTGGGTTCAAAAACGCGACGCTTCAGCACCATCAACATGTGGACTTCAGGCGCAATCCGCTTTTCTAGCGGCAAGGCCTATAGCTATGTAGTGTTCATGGGTACCGCTGATGCCCGCAAGCCGATCGGGCGTTTTTCGGCGGGCCGGGCGCTAGCGCCGCTTTTGGACCTGTTGCTTGAAGAACTGCAGGGGGAAGGTGACCCCGACGCAGCGGCGTTTTCAAATGCGGGGAAATCCGGTTGATGGCGAACGCTGAAGATACCGGGGCATCCCAACGATACGAGCCGCCGCTACCGGAAAACGCTTTCTATGATGAAATAGAACCGAGTAAACGGCAGATTCGAGCCATACGACGCACTCTGTACTGGTCTTTCACCATTAGCGGTGCAATTGGTGTTGCGCTAGGTGTGAGTAACTTCGGTTTTGGCGGGCGGGCCGTGGTTCTTTTTATAGTCGGATTTGTACTCTACCTGCTGGTCGTTCTTTTTCAGTTGCTTGTCGTTCACGACTTTTGGCGCAAGTTCATCTGGCTACGGCCATTGTTGGTGATTGTCCTGGCGCTATTGAACTTGTTTCTCTTTGTCATGTTCTTTGTGGCTTTGGCGAGTTTGATCGGGCGCGGAACCGCCGAACTGCAGGGGCAACGGGACGATCAGCTGGTTTCTTCTCATATCAGGCTGCTTCAGGAACAGATCACTGACATCGAGCTGAAGGCGAGGCGATTATTTGAAGTTGTCGCATTCTCCGACGGCGAAGTTTCCGACGATCCGGGAGTAAAAATACAACCACCACAGCGGGCTCACCCAACAGCAACGGTGCGTGCTAGTGCTACCAGGGCCCTCTCGCGTGCGGTAAGCGAGGCGATCAGAGCATTCATCGGCGAGTTGGACGAGGAGTTGGAGCGCGGCGGACTGCAGGCGATCAGTTCCGAAAGCCTCCGTGACTCATTTAAGTTGCTTCAAGGATCATTGTTCAACCACCGCAATAAACTCACGTCGCTTGCTCGAGAACATACTGCTGACGACCCCGTGTTGCTTGATGCGGCGGATCAGCTTGCCCACTCCATCGATAACCTGGATAGTGGCCTGCTCGAATTCGGAGCCACAGTCCGAAGGCCACTTGGGGTGGTTAGTTTGCGACGTCTCGTCGACTGCGTGTGGGGTGGTAAACCGATGCCGCTGGAAACACAGATCGCACTGGCGGTAGCGCTGGTGCTGGCCCTTTGCTTCTTCATTCTTCAGCTCGATTGGCCGATTGCTGGTCGTCGTTGGAGCACGGGCGCGGGGGCTGTTGTTTCCAATTCCGATGAAAGCGGCACGACGGGCGATCAAAGAACCGCATCGCACGAAAGCGATCGATCATGAATGACACGCAGGCAGCCGCGCCTATTATGGAGAGGATATCCAAGATCGTCAGAGTGATGACCAGCGTCACAATCGCGGCCACCGCCGGTGCGTTGATGTATCTTGCGGTCGAGTGGTTTTCTGGCCGGGATGTGGAATTGACCCCGCCGAGGTGGCTCGCCATGACGGCCGCGGTTATCGTTACGCTTGGGTTACTTTGGTTTTTTGACTGGTTTTCGCGCAATTACGGTCAAAAGCAGCACACAATTATGCGCACGGCGCTACTGGCCGGCTTATCGTTCGTGTCGTGGATCGCCACCTATCGGGGTGTTTTGGAATTGATTGAGGCCAATGCTGGCCAAGTCGATCAAATCACTGCGGTTTCGTTGGGGTTTGCTGTTTTCTTACTGATGGGCATGATCATCTACGTGCTCAACCGTATGTTCACCCGCCCGCCGTTACTGATCCTGATTTTCTTAGCTCTAATGTACATACTGCTTGAGTTGATCTCGATTGGTTTTGGTTTCGGTTTCTTTTGGAAGAATTTCAACTCCAGCCAGTTTGCTGTAACCAACACCAATCAGGCGATTGCACAAATCCAAGGTAGCCTACAGGCTGTGGAGAACAGCCTAGGCAACGTGATCACAACTATGGAGGGTGTTTCCAAGCGGTCTGAGGAACTGGCTGAAATAGAAGCGAGCGAGGGCGGCACCTGCGATGACCAGGGCGGATCGGGCCGGGGTCCTCGCATGCGCAAACGCGAGGCAGACCAGCGCTTCGCTGTCGACACCGCTACCAATGTGGAACGCGCGGTCGCAAATGTGCGCTTGCTGCTTCAAGAGGTCGAAGAGCGCACCGGTGCATTCGTAGCAGTGCGCGATGACAACAGCCTATCCAACGAAGAACGTAACCGGGAAACAGAGGAATTCGATCGCGAGTTGCGAGCACTCAAGATCGAAATTGATTCTCTCCTTGGCGGCGGTGCCTTCGGGCGAACTGCCACAGCGGTGCGCGAACGAGCGCAGATCGACTTTTTTGTCAGATCCAACGGTACCCAGGAGCCATGCCCTGACCCTACATTGAAAAGCAGTCTGCTGGAAGCGGCCAATATCCTCGATTCCATTCCCACCTCAATCGTACTGCCCGAGATTCGTGCTGCCCGTGGTTCGGAGGCGACCAAGCTGGCCTTCGAGCGCTTGGCCTTTACCTCTTTAGGTCTGATCACTTATTGGTTCGAGAGCGAGGAGGACCAGATCGACCCGCAAACGCCTTCCGGGCGCAGACAAGCCATTAATTTGGGTGAGCAACAGGCCGCCCAAGTCGACCTGGTTTCCCAGCCGGAAGAGTCCGTTAATCTGCTGGAAGCCAGCGACGCCATTCCCCTGCTGATCGCGGTGTTCGTCGACTTCTGTATTGCCTTGATTTCATTCGACCAGCGAGTTCTGCATTTTCGCAGGTTGAACGAGCTCATCGCCTCGGAGACCAGTGAACATCACAGGCTGTTTGCTCAGTTCATGGATGCGGTGAGCGGTGGGGAGCCAGGCGCCAGCCAGAAAGCTTGGTCGATCTTTACCTCGACGATGTTGAGTCTGTTTGGATCGATCTATTTGGCTATTCCACGCTCGCGTGATCCTTATGTGGAGCAGCTGCACGCGTTCTTTATGATACTTGAGGATATGCGTATCGTTACTAATGTTTCGGGGATACCTTTTCTGCAGAGCATGGTGCGCCGTTCTTTCAAGGCACGCGGCAGCATTTACGCGCAGTTTCGCAGCTTTGACATTTATCGTTTTCCGAGAGGCTCGCTAGCACAGCTTGTCGTCAACCGAATCATGGAACAACAAACGGCCTCGCCAGACGAAAACGGAACGGAGAGCTCGGAAGGTGGCAGCAAGCCGGGCTCCGACGATTGAAACAGCGATGGCGTACACCAAGATGGCGGCAAGGGTGACGTTGGACAAAACGATGCCAGCGGTGGTTATCGTCGCAACCCCTCAAGAGGTTTAAACGATTAGATGGACTGTAGTTCGTCTATTAAGGTTCGGGTAAGAAAAAAAAAGCACTATCGCATTGACGAATCAGCCAATTCGAGCCGCCCATGCCTTTTGAGACACATTATGAAGTCGCCGATGTGACAATGTTGAGTGAGTTCTTTGACACACTTGGAAAGGGCGACGTCGTGCGCGCAAAGCTGGCATCGTTCTCGACACCTCTATGGACAGTGGTACGCTCCAGGGTGCTGGCACTGGCTCGTCGGCAAATCGACGTGCGGTGCCTGTTTGCCCAGCAGGGTGACGCCAATGAAATTGAGACGGTTGAGAACCTTTTCTGTCAAGCCTATGGCGATGACAGTAACCAAGTGCTGCGCCTACGAAAGCTACAAGGCCGGCGGATTATGCGAACGGCGGAGACGATAACACTGAGCAACCGCTACTTGTGGTCTGGCGATACACTCACCAATGGCGAAGGTACCTGCACAGGTAAGCTAATTGCTGATCCAGAGACCGTGCATATGGCGGCCATGTCGATCGAGGCTGGCCGCCTGAATTCACGTCCTATTCGAGAAGCTGACAGCAGACCATGGTGGAGCTTTGCGATCCAGCCGGCCAGTACAGCAATGTTTGGACGTGGCGCGTAAATTGGTTTCGTCAGATCAGCGAACAACCCCGCATCAGCGTATGGCGACACGTTCGTCAGTAATTGATGCCGGGCAGGAGCCCTGATCCTCCTCCATTCTTTGATAGCGTTAGTTCAACCGGGTAAGCGACCGATTGCACGTTGGCGGTCGGGGTAGGATCAAATCCCTGGAATTTCGACAGAGTTGGATTCGCCGTGAAGTCCATGACTGTTTGCTGGAAACCCGGATTTCGGAAACAGTGACTCCGCAAGTACAAACGAATTATCTGGTTGGCCGTGCCTAATTGAAGCCAGACCAAGCCAATAACGAGGCTGCAATCCCGTGTCCGGCAGAGTAAGCTGCAGCTTCTAGGTTAATTCAAGTAGCCTGAAGAGGGACCGTTGTGTGATCGGGCATTTGATTCAGACCTAAACAAATACCAATGACGAGGCCTGCGTTCTGCCGCTGTAATGTCGATGGACTTGTTGGCTGCACCTATCGTGACAACGCTTTTTTGAGTACTCCTAGTTACACTCCCGTCCTGTTTGAAAGAGAAGCTCAAACCACAACAAAGACCCGCTGGCTGTACCGACCTAGCAGATGCGTGGTCGGGTTGTGCCTGTGCCGCGTAGCGTCCGGGCCGTAAACACCCGGCTCTGCACGCCGTCGATCATCAATTTCACGAACAGCTGGTAGTTGCCCAGGTTTACCAGGTCACATGGCTGGGGAACGTCCGCGCCGAGTTGCTTGGCCAAAATGGGCGCATCGGTGGCCCCCACTCGGAAGACCATCAGCGTTCCCACGTTTCCCAGAATAGCCTCCATTACGTCCGGCTCTAGCTGTGAGGTGAACTGGTTCGCCAACACCAACGCCAAGCCATGCTTGCGCATCTCCGAGAGCATGTCCGCGAACGCGGATGTGGTGAACGAATGGAACTCATCGATAAACAGCCCATAGGTCCGGCGCTCGGCTTCCGCGACATTCTGACGGCTGTAGGCGGCATGAGCCAAGCTAGAGACGACGAGACCGCCGAGGATGTTGGATACGTCGTCCCCCAGTCGTCCTTTGGCCAGATTGACGATGAGCACCTGGCCTTCATCCATGATTTGACGGAAGCGAAGCGGCCGCTCCGGTTCACAAACCGTCATTCTCACCACTGGATGCGCCAGGAACGCTCCCAACTTGTTGGCGATCGGAGCAACACCATCGATTGCGGTTTTGTAGTTCATCTTGGGGAACTCAACCGTCCAGAAGTGACGCACCTGCTGATCGGTGACCGTGGCCAGCACCTCCTTCCTGAAGTCCGACTGCAGGAACAGCGGTACAATATCCCGCAAGGTTGAACCGGGCCTAGATAGCAATGCCAACAGTGAATATCGGAGTAGATGCTCCATTCGGGCACCCCAGGCATCCGACCACTGCTTCTTGAGGGTGTCAATCAGGCCGGAGGCCACCAGTGGCCGGTATTTCTCGGAAACATAGGTGAGCGGATTGTATCCCAGCGGACAGGCTGGATCGGCCGCGTCCCAATAGACGCATTTGTCGCCGGCAACATCTGCGACTGCCCTCGCCAAATCGCCATGCGGATCAATCAGGCAGAAACCCCGGCCATGCCGAATTTCCTGCGCCGCCATGCTCAGCAACAGCGTGGATTTGCCCGTTCCGGTCTGCCCGACGATGTACTGGTGATATAGCCGGTCAGCCTGCTTGATGCCGAAGGGTTTGTGTGGTGCCCGACCGCGAGTGCGCCCCATTATTATGAGCTGAGAACTTGGTCCAGTCACCACTGAATTCGATTAGCGTCATCGTTGTCGGCGAAAATCGATTCTAGCTCTTTGGCTTTGTCGGAAGAGGCAAGCCGCGCGAGCGTTTCAATGTGAGCCTCATGCGCCTCGGACGATCTTCGATTATTGGGCCGTCTATCTGCACAAGAAAGGACATCCACCGCGTTTTGGGTGTCTTGAAGCCAAATTGGTAGCTGTAAATCAACGTTTTTTGCCAACACCGATCGGTTCGAGGTGAAGAGTTCGGCAATTCTCCGCCGTTCGTCCGGATCAGCGGAATCGTAGTGCTCTGCAAGGCTTTTTACGCGTTCGAGAAATCGCTCGACCTTCGCCGGGCATGCGCGCTTCCTTCGCCCCTCCTCCAATTTCTTTTGTAGCTGCTTTTGCTCCAGAAGCAGCTTCTCCCTGCGGGCGTTGTAGGTTTCTTTGCTGATTGTGTCGTCAAGCAACAGATCGGTGAGTTTCTCAATGCGGCTGTCTATTTGAGCTAGCTGCAAAGTGTAGGTACGCGAGCTGGTGGCTTGTTGGCCGCTCGCACCCCACTGCCGCACAGCGTCTTCAATCGCGGCGATGTGCTCGGCACTGAATTTAACGCCGAACAGTTTCGAGGAGATTTTTTCCTCCAAGCGCTCCTCGCGGACACAGTTGCGAGGGCAATCCTGAGCCTGACAGCGGTAGTAGACATATCCCTTTTGCTTCTCGGGGATCATTGCGCGCTGACACGACCCGCAGCGAAACAAACCTCTGTAGGTGAGGTTGTGACAGGTGACTTTCTTGTTGTATTTGCCGGCCAGAGTGTCCTGAACGGACTGAAACAGGGCTACTGATATCAGTGGTTCGTGCTTGCCCCGATATACCGCGCCGGTTCTCCTGATCTTGATGATGCCGGTGTAGAAGGGGTTCTTGAGAATTTTCTCCAAGCAACCCTTGGAGATGGGTTTGCCGTTGTGGTTGCGAAGACCACGGCGATTTATTTCGGTCAGCAGCGAGCGAATAGAATACTGACCGCTGGCATACAGCTCAAACGCAAGGCTCACCAAAGGTGCCCGCGCGGGATCGAGGGTCTTTAGTCTTCCCTTGCCGTTGTTCAAGTAACCAATTGGTGCCTTGAACGGATAGAACCCTCTCTTAAGGAGCCCCTCCTGCCCCTTGCGAATTTCCGCCCGGAGATTACGACAGTAGTCCTCCGCAACTACCATCTGCACATTGGCAGCCAACCGCCCGCTTCGGGAGCTGAAGTCCAGGCCTTCACCTGCAAAGTGAACGGCAACTCCAGCATCAGCCAGTTTACTGAGCCAACCCCAGTCAAAGTAATTTCGTGCTGACCGATCTATTTTGTGAACCACCACACCTTCGGCCTTTCCACGACGCAGCTGCCTAAGCATCTCGTCGAAGACTGGCCGCCCGGTCTCGGCAGCGGTTGCCGATTCAGAAAACCAGTGCGTTATTTTGATGTCGTTGTTGGCGGCAAAAGTCTGGATGAAATCTCGCTGCGCATCGAGAGACATTCCTTGTTCCTGCTTCTTGCTGGAGACGCGCACATAGCCAAAACATTGTTTCATATATAATTTTGATTATCTGGATAATCCTCGGACTCTACCACATCGTGGTTTTCTCGCGAGTCCGGCTCCTCTTCCCAATCAGGCCAGGGCCATTCGCCGGTGGCTTCCATTCGCTCATAAAGGCGCCGGCAGTGCGCTAGATAGCGCTCCAACTCCGGCGGCAGGTGTTGGTTGTGGTTTGACATAGGCGGTCAGTGTATCTGGCCGTCGGGGTTGGCTGTAGACTGCTCGGGGTGCGCCAGGCTCACGCGGGACGATCTAGCATCGGGGTGCGGATCGCGTAGACTTGGCTTTGCATAATCGACCGACGGGAAGGAATACCTACCGGGTTGGTCTCCTGGGCGGCGGAGGGGTTCACCCCTCCGCCACGCTCGGCCGCCACAGGAGGCCAACCCGGTGGTGGGTTCATTATTCTCTTAGGCAAAGGTGAGTAGACTGCACGCCGGACGGTCTATAGCGGGCTGCGTAAAGCCGATAGGCTACCGTTCGTTATTCGCATAAGCACAACGTACTATGTCCAACGCGTTCGCGCTCGACCTGAAAGTGGCCCGCCGCAAGTCAGGTCTGACGCAGTCCGACTGCGCGCATTTATTAGGATCACACCGGAGCAAGTTCAGCCATTTGGAGCTGGGCAAACAACCGCCGACGGCGGTCGATATTGCCATGCTGTCACTCATCTACGGCCGCACGTATGACACGCTTTGCCGGGCGGTGTTTGAAGACGCTGCCCGCGAATTAGGAGAGCGGCTGGTGACGCTGCCGATGCCGCGCCGGAATTGGCTCGGTCATTTCAACCGCGCCAACTCCCTCGACAATCTCTCAGCCAGAATACAAGCACTCACCGCCGTACGCATATGAGGCCGCAGACCATTCTGGCGCTGGCGGCTTCGTCCGGTCGGGTCGGTTATGTCTATTTTGAACGCCGGCAACCGATGGACTGGGCACTGTCCCGAAAGGCCAGCCGCTCGCCAGCAGAGGCGGCCGCGTTTGCCAAAGACTGCATCACCAAACACCGGCCTGACGTGGTGATTACCGAGAAGATCACCAAGCGCTCCCGCAAGGGCGAAGCCACTCGTTGGCTCATTGAAGCGATGGCCCGTGAAGCGGCCAACCATGAACCGTATGACATCAGCATCGAGCGTGGCCAGCACTTCGCCAACAAATATGAGGAAGCTGAAACCTACGCTGATCGCTTTCCGCAGTTGGAACCGCTGGTACCGAGGAAGCGAAGGCTATGGGATGTCGAACCACCCCGCACTACCTACTTTGAGGCGGTGGCGCTGGCGCTCGCATTAATCGACAAACCGGAAGGCTAAATCAGCAGGAAGCCTGCTTTTCGGAGCCGCTGTAAGTGGGCGATCAAGCCGGTACTGGCCGGAAGTGGCACCGCTGGGCCGGAGCGAAGCGGCGGACGGCAAAGCCGTTGTCACGACTGGGCAGGCCGGTTAGCCCTCAAACCGCAGCGGCCTCAAGGCAGGTTCCCCGGCTCTGCTTATTGGTGAGCTAAAGATAACCAATCCCGGCGTACGCGCCGGGATTTCTGCTCCAAGGGAAGCCATCATGGTACAATTATCCCCATGCCAAAAAAGCACGGCTATCTGCTCGAACTCCAGGTCAGTTTCAAGGAGAGCGAGTACCAGAACATATTGCGTGAGCAGGTGCGCGAACCGGAACAGCTATATCGGGTGTTCAAGTCGCTCGAAGACGAAACCCAGGAAAAGCTCATCGGCGTTTATGTCAGCCGCCAGCTCGACGATCCCTTCTATCGTCTTTTGAGCCTCGGCAGCGACAACGCGGCACTCTGCGACTACCGCTACCTATTCCAGCTGGCTTACCTGACCCAGGCTCACGCCTTTGCCCTGATCCACAATCATCCCAGCGGTGATCCCAGTCCGTCTGATGCGGATAAGAGCGTCATGAAGGAAATCCAGGATCAATGCGACGTTCTGGGTTTCCAGTTCCTCGATTTCATGATCATTGGTCGCGACGGGTATTGGAGCCTCTACGAAGACCTGGGCAAGCTCTACCAGATAGCCGAGGCTTTCCGAGAGCATCATAGTGGCGAAAACAATGAACAAAGCGGAGTGGTGTAGCCGGGGCTGATAGACAGGCAGCGAGCGTCAACGTCGCCCCGCACCATCCTAAGTGACGACTTTCAGTTTTAGATTGGGAATGCCCCAGTGGTGCTTAAAGGCACCCGAGCGGATGAGCGCATCATAGGCTGCGTATTTCAGCGCGGTGCTGGAGCGGCGTGATGTCCGACGACCCGACGGACTGGTGCGCTCGCACTCCAAGGCCCAGAAGCGATAGCGTTTCTCCCCATCGATCAGATACTCGATGCCGTAGAGACCATCGGGGATGATGTGAGTGTCGAAGCGGGAGCGGATGTCGGGAAAGTCTCGACTCGGCTTGATGGTCACAGGCACCCTCAGAGGATTGGCAGCTTGCTGCGTGTGCTCCGGCGCACGGGCCAGTATCTCGTCAACCGACACGAAACGCTGGTCCGGCTCCGCCAGCGTTTCCAACTCAACGGACGCCAAGGCGTCGACTATCATCATGGCATGCGGAAACTGAGTGCAATGACCGGATCGCCGAGACAGCGTGGTTGCGCGGGGCGGCAGTTCGCCTCGGCCTCGCAGGTGCTCGATGCCAGTTTTGGAGATTTCGTAGATAAGCGGTGTGCAACGCGCGTCAAAACGATCCCACTGCCGAGCCGGTCGATTGATCAGGCCGGCTTCGTGGAACAAGTTACCCAGGCGCTCTACGAAGCGTTTCTTGGAATGCGGTTGCAGGAATGCCACCAGTTGAGGCTGGCGCAGGTATCGATACCGGTAGAGTTGGCGGAGGATTTCTGTGTCGCGGTCAGTGAGCACGATCCGCTTGCCGGTTCGAGTACGGGTAAAGCGTGAGCGGCGGCCGAGAGCGTCTGTTGGCATGAAGCCGACCTAGCGGCAATCAGCCCAACCGTCACCGGTTGCTATGAGCCGTTTTGCGGCGAAGTGTAATTCAATGGTCGCCGGTGAGTAGTTGAAATAATTGCCGAATATGGAGTGATGAAACAAAACGTGATGTGTGCTCCTGGTGCTCCAAAAGCCGCCACGGGCGTCCACTGACATCCATGTGGTCACGTTTACCTGCTCTCATAGATGCATAGTTTGCGTGTTCTCTTGCAACGGAGAACACGATGAAAAAATACAACATCATCTACGCCGATCCGCCGTGGTACCACAGCTCGTTTCCTTCCACATCCAACAAGAACGCCTATCCGCTGATGCGAACACCAGATATCTGCGCGCTACCCGTTGCCGACATCGCGCGCGCCAATGCTCTGCTGTTCCTTTGGACGACCATGCAGCGTTTGCCCGACGCGTTTCAGGTCATTGAGGCATGGGGCTTCCGTTATGTGAGCAACGGCTTTACTTGGGTGAAAACCCATCAAAAATCCGGGCGTTTCTGTTTGGGAATGGGTTACTGGACTCGGCAAAATGTGGAATTATGCTTGGTCGCCACAAGAGGTAGGCCATACCGTCGGGACAACACGGTATCTTCGCTGGTTACCGCGCCGCGCCAGCGTCATTCACAGAAGCCCGATGAAGTTCGCCGTCTCATTGTTCGGGCCGTCGGCGATCTCCCTCGAATCGAACTATTCGCTCGGACCAAAACACCCGGCTGGGATATCTGGGGCAACGAGCTTAAGAACGATGTTGAACTTTAGTCGCGGAAACGGTTGGAGCCGCCAGATTGGGAGGGAATCGGTGTGCTGATACCTGACGCCTTCGCCTATCGTTTCCGTAAGGCCTGAGCCACGGCTGCACGAATCGGTTCACTATCCAAGAAAGGTCCGCACTCTCCCCATCAATGCGCCAATGGCTTTGCTGCCCGTCTCACACTCCCAGACGACCATTATGTCCCACCCCATTTTGGCAAGTCTCGCTTGTGCCCTCACATCGCGCGAAACGTTCGCCGCAAATTTCTCCACCCAGAACTCCCGACGTGTCTTCGGGGTGGTTGAATTCGCGCAGCCTGGGTGTCTGTGCCAGAAGCAGCCATGGACGAAGATGACTTTCTTCGACCCGGGAAAAACCAGATCGGGCGTGCCGGGCAGATCTTTTCTATGAAGCTGGTATCGATAGCCTTCAGCATGTAGCGCGCGCCGCAATGTCATCTCCGGTCTGGTATCCGCGCGGCGGACGGACCTCATGATCCGGCTTCTTTGGTCGCCTGTTTCGGTTTGCTGCATGCCGCCAGAAGCTTAGTCGATTAGAACGCAATGTCGAAGAAACAGCCCCAAAAATTGTCAGCCCGGTGTCGCTGGGATGAACTCGATAATTTCCTATAGACAACCTCGATAAAAATCTATATACTCCGATAATGATGAAGAGCAATGCAGAAAGGCTGAGGGCAAAAGAGGCGGCGTTGGAACGCCGGCTGAGCGAGATTCGAAAACGCCGGATCGCCGCCGAAAACCAGGAACAGAAGTCCCGCGCACCCCGACGTCCGGTGCGCGAATTCGTTCTTGATCTGCTGATGGACGCGGGATTCCCGATGAATTCGCTTCTAGTTGCGTCGATCATTGACCCGCTGCTTGGAAAGAAGATCACGTCCAGCCGTTTCGGAACCCTTTCAAACGATGAGGAAAAGAGCTTCGCGAACGGACGCCCCCGGCCAGTTTATCTCTGCCATCTTCTCAATGCCGATGATGGCGCTCCGATCAAAAGATATTGGGCTCGTTCAGACTGGCCACTGGAGGATCGCATATACGGCCCGAACTCGAGTCGAGTGTTGTTCTTGAAGGGCACCCAATGGGCCATTGAGCTCGCAAGATCGCGCGAAGACGCCGCAGATCCTGACCGTCTGCAATATGTCGCAGCCGATCAGGCACGGAGCGCCGGCTTGAAAGTCACCCGCGGCGAATTCCCATACGAAGAATGGCTCGCCACCATTCGCTTGAACATCGACCGCATCGAGGCACCAGACCTAGAAGACAGGCGCGAAGCCGCCGAAACGCTAAGCGCGAGTCCTCAGCGAGCGCTATTGTTCGGCGTGCGCCGGGGTCTCGTCTCGATTCCGGGCACCAATGCGCGTTATCGGAGCGCCTGATTATGAGTAGCTCCGGAGCAGCGGCGCTCTCTCGGCTCGCCCAGAACCCCACATGTGAAATTCTAGGCGCCATGGTAATGCGAGGCGGTTCTGAGACCGCATTCTACCGCGACGTCACGGGCCGTGCATACGACCGGGAATTCGGTGAACGACAATCCTCAAGACGTCGCAGCGCCCAGTTCGAGCAGAACGCCTACGCCGGCGACGCACTAGCACTAAGAGAGGTTCTGGCGAATTTCATCAAGCTTCCCGTCAATGAGATCCGGGTGGAAAACCTTATGGATCACTATCCGGGCACCAAAGAAGATGCGCGGATCACCCGGCTTTCGGCCACGAGGAAAATTCTATCAAAGGGAGTGGACGGAGGTGGACCGCACCTCGTCATCCAACCACAGTTGCTAGTACCCACGAAGCCGGGCCAGCGCCCGTACTTCTTCGTTTCCCCAGATATCATGGTCTTCGATTCGGGCGTCGGCACCTACATTGCCGGTGACTTGAAATCGTTCGTGGTCCGGGAAAACGAGATCGCAGCCGGCGACCTCGAACGCGTCCGTCTGCAGCTCGCCGCCCAAAACCTCGGATTGCGCCACGAATACGCCGCGGTGAAGAAAGACGTCGACCTTCCAGCCAAAGGGCTTTTGATCTTCTCGCGACCAAACGGCCTTCGTCCGCATGCGCCAAGAATTGAAAGCATTGGTGGCGCTTTGGAAGCGATACGCATCGGGATTGATGCCTATCTTGAGCATCGCGATCGGATTGAGGCGTTGGGAGGACGCCGTACACCACATGTGGTCGTCGACGAACTCGAACCGCACTTCCAGGAATCCTGCCTGTCGACATGTGTAATGGCGCAGTTCTGCCGGGCGCGGTCTGTCGATGCCGCGATCGATCTGGGAGATGACGCGGCCGCGATCCTCGGCGATCTAGCCCTTTCCCGCATTGAAGCCCTGCGATCGGGTGAAGCGACGCCACGGGACGAGCGAGAGCGTGTCATGGTTGACCACCTTCGACGGATCGCTGCCCAAGCTAACAGCACGAGGGCGGCATGAGCGGTATCGTCGACGTTCTCACCCGAATAACAGCGCGTAGCGAAGGCCGCGCGATTCCTATCCGTGGTGGATCGTCCTTCGCCCCTGATCCCGAAGAAGTCATCGGAATCGCGACGATCAAAATCGTAACTGAGGAACAGATACAGGCTATCGCTTACGGCCGCTTGGATAATGAGCCAACCCTCCTGGTACGAATGAATCCGATAAGCCGGGACATCACCGACCTAGCACCGTTCGCCGATTTTGTTGGCGAGTGGGCCACGCGGGTGGAACACAATCGCGGGTTCGGTCGGATCTGGGTGCCCCACCGCGACACGATCGACGCGCTTGACATTCTTGGTCACCGCTATATGCGCAACGAGAATGCGCCAGAAAGCGTCCGCAGAATGGGGCAGATTTGTCGCATCGCGGCTCATGAAGCTAAATTTCCCGACCAGCAATTCGTCGCTGACGCCCGTGCCCTCCTGACGACCCATACGACAACTGGCCTCTGTCCAGCAGAGGAGGGTCATCTCGGTGCCCTTCTCGTATGGTTCGATCCGTCGATCAAGGACAAGCTACAGGCGAGTCGCGCCGAAATCAGGACGCCGGCGAGCGGCGTTCTTATCAACGCCCCTGATCAGCCCGACGACGAGGCCGCCGAACGGTGCCGGCATGCCATTAAGAACGGCTCGGTGGTGGAACGGGAAAGCGCCGAAGAAGAGCTCACGGAGATTCTGACGCGAGCTGTTACGCGCGAGTGGGAGCTGATGGTGGCGGCTCGCCAGGCTTTCATCTCTCTTGCCTTGCCGACGAGCGGATTGGCCGATCTCGTCAAACGCAGCAACGTACGCGTCGCCAGGTCACTGGAGAACGGTTTCTTCGAGACGCGCGCGCCAGAAAGAATCGCCCTGGAATTAGAAGACATGAACGCTGGCGATGCGCTCGCCGAGGTGGCGACGCTTGAAACCGATCCTCTCTACCGCGTTCAAGCTATTCACGAAGGACGGGTAATCGGGGGAACCGTAAAGGGCGTCGACCAACCAACTGCCGGTCGACGGCCCTGTCATATCACTGTCACGTCGGATCAAGAAGTCATGCGGCTTCGTGCGGGCGACAAAATCCAGTGTGCCGGAAGCAACGTGACTGGTGTGGTTCGCGCCATCGGACACGTGGAGACAGGCGGATTCTCGCTCGACGTCGAGATCAGTAATGGCTTCCGGTCATACAATATTCTTTCGATTGGCACGCCGGTGTTCCTAATCAAGTCCGCCTACGCGAACATCAGAACGCGCATTTTCAACGAAGTGAGGGATCGCGAGCCCTGGACCTTTTATGCCGACCGCGCCCCAGCCGTTCCATCTACGGCGCCGAGTCCTGCTTCGCCACTAGAAATAGCTGCAGGGAGGCGTAGGGCATGAACCGCAATCTCGCCTCTTTGCAAAGTGAAGCCGATTTGGTCGTGAATGCCGCCATCACCGCGGCGATTCACGGTACCGATCCGATGGTGATCGTTAAGTCGCCGCCAGGCGCTGGCAAGACCTTCCTCGCCGAATGCGCCTGTGCAGTAGCGGCCAGCGATCCGCGCATGAAGGTCGCAATCGTCACACCGAACGTAGCACAGGCCTATGACATCGCACGCAGGCTGACCGCCTATGACATGCCACGCCTGGTCGCCATGCATGCGCAACATCGGCAATTGCCCCCCGATCTCGTCGGCCGCGTCGTCGAGCAGAAGGGCTGGAATCCTGCCGCCAATGCGGGCCCCGGAATTCTCGTAGGCAATGTGCATGTCCTCGCTCAACACCTTCCCAGTCTGAACACGCACGAATTTGACCTCCTGATCATTGACGAAGCTTACCAACTGGATGCGTCGAACCTGATGACTGTCTGTGATTTGGCCCCGAGAACCCTGATGGTGGGCGATCCGGGCCAGTTGCCCCCGGTGCAGCCCGTGGACACAGCCAATCTTGAGGCAGCCGAACACAAGATGCACTGGTCGGCGCCCGACTATGTACTCGATCGATTCCCCCGAACACCGGTCTACGAACTACCTGTCACGCGCCGATTGAGCGCAGATACGACTGCCTTCGTCCAACCTGCTTTCTACCCAGACCTTCACTTCGATTCGGTCGTGCCGGAGCGAAATCGGAAGCTGGACTTCGCCGTGGGCGGACTCGTTCCCGTCATCGACGACGCCCTCGACTCGGTGGCCTCTGGGGCGAGTATAGTGGCGATCACCCTCCCGGGCGCGCCGCCGCCGCACGTCGAAGTCGATCACGAACTCGCAGACGTCTGCTCGCGAATCGTCGAACGGTTTCTACTTCGTCAGGCCACATGGCGCGACGCGAGATGTCTCGGCGAGGATGACATCGGCTGCATTGATCCAAATGTCCTAAACGGCGCTACCATCTCGCGCCGGCTACGGGAACGAGGCCTGTCCAGCGTCGTAGTCGACACTGTTGAAAAGTGGCAGGGGCTCGAACGTCCGTTGATGGTGGTCAGGCACCCACTGTCGACCGTGGGCAGGCCAATGCCCTTCGACCTGCAAAAGGGTCGCTGGTGCGTCGCTCTCTCGCGCCATCAACTCGGATGCGTCGTCGTTGGGCGTGCATCCGTCGAGGCCACGATCGCCAGCTATCTGCATCGCAGCGACACAGCGGCCGCCGGTGCTGAGGATACGGTCTGGCAGGGCTTCGTCGCCCATCGGCACATCTGGAGCGAACTCAAACGACATGGCCGTATCTTCGCGCTTTGATCAAACTTCACCGATTTTAGCCATTCGCTGCACATGTGCGTCGAGTGCATCACCGAAATGAGCGTCATATCGCAGACCACTGCGTTGCAGCCGCGTCCAAAAGCCAGCGGCTGCCCGGTGGGACAAGGGTTGAATATCACCGCTCAGGAAGCTCGCCAGATGCAACTGGTCGCGTCGTTCCGGCCAGTCTGACGCCCGGCTAACGCCCCGCATACCATCATGGCCCCATGCTGCATCAGGCCACTTCATGTTACCAACGAAGGGCAAGTCGCCCGCATCGTCATAGCTGGAGTGTAGACCGGTAATTCGTCTTGCGACCCACTCGGCGACGGGCGTGCTTACAGCGTTTCCAACCAAACGCCAGCGCTGCCGCTGACCGCGTTTTGTGTTTGCTGCAGCAGCCGTCCATCCGGGATCGAAGCCCTGGAGCCGCTCTGCATCCTCGATCGCCGTCGTGCCAATCACCCTCCGCCGAGGAAACCAGATCGCCGGCGACGAAGGTATGGAGACGCCGGAACCGCCTTTCAACGGCGGGATCGCGTTGACCGCCCATCCGATTCCGGAATTGCCTTCCGTCCAATAAAAGCCACAGGCATGTTGACCTCTCTTTTTCGGCGCGGGCCGCTTTGCATCGACCCCGAGCAGTGCTGGTCTCGGATCGACTTCCTGGCTGGCGATGAGGATAACGCGCCGCCGGCGCTGCGGTAGGCCGAAGCATCGCGCATCAACTATACGATACGCCCACGACCACCCCATCGCTTCCAACCGAGTGGCCAGCGATTTTATGGCGCGACCTCGGTCGAGCTTCAGCATAAAAGGCACATTTTCGAGTACCAGCCAGCGGACTTGGCATCCCGGCTTGGCGAGCAGTTCAAAGACTTGATTGACCAAGCCGGAGTTCGGCCCATCGATTCCGGCACAACGGCCTACTTGGCTGAGATCCTGACACGGAAAGCCTGCCGTCAGCACGTCTACTCGCGGGACTGCGGTCAATTTCCGTACATCGCCGAGCAAGCGCGCGTTCGGAAAGTTCCTTTCAAGAACGGCTGAAGCCGCTTCGTCGGTCTCCGCGAGCAATTCCGTGTGATACCCCGCGCGGCGAAAACCCTCTTCGAATCCGCCAATCCCGGCAAACAAACCTGCCACTGTCAGAGCGGTCGGGCCGACTGGGGTTGTCGTGCAATCAATTACCGGACAGTCGGCCAGTTTTTCAGCTCGTTCCAGGAACGTCGAATCGTACTTCATACTTCGTCGTTATTCCTCTCCATATCCCTCATTACACCAGTTCCGCCTTGCGCTCGAGTTAGCGCACGTGGTTATTCACGCTGAGCAATTCAATTTGAGAGGTCTCCCAACAAATCACAATTCGCTACGAGGCCACACCCCCGTTTGCGCCCGGTCCGCCAACGCGACAGCGGATCTTATCGCAACCAACCTACTCCCACTCCATCGGCCGCCCGTCATCTGGCTCTTCTTCATCGCCATCGCTGGCTTCATCGGCAACGCCAGCAAGCTCCGACCGATGCACCGCATATTTCGCCCGCTGGGCGTCTCGCTGTGCCTCTTTCTCGCTGAAGCTGAGCCGTGCCAGGGCCTCCATCTGCCCCGGCGTGATGGAGACCGAGACAGCGTGCTTGGTTGACCCCTTCACGAACGCCGCAAAGGACAGTTTGCCCTGTGCTTCAATGAAGGCCGGCTCGGTGCGCATCTCGGCTGCCAGCGCCCGCGCGTCTTTGGCCGACACCCCACCGGCGAACTTGATCGAGGTGTTGGCGGCCATGGCTTCTTGCAGCTTGGCGTCCATTTGTCCGAGGTACTGCGACGCCGCCAGCATGCCGATGTTGTACTTGCGGGCCTGGCTCAAGATGATACCGATGTTGCGGTCAAAATAGTCGCTGGCCTCGTCGATGTAGACGAAGGTCGGCAGGCGTTCCTCCTTGGCGAGCACCGCCCGCTCCTGGGCGGCTTGGGCGATCATGGCGATGAAGAATCGGCCGAATATCTCGGTGCCGTTCTCTTTGAGCAAATCCTTGGCGGTGTTGATCAGGATCACCTTGCCGGCATTCATCTCCGAGAATAGGTCAAGCTTGCTCTTCGGATGAGAGAACATCCGCTCGAAGGTTTGGTTCTCGAGGATGCCGTAGAGCCGGCGGAGCACTTGGCGTTTGGTCTGAGCGAATTCCCGGCCCTCGAACTCATGCTCGAAGAAGGCCCGGGCCGAGCCTTCCAGCTTGCTGATATGGTGGTGGTAGCGGTCGTAGCCGCCTTCCTCCAACAGTTCCCGCAGGGTGTGAATGGTAGCACCGGGGATGTGGAGCAGCAGTCGGGTGATGTACCGGAAGATGACTGTCTGTTTTTGGGTCATGCCAGCGTCCAGGAGCGAGCCGAGCACGAAGTCGTAGAGTTCGAGGATGGAGTTGATCAGTCGTTCCCGGTCCAGTTCCGAGTAGCCGTCGAGCCGGTCCAACCCGACATCGAACAGATTGAGCGCTACCGGCCATTCCACGTCGGTCGGGTCGATCAGCACCAGTCGATCAAACAACGGTCCGCCTGGCCCGAACTGTCGCAGGCCAGCAATGTTGTCGATCAGATCACGCTGGCTGTCGATGACGACGATGGAAGCCCGTCCCTCGGCCACCGCTTCAAGGTCGTGCAGAATGAGATGCTGCAAGGTCTGTGTCTTGCCGTGACCGCTGCCGGCCACAATCAGCTGGTGCTCGAAGCGGGTTTCCTGTGGCAGGTCGATCTCAACCGGGCAGTCAAACAAAGAAGCAAACGGAGTGCCAGCCAGATAGGTCTTAATCAGCCGGCCCGCCGGCATCGGCGCTGCCTTGGTCGGCAGTTTCAGCGCCCTCATGGAACTGGCCGGTTCTCCCGCCACGCCACCAGAGGCTACCACCAGATTGTATTCCAGCCGCTCTTTGAGGCGGGCGGTGATGTCGTACTTCTCCAACTCCGGCGCGAAGGGCACCTGCACCATGGCCTCTACGATCTCCGGCAGGTCGGCGAGGTTCTCCGCCAGTGCGGCACTGAAGCGCAGCTGATCGCCGTTCTCCGTTCGTGGCTGGATCAGGCTGGGGTGCTGCTCCACCATCGGTGCCAGAGCAATCTCCACCATACGGCACAGATCGTTCATGGCGTCGTTGAAGTGATCCAAGACTTTGCCGGTACGCCGCAGTTGGTCTTCGATGGCCCATAGCTCGGAGCGGTCGGGAACCCGGTCACCGGCCAGCGCCTCCGGAACCGTGAACAAGCCCTCGTCTTCAAGCATGCGCCACAGGCACTCGGACAGTGGTCTATAGAGCGGGCAGTCCATGTCATCGGGTTCGTGGGCGGCCAGGTT
The DNA here is from genome assembly GCA_028281105.1 of Rhizobiaceae bacterium. Taxonomy (GTDB): domain Bacteria; phylum Pseudomonadota; class Alphaproteobacteria; order Rhizobiales; family Rhizobiaceae; genus JANQKQ01. The sequence continues at coordinate 135,009 of JANQKQ010000042.1, forward strand.
TGCGATGATGAACCAGGCCAGGCGCTCGGCACGTTCACGGCGACCGTCTCGGTGATGGAGATCACGCTCAACCAGGACGGTTTGAACATCGTCAGCCAGTTCATCAACGTGGCTGGCCTCCCAGCCTTTGCGGACGCCGGTGACGGAGCGCTTGAGGTTGCGGCTGGCTCGGCCCAATAAATCCCAACCACGAAAGATCGGAAACTCAGCCATGCAGCGCTTTCAAGATGGCTTGCTTGGCGGCGGCCTTGTCGAGCGGCTTGATCGGCAGCACTTCCCGGTCGTGCCAGTGTTTGGCGCTTTCAAGCACCTGGCGCAGATAGCCGCTGACGCCCTCCAAATAAGCTTCCTTCTGGATCAGGGCGACGATGCTGTCACAGTGAAAGGTGCGCCCGCCGTCGAGTAGGTGCCGCACCAAAATCAACTCCCGCTCCGTGTGGAAATAGGCGCCGGTCATGCCGATGGTGACCAAGAACCCAAGAAACACCGCCGGCTCAAACGACGCCCACATCCAAAAGACTATGAATGTTAGAACGCCGAGCAGCAGGCCCGGCCGGAACGCCCGTTTGAGGTCCTCAATCAGGTCCGAATGCACCAGGGGAGCGCCGGCCAACTTGTATTTTCTGATCAACTCCTCTTCCTCAGCGTCCAATTCCAGCTCGGCGTGCAGATGAAAGATAACTCCGCTACCGATACGAAGTGGAATGAGAGAGAACAACGCCGCTGACTTTTGATCCCGATTGAAGAGAAGGTTCATTATTGGATGCCTCATCGTCGTAAGAAATGCCACAGAACTGACATTTCTTATGATTCCGGGCATCGACGGCAACACAAATAGTGCCACCGTGGTTCACTATGAACAGATATGTTCGGGAAATCACGAGCCTTGGCTTGGGGATACTGTATCCCCAGCGCTATCCCCTGGTGATCAACGCCTATTTGCTCGGCAGAGTGTTCAACTCACTAATGATGGATTTTGGCTCAAGCTTCAGCGCTGAGCAGAAGCTCAAGAAATCCTCGACATCAAGGCGCAGATGACCGTGCTCAAATTTGGAGATGTACGCCTGGGTGCGGCCGGTGGCCTTGGCCAGTTCAGCCTGGGTCATTCCCGCCTTGCGCCGGGCTTCGTTCATCAGCTGGCGGAGCTTCTGATTGATCGGTGAATAGAGGGTGCTTCGCATCCGTCGCCTACCTTCAGCTAGACAACGGATTGACTAAATTCCGTTTGTTATATATTCCAAACAGTCATATTCCAAATGGAATGACTCCATGTGACGTTTGCGATGGCGAACGCCATGCGAGTCTTTGGAGCCATGACTGACATCGAAGCTACCGCGGTCGATGATCCAAACCGCGAGGACAACATCGCTGACGCCTACTACAGAACCCACTGCGCCGAAAAAGCGGTCGCTTTTCCGTTGTGGTTCATATGCGGCCTTTGGGGTGCTCATTGTTTCTATCACGGGCGAACCGCCGAAGGCGCTGTCCGCGCCGGTCTTTGCGCTGCCGCGCTGATTGGCCTGTACACCAGCGGTTCGGAGACCCTGTTGGGTGAGTTAGCGGTAGCGGCACTGGCGATCCTGGGTGCTTGGCAAGGGCTTGATCTCTTTCTCTTAGTACCCCGCATCAACCGGTTTAACGAACGGGTGCGGGAACAAGCTGATGCGGTGGGCCGAGCCTCGCTCACTGATCCCAATATCACTGTTGACGCCATTCTGATCCGTCAGGTTCAGCGGCCGACCGTGTGAGCGCGCACCTATCACTGGCGGGACAACCGGCCGCCCAACTCCCGACAATGGAGACTGAACAATGAGAGCCACGATTGCCGCTGCCGGTTTGATCATCGTGACGGTGATGACGTGGTTGGCTGACAAAGTCCGGAGAGCCCGGCTCCAAATCACAATTTAGGAGAGGTTCAATGAAAAAGCTGTTTCTGGCCGCCTTGCTGGCGGCGGGTGTATCGACAGCTGCCAGCGCGGCGTCCGTCAAAGTGAAAATCACAACCAGCGTGAAACCACCACATACCCGGCTGCCTTACAAAGTAGTGGTGGAGTATGCTGGAGGCGAATGGTCCAGTGATGTTGTGCGGGGGAGGCGTACGGTGACGTTAAAACTACCCTCACATCCGACTAGCATTTGCATGGTCGCAGAAGATGGTGGGTCAAAATACTGCCCCAAAATTAGGCCGGAAGCACCCCACCACGTCCTTGCGGCAGGGGCCAATTAGGTGACGAGATCACCGATGAATCGAGTCACGTTCGCCCGCCGGCAGCACCCTCGCTTGGCCGGCTGGTTGTCTCAGCGAGCAGATGCGGTGTGCGTGGATTTTCCCGACGGCCGAAAGCGTTGCGACCGCTAGCTCAGGGATGGAAGTATCACGTATTTCGAGACACGGCGTGGGGCACGATACAAAGTCACGTCCATTCAATGAACCAGTTCCCAATCACAAAGCAGGAGGCAATCGTGAAGCAACTTTCCCAAGCCATACTGGCCGCCACTCTCTTGTGGCCGCTACAATCGTTTGCCGCCTGCTCAATCACCTTGGAGCGGTTGGAAATTCCGGCCAGGGTCAAGGCCGGAGTGGGCTACGGCGTGTCCATGCCCTACCGCCAACAGGGCGAACCGGAGCTGGTGAGGGCGCATTTCTGGTGGGACCGGGAAGGTCCGTTTGAATACGACGTGTCACAATCGTCCGGCACAATTCGTGCCCAGCTGTTCACCCGCAATCCCAGAGACTACCGGCTGAGTGGCCGTGTCCTCTATCGTTGTGGCAACCGGGTCAAGCAAGCAAACCGGGTCCGGGCGTCGCTTTCCGTCAAGCCGTGAGTGCGACTGGAGATTAGGGACAACTTGGTTCCGCCTCGGCCGTCTTGGCTTTGCCGATGTTATGGCAGCTGGACGATTATCGTGCTCACGAACGGCGCAGTGACGCTGGCGCAAATGCACCCGAGCGCCTCCTTTGCCTCACCTGGCTAAGCCCCCGTCTGCCTGCGGCAAGTCTGGCGAAATGATGAGAGCCGGCGTTGCCACCGGCTCTCGCTCCAATCAAGGAGTGTCGGTAGATGCGTCTCTGGCGTCAATTCTGGCTTGCAGCCAGTCCAGTACCTCCTGCTCCACCCATCCGACCCGGTTGTGGCCCAGCCGTACCCGTTTAGGGAATTGGCCTGCCGCTTCCAGGCGGGCGATGTGTTGCGGTGAGTACAAAACCAGCTCTCTCACCTGGCGCTTCGATAACATCTTCATCACGATGTCTCCTCAAGCTGAGGAGCATCGCGATGCCCCGTGGGTTGACAAGCCCAGGGCGGCACAATGACTACTTAAAATCTATCAAAATTGGAATAGGTGCTGAGATATCCAAGTAGTAAGCGAAACGGTGTCCAATACCCTCTGTGAGATTATACAATTCTCCGCAAGTTCTCTCTTTTCACAATTTGCCCTGTTGTATATTTTGCCAACGGGAGGGTTACGGTTTTGTGGTTTTTTTTGCGCAGAGTAGCGTATTTGGCGGTTTGGCTCTGCTGTGCAACCGAAGTCCTCGCTGACGAAAATCTCTGGAAACTGCGCACGGAACTGAATTATCTATTTAGCAATCTACGAGATCAAGTTGCACAGGAACTATTAGAAATTGCATCTAAAGAATTGTTAAGAAGAAAACTATCGCCAACATCTGGTTTTTGCCAAGTTTGGAATTTCAATTAACTGACACACCAAAAGAAATGCGACTATACTATCAAATGCGGTGAGAAAGGTGAATGTATCCACAATTTCAGGTGGCCGCACGGCGGCAACACGAAGATATTAACATCTCCTAACAAATCCCCCCAAATAAACGGCCGATCTTCTGAAATTGTGCAAATAGGAGAATATTACTGCTTTACCGATGAACATCCCCAGCAAATTTTCTGTTTCACCAAGGAACGACAAAATCCAAGATTGATGATTCGAGAATAAAATGAGCAATATTAATCATGATCCCTCTAATAAATAATCTCACCATCTCCTCGGAGACGAATTTCAATTCTGCGCCTAGATCGATCCGCTGCGCTAGTATCGAACGAAGTAGTTCGTCTGTTTTCCGGTGTTATTAGCTGTGCACCAGAAAGAGGTAAAATCTCAAACGCCCTAGCCTTGGAAGAGTTCAATTCTATGAAGTTTGCAACAACCGCTGCACGCGCCAAGCCGAGGCCGGCGTTGTCCGCCGCTTCCAATTCCGACACGACAGTTTTGCCGCCGAGCATGATATCTAGCAGTCCCCTGTCCAAATTCGTGTCCAATGGGGGTAGAAGCTGTTGTTGATCTGTGTGGCCAACTACTTCAATCGCCGAGATGCTTTCACCAAATTGATCCAACAACATCTCTAACTTTGGAATTGTTTTTTCTAACAGCAAACGACCAAAGGATTCTGATATTTCCGCACTACGGGTTTCGAAGCGATATCCGGCATCATCATCGAGTATCATTATTGGCGGCCAGTTTATTTTTGCTCTAAGTTCTTCAATTTCCATTTCCAGTTCACTTATTATTATTATTTTAGATCCGATCTCTTCCATAATTTCATTGACTCGCTGTTGCCGCAGGTTAAGGATTTCTTCCAGGCTAGCCACCTCATCGTTAAGGATTATTATGATCTGGTTTTGATCTTCTACTTGTTGTGCTTTCTGCTTGGCCTCAGTTTCAAATATCGTTAACTGCCTACCCAGCTCGACTTTCTCCTGAACGAGACCAGAGATAAATACACGAAGTTCCTGCTTCACATTGTCTGCAGGAGCCTTGGGTGGCTTGCTGGGCTCAGGATCATCGGAACCCGGTTGACCTTCGGGTTCCGTACCTTCTTGCGATACATCACCAACGCCAGTGCCTGTACTCGGATCAACTAACCCAAGGAACGGCTGGGTTCCCAAAAGAATGAGCGCAAAGAAGAGTAGAAATAGCACGATCTCAGTGAATGACGTTTGGACGAGATCATCGCTGTGCCATACGTGTCGTTTCAATCAAAAACGCCCCATAATAGCTCGTAACAGATTTCTTAAATAATTCTTCATGTCGGTGGGGCCATCAACCCTTTCGAAGTCTTTCGCAAAATTCCGAAGGCGTTTTTCAAACTCCTCCATTATCGCCCTAATCTTGTCGGTATCAGCTTTCAGGTTACTATCCGATGCAATCGTGTTCAAGTTTTCGGACATTCCAACAGTTGCACTCTCCAGCTTATCCAGTATCACCTCGATTACGTCAATCTTTTCGCGGATGGTCGCATCAAACCGAGCGGCTCTTGTTTCGGTGTTGGCCTGACCCTCTGAAACATGGCTGAGCGTGATGCTAGCTTCAGTTACGGTGGTGTTTAGTTCGTTAACGACTTGTATCAATTCGCGCTCGTGCAATTCGATGCTCTCAAAAGCCTCACTGAACGAATCGATCGCCGCCTTCACCGCCCCCATCTGGCCGCTATATCGATCAATGCTATCAACAAAGTTCGTTAGATTGCTAACCACACCCTGCAGCGCGATGCTCGCGTCCTCATGTCGGGCAGTGTATTTTTCAATCTCTAGACGATACCCAGCAAAGGCGGCGGACACCTCACCAAGTTCGCGAGCGATTGTGGATTTTATGTCGTCAAATGCCGCCTGGACTTGGCCTGAAAGCGCTGAGAACTTGCCGGCTTCGGAGACGAAGACATTTGCGGTTGAAGTGACGGCTTTGCCAAGGGCCTCGTATTGAGATGTTAACAATGTGACGTATGAGAGTTCATCCTGCGGGAGACCGATGATCAATTTCCAGGTAGTTCTCAGAAAAATAGCCCATACTGTACTGGAAAGTGCGATTGCATTTTGAACAATTGTTGCTTTAATTATTTCGTCATTCTGCCCCTCTTTTACATTGGCGAATGCAGTTATAAGCGCAACCAATGTCAGTATAAAGCCGAGATAGTATATACTATCCGACCATTTAATCTTGGCCTCATAGCCGCTTCTCAAATTAAGAATAAATATAATAATAGTGTAAACTAATATAGAAAACGAATTGAATAGTGTTACATGAGTTATTTTTTGTTGATATTCTTCTGTATTTTCAAAAAAAATCCCGAAAGAAAAACTATTTATATTGCTTAGCGTTGAATCTATCTGCCAGTTTGCCACAGACAGCAATAGAGTCATCCCAACAAAGATTAAGATCGAGAAAGTTTTGTAATTTTCGCTCATAAAAATGCCATCCTCAAGAAGGTGGCATTTCTTTTAACATGGTCTACGCAGCGTGTTAATCAGTTTGTATGATCCAGATCTTTATTTGTTATACGAGCCGAATAGAACATGAGCACGAGAACGACCACAAGCAGAGAAGCGATAATGATCAACTCAAGTGCATATGGGGAAGAGAACATCTTAATCTCCTTTCATGGATGCACAACCGTTACGCACCCATGCCAGAGGTCAAGTTATCCTGCGAATATGCTAACAATCAATTAACAAAAAGTCAAACATAATAGAATCTTTCTGGCTATATTCAAATTTGGGCTTATATATTTATACTACGCAAATCTAACTGGTATGCCTTTATAATGAAGGTAATAAGTCGCAACAAAAAAACACTTTTACAGGTTCATCAACTTCTCTTGCTTCGCAAACACGTTCTTTTAGTGGTGGGTCCGTTCGGTAGTGTCTCTGACAACGCGGGCAGGTGCAGCTTCCAGGCGGGCGATGTGTTGCGGTGAGTACAGAACCAGCTCTCTCACCTGGCGCTTCGATAACATCTTCATCACGATGTCTCCTCAAATTGAGGAGCACCGCGATGCCCCGTGGGTTGGCAAGCCCAGGGTGGGGGACCGTAATATCTGCAGCACTAATGTCACAATTAGGGATAAGTTTATTCCAAAAAAATTTGGGGAATATCCGCTCAACTAAGTAGCTCTGTTGTTAGACTTGCGAGCTCATCCACATACGGCGCATTCGCCTTCGCCCAAAGTGTTCGCAATATCTGGTCCGGCACGAATTCATCATATTTCGCATTTTGCAGATTCTCGACAAAGTCTGCCAAGTCGCTCGAATTCGGCGGCGCCTCCCCAATCTTCCCAACAAGCTCTCTTGCCACTTCGGGTTCGGTGTCCAAGACGGTAATTCCGATTTCGTGCACAGCGCATTCTAATCCGGCGCCCGCCAGCGCGACGGCTAACGCTGCGTTGGTACCGGAGCCCCGCCATGTGAATATGTGAGTGTCTTTGCCGGCGGCCAAGAAACGAGCATTGTCCAGATCATTGTCGAAAAAGGCGCGCCGGGCTTTCGATAACACCTCTCGGGCTGCTCCATCGAGGTAAGCGGGTTGGTCGTGCGAGCGGTAGACCGTTCGCATTTCAGATACAAAACGATCATCAAGTGGCTCGGTGGCTGTTTTGTCAAATTTTGGAATTTTGGCCGAGCGATGCGGAGCTACCTCCAGAACCTTACTTAGGTCATCAACACTAACAACTCGCCAGCGATGACCAGCAAACGCCAGGATGCTGCCAACTCCCAATGCGTTGACGATGGGGATCGTGCCCAGTTCGCGCCCGGAGGATATCAGCCGCCATTCCTGATCGGTTTGAAAGACCGCGTAGAAATCATGCCGGGAGGTGATCACCTCACCCAGTCGTCCGAGCATTATAGTGCGGTTTGGCGCCTGTTCGACTAGGGATGCCGCCGACATGCCTCGCAGCAACGTCACAAAGAGCTCTTGATCCATCGCGCCCAGTGGCCCCTGGCAGATGAGATCGAACAGTTCGTGTGCCATCGCACCACCACGTTGCGCGATGACCGACAGCACCTGATGGAGAACAACAGTAGCGACCGCTTGATCGATGCGGGGCAACTCGATGAATTTCTCGATCAGCAGGCGAACCGCTGCCACCGATCGAACCACCTCCAGATGCAGTCGGTCGAGGATGTCGGAGTCGGCCGCGATGATCGGCTCGCGCACGTAGATACGCAAGATGGCGGGGCTGCCGGCTCTGCGGCCACTGCGCCCAAGCCTCTGGCGCAACGACGACATTGACCTCGGCGCCCCAACTTGCGCGACGGATTTCACCGAACCAACATCGATGCCCAACTCCAATGTAGTTGTCGCGACCGCGGTGGTAGGCAATTTCTCTGCCTTTAGCCTTTCCTCCAACTCCTCACGCAAAAGCTTCGACAGGCTGCCGTGGTGAGGAAAGAACTCGTTGGGGACTCGAAGCGCAGCCGATCTGCGCACGAGTCGATCAGACAACGCCTCGACCCTTCGGCGCGAACCGGCGAACATCAGATGGTTGTCACCTCGCAAGACTTCGAAAACGTGGTCGGCGATTGCATCCAGCGCTCGTCGGCGACCCGGCTCTCCTGCTTCAATGTCGTCCTCATCAGGTTCCGGATCGGGATAGGCGCGAACCTGTAGTTTGAGCTCAGGCGCGTGACCGTCATCGCTGATGATCTGGACGGACTCGGCGGCCTCCTCGTTCAACCATGCCGCGGCCACCGAAAGATCCCCTATGGTTGCCGACAATCCTAGTCTTCGCGGACGTTCACTCGAAATAGCGTCGATGCGCCTCAGCAACGAAAACAGATGCAGGCCCCTGGCGCCCTGCATGAATGAGTGCAGCTCATCGATGACAATGAACTTAACGCGCCCTAGAAGCTTCTGCACGTTCCTTGATCGACGCAGAAACATCGCCTCGATGGATTCGGGAGTGATCAGCGCGATGCCTTTTGGGTTTCTTAGCAGGCGCTGTTTGGCCCCTTGGGGAGCATCTCCGTGCCACCGAACCAGGTTGAGTTGGAGGCTTTCGCAAAGACCTTCGAGCCGACGGAATTGGTCGTTGATCAACGCCTTTAGCGGACTGATGTATAAAACCGCCAAACCTTGGCCACGGTTGTCCGCAAGCGCGGCGGTCAACGCCGGTAAGAAGGCGGCCTCGGTCTTTCCAGCGGCGGTGGGGGCGGATATCAGTACATCGTCATCCGTGGTCAATACCGCCCGGATGGTCTCGTCCTGAACCGTGCGCAGGGCCTCCCATTTTTGGTCCCATATCCACCGCTGAATCTCCGGGTGAAGCAGGTCGAAGCTTGAACGATTTTCATAATCTGAGTGAGGCAAGATCGTCCTCACTGTCTGGTGCTTGAACGTCGTCCTGCTCTATGCGGGCCGACGACAACAATTGCCGCCAATCCGCGCCGGGCCGCTGCTCCAGCACCGCGAGCAGTTGTACGAAAGTTCTGATGGTATTGCGCGGTGTTCTGAAATAAGCCTCACCGACATGATTACTGCAATGCTCCATGAAAGCGTGAAGCCCTTCATCGGGAAGCAGTTTCTTGCCGCCGCTCCCGGCCAGGAAGATGTGCCTGACCTTGCCCAGCAGCACATAGAGTTCTTCCGGCGTGAGGTTTTGCAACCGGATGACGGGACTATACGGATCGATCTCACCCGATTGAGCAAAAGTGTTTTCGGCCAGGCGTGACTGCAGCGCTTCGTAGCTGTATAGGCCGCGCCTAGTGTCCATGAGGAACTCGGGCGTTCCCCCCATGACAAAGCCAACTCGCGAAGACCCACCATGGAGGGAATCGTTGTACATGCGCAACAACTGTTCGTAGTTCTGATTCCTCGAACGAGCGTTTTGGAGCTTGTACAGATTGACCATCTCATCAAGCACGATCAGCAGGCCTGAGTAACCGCCCAATACGACGAACTTTGCGAGCAACTTGAGCGCATCGTAGAAATGGTCATCGTCGATGATGTTGCGAACTCCGACCGCCTGGCGCGCTTCCGTCTTGGTGGAGTATTCGGCGCGAAGCCACCTGAGCGCATCCGATTTCAACCGTTCGTTGCCTTCCTCATCTCCGCGCCAATAGGCTTTGATGACCGTGGCGTAGTCATATCCGCCGACATAGTCCGAGAAGCCAGCGAGGGCTTCGTCGATTACTTTTTCTACCGATATGCCTCTGTCTTTGGCCTGGTGAATGCAGTCGCTGACGAAACGCTCGACAATGCTGGGAAGGGCTCCGCCCTCTGGTTTGGTGCGCGTCGACAAGTTCGCTACAGCCTCCGCGTACAGATGCCGCGCCTGTCCTTCCCTGGCGTGAAGCCTCCTGTTCGGCGACAAGTCGGCGTGAACGGTTACGCATTTCTTTTCCAGGGCAATAAGGCGCACCAGGTTGAGGAAGAAGGTCTTTCCTGAGCCATATTCGCCAATGACGAAGCGAAAGGCCGTACCCCCATCAACGAGGCGTTCTATATCGCGAACCAGGGCTGCTATCTCCGCTGCACGTCCGACCTGAATATGCTGGATACCCACGCGAGGCACGACACCTGCAGCAAGGGCCTGAAGGATAGTGTCGCGATCTTTCGCCTTAATTCTTGGTGACTTGCTCACGCGTGCTCGAGCTCCGTCAGTTGCTCTACAATGTGATCTGCTGGCGCCAGGACCTGCTCGTTATCAAACAGTAATTCATCGAACCTCTCAAATGCCCAGTCATTTATAGTGTCAAGCGCCCCTTCCGGCAGCAGATTTGCTTCTCTGGCCAGACCCTCAAATTCAGCGCGTGAAACTCCACTGCGATCTAGAAGAGCTCTCAGCAGCTGAGAGTGCCGATGATCCAGCCCTTTGAACAAAGTTTCAGGTTGGGCTCCTCCGTTGGCCGGTTGACCTGCGGCCTGCGGTTGCTCCACTTCGACAAATATGTTCGACAGCAGTTCGCTGACAGCCGATGTCTCTTGGCGAATGCGACGTAGCTTGCCTTCGTCAATCGCGATGCCGTCGCGTTCCTCGGGCTTTGGCGGTATCGGTATGCTTCGTTCCACTACCGCCGGCGCCACGCTTACCGGACCGTCCTGGACGTTGCCGCGATGCAACTTGCCATAGATGTCTTCCGATCCAAGCCCCAACGCCTTGGCGAGCTTCTCCAGGAAAACCACCTCCCTTGGGTCGACGATGCCATCGGCGAGAACCGTCGCACAGGCCGAGTCTAGAATCCGGTGTCTTTCGCTACCTGAAACTTCCGCTAGACGCCTCAACACGGTTCTTTGCTTCGGTACATCTTGCCACATCGCCCCGGCGTACGCGAACAGCCGTAGCCGTTGAGCGGCTGTCAGATGCTTGGCGGCCGCGATCTCGCTTCGAACGTGCGAAAATTCTTGCGCGGCCATCCTCTCATCGGCGGCTGAGGCGAGGACCGCGACCTCAGCAATGGTCCGCATCGAAATGTAGTCCTGTGACGTTGCATCGATGGGCGCACCGTCCTTAACCTTAAAGAGTAAGATTTGACCTTGCTGCGACGGTGGCGTCGAACCAAAACGCGGGTCCGGCTCGAAGGCGATGGCAAGTTGATCGAGAAATCGCCCAAGTCGCTCCAATCGAGCGACAGTTGGACGGCCAGCGATTTCGCTCATGCCAGTGGTTTTAGCGAGGCTTTCGAACTCCGTGCTGGCGACCGAACGCCCTTTGAAGAGTTTTTCCAAGTCCTGCGCCACCATGTGGATTGCGCTGTCGCCGGAGACGCTGAGCAGTTCCACCGGCAGCCGCGATCCACCTTCACTGGTGCCCTCGGCTTGCGGATTTCGCCCGAGAAAACGGCTGTAGCTGGCCAACTCTTCAGCACATGTGGTTGCCAGGTCGACCAGGCGATTTGCAGGTCCGGTCAGATTTGAAACATCTGGAATGTTCCGGCCATCGACCCTAATCGGCACCTCCATGTGACATGAGCCGCTTGCGGATTGGTATCGCCATATAAGCGTCTTCTTGGGAGTCCGCACCGGCAGACCCTTTGGATACTTACTTTGAAACTTGAGCTTCCAAAGAGCGACAAATTCCTTGAAACACCGGGTGATCGGCGTGCGCATCGGCACGTATGGTTCGGCCAGCAACCAACGCAACGCATCCTCAGCCAGAATTGGCTGCCGTCTCAGGAGCTTTGCCCCAAGATGTATGCGAAGCGACAAGGGCAGTTCATCGTACTGATGCGAAGGCGGTGATAGCGGCGGCAAGGCCATCCCGGTTTCGCCGAGCAAGCTAGCGCCTTCCAAAAAAGCCGTCGCATATCTGCGGAAAGAAGGATTGTCTCCGTATAGCGCCAGCAGTCGCTGAACCTCACGCGTGATCGGCTGGCTGTCCTGCCTCGCCTTGTCTACAAACAGACGCCGTTCCAAGCCGTATAAGAACAGAAAGACATGGCCGATGCCGATTTCAGGATCGCATCGACCGCCTGCCAGCCATTCCAGATAAGCACGCCGCGCATTCAAAGTAATTTTCGAGTAGGACGGCCAATAAGGCATCGTCGTCCCGGACCAGTCCGGTTCTGATTTTGCTATCTTCAAGTTGGGATTGATCAGGCAGTTATCCGCTTCGCCATATAGGCCAGGCAGATGCTCACCAACGTAGATCATGCCACCTTCAATACGCAGACCCGCAACTTCGACTGCGGTACCGGGTTCAATCCATCTGGCCGGTTTGCGTGTGCTGACGGAGGGCTTTTGTGTCGAGGCGAGCGCTTTTGGCCCGAGGCCGCGACCATTCGCTACGACGTTTGGATCGTCAGCAACTCTTGGCTTGAACAGGCGAACGACACCTGCCAGCAGGCTCCAAACAAGCCAAACCAAGAAAATGCCAAGGAACCACTCCATCCTCGTTCGTCCGTAGAAATCGCCCCCGGTCTCGCACAAAAAAGTACAGTATCGCACATGTAGTGAATTGAACAATCATCGTACGGAAACCGGATTTGCCAGGCGGAAAATCAACTGTGTCGGCGTTTTGTGGTTTGAAGGTCAGTGTCCATGGTAGGGTTTTGCCACGGTGCCGATTGTCGCCGTATTGCACTCGGTATGCTTTTATGGTCTGCTGAAATTAGAGTGTGCCAGACCAGTTGCAGTTAAAAATGTAAGGCGGTCATGTGGTGCATCCAGGAACCGCGTTAATCGTGAAGGAACATTGAACAACATAGAATAAGGAACCGAACCACCGGTACGGTAGAAATTGAGGGTAACAGTGGGAGTAACGATCACTTAAGTAATTTCAATTCATTTTTTATTTCAAATACTTATGTATTGAGTTAGATTCCGCCCCTGACACATTGCTGAACATCGGGGCACTTCATCCCGAGCGCCTCATTTCATGTCCGCACAAATCCGTTCGATACCAGAAGCCGACATTCAGAACGCGCCGAAGCAGGATATCACTTTGCGCCGCAGGAAGTCGGCTCTGAGCCCAGACTCGCCGTTTGTCGTTGTCCGCAAATGTCCGCTTTTTGTGATCCAGTTTGAACGGCTACAAGTCAACCGCGGAAACTGGGTTGCATAAAACGGACGCGGTAGCACATAACCTCGCCGGGGCAGCAAATTCGGGCTCAAGCGCTGGCGCATAGCAGATCAACAAAGGACATCCGGGTGTTGCCGATTCGGACGGCCAAGTCAGCTACATGGCAGTCTTCATACTCGGCCTGACACCCGGATGAAGCCATACCTAATCCGGCCGATTTGCCACCAGATTCACCCTTTGGATTCAGGCGGAATCAGCTCTTCGGGCACGTCTAGGCCGATCTCCTTAAAGTACTTGTAAGTGCCGGCATGTAGGGGCAGGTTCATGTCTTGCATGACCGTGTCGCGGTTGACCTGTTTCAGCCAGGTTGCAACAGCGTGCAGATCGTCGAGATTTTCGATCACCGCCTTGGTGATTTCGTAGACCACGTCTTCGGAAACACCCACATGGGTGGTGATGGCACCGGCCATTCCGATGGTGTTGACGGGCCCTTCGTCGACGACCTTGCCGTCATAGCCGGCTACGTCGAGCGTTTGCGCCAGGAATCCCGGCAGCGAAACCAGGCCGGCGGCGGGTCCTTCCTCGTAGGCCGATTTCGGCATCGACAGGAAACGCACATTGCCGCCGAGCGCGAACTGTTCGACGAGCGGGGTCGGCACGGTGCCCGATCCAAGATACGCATCCGCGTTGCCGTCTTGAAACGCCTGGGTGCCGCCGGCCCAATCCAGGTTCATCGCTTCGAAGTCCTCACCGGCTTTCAAGCCCGAGGATCCGGCGATCATCGCGTTCGCGATGTTGTAACCGCCGCTGCCCGGAGGTCCCATGAAGACTCTCTTGCCCTTCAGGTCATCAAAGGCCTCGATGCCGGAATCGGCGCGCACGACCACATAGAGCGTGCCCAACGGGAAGGAGAGGATGTTGCGAAGCTTGCCGGCCATTTCCGGCGCATCTTCGATCGTTTTGTACATCGCCGCATTGTTCTTCATCCAGTGGACGGCGAAGGGTGTGGACAGCATCATGTCGAGCCGGCCGCGCGCGCCCTGCAGCATCGCCTTGGTCTGGGTTTCGCCGGCCGAAAGTTGGATTTTGATGTCCGTGTTGTCCTGGACGATTTTGATGAGGCCGGTGGCGATCGTGTAGTTGGGCGATCCCGCCTGCATGCTGGACATCTTCAGGAACGTGTCGGTGAGCCCGACACTCGCGGAGGCAGCCAGCAGACCCAATGAAAGGGCAATGGCTTTGACTAGCGACTTCATTTTCTCACTCCCTGGTTGTGCCCTAAGCGGGCGAGTTGGATGACAATTCGGTGTCACCGTTCTTTCCTGATGTGAACACGGCGGCGGCGATCAGCACCGCCGCGACGGCGATGGCCGCCAATTGAACCGTCGCTATTGAAAGCAGCAGGCCGACCCCGCAGGCGGCTCGCAGCACGCGCATGGGCGGCGATAAGGGCCCGCGTTCGAACCCGGTCAGTGCCGTCGAAAGCAGCCAGACCGCACCCGCCAGCCGCAGACAGCTATAGGCCACCGCACCCCACGAGAAATCTCCGTGCAGCAGGATCCAGGGCTCATAAACGATCACGAAGGGCACGATGAAACCGACGACGGCGAGCTTCATCGCCGCCAGACCCGTGGTGATGGGATTGGCGCCGGCGATGGGCGCGGCGGCAAAGACCGCTAGCGCAACGGGTGGGGTGATGGCCGACAGAACGCCGAAGTAGAAAACAAAGAAATGGATCGCCAGCAGCGGAACGCCGAGTTGGGAAAAAGTCGGCCCCATCACCAGGACGATGATCAGATAGGCGGGCAGGGTCGGCATGCCCATTCCCAGGATGAGACAGGCCACGGCCGCCATGACCAAGGCCGGAAACAGCCCGCTGCCGGCCAGGTCCGAAAGCAGGATCGCGATTTGCAGGCCGACGCCGGAAAGGCTGATGGCGCCGAAGATGACGCCGATGACGGCAACGCCGATCATCAGCTCGGCGCCAAGCACGGCGCCCTTGATCAGGCCTTCGACCATGCGCAGCGGATTTTGCCGGTTTTGCGGGTTGATGAAGCAGAACGCCAGGGCAATCACGGTGCCGCAAAGGCCGGCGAAGGTCGGGGTGTATCCCCAGATCAGCGCCGCCACGATGGCGACGACCGGCGCCACGAACATCATCGAATCAATCAGGTCGCGCCGGGTCAGGCGGTCCGCAATGCCATCCGTCATCGTCTCGATGCCCAGCCGGCGTGCCTCCAGGCCGGCGAAGACGAAAAGCGATGCATAGAAGAACAGGCCCGGGATCAGTGCCGCGGCGGCGATCGTCACGTATGAGTTTCCCGTCAGCTCGGCCATCAGGAAGGCCGCGGCCCCCATCACCGGCGGCAGGATCTGACCGCCCGTGGAAGCGGCGGCCTCGACGGCGCCGGAAAAGGCTGGCGAGAACCCTCTTGCACGCACCAGCGGTATGGTGATCGTGCCGGTACCAACCACATTGGCGGTGACGCTGCCCGACATGGTCCCAAATCCCGCGCTGGAAAGGATCGCGGCATAGGCCGGGCCGGCGCGGGATCTGCGCGACAGGTAAAGGGCAATTCGGATAAGGGCCGCGCCCGCGCCTGAATGTTCCAGCACCGCGCCGAAGATGACGAAGATGAAGATCACCTGCAGCACGATACCCGTCGGCATTCCGAAGATGCCCTGGGTCGAGTACCACATCGTCTCGGCGACCTGGTAAAGGTCGAACCCGGAGTGCTGCAGTATTCCGGGCAGCTGCCTGCCGTAGAACACATAGATCAGGCAAAGGCCGGCAAAGATGGATAACGGCAGGCCGAAAAACCGGACCGACAGCGCGATCAGGGCCAGGATAGCGAGAAGCGCGCTCAACTGATCCAGATAGGTCCAGTCAATGATGCTGGTTGCCAGGGTGTCGTAATAGTTCAGCAGCCGGACAACACCGACCACCACAAAGGCGACCAGGGCAACATCAAAGGCAAGCAGGACCGCTCCGCGCGCCGTTGTCTCGTAGCGCCCATGCACCCGCGTGCTGCAAAAAACGGCTGCGATCGCGCAGGCCGCCAACGCCAGGCCACGATGCAAAGTCGGCTCGAACGGGCCGTAAAAGGACGTGTAGAGCGTTTGCAATGCAAGGCCGAGGGCGAGCAGTTGCGCCACCGCCGCCAGCATGCGAGCGACAGGCGCAATCGGTCCAGCGTTGCCGCCCACTTCGGGCAGGAACAGGCTGGCCAGGGAAGGACCCGATCGCAAGTGACTGGCGGTCATCGCGTCCGGTCCTGCTCCAACATCCGCTCGGCCTGGCGCAGAATTCTGTCCACCAGTTCGGTGAGCTGGTCATATTCTTCGGGCGTTACGCCCGAGAGCATCTCCGCCTGCCGCGCCAACGCCCGGGGCGCAATGGTGTCATAGGCTTCCCGTCCCTTTTCAGTCAGCAGCAGCAGCGAGCTGCGCCCATCGGTCGGTGAAGCCTCCAGCGTGATCCAGCCGCCCTGTTTCAGCCCGGCTATCGCGCGGCTCATCGAGCCCTTGTCCATGCCCAGCACTTTGCGAATCTGCCCGGCGGTGATGGAGTCGTAGTGCTTGGCCATCGTGATGATGCGCCACTCGATCGCGCCGAATCCGAACTGCGCGTAGCTTGGGGCCACGACCCGCACCATGCGGTTTGCAAGCTGGATGATCTTGTAGTTGAACCAGGTTTCGACCTTGTCCGCCTTGATCGGCGCAGGGCCGGTGCTGGTGGCTTCGATCTCGGACATCGCTCACTCCCTTGATCGTGGAGCATAGCACAAAGAAGTTGGTATACCAACCATATTACGGTATCGTTCACCCGGGCAACGAGGAGACATGATGGGCAATATCGTGATGATCCATGGAGCGTGGCATGGCGGCTGGTGCTGGCAACCGGTCGCCGACCGTCTGCGTGCCAGGGGCCATCGAACCTATGCCCCGTCGTTGACCGGGCTGGGCGACCGGTCGCATCTGCTGAGCGAGGAAGTCGGGCTGGCGACGCATATCGCCGATGTGGTCAACCTGATCCGGTGGGAAGGGCTGCGCGATGTGGTGCTGGTCGGACACAGCTATGGCGGGCAGGTGATCTCCTGCGCCGCTGCGCAGGCCGCCGACCGCATCGGGGCGCTCGTCTATGTGGATGCGTTCGTGACGGAACCGGGCAGATCGATTGCACAATACGGCCGCTCACCGAGCGCTGGTGACATCGAGAAGGTCGCCCGCGAGCAAGGCAATTGCTGGCGAGCTCCTCCTCCGGACGCTTCCATCTGGGTGAGCGATCCCAAGCTGATCGACTGGATTAACGCCCGAACCACCGACCAACCGCTCAAGTCGACGACGGAGCCGGCAATGATGGGCGATGCAACGGGCATACCCCAGGTGCCGAGCACCTATGTCCTGGCCGAGCAGCACGACAACCCGGCATTTCCCCGGTTTTTCGCCCGCTACAGCGGCGCGCCGGGCTGGCGAACCGTCAGCCTCGACACCACACATGACGTGATGCTGACCATGCCGGATGAACTGGCCGAACTGATCGACCAGGCCGCAAGCGAGGTTGTCACTGAGCTAGAGGACACCTGAATAATGGCCTTGGCGACATCGGGCACCCCCGTTCCCAGTCATCTGGTCGGCGCCAACAGTCCTTCGGTTCGCCCCGGCTTTGACCCGACGATGTATGGTTCGGCCATATTGGAGGCCGTCGATCCGGTCGAGGTGCGCAGCTTCCAGACCTATCGCGTGGTCTATACGGTCGGCCGTCTGGGGCTTGACGATACCGGCGCGATCCGCGTCGCCTTTCGCATGATCACCGATGCCGGCCAACCGCAAGCGACCGACCCGGCCGCGCCCAACTATGTCTCGGCCACCTGCACCGGCGACGGCACCATCAACCTGCGCATAGGCCCCGAAGGCGCGCGGCCGTGGAAGCTGACGGTGACCGCGCAGCTCGATGGTGGCTATCTGAACGAGGGCGACCAGATCGTCCTGACCTTCGGCGACACCTCCCGTGGCTCGCCCGGCATGATGATGCAGACCTTTGTCGAAGAAGGCTACGAGCTACGGGTGATGAGCGACGTCCAGGCAACGGGAAA
Source organism: Rhizobiaceae bacterium (assembly GCA_028281105.1). Taxonomy (GTDB): domain Bacteria; phylum Pseudomonadota; class Alphaproteobacteria; order Rhizobiales; family Rhizobiaceae; genus JANQKQ01. The sequence continues at coordinate 153,351 of JANQKQ010000042.1, forward strand.
CTTCCTCCCGCTTGATGAGCAATTCGCCATGGCCGTGATCCCCGGCCCGGCGGCCAAATGGGTGGCGGTCCTGCCCAGTCTGCGCCGCCCGGATGAACCGTTCCGCCTTGGGCTGAAGGCGGAAGATCAATGGGGCAACCCGACCAGCCAGGCCGGTGGCAGGTTGCGGTTCGAGGCTACGCTACCCGTCGCGGGTCTGCCGCAGACGCTGGACTACGCACCCGACGACCGGTCGATGATCCTCGACAATCTGAGCGTGCGCGAACCGGGCACGTTGCGGATCAAGGTCTTTGTCGATGACGAACTTGCGGCCGAAGCGGGCCCATTGGTCATCCGCGAAGGCGACGTGGCGGGGTTCTGGGGCGATCTGCACGGGCAGACCGGGGAGACCGTCGGCGTCAATTCGATCCAGTCCTATTTCCATTTCGCCCGCAACCTGGCGTTTCTCGATGTCAGCGCCCACCAGGCCAATGACTTTCAGATCAACGCGGATTTCTGGGCGCTGGTCAACGATCAGGCGGAAATCTGGAACGAGCCCGGCACGTTCACGGTGTTCGCGGGCTACGAATGGTCCGGCAACACCGCGGTCGGCGGCGATCACAACGTGTACTACGCCGGCGCGGGACGGCCGATCTACCGCTGCTCTCATGCCCTGCTCGAAGACCAAAGCGAGATCGGCAACGACGCGAATACCCTGACCGACCTGTTCGCCGCGTTGAAGGACGAGGACGTGGTGGTCTACGCGCATGTGGGCGGGCGCTACGCCAATATCGAATACGACCACGACCCGAATATCGAAACGGCGGTCGAAGTGCATTCGGCATGGGGCACTTTCGAATGGGTGCTGACCGACGGGTTTGCGATGCGCCGGCGCGTAGGTGTGGTCTGCAACAGCGACGGCCACAAGGGCAGGCCTGGCGCCAGCTATCCCGGCGCCTCGGTCTTTGGCGCCTATGGCGGGCTGACCTGTTTCCTGGCGCACAACAATGACCGCGCCTCGATCATGGAGGCACAGCGCCGCCGCCATCACTACGGCACCACCGGCTGCCACATGCACATGGATGTATCGGTCGATCTTGCCAGCGACGCGACGCTGTATGCGCGCAACCCGCAGGGAAGGCCGGATGCCGAAACCGTCACGACCCGCCGCGCGATCATGGGCGATATCATGCGTGTAACCGACGGCGAGGCCATGATGAACGTCAATGTCCAGGCCCATGCCGGCATTCTCGCCGTTGAGATACGCGACGGGATACAGGTGCTGGAAACCCTGCGGACCTATGATGAAGACGATCTGGGTGACCGCATCCGCGTGTGCTGGGCCGGGGCCGAATACCGGGGCCGTGGACGCAACACCCATTGGAAAGGCCGCGCGCGGCTCGACCAGGCCCGCATCGCCAGGTTCGACACGATCAATGCCTACAATCGCGAAGCCATCCTGGAAACACGGGGAAGCCGCAACATTGTGTGGAGCGCGGTTACCACCGGCAATTTCATGGGCTTCGATCTGCAATTGGATCAAAGCCGCTCGGGAACGATGGAAATCAACACCAACCAGGGCGACTTGGGCGTCGATCTTGATGCGGTCGGCCTGCTACCCATGATCATGGATGCGGGCGGGCTGGCGAAACGGCTGACCGTGCAACGCCTGCCGGATGCGCCTCTGGCCAGGGAAGTCTCGATCAGCCTCAAGGTAAAGGTCTGCGAAACAGGCGACACACCGCTCTGGATCTGTGTGACCACCGAAGACGGGTTCCAGGCGTGGTCAAGCCCGATCTACCTGTTCCAGGACTAGCGCCGAAGACCGGTCTTGCATTGCCAATGAAGTTGGATCACTCAGGTGGTGCTGATCAATTTGAAGATGATCCGGAACGCTACCGCGAGCCGATCATTGCAGCCCCGAACACCGCCGGCACCGGTTCGGAGATCTCGCGCGGTTGCGTCATCTCGAATGCCCAAACCGCTGAGAAGAAGATCATCTTCCATCCAAAGCTGCTACGCACCGTCACTATCTGTTACCCGCAGCTAACGACGAGCATGCCGCCGGCGATCACCGCCGACACTGGCATGGACGCGCTGGCTCACTGCTTGGAGGCGTACTGCTCGCATGCCTATCACCCCATGTCGTGTGCAATCGCGCTGGAAGGCATGCGCCTGGTCTAGGAGAACCTGCTCGCCGCCTACCGTGACGGCGCCGATCTGACAGCACGCGCGCAACTGATGGCCACCGCCGTCATGGGAGATGTCGCCTTCCAAGCGGGCTTGGGAGCGATCCACGCGCTGTCCCATCCGATCAGCGCGATGCACCACACCCACCATGGCACCACAAATGCGGTGGTGATTACGCAGGTGCTGAACTTCAACCGGCCAGCGATCGAACTGGCGATTGCGGGTGCGGCGGGCTATCTGGCCATTGACGGCGGCTTTGACGGTTTTGTCGCCTGGCTCGAGCAGCTGGAAGAAGCGCTTTCGATCCCATCAAGCTTGAGCGAACTGGGCGTCAAGGACCCGGATATCGACCGTCTGATTGAGGGCATTCCTCGCGATCCGTGCACCGCCATCAATCCCGTGGAAATCACCACACAGGACGCCGCCAGACTGCTGCAATCCTGTCTGTGAAACATAGCGGCCGGGCCGCAGACACGATGACAATCTCGACCCCAGGCCATCGTCTTAGGTCAACACTTTCATGCCGCGCCATTAGGCATAGCCATGCACTGACCTATATTGGCCGCTCTTGGCTTTCCGCAGAGCCACATAAGCCACCACCATTGCGGGAATCGAACCACCGTTTCGCGTTAAAATGCGGGTAACGAGTGAGGGTAACACAACATGATGATAAAATTAGCAAATGAAATCATATGCTTATATTCAAAATGGATTCCACCCTTGACTATATCTGATCACAACTAGTTCTCTATTATATGGCAAAATTTCTGCACATCACCTGACCATTTCTTATAAGTCTAAGCCCTTCTATATCTCCATCGACTTCCGAATTTCCTCAGTGCGGGCAAACTCGTCCCAGTAGATCAGCGTGATCGTCGGGTCTGCCACACCCGTTGACCGATCGAAGCGCGCTAAATGGTGACATTGACGGTTGGGCCGGCGATTGTCGCTCACCACCTCAACCCCAGCCCGGCCTTGATGGACCATGCTTCGTAGGAGTTGTCGCCGATACCGTCGTAAGCCCCGCTGAGCGTGAGGTGCGTCCCATTCTCGGTGGCGAGCGTCAGGCCGGCATCGACAGCCATCCGGAGACCTTCCCTGGCAAGCGTCTGGGGATTGGTTTGGAAGCGGTCGGCTGTGCTGGTTGAGGCAAAGGTCCAGATGCCTTTGGCGCCGGCATGTGGGGTGAGCGACAGGGCGTCATGCAGTGCAATCGTCCTTGAAAGCGTCGGGCCGAAGTCCAGGGTTCCCGTTTCGAAGGTCAATCCCGGAATGGCGGTGCCGATGCCGTTTGTGTAGGCATCTGTCTGTTCGCGGAAATAGGACAGCCGTGCCTCGGGCCTGATGTTGAAGCCCCCAGAATCGAAGTTTCCGATCAAAGCTCCGGTCGCCAGCCAGCGTTGCGAGCCGAACTCGTCCGTAAACGTAGCGAAGGGCGAGGCGGAGTTGTCGGCCCGCCCCCAGGAAGCGGCAGCATCGAGATAGAAGCCATCGGAGAACTTTGCGGTGAGATAGGGTCCGACCATGTAACCGGACCCGTCCGCCTTGCCGGTGCCCGTTGAGCGTGCGTACGTCATCCAGTCCAGCTGTATGGCAAGACCGACGAGCAGATCGCGGGTAACGAGATAGTCCGCGCCGGCATGCAGCACGGTGAAGTCGCCGCCGCCGTTACCGGCGGTGTATTGACTGTATTTGCCTTCAACCCACAGATCAAAACGCCTGGTCTGATCGATGCCACCTTCAGAGTTGGCATCGGCCACGACGGCGCGCGGCGCTGAACCAAAGCTCTCGAGCCGGGCCGCATCATCGACGGCATCTGTCGGCGCCGGCCGCGATGACGTAGCCGCCAGGGGCCGGGTCGGCGTGACCCCCGCATGGGCGAGCATCGCCATTGGATCTGCAGATATGTGTGTCTTCGCTCCTTCGGTCGTGGCCCGGCGCAGACTGTAGGAAAAGCCGCTGCTCTCGGCACCGATTTTGACTTGGAAGGGCAGGCGACCGCTGACCACCGACATGCCGAAGCCCGAAACACCGCCATTGTTGGTGTCCGTGGCGTTCACCCGATCAACCCGGCGGCTTTGATCGGGCCGGATCTGCGTGATCAGATTGCCCCGGCTTTGGATGAAGGACCCGATCATCTCGGTCGTTTCGGCAACCACGGTGCCGCCAACGCTCACCTGCGTTGCCGCCTGGTTGGGATTGCCGGCGTTATCCTGCGCCACCCCAGCGGCCACGTCGATGGTCACGTCCTGCGGACCGGAGGGCGTGATGGTTGCGGTATAGGTATCGCCGTCGACAGCGACAAAGTTCGAAGCCGAGCCGTTGCCAACCATGATGTCGCCCGACATGAAACCGGTGACCCCTTCGGAAAACTGAAAGGTGACGACGAAGGCCGACGATCCGTCATGAGAGGCCGGTGCATTGAGGATCGCGACCGTCGGGGCCGACGCGTCCAGCGTCGCGGTTCGCGTCGTTGCCGCCGTGTTGCCGTTGGTGGCGACATCCTCGGCCGCATTGGCATTGACGCCGACGCTCACATTGCCATTGCCGTCCGGCGTGATCTTGGCGGTGAACACGCGGTGAGCCGTCGTGGTAGCGAAATCCGAGGCGGTCGCGTTGGCGAGCGCCGCCGTGACATCCGAAAGATCGAAGCCGCTCACGTCTTCGGAGAAGGTGAAGGTCGCGGTGAAGGCCGTCGTACCGTCCGTCACAGACGGAACGCCCGAGACCACGACCGGCGGAGCCGATGCATCCAGCGTGGCGGTTTGCGTCGTTGCGGCCGTGTTGCCGTTGGCGGCGGCATCCGCGGCCGCATTGGCATTGACGCCGACGCTCACATTGCCATTGCCGTCCGGAGTGATCTTGGCGGTGAACACACGGTTGGCCGTCGGGGTGGCGAAATCCGAGGCGGTCGCGTTGGCGAGCGCCGCGGTGATATCCGAAAGGTCGAAGCCGGTCACATCTTCAGAGAAGGTGAAGGTCGCGGTGAAGGCCGTCGTACCGTCCGTCGCCGAGGGAACGCCCGAGATCGCGACCGTCGGCTTTACATCATCGATTTGCTTGACCGTCACCTGGCTTGCAGCCGTGTTGTCGTTGTTGTCCACGTCCTTGGCAACAGCCGCCGCGACGTTGAGGGCGATGTCGCCGGTTCCAGTCGGCGTGATCGTGGCGGAGAAAGTGGTCCCGGCGCCGCCGGTCGGATTGAGCGTTCCGACGGTTGCGTTGGAGGCCGTCAACTCTCCGTCGACAAATCCGGTGATGGGTTCGGTGAAGGTAACGGTCGCGGTAAAGGAGCCCGGCGCGCTTTGATTGAACAATCCACCGCTGTCAGTGGTGATCGTTGTCGCCGGGTTTGCGGGAAGCGGACAGCTCAGATTGACGGTTTGCCCACTCGCTTCCGCAGCGACGGTGGCCACAATATTGTTGCCGCCGCCATTGCAAATGTACGTAACGCTGTATTCCTTGCGGATTCCGCCAAACGGGTCGCCGATCAGACTTGTACTAATCAGATAGTCGCAACTGAACTTGCCGCCGCATTGCGCGTTGATGTGATCCACTCCGGGCTGGTATCCGTTCGGCGAGCCCGCGGGCGCATACGACACGGTGATGATGGAGATGCCGACGCTGTTCACCGGTGGCGAGACGACCTCCCCGACATCGGCGACGGTGACGGCGATATCCTGACTATCGGTCAATCCGCCCAAATCCGTGACGGTCACCTGGACATCGTAGATATTGTTGCCTCCGGCATCGTTCGGGCTTTCGAAGTCCGGCGCTGAAACGAATGTCAGCACACCGGTGTTGGCATTGAGATCGAACAGCGCCTGATCGGCGCCGCCGGTCTTGGAATAGGTAAGCCCCGACCCCTCCGAGTCTTGCGCATCCGTGGATTGCACATCGGTAACCGCGGTCTGATTTTCGTTGACGGTTATCGCGGCGGTGGCGTTGCCCCCATTTGAGGTGATGGAGGGCGCGGTATTGGGCGCCGGCAGGCTGCCGGCCTTTATGTCCGTTGCCGCCAAGGTGTCCGAGTTCGCGGCTTTTGACACCGTGACATGAAACGTACCGGTACCCCGGGTCATCTGAAACTGCGCCTCGAAGGCTGTCGCCGTGGTCACGGTTGCAAAAATGTAGCGCGTAACGCCGGGGTTTAATATTGTCGGCGTTGCGGCCGTTCCACCGACGGTTGCCGAAAAGGTGTCAATCGTCCAGGCGGAGCCGAATACAAAGGTAATTCCCTGGTTGTAATTGTTGGCGTCCGTCGAGTTGATGAAGACGTAAAGCTGATTGGGCGCCGCTTCTCCAACATAGGGTTGTGCGTTGCCGGTGGAAACCGCGTGGCACCCGTTCTCATCGGCAAACAACTGCGTGCCGACGGCGGATGTATTTTCACCGTTGGTATCAACATGACTGCTGTCGCTGCTATCCGTGACAGAGCCGCATGTTGCTTGTGCATATGCCTTCGTCGGCGAAAACCCCGAAACACCAAGCAAAATCAAAAAAATGGCCAACGGGCCGGAACAGAAAAACCGACGCAACCGCATCGGCAGCTTCGACTTAGACAACGCAACCCCGCCCTGCACTCGGCTGACCCGGCGCACTCACAACTTTGGCTGAACGCGGACGACGCAACGCAGACGGAGCGAAAGAGGCTCCGTCGCCGACCCGTTCCCGCGTCAGCTTCAACAACTGTTTTTGGATTGACCGCCCTGATAACCGGCACCGGGAGTGCCTTCTGCCAACCCGTGCGGCACAGAAGATCGGTTTGTCCGCGAGGAGTCATACCCACATCTGGGGATGGACGTTTTTTAGGTAGCTTGGACTTGGAATCTCTTCAGCGCGGCAAGGACATTTTGCCAGTGACTGTACATCAACAACTGTCCGGCACCCTCGATTACTTCCAGCGTCGTGCCGGGAACGGCATCGACAAAAGCCCTTGACTGGAAAATCTGAACAATTTGGTCGTCGTCGCCGTGAAGAATATGAAACTTGTGCGCGATGGATCTTGCTTCGGCGCTGTAATCTTCAATGCAAATCAGACAGTCCCTGCACATCGCTTCCGTGCCCTGCACGAGACCGACCTCGCTACCCCTGGCGATCAGCGCGAGCGTCTCGGGATCCCTGGCCGCACGGGTATCGGCCTCTCCGTCCTTGCAGGCGGACTGGATGAACTTTTCGGCCGACCCTCTTTCTATGGAAACGATCATGACCCACAACACCAGGGGCAGCAGCTGCGGCCAGTGTCGGGCCAGGCGCAGGACGAAACGCTGGCGCGGCGGCGTCCGGACGATCCATTCGTCGCGCCACATCGGCACCCGGCCGAGCGCGACAAGTTTGACAATCCTTTCGGGAAACAGACAGGCCAGACGTAGCGCATGGTGCGCTCCGACGGAATGGCCGACGACGACGGCCTTTGCGATGTTAAGCCGATCGAGAAGTTCGGCACCGTCCCTCGCCACCGTGTCGAGGAACGTGTCGCTATTGGCGACTTTGAGCGGATCGGACCCGCCAAACCCAGGCCGGTGGGGCGCGATAATCCTCAAATTCTGTTGCGCCGCAGCCTCAATGGCGTCGGCAGGAAACTCCACTCCATAGGGAATGTTGTGCATCAGCAGCACGGGTTTGCCGTCCGCGGCCCCTTGCTCGAGATATTCCATGCGACGACCGTCACGCAGCGTGATGGCCCTCAGCGACCGCAACGGTCTTGTTGACCGGGGTCGCGAATTGTCCTGATCATCGCCGTATAACGGGACGAGTATGCCGGCGGTAAAACCGCACATGAGGTGCACCAGCGCTGGGATATCCTTGGCGCTGGTCTTGCTCTTGATAAGCTTGATCTGCGAGCGGACGGTCTGCAGGGAAGATCCGCGTTTGGAAGCAATCTTGGGCGCCTGCATGCCGCTTGCAAGCAAGGTCGCCACGTCCGCCTCAGCTTCCGTCAGCGAGTAGGTCTTCGCGAACAAATCTACCGTGAACTGATCGAAACCGAAGTCCGCGATCGACAGCAGGAAATGACTGCCTGCCGTTCCATCGGTATCCTGTTCGGCGATCCGCCTCACCAGAACGCTTGTTTGAACATTCTTCTTCAGGTCCACGTAATCCGGTAGAACCAGGATCTTCCGGCCACCCGCGCTGACGGCAAATTTATCGATTTCGCCCAGCATCCGGGCGTCAGGGATGCAATCGCCCAAGGTGGCGCAATCATCGCCGCTCCTTTCCCGGGCAAACTGGTTCATCGCAACAATATTTTGTTTCTCATCAAACACATAGGACGGATTCGGAACAGCATCCAACACCGCATCGAATCGATCCTCCTTTTTCTTTGCCCGCCCGATCCTGTCCTGTATCTGGCGGGCAAGATCGACGTGATTGCGCAACTCAGGATCGATTGCGTGCAAGGTGTTCGCACTTAAATGTCTCGGTGAATGCTGCGGCGGTTTAGCGCCTGCCGGAGAGAGTATCGGACCAAATATTAATTCGTCCAAGTCATCCAGAATATTGTCGAAATTGTTTGGAGACAGTGTGGTCGCGTAGATAGCGGAAATGAGTTTATGCTTATCAACACGTGACATCACAAGCCTCAACGACAGAGAGTTGCTCGCGCCATCAATTCATAAAGGGTAGCGCCTCAGTTTTAAATTCTTTTCTCGCGGGGTTCACGACGCCCCACGTGGTTGCACGAGTGTCAATCAGGCGACGTGAGGGGACCATGATCGGGCCCTCTTGTTGTCGGTTGCATGCACCACACGGTAGCCAGGCGGAAAGAATTGCAGGCCGATACCGACCTGCCGTCCAACCGTACACTGGTTTGACGGGTCAAGGCTTGCCCAGGAGGAAAGACGCCGTCTCTTCGTCCGTTACCAGGTGTGTGGCGAAACCGCCACGCAATGCGGCTTCGATGGCTTCGCGCTTGCTGGGTCCGCAGGCGACCAGCATCCTGGTAGTGATGGCGCGCAGGTCGTCCAGCGACGCGCCAATCAAACGCCCTGACAACGGACCGTCCAGCGCCTGACCATCGCCATCAATGAAGTGCCCCCAAAATACCCCCTTGGCGCCCATGGCCACATAGGCATCAAGCTCGCCGTGGGTGGCCATGCCGGAACCGACCAATGTAAGGGGAACAGAAAGGCTACCAACGGAAAACAGTGCTTTGTTGAGGCTCGACAGATCTTTCAGTTGGCGCGCGATGACAGGTTCCAAACGAAGCTGTGAGGCCAGCTCGGCGGTCGAGATCATGGCGGGTGCATGCAGCGTGCGGCATGAGGCAAGGGTCCTTCGGGCAATCTCGATCGCGCATGCTTCAGGCGCGAACAACGGATTGAAGTCCATCGACCCGACCATCTGGTAGACGCTCAGGTTGGGAACCGGCCCGTTGGGGAACTTGTGCGCAACCTGCTGCACGGTTTCCCCCCAAGCAACGCCCAGGCGATCGCCCGGCTCAAACAGGTCGCGCAGCGCCGACGCGGCGAGCTGGGCCACGCGCTCCAGCGTAGCATCCTCGTTTTGGGGCTCCATATCATGATGGGCGATGTAGCAGTCGACGAGATCAAAATGCTCGGTGAGCTGGCGCGACAGGGGAGAGGCCGTGAAGCTTTCGCCGCGGATACGGATGTCGACAATGCCCAGATCGCGGGCAAGGCGCAGATAGTTGACGATTGTCGCGCGCGAGAGCCCGACACGCTGCGCGATTTCGCTCTGGGTAAGGCCTTCACGGTAGTAGAGCATCGCGACATGAGCGAGCTGCGCCTCGGAATGACCAACGTCTTTGACTGTCTTGCCTTCCGCCATCGCCTTCCCTAACGCAGCGCGGCTTCAATATTGCCGCCGTCGACGGTGACCACATGGGCAGTCGTGCGCGCCATCTGCGCCAGGGCAACAAAGGCATCGGCAACGTGGCGGGCTTCCACTTCGCGCTTGAGCAAGTTGCCCGCCATGTAGGAGGCCTCGTCGGCGCCGCGGGCTTTGGCACGTTCGGCGATAAAGCTGTCTGTAAGCAGCCCCGAGCGTATCCGGTCCGCGTTGATACCGTTAACCCGTATGCCCCGCTCGCCCAGTTCCAGCGCAAGTTGGCGCATGAGGAACAAGGTCGTCGCCTTCGGCAGGCCATAGGCGCCAAAATTCTTGCCGGGGTTCACGGCCTGCTTGGAGATATTGAACAGGATTTGTCCACCGCGGCCCTGCCGCGCAAACAGTTGGGCTGCCTGATCGGCAAAGCGTTGGTGGGAGAAGAAGTTGAGTTCAAAGGCGGCGCGAAGGTCGGATTCGTCCAGATCGGCGAGCGCACCGCCAAGCGCGGCACCGGCGTTGGAGACAAGAATATCAAGCCCGCCGAAGCGCTGGGTCACGGCGTCTGCGGCCTGTCGGGCGGCAGCTTCCTGGGTGACATCCAGCGCGATACCGTCGTGTGCGCTGCCAAGCGTCTCGAGCGCAGCGGCCAACTGATCTGCCTGGCGGTCAACCAAAAAGGTGCTTGCGCCCAGCGCCGCGAACGCTTTGGCGGTCGCCAAGCCGATGACGCCCGCGCCTCCGGTCACCATGACGACACGACCCGTGAACGGGGGTGGTTTGCCCTTGCCAAGTTTGGCCTGTTCCAGCGACCAATACTCCAACTCGAAGAGATCATCCTCGCCGAGAGGGCGAAATCCTCCTGCGTCTTCGCCCACGAAACGCACACGCAGGTTTTGCTCGCCAAGATCGGCGGAGATATCCGCTGCCTTGTCATGGGCGCCCAGGCCAATGATGCCGACGCCCTTCACCCAGACAAGATTGGGAAGCGTCGATAGCCTCGTGCGGTCATTGCCCACACGCTCGTTCTGGCGCGTGAAGTAGGCTTCATAGTCGGCCCTGAATGCGTTGACCTTGGCTTTGACCGTTTCGTCCGATTTGAGGTCATCGCGCGACAAGACCAGTGGTTTCGCCTTGGTGCGGATGACATGGTCGGGCGACGCGACGCCGCGAGTTGCCAGCTCGTCCACGTCATCGCGGTCAAGGAAAGCAAGGACATCGGGGCCGTTGCGAAGCGACAGCACCGGCATCGGCGCATCCGGGTCGTCCGGCCCCAACGCGCCACGCAGGGTCGCCAAACCAGCGGCCATCGTCGTTGGCACCCTTACCCGTAGCGACGTGGAACCCGCCATCTTGAAATAATCGGCGGCTTGGTTGGTGTGCTGGACGATCAGGTCGTAGCTCGTCTTCGCATCTGGACCGAACGCGAAATGCCCATGCTTGAGCAGGAGCAATCCTTCGACGTCGGGATTTAGTTCGTAGACCTCCGCCGCGAGCTTGGCCAACGCGAAGCCCGGCATGATGTAGGGCACAATCGCCAGGCGATCACCGAAGATTTGGCGCGCGACCTCCTCAGCGTTGGGGAGGTTTGCCAGCACCAAGAACGGCGTCGCATGCGTATGATCGATAAAGGTGTGCGGCAAAAAGGCATGTAGAAGCGTTTCGATCGAGGGGTTCGGCGCCGAGGAATTCAACAGATTGTTGCGCTGGAAGTTGACCATGTCCTCGTCGGGCAGTCCGTCGAGGGTGCGCAGCTTCAACAGCGGTTCAAGCCATATTCCCGGCAGGCCGGGGGCCTGGATCGTGTCGAGATCCCAGCCCGAGCCTTTCACATGAAGGACGCGCTGAGGGTCGCCAAACAAGTCCGGGCGGGTGACCTTGACGGAGGTGTTGCCACCGCCATGCATCACAAGATCGGGGTCCTGGCCAATGATCCGGCTGGAATAGACCCGGTGTGCGAGGGCGACGTCCGCGTCGCTTGGATTTGAGCCTAGCTCGTCAACCCACTTTTGCGCTTCGGTATCGCGCCAACGGTTCTCAATCATGTGAACTAGGCCGCCGCGCGTTCAGGGAACAAGGTCGCCAACCCTTCAGGCGAAGCCTCACAGACGCCGCGCTCCGTAATCAAGCCGGTGATAAGCCGTGCGGGAGTCACATCGAAGGCCGGATTGCCCAATGGGGAACCGTCCGGCGACACCCGGGCTTCACCAATCAAACCGTCGCTTAGAACGCCCTGTATGTGCGAGACCTCGCCGCCTGAACGTTCCTCAATCGGGATTTCCTTGATCCCGTTCTGCACCGTCCAATCAATGGTCGGAGACGGCAGCGCAACGTAGAACGGCACGCCATTGTCATGGGCTGCAAGCGCCTTGAGATAGGTTCCGATCTTGTTGCAGACATCGCCGCTCGCCGTCGTTCGGTCGGTCCCGGTGATGACCATGTCGACGAGACCGTGCTGCATAAGATGGCCGCCTGCATTGTCGGTGATGTAGGCATGGTCAATGCCGTGGCTGCCGACCTCCCAGGCTGTGAGAGCGCCCTGGTTGCGCGGCCGGGTTTCATCGACCCAAACATGGATAGGCAAGCCGGCATCGGCGGCGTGGTACATCGGGCTCGTCGCGGTGCCCCAATCAACGGTCGCAAGCCAACCAGCGTTACAATGGGTGAGCAGGCGTACCGGCTCGCCAGCCGGCTTGTTGGCCGCGACCTGCTTGATGACCTCCAACCCGTGAACACCAATCGTGCGGTTGATTTCGACATCTTCGTTGGCAATCTCGTGTGCGAGCGTCATGGCCGCTTCAGCGCGCTCGTCAGGCGCCAAGGGCTCCAGGTGCGCCCGGCACCGATCGAGCGCCCAGCGCAGGTTGATCGCCGTTGGTCGCGTGTCGTGCAGCACGTCCCAGGCGGTGTCCAATGAAGTATCGGAAGGGTCGCGCCGCATTTCTTCCGCTACGCCATATGCAGCGGTTGCGCCGATCAAGGGTGCGCCACGAACCCACATATCGCGGATCGCGGTTGCGAAGCTCTCAAGGCTTTTCAAGGAGACAATCCTGAAATCGTGTGGCAGCCAGCGTTGGTCGATAATACGCACTTCATCGGAACCGGCATCATGCCAGATGGAACGGTAGTGGGTGCCATTGACTTTCATAGCAGGTCCTCTGCGTTGGCTGCACGCGCCATTGCGACTAAGGCGGCGCTGTCGGGGGGGCGCCGCAGGAGAAGCGAACGGCCAAGATCAAGGCTTCGAGCCTCCAGCTTGGCGCGCGCGGCGGTGTCCTCGATCGTTTCGAAATCGGCATTGTGGGCCAGGGTGAGGATGCGACGGTGCAGCTCCACGCCGCAAAAGCCCATCGCGTCATTCCAGATGTGGGTGAGCAGGCCATCGCGTGCGCCGTCCGATGATTGGCCCTGATCTTCCCACAAGCTGCGTGGGTAGATGATGCCGGCGCGCTGTGTCGCCCAAAGATGCTTGAACTCTTCAATGAAGGCGCCGCTCGTCTCCTCAATCACGGACAGCAGCCAATCTTGATAGGCATCCAAACCATCTGGGGGCCGATGCGCCGGTTGGCTGAAATAGGCCATCAAGTAGTTGGAGATCAGCATGCCCAGATCGAAACCGAACGGACCGTAGAACGCGAACTCAGGGTCTATCACCTTGGTATCGCTGTCCGTGCACATCACCGAACCGGTGTGCAAATCGCCGTGCATCAACGTTTCACCACCCGAGGTAAAGCGCATCAGCATCATCTGCGCGGCGGCCTTGACGGCCGGATCGGCACGCAGTCGATCAACCGCCGGCTGCAGCTCCGGTGTGTGATGATTGCGTTCGGCGTCATAGTAGCTGTCGGTGAACACCAGCTGTTCGGTAATGTCGCAAAGCTCGACATTGCCGGCGAAGAGGGCGGTATCAGCCTTCTTTTGCCCGGCATCCATGGAAAGGTCCGATCCACGGAAGGCAGTCCTGGCACAGAACTTTCCAAGCGCCGGCCCCAAGCCCTGCACGCGCTCGCCTTTGATGAGTTTGCCGCGCAAGATGATGTGGGGGGAGAGATATTCCATGACGATGAGGGCTTGGGTCTCGTCGAAATGATAGATCTGCGGCACCATGCCGGGATCACGCGCGGCTTGGCGCGTCAGGGCATGATACTCGAAAAAAGCCCGCTTCAGCGGGAGAGGCCAGCTGTCGCCGACCAGCCGGACGTAGGGAAGGGCTTGTTTGACAACCAGCTGGCCGGCTGGCCCGGTTACGATGAACACAAGGTTCAAGTTTCCGTCGCCAACTTCCCTTACAGACCAGCTTTCGGGGTCTGGGCCAACCCTGGCCTTCACGTCGGCCAACGAGGCCAGGCGTGTGGGCAGCGTTTCAACCGTGAGTGCCTCATAGCCCTTTGGAATCTCGTTCAATCCCACCGATTCCTTCCTCCTGTGCCGCGTCTCCCCAGAGCCTGTTCGGTTTTGATTGAATCAGAACCGGGCTCAAAGGTTTGCTTCTGCGCACATCCTTCACGGATAGCCGGTTCCAACACAATCCTGAATGTGCTCTAGGCGAACGCGCCTGCTTGAACCTTGTTTGTTGGGCCAAGTCTGGTCGGTCATTTCATCATTTGTCAAGTAGCCTTGACTTTTGCCATACAGACCATCACGATCTTGGGAGGGAGCAACCACGGACAAACCGTGGGCGAACAAGAAACAGGCCGTACCCCGATGGAACATTCTGCCTGCCGTGTGATCGGTATCGAAAAAGCCTTCGGACCGAACCGCGTCTTGCGCGGTGTTGACCTGACGATTCCGGCGGGTCAGGTCACGGTACTTATGGGCGCGAATGGCGCCGGCAAATCGACGCTGGTCAAAATTCTGTGCGGCGTGCACGCTCACGATGCCGGTCACATCGAGTTGTTCGGCGAAGCGTTCTCGCCTACTTCCCCCTCCCAAGCCATCGACGCTGGCGTCGTGACCGTTCACCAAGCCATCAACGACGGTGTGATTCCGGACCTTGATGTCGCATCCAACTTGATGCTCGACCAGCTCAATGCCGCCGGCGCGGGTTTTTTCATCAATCGTCGAAAGCTGCGGAGCGGCGCGCGCGCGATCGCCGGGGCGATGGGTTTGGACATTGACGTGGCCGCCCAGGTGGCCGACCTTGACGTGGCCGAGCGGCAGCTCATCGCCATCGCACGGGCGATGGCCAGGGAGCCGAAGGTTCTGATTTTGGATGAACCGACATCGTCCCTGTCGGCGACCGAGGCCGAGCGCCTGTTCAAGCTGCTCGATCATCTGCGCGAAACCGGCGTAGCAATTCTCTATATATCCCACCGCATGTCGGACATCCGCCGGATCGCCGATCGGATCATCTCCATGCGTGACGGGCAGATATCGGGTACTTTCGAAACCCAGCCGCTCGACTATGAGGGCGCCGTGACGGCCATGCTGGGCCACGCCATGACGGCAGTCGATATCGAGGTTGCGGACCGAGGCGACAAGGTGCTCGAATTGGTCGATCTGCGGTTGTCGGAAACCGGTGCCGCGATAAACCTGACTGTCCATCGCAACGAAGTTCTGGCGATCACCGGTCTGCTGGGCAGCGGCAAGACGAAGCTGGCCTCTGTCCTGTTTGGATTGGAAGAGCCGCTGAGCGGCCAGATTCGCCTGTGTGGCGAACCGTTCGCGCCTGCATCGCCGGGCGAGGCGATCGCCGCCGGCGTTTTCATGTTGCCGAAGGACCGCGCGTCGAACGGCGTTGTCCCGACCTTTGACATCACGAAAAACCTGACCTTGCCGTTTACGGCGCGCCATGCGCCATTTTCGTTCCTGAGCAGAAACAGAGAGCGGCGGACAACACAGTCGATGATCGATCAGCTGGGCGTTGTGTGCCAATCGCCGGGCGACGACATCGGCACGCTGTCCGGCGGCAACCAGCAAAAGATCATGGTCGGACGTTGGATGGCCGAAGCGAGCCAGCTTCTCCTGCTCGACGAACCCTTCCAGGGCGTCGATATCCGCGCACGGCGCGACATTGGCCGGTCCATCCGCGAAACTGCGGTCGATCGGGCGACCATTGTCTTTGCGGCGGAATTGGACGAGGCGCTTGAGATCGCGGACCGAATTCTTGTCCTCTACGAGCACAGCCTGGTTGGCGAGCATCGCAACGAAGGGATCGACCTGGGTTCCGTACTGGCCCAGGTTTCCGGCCAATCTGCCCAACAGCGGCCAACACAGATGTCCGCTTCATGACCACCGACACGCAAGCCTCCCGGCCTGTGCCACCCCCTGTTGATCGCCCGCAAACATTGGTCAACTTGGCGGTTCGCTACGGATTCCTGTGTTTGCTGCTGGGCTTGATCGTCTTCTTTTCCCTGGCGGCGCCCGGTTTTGCCGGGCCGCGTTCGGCTGCCTTTATCTTCCAGTCGGTCGCCATCACCGGCATCCTGGCCCTGGGCGTCACCTGCACGCTGGTGGTTGGTGGTTTCGATTTGTCCATTGGGTCGGTGGCGACGTCCGCCCTCATGTTATCGGCCTACATGATGGTGGTTCTCGAGCAGTCGGCTTTTGTCGCGGTTTTGGCCTGTTTGATCATGGGCGCCTTTGTCGGCCTGATTAACGGGCTGTTGATCGTCAGGATGCGGGTTCCCGATCTGCTGGCGACGCTTGGCATGATGTTCCTGCTGATCGGGCTGCAACGCATTCCGACCGAGGGACGGTCGATCTCCACCGGTATGACGCTGCCTGGCGGTGAAGTGGCTGAAGGCACCTTCTCGGCCGCCTTTTTGTGGCTGGGCCGCCATCGGTTCGATTTCGTTCTCGAAGACCTGATTCCTGTGCCGGTCGTCGTCTTCCTGATCGTCGGCGTTCTGGTCTGGGTGTTCCTGGAACTGACGCGCCATGGTCGCCTGATGTACGCCATCGGCTCGAATGAGCGTGCAACCGCGCTCGCAGGGACCAACGTCAATCGCTACAAGATCACCGCGTACATGATCTCCGGCGTGATGGCTTCGATTGGCGGCATCTTGCTAGCTGCAAGGCTCGGGCGCGGCGACATCGCATCCGGCAACAACTTGCTTCTCGACAGCGTGGCCGCGGCGCTCATCGGCTTCGCCGTTCTCGGCGTCGCCAAACCCAACGCGTTTGGAACCGCCATCGGCGCGCTGTTCGTCGGCGTTTTGCTGCAGGGCCTCACCATGATGAATGCGCCCTACTACACCCAAGATTTCGTCAAGGGCGCGGTTCTGGTCGTCGCGCTGATGTTCACGTTTGCACTTTCCACGCGCAGGCGCGGAGGGGGCCACTAGGAGGGGGGGCACCAAATGTGCCTGGCCCAAGAAATCTCAAGTCAAGAAGGAGAAACACCAATGATGGGTACCAAACGAACCTTTATGAAGATGCTGGCGGGCGCGCTTGTCGTTTCGACCGGCATGACAGGCGCTGCGCTCGCGCAAGATATGCCAGCTCCCTTCGACAATGCCGCCGACGTGCAGATTGCATTGGTGCGGTATCTGTCCACCGGGGACTTCTTCCAAGCCTATCTTGCCGGCGTTGAAGCCCAGGCCGAAGCTCTCGGCGTCGACCTTCGCGTCTTCGATAGTCGTCAGGATGCGGCCCTTCAGGCCGATATGGTCGACCAGGCGATTGCTCTGGGTGTGGACGGTATCGTGATCCAACACGGTCTGACGGAATCCATGCGCGATGCTGCTCAACGGGCCGTCGATGCCGGGATCAAAGTCGTTGCGTTCGACGTCAACGTCGAGAACGAGGCCGTGCCGCAGATTGAGCAATCGGACTATCTGTTGGGCCGGATGGCGCTCGACCGGGCCGTCGAAGACAATGGCACCGAATGGACGGCTGCCTATGTCTATGTTCCCGGGATCGCGCCGCTCGATCGCCGCGATGTCGCTTGGCAGGAAATTCGCGAGGAGAATGCCGGCATTAACGAGGTCGCGCGCTTCGGCACCCTGGATAATCCAATCGCCAACTCAAACGCCAACCAAGCCCGCTCCGTGCTTCAGGCAAACCCGGGCATCGATGTGGTGTTCGCGCCATATGATGAGTTTGCCAAAGGCGTGGTCATCGCCGTGAACGAGGCCGGCATGGGCGACCAGGTCAGCATCTATTCCGCCGACGTTTCGACTGCGGATATTGCGGTGATGCGTGAGCCGGGAAGCCCGTGGAAAGCCACCGTGGCCACCAATCCGGCCGTGGTTGGCGAAGTCTCCGTGCGCTCGCTCGCGATCATGCTGGCTGGTGGCGACCCCGGCGCCCAGGTCATCGTGCCGCCTACCTTGATCACGCAGGACTTCCTGAACGAATCAGACATCTCCAACATGGATGATCTGTCGTCCGCCATGCCGCAGTTCCAGCACGCTGATGTGGCGATGACCGATTGGATGCCTCTGCCTCCGCGCTAGGCGGTTTCATCCATACACATTCAAGGGGGCCTTATGGCCCCCTTGTTTATTGGCGGCCCATGGCCTCGACATCAACATTTTCGAACTTTACAATTGTCAATTCATTTGACTTATGCAAAACCAGCTTGACCGCGTTTCGCAAGGATGGATGGTGATGGGCGTGAGCCGTCGCAACGCAAGAACAACCGAGGAGATCGCGCTTGGCATCCGCCGCCGGGTCTTCGAGCACGCCATGCGCAACAATGGTGGCTATCTTAGCCAGGCATGCTCAGCGGCGGAGCAACTGGCCTGGCTGTACAATGAGCAGTTGGAGCTGGGGGCGCCGACGCTTCCCATGATCCCAAAGCCCTTTGGCGGCGTGCCTTCGCCCGACAATCCAACATACCATACCGGCGCTGGCTACAACGGCCCGCCACACAGCGATTTTGATCGTCTGTTCATCGCTCCGGCGCACTATGCGTTGGTGGCCTATGCGACACTGATTGAAGTTGAGCGGATGGCTCCCGAGGGCCTTGAGATGTTCAACAAAGACGGTTCGTCCGTGGAGATGATCGGCGCTGAACACTCACCGGGCATGGAAGTGCACAACGGGACGCTGGGTATTGGCCTGTCCACCGCGGCCGGCCTCGCCTGGGCACGTAAGCGTAGGAAGGAAACCGGCAAGACCTGGGTCTTCATGTCCGATGGTGAGGTGCAGGAAGGGCAGACGTGGGAGGCCATCCAATGCGCCGCGCACCATGGCATCGATAACCTTTACGCCATCATGGACGTCAACCGTCAGCAATGCGATGGCGCCATGAACGCCGTGATGGAAGTTGGCGACATCAAGAGCAAGATGGAAAACTTTGGCGCCGTCGTGGTCTCGATCGACGGCCATAAGCTCGATGAAATGCGCGACGCGGCAAAGGAAAAGCACAAAGGCAAACCGCTGATCATCTTGGCTAACACGTCTCCGTTCCAGGGCATGCCCACACTGCAACAGCGCTTCCCACGGCTTCATTATGTGCGTTTCAAGTCTGAAGACGAGCGCGCCGAGATGAACCACGATATTGCCCGCGCGCTAGGGGTGGACCCGATCGACTACAGGGGAGCGCACTGATGGCCGAGATGGTCAATCGGCCCTACGAGCGGGCGTTCGAAGCCCATGCGATGGCGCACCGCGAGGTGCTGTGCCTGTCAGCCGATCTCACTTCGTCGTGTGAGATCGACAAGTTCCGCGACAAGCATCCGGAGAAGTTTTTGTCTTTGGGCATGGCTGAGCAGAACATGCTGTCTTTTGCCGGCGGGCTGGGCATGGCCGGCTTTCGGCCCTTCCTGCACACCTTTGGCGTCTTCCTCTATCGTCGGCCCTACGACCAGCTGATGGCGTGCGTTGCTTACCCGCGTCGCAAAGTGCGCCTGATGGGCTTCCTCCCAGGCATCACGACGCCAGGGGGCATGACGCACCAAGCCATCGAAGATATCTCGGTGATGCGCTCGATCCCCAACATGACCATTCTTGAAACTGGCGACGCGACCGAGGTCGAGAGCATATGCGAAGCCGCCGATAGCATTGATGGCCCGGTCTACTGCCGCGTCTTGCGCGGGTCCGTGCCGCGCTTGTTCGACACGCCCATCGAAGTCGGCCGGATGCGCGAACTGGCGCTTGGCGATGATGTCCTGATCGTCACATCCGGCATCACAACGGAGGAAGCCCTGCGCGCGCGTGGCGCACTGGAGGCAAAGGGCGTTCGCGTGCGCCACCTCCATCTCAACACGATCAAACCGTTCAACGCCGAGGCGATGCTGGACCACATTCACGCGGTCAAGGGCGGCGTGGTGACATTGGAGAACCATGTCACCGAAGGCGGCGTTGGCTCTCTCGTCGCAGAGATCATGGCCGATAACGGCGTCGGCAAGCGCTTGGTCCGGTTGGGATTGAAAGACACCTATGCCCATGGGGGTTCGCGCCCTTACCTCATGAAGTACTACGGATTGGACGCCACGGCGCTCATTGCCGGTGTTGAGAAGTTGCTTGGGTCACGCCTTGGCATCACGCAACGCGATCTGACCAGCGCACGTGTCGAAGCTGTCCATTCCACCGTGAAGGCCGAAGGCCTGTGATGGAGGATTGGGCCTCAGGTCGATTCCACGTTACCTACCGTCTGTTCGCCGACACCCAAGATCAGGCCGAAGATCGCGCGGTGGGCATCGCGCTGGAGCAAACCGTCGAGGTTCCACGCGATGTTGTTCCTGCGGGCTTTGTCGAAGACACTATTATGGGTCAGGTCGAGAAAGTGGCCCCATCGGGCGACGGTCTTTTTGACGCCGTGATCAGCTACAGCCCGCAGAGCACGGGCACGGAGCTTCCCCAGCTTCTCAATGTCGTGATGGGCAACACCTCCATCCAAACCAGAGTGAAAACCATCGGCCTGGATCTCGGTCCGCTCAAAGCGGCCCACCCGGGAGCGCGATTTGGCATTGCCGGCCTTCGAGCCTTGGCCGGTGTCCCACGAGGTCCGCTCCTGTCGCCGGTGCTCAAGCCGCAGGGATCGAGCGCGCGGCGACTGGCCGATATCGCCTATATGTGCGCCGCCGGCGGCGCCCATCTGGTGAAAGAAGACCATGGCCTCACCGATCAACCCTGCGCGCCCTTTCGAGAGCGGGTGCTGCGCATCGGCGAAGCTGTTGCCAAGGCCAACGCCCAGACCGGACGCAAGACGCTGTATTTCGCAGGCCTTGCCGGCTGCAGCGAAGACCTGATGGAGAACGCTCGCTTTGCCAAGGAAAACGGCGCTCACGGCCTCCTCATCATGCCCGGGCTGTTTGGTTTCGACTTGGTGCGCCGCATCGCGCTCGATGACACCCTGGCGATGCCGGTAATGACGCATCCAAGCTTCCTTGGCCCCTACGTACTTTCTAAGGATACCGGCCTGACGCACGGGCTGATGTTCGGCACGCTGCAGCGTATCGCAGGATCCGACATTTCCGTGTTCCCGAATGTTGGCGGCCGCTTCGGCTTCACTGCAGACGAGTGCATGTCCATTGCCGACGCCTGCCGTGACGACTGCGCACCCGGACCGGCAATCTTCCCTTCGCCCGGCGGCGGCATGAGCGTTGAACGCGCGCCCGACATGATTGAGATGTATGGCGAGGATGCAGTGTTCCTGCTTGGCGGCAGCTTGCTGCGTTACGGCGACAGAATCGAGCAAGGCCTCGCCAAACTGCACAAGGCGATCGATGACAGCCTTGGCGCATAGCGCCGTTTGTGACGAGCGAGCGTAGTCGCTTATCAGGGCCTGTTGCGGCCTAAGGTTGTCGGCGTTGTTCAGATCGCTATGGCTTGGCCGCCGTTCACGTCTAGCGATGCACCGGAGACGAAGCTTGCCTCCGGGGAGGCCAGATAGGCGATTGCCGCAGCCACGTCCTCGACGGCGCCGTAGCGGCCGATCCCCGCCATCCACAAATGAGCAGGGCCAGTCCCTCTGGCAGGGCCAAACAGGTCGTTGGTCAAGGAGGCTTGCGTCCATCCTCATAATGTTATAATCAATATAACAATTAATATGAATGATAGGTATAATAATGACGCAGCAAGGCGATCTGCCGCGCTACCAGCAGATATTCCTTCTCCTTCGCGAGAAGATCCTGACGGGGCAGGTGCCAAGCGGCGCCCGCATCACCAGCGAAGCCGAGCTTTCGAAGGAATTCGGTGTGTCGCGGATCACCTCGCGCCGCGCATTAAGCGAGCTTGAACGGGCCGGGCTCGTCACCCGCGAACGAGGCCGCGGCACGCGCGTGAGAGAGAACATCATCGGAGATTCCGCGCCGGGCGAAGCGGCCGGCAATGTTCCGATGACCAGCCGGATACTCGGACAATCGCGGATCATCGGGCAGTCAGAAGTTCGCCTCCTGGGATTTTCACGGCAGCCCGCGCCCGCCCATGTCAATCAGGCGCTCGCTCTGGAGCCGCAAAGCGACGTCTACGTCGTTGAGCGCGTGCGCTCTTCCAAGGGTGATCCCTTCTGCCACCTGGTCACCTATGTCCCGATCGAGATCGGCCGAACCTTTTCCCCGGCGGCGCTGGAATCGCGCATGTTGATAGACCTGATCCAGGAAACCGGTCGCACTATCGGGAGTGCCGAACAGACGGTCGGGGCAACCATCGCCGACGCTATTTTGGCCGGCCATCTCGACGTCCAGCGCGGCGCGCCGATCCTTCACGTGGCCCGCACGGTCTATGACGCCGACGGTGTGCCCGTGGAGTATTTCGAAGCCAGTTTCCGCCCGGACAAGTTCCGTCTGTCGATGTCGCTCGAACATGGCGGAACCACCGCCGGCCTGCATCGCGCCACCGCCGCCGGAATTGGATGATGCTGGATAGAAAGGGCATCGCCGGAGAACGACGCACGACGCGCTTTCGCCGTCTTGTCGAAAGCGATGAGATTCTGCTCATGCCGGCCATCCACGACGCGCTCAGCGCGCGTTTTGCCGAGCAGGCCGGTTTCGAGGCGATCACGGCGGCCGGTTACGGAACCGCGGCGACGTTGCTTGGAAGACCCGACGTCTCGCTGGTGACCCAGACCGAATTTGCCAACCATTATTCGCGGGTGTGCGAATCGGTATCGATACCGGTTTTCGGCGATGCCGATACCGGATTCGGCCATACGACGAATGCTGCGCGCACCACCCGACTTTACGAACGGACCGGCCTGGCGGGCCTGCTGATCGAGGATCAGGTCTTTCCCAAACGCTGTGGCCACATGAGCGGCAAGGCGGTTGTCCCGGTGGAGGAGATGGTCGCCAAGCTGAAAGCGGTCCTCGACGCGCGCGAAGACCCCGATTTCGTGATCATGGCCCGAACCGATGCACTGGCGGTGCATGGCATCGACGAGGCGCTCGAACGCATGGCGCTTTATCGCGAGGTCGGCGCCGATCTGCTGTTCGTCGAGGCGCCTCGCGACCGCGAGCAGATGGCGCGCCTGTGCCGGGAGCTGGACGGGCCGTGCGCGGCAAACATGGTCGAGGGCGGGCTGACACCGCTCATGCCGCTCGATCAACTGCGCGAGTTGGGATTTGCCGTCGTCATCTACGCGGTCGGACTGACCCAGGTGATGGCGCACGCGGCAAGGGACTATCTGACTTTCCTGAAGTCGCAAGGCACCTCGCTCGACTATGGCGGCGGGATGATCGCCTTCGAGGAATTCATCGAGACGGTCGGCTTGAACGAACTGCGCGAACGCGAGCGCTGGTACGACGAATTCGCGCAAAACCTGGCGAGCGCGAGGGAAGGGCGATCGCCGGAAAAGTAACGAGCAACCAGTAAGAAAAGGGAGGAACTCCTAAGATGAGAAAGGGAACCTTGAGCATTGCGGCTTCGATGGCGGTCGCCTTAGCTGCCACGGGTGCAACGAGCGCATTCGCCGCGCAGGAGATGCGGTGCAGTCACCAGCTGCCGCCGACATTCCACATCGCCAAAGTCATCGACCGCTGGGCGGAGGAGGTGGAGAAGCTCTCCGACGGCGAACTGGACGTCCAGATCTTCGGCGCCAACAGCCTGGTCGGAGCGGCCGAGAACATTCCGTCCGTTGCCAGGGGAACGATCGAGTGTGCCTTTTCCGGCAATTTCCAGTGGGGCAAGACGTTGCCGATCATGAACGTCACGCTCAGGCCCTATTCGGTGACCTCGCCGGAGGTGATCGCGGCGTGGCCGGAATCCGGCGCGGCGGAATTTCTTGATGCGAAACTGCTGGAAAAGGGCGTCCGTAACATCTCCTGGATGTTCACGACGAGGATGATCGCCTTTACGTCCAAAGGGAAGCCGCTCGTTGAGCCCACGGACTTTCAGGGCGTGAAAATTCGCGGCCTCAACCCGACCGTCAATGCCGGCCTGGAGGCGCTCGGCGCCGCTCCGTCGGCCATGTCGGGCTCCGAGGTCTATCAAGCCCTGTCGACCGGTGTAATCGATGCCGGACTGACCGATATCGCCGCCGCCTACACGCGAAAATATTTCGAGGTGCAGGACCAGATCGTCGCCACCCCGTTGTTCAGCGCTTTCTATCACGGCTACGTCAATCCGGACTGGTATGACGGCCTGAGCGACAAGGCCAAATCCGCCCTGAAGGAGGCCGGCGCGATGGCCGCCGAATGGGCGCTGGAGGCTACCGAGCAGTCGGCAGGTACCGCGCCGTTCCAACTGGCGGGCGAGAACGTTACCGTCCATATTCACACCGCCGACCAGATCGATGCCATGGCGGCGATTATGCGACCGGCCTTCGACAAGGTCTTCGCTGATTCCACCGGCGCCGATGGCCAGAAAATTCTGGAACTGGTGAGCGAAATCGGCGGCTGAGGGATGCACGTCTCTCCGGCGCGGGCGAGCACAAGCGGATCCCCCGAGGGTCATGGTGGCTCGCCCGCCCATCCCGACATCATCGAACGATGGAACCGGCGGTTGTGCCTTGCCGCCGCAGCCATCGCCGCGTTGTCGGTTCTCATTACCCTGGGCGCCACCGGTTATAGCGTGTTCATGCGCTATGTCGCGGGCAGGCCGATCACCTGGATCGACGAGTTGTCCGGATACCTTGTGGTGGCAATCGTCATGTTCGGCGCTGCCGAGGCGCTGCGCAGGGACGACCACATTCAGGTCGATCTTCTGACGTCGGCGGCGAAGGGCGGTGCGCTGGCCTTCCTGCGGGTGCTTTGGATGGCCATGGTGATGGCGTTCACCGGGGTGCTGCTTGTCAGCGCGTGGGGCACCGTCACTTTTTCCCGTGATTTCGGGATGTATTCCGAAGGCTATATGGAAATGCCGATGTGGATCCCGCAATCGCTGCTGATCGTGGGCTCGATCCTCATGCTGCTGGCGGCGGTCGCCAAGATCAGCGCGGCAATCCGTGATATCTCGCTCACACGGGACAACCGGCCGTGACGGCGCCGCTTATTTTAGGTGGCCTGCTGCTTCTGCTTCTGACGGGCGCGCCGATCTTTGTCGGCCTCGGCCTGACGTCGCTGATCGTGACCCTGCTCACCGAAGGCCATATCGACGCGGTTGCTACTACCGTCTTCGCCAAGCTGAACAACACCCACCTTACCGTCATTCCGATGTTTGCCTTCATGGCGCACGTGATGATCCGTTCGAAGGTGGTCGATCACCTTTACGACGCGGCCAATGCGCTCGTGCGCCACGTTCATGGCGGCCTGGGCGTGGCGACGGTGCTGGCGTGTACCCTGTTTGCGGCGATCTCCGGGTCGTCGGTGGCGACCGCGCTGACGATCGGGTCAAGCGCCATTCCGCATATGAAGCGCCATGGATATCGCGATCGTGACAGCTATGGGGTCATCGCCGCCGGCGGGACGCTGGGCATTCTGATCCCGCCATCGGCACCGTTGATCATCTACGCGATCGTGACGGAAAGCTCGATCGGCGCTCTGTTCCTGGCAGGCCTGATACCAGGCATCATGATGGCACTGATCTTCGCCCTGTTCTGCATGGCCAATGCGGCAAGGCGCCCGGAACAGACGCGCGAGCCGTGGATCGGTTGGAGCGAATGTGTGGCCGCGCTGCGGCGCGCCATCTGGGCTTTGTTGATGCCGCCCGTGGTGCTGGGCGGCATTTATCTGGGCGTTTTCACCGCCTCGGAAGCGGCCGCCGTCGGCTGCATCTATGCCCTGGCCGTGGGTGTGGGAATCTATCGGAACTTCGGGTTCGCGGATTTGTGGCAAACGGCCTACGACACGGTTCGCACCTCGGCCATGCTGTTCATGATCCTGGCCGCAGCGGCCATGTTCGGCCACGCCGTAACCATCAACAGAATTCCGATGGAACTCGTCGAAACGGTGGTGTCGCTGGAGATTGGCCCCATTGCGTTCATTCTCGCGGTGATGGCCGTCATCTTCATCATGGGCATGTTTCTCGAAACGATTGCCATCATCCTGATTACCACGCCGATCGTATTTCCGGTGCTGCTGCAGCTGGGAATCGATCCGATCTGGTACGGGATTCTACTGATGATCAATCTGGAGCTCGCCCTGATCACGCCGCCCGTCGGTATGAACCTGTTTGTGATAAAGGGCATCACCGGCGCGCCTTTGGCCGACGTCATCGCAGGCACGACGCCTTATGTCGTGCTGATGATGAGCGGACTTGCCCTTGTCCTGGCGTTCCCCATGATCGCTACCTGGCTGCCTAAACTGGCGGGATTTGGTTAGGGGAATGGATGCTGCGCTGCATCTTTGCGTAGCGTTTGGATGACCGAAGCGGGTCAGAAAACCTAAGGCCCGATTGCGGCTACTTCATCTGGAATTGCAGCGGCAGCAGATAAGGGAAGGATGTTTGCGGATCGGTTTCTATCTTCATGATCGGGCCCATCCATTCTGCCCACCTGGCGTTGATCGGACAGTTTGCCAGATGCGCCTTCGCTGCTTCCAGGTCATCGGTTTCGAAATAGCCGAAGAGGGTCAGTCCGTGCCGGAAGATATTGTAGTTGGACAGGCCGGCTTCGCGCAGGGTTTCGAGCATTTCCGGCCATATCTCATCGTGCCGCTTCTTGTATTCTTCTTCGTACCCGGGGCGAACTTCGAGAACCCATGCATAGGATGCCATTGGTTTTGTCCCTTTCATTGCGTGTAGCGGTCGCGAGGGCTTCGATCAAACGTCCCGGTCACCCGCCCGGCGGCGAATCACAGCCTGTAAATCCTGCGCGCGTTCGTCTCGAACAGCGCTGATCGCTCGCCCGTTGAGAAATCGGCGGTGATCGAATCGAATGCCGACCAAAGCGTCGTGAAATCAGAGAACAGACTGTCGACCGGAAAGTTGGAGGCGAACATCGCGCGTTCTAAGCCAAAGGCTTCGAGCGTCTCATAAACCAGCGGGCGGAGGCTTTCGATCGTGAACGCCCTGTCGAACATGCCCAGTCCGCTGATCTTGACGGATACGTTCGGTTGGGCAGCCAGCGCGCGCAGAGCGTCCTTCCATCGCTTCCAGCCGTCGCGCGTGCGATCCACCCACATGCCGACATGATTGAGGATAACCGGAAGCTCCGGGTGCTTCGCGATCAACGCCGCCGCTGCTTCCGCCTGATGCGGATAGAGCTGGAGGTCGAAACTAAGGCCTCGCGCGCCGAGTTCCGCAAACCCACGTTCGAAGGCGGGATCCGAAAGATAGTCCTGATTGACATAGGTGAACGCGGGTTCGTCGTGCAGGTTGACCACGTGGCGGATTCCGCGGAACGCGCTGTGTTCAAGCATGCCATCTAGAAGCGCGGGCATGCCGTTGCCGGTCAGGTCCGCGTTACCGACGATTCCCAATGGCATCGGCGCGGTGTCCGCGACGCCCTGCAAGACCTCCACTTCGCGCAATGGGTCGGCTGGGAACGCCTCGACATGCACCGCCGACGTTATCGTCAGGGCACCGGAGCTTTCCTCCAGATACTCGTCCAGAAGATAGCTTCGGGCGATGGCGGCGTTGTTACCGATAAAACTGTCCGACGGCTCCTGGAGGCCGGGATAGAGCCCCGTCGACAGATCCCAAAGATGAATGTGAGGGTCGCATATCCGCAGCATGGCCGGTGCTCCTACTGCAGGTTGACGAACAGGCCGCCATCCACCAGCAGCGAGGCGCCGCTGACATAGCCCGACAAGTCGGAGCCGAAGAAGACGGCGACCTTGCCGATATCTTCGGGCTGGCCGAAACGACCCAGCGGGATGCGGCCGTTGAGGTAGTCGCGTTTTGCGGGGTCCGACCAGTCGTCCTTGTTGATGTCGGTGGCGATGGCGCCGGGCATGATCGAATTGCACCTGATGCCGAATTCCCCGAGCGCAATGGCCGTCGACTGCATCAGCGAATGCACGCCGGCCTTGGTTGGCGTGTAGTGGGTCTGCATTCCCCCGCCGACCAGCGCGGAGATCGACGAGATCGCGATGATCGACCCGCCGTTTCCTTGTGCCTTCATCGCCCTGGCGGCGGCCTGGGTCACCAGATAGGCGCCGGTCAGGTTGGTGTCGATAACCCGTCGCAGCAGGTTTTCGGGCATGTCGAGGAAGCCGTGGAACGGGCAGATGCCCGCGTTCGATACCAGAATATCAACGCCGCCAAGTTCCGAGATGGCGGCCTGAACCACGGAATTCGCGGTTTCCGCGTCTCCGATATCGCCTTCGACCGCCAGGCACTTTCGACCGAGGGCTTCAACCGTAGCAACGGTGGCGAGCGCCGCGTCCTGATCGATATTGCGGTCGGCGCCAGCGAAGTAATTGATGACCACGTCCGCTCCGTGGCGCGCATATTCGCGCGCAATGCCACGGCCGATGCCGCGTGATCCGCCGGTGATTATCGCGCGTTTGCCGTCAAGAAGCATTCCGGTTCCTAGCTCTTCAGCGCCAACTGTGTGGTCTGTGTTATGTGCCGAACATGTTCATCCATGGCCTCGGCCGCCGCCTGCTCATCGCCGTCCGCGATTGCCTTGGCGATCGCATCGTGATCCTTGGCGGATTGGTCGAGCACGCCCGGCATTTCCGAAGCGCGCCGCCGCGCGCTCATGGCCAGGCTGTACAGCGATTGCGACACGGACTTGAGGAAGCTGTTTGCGCTGGCCTCCGCGATCAGATCGTGAAACTGGGCGTCCATGACGCGAAACCCGACGGGATCGTCGACCAGTTCAAATCCCAGGCGCGCCATTTCCGTCAGATTGTCTTTCTGTTCGTCGCTGGCGTTGCGCGCCGCCTCCGCGGCCAACCCCCTGTCGATGAAGCGGCGCGCGCCGAAGAGGTCCATGAGCGAATGGTCATGCAGGCGCAAATAGAAAGAGAGCGGCTGAAGCAACCGTTCAGCGGTCAGATCGGTGACATAACACCCACCGCCCTGCCGGCTTTCAACAAGACCCATCATCGACAGCCCGCGCAGCGCCTCGCGAACCACCGGCCGAGAAACCTGAAGGGCGCGGACGAGTTCGTTTTCAGACGGCAGGCGTTCGCCGGCCGCCAGGTTGCCGGACGCAATAAGCTCACGAAGTTGATCGCCAACCCGTTCGGATGCGGACTTTTGCTGGGTTACGGGCGATAGCATGGCCGAATTTTTCATCGGTGAATGCTCCTCATGCGATCCGGTCGAGATGGAGGGCTCTCGCTGAGATATGAAAACTGACGCCTACTCGAGAATGCGCCAGGCCCTTCACGGAATGGGAGCATGTCCTTTTGCCTCCAGGGGTTAGTGTCCGCCATGCCTCTGAAGGGCCGAAGGAAAACCTCACCGACAGACATGGCTCCCTATACGAATCCTGTCATATCGAGAATATGCCAAGTCGTCAACTTGACTACTTGCCTTACAAGTTGCTATACCCACGCCGCGTACACAAAGAAGCTCGCAACGAGGCGGGCAGGAGGAACACATGAAAAAGCTCGCAACAGCTTTCGCCGTCATGGCGCTTACCATTCTGCCTGGCACGGCAATGAGCGAAGATTTCCACGGTTTTGACCCGGCGACCTTTGATAGCAACATGCTGCCCGCCGACAACCTGGCGGCGATGGTCAAGAGCGCAATGGCGGTCAATCCGCCCAAGAACGGGGAAACCTACGTCATCGGCTTCGCCAATCTTCAGCGCGATATTCCCTTCTGCGCATTGGTTGAGCAGGGTATTTTGCAGAACGCCGAGGCCGCCGGTGTCGAGGTGGTGGTGGTCGACAACCGTCTCGACGGCGCCACTGCGCTTGCCAATGCTCAGAGCCTCATCACCCGCAACGTTGACCTTGTCATCGAATTTCAGACCGATGCCGCCTTCGGCAATACCATCATGCAGGAAATGGACGCCGCCGGGATCCCGGTTATCGCCATCGATATTCCGATGGGAACCGCGACTTTCTTCGGCGTCAACAATCCGCGCGCGGGCTTCATGGGCGGTAGCGCCCTGGCGCAGGCGGCAATCGCCGAATACGGCATGGACCGTGTGAAGGAGGGATATTTCCTCCACGGGCTGCTGCCTCAGTCCGGGCCCATTCCGGCGATGCGCAACGGTGGCCAGCTCGCCGGGTTCATGGCTGCTGTTCCGGGTTTCCCGGCCGATCAGGTTCTAACCTTCGACAGCAAGAACACGCTGGATGAGGCCTTCGTGCAAACCAACAATCTGCTGTCGCGTATTCCCGACGACGCCATCATCATGGGCACCGGCATCAATGATCAGGTCTCGACCGGCATCCTGCGCGCCGCCCAGCAGGCCGGCCGCGAGGATATCGTTATTGTCGGCCTGGGCGCCGATGAGAAGGAAACCCTTGCCGGCGAAGAGAATTTCGTGGCGGCCGTCGGGTCCTTCCCCGAGCGCTACGGCAATTCGCTCATTCCGATGTCACTGGCAATGCTGGCCGGCATCGAAATGCCCGACGCGGTGCTGATCAACCACGTGATGGTCACGCCCCAGAACATCTGCCAGTTCTATACTGACATGACGTGTGCCGACGGAGATGCGCTGACGTTTGATTTTCCCCAGGCTGCGTTTGAAACGCATCTTGCGTCATTGCGCCAAGACCCGGATCTGGCAGGTGTAGAGAACCTCATTCCCGAGAAATAGGGCTTCCTGCTACGATGTCCTTGGCAGGCGCGAACTGTACCGGTTTGCGCCTGCCGACCTAAGGCACCTGTACGGCGGAAACTGATGAGCAGCCCACGAAACAGTGACGAGGTTCGGGTTCGCATGAGCGGCATCGGCAAGCGTTTTGGCGGCGTGGCCGTGCTTCGCGATGTCGCCTTCCATGTCGAAGCCGGGGAGATCGTCGCACTTCTTGGAGCCAATGGCGCGGGCAAATCCACGCTGATGAAAATTCTGACAGGTGTGTACACCCTCGACGAGGGGCGGGTTGAAATCGGGGGAAAGCCGGTCGTCATCGCGGAACCAAAGGATGCCGTCGGCGCCGGCATCAGCTTTCTGCCGCAGGAAATTTCCCTGATGCCGGAGATGACGGTAGCCGAGAACATCTGTCTCGGCTTGATGGGCCGGCAGAGCTCCCTGGCTCTCACAGATCGCGCAGACATGGATGCGACCGCAAAGCGTGTTCTTACCCAAATCGGCTTTGCACACATCCCAACGTTCGAACCGGTGGGGCATCTATCCGTTGCCGAGCAGCGCGTGGTCGAGATCGCCCGCGCGCTGGCGACCGATGCCCGGATTCTGGTCATGGACGAACCCACCGCCGCACTGTCCGAGCAGGACGCCCAGACCCTGTTCGACGCCCTTCGCAGTCTTCGCGACGGCGGTACATCGATCGTCTACATTTCGCACTATCTGTCCGAGGTCTTCAAGCTTGCCGATCGTATCGAAGTGCTGCGCGATGGGCTTAATGCAGGTTCCTTCCGCACAGACCAAACAGATGTCGATGCCGTTCTCGAGGCTATGCTGGGGCGTGTCGCGGATAAACTGTTTGACCACCGGGCCTCGTCTCGGCGCGACGGGGAATTTCTCACTGTAAGCAATCTGTCCTGGCGCGATAAGCTGACCGACGTTTCGCTGGGGGTTCGGCCTGGCGAAATCGTCGGGATATTCGGTCTGGTCGGATCCGGCGTCGAGCACCTGGGAAAGGTGATATTCGGCGCGGAAACAGGCGATGTGTCGGGTACCATTCATCTGGACGGTTCGCCCTACTACCCCCGCACGCCTTCGTATGGCAAGTCCCGGGGGATCGGCTATGTGACGGCCGAGCGAAAAACAGACGGCATACTCAGTGAGCTAAGCGTTTCGCAAAATCTCGCCGCCGCGTTCTGGAGCGATTATCGCAACGGGCCTTTCGCGTCGCGAACGGCGGAATCGCGATTGGCCCACCGATGGATCGAGAGCTTTGGAATTCGCACGTCCGGACCGGATCAGATCATGCGGTTCCTGTCCGGCGGCAATCAGCAGAAGGTATGCGTTGCCCGCTGGCTGCATGAAGATGTCCGCCTGCTGATACTGGAAGAACCCACGCGTGGCGTCGATCTTGGCGCCCGCCGGGATATCTACCACTGGCTTGGCGATTATGCTGCGCAAGGCCTCGCCATCCTGATTCTGTCGTCGGACGCGGAGGAAATAGCGGGCCTGTGCGACCGGGCTCTTGTCATGAATCGCGGACGCATCGTGGGTCGATTTGACGCCAACGCGGACACGGCCGCGTTGATGGCCGCCACCGCATCCGATCAACGGCAAGGCGAGATGCCGGCTTCAGGAACGCAATAAGACGACCATGTCGACCCAAAGAAGAAAGATAACGCAACTTCTCACCGGGCCGGCCTCGGGCGTTTTGATTCTGCTCGCCTTCTATATCGCTCTGCTGGTTTTGTTCACCTTCATTTCGCCGTTCTTCATGACAACGCGGAACCTGACCAGCATCGCGTCGAACGTCGCGTTCATCGGGCTGATGGCGGCGGCGGGAACCCCGCTTATTATCGCGGGCGGGCTTGATCTGTCCGTGGCCGCGGTTGCCGGACTTTCCGGTGTGTTGATCGCGCTTTTGAACGCGGCGGGATGGCCGATCTGGTTTGCGGTCGCGGCCGCCATCGGCATGGGCGCGTGCGTCGGACTGGCCAATGGTTTTCTCGCAACCCGGCTGAAACTCAATCCGCTGATCGTGACCCTGGCCACCATGTCGATTGTCGGCGGAGTGGCGCTCATATTGACCGGCGGCCTGACCAAGCCGGTCATGCAGCCAAGCTTCAACTGGATAGGGCAGGGACGGGTGTTTGGCGTTCCTGCTCCCGCGCTCCTGATGTTGTCCGTCTATATCGGGCTGGCGCTTCTCATACGCATGACCCATTTCGGCCGCTACGTGTATGCGGTCGGCGGCAACCCGGAAGCGTCCAGGCTGATCGGTCTGCCGGTGAACCGGGTGCAGGTCGTATTGTATGTCATCTCCGCCATGTCGGGCGCCGTTGCCGGCGCCATGCTGGCTGCCATGTTGGGCGCGGCGGCGCCGGCGGCGGCATCTCCGCATCTGCTCACCGTGATCGCGGCCATCATTCTGGGTGGCACGTCGCTTGCCGGCGGGCGCGGCTCCGTGTGGGGCACACTGCTGGCGGTGCTCATCCTGGGCACGCTGAACAACGGGCTGACGCTCAACAACGTGTCCAGCTTCTGGCAGGACGTGACGCGTGGCGTCGTACTCATTCTGGCGGTCGGGGTGGACCAGCTTCGCATCCATCTGCAGGCGCGTTAGGGCGATCGCCGTGAAAAAGCAACCAACCCAAAGCCCACGTATCAAAGCACTTCGGGCCCTGACCATACGCGGCGGCGGCGGCGATTATCACGATCAGGAGAAAGGCCACTGGATCGACGGGCGCATCGCCACGCCCATGTCGAAATATCCCGCCTACCGCGAAGAGCGAAACAGCTTCGGCATCAACGTGCTCGGGTCGCTGATCATCGAAGTCGAGGCCGAGGACGGAACCGTGGGTTTCTCCGTCACCACGGGGGGCGAGATCGGGGCGTGGATAGCCGAGATTCATCTGTCGCGCTTCGTCGAAGGCAGTACGATCGGCGAGATCGAAACCATCTGGGACAAGATGTACAACGCGTCGCTGTTTTATGGCCGGCGCGGCATCGTCATGAACGTTATCTCGGGGATCGACCTGGCGCTGTGGGACCTGAAAGGCCGCCTGCAGCAGGAGCCGGTCTGGCAGATGCTTGGCGGCAAGGTGCGCGACGAGTTGACCTTCTACGCCACCGGCGCGCGCCCCGATCTGGCCAAGCAGATGGGCTTCATCGGCGGGAAGATGCCGCTCGTCCATGCACCCTGCGACGGTGACGAAGGCTTCGACAACAATGTCGGCCGAATGGAAGACATGCGCTCCAAGGTGGGTGACGATTTCTGGCTCATGTACGATTGCTGGATGGCGCTCGACTTGGAATACGCCACCCGCCTGGCAAATGCGTGTGCCGCACACGGGATGAAGTGGATCGAGGAGGCGCTGCCGCCGGACGATTATTGGGGCTACCGCGATCTGCGCGATACGCTGCGCGACCGCACAATGGTGACCACCGGCGAGCACGAAGCGACCCGCTGGGGCTTCAAGCTGCTGATCGAAATGGGCTGTTGCGACCTCATTCAGCCCGATGTCGGTTGGTGTGGCGGGATTACCGAATTACGTCATATCGCCCGCATCGCCGACGAGGCCGGTATCCCGGTCATCCCGCATGGCTCGTCGGTCTACAGCTACCATTTCGTGACGACGTGCCCGAACAGCCCGTTCGCCGAGTTCATTATGATGGCGCCGCAGGCGGACAGGATCGTACCCATGTTCAATCCGCTTCTCGTGGGCGAACCTCTTCCGAAAAACGGCAAGCTGATCGTTCCCGACACACCGGGCTTTGGCGTGGAGCTCAATCAGGATTTGGCCTACGAGCGCCCGCACCCACGCTGAGGGAATACCCGAATTAGAGAAAGCTTCCGTATGACCATCAATGACCCGAAAAACCGTGTCGCGGTTATTACCGGCGGCGCTCAGGGCATAGGCCTGGCCGCCGCCCGGCGGCTGCGCAAGGACGGCGCCGCCATCGTGATCTGGGATGTTGACGCCGAAATGGGGCGTGCCGCGGCCGAGGAACTCGATGCGACTTTCATGGTCGTCGATCAATCCGACGAAGTGCGCGTCGCTGAAGCCACATCCGAAACCGAAGAACGGCACGGAGGCATCGATATTCTCGTCACGTCCGCGGGTATTGCCGGGTCAAACGGTCCTGTTTGGGAATACTCAACGGATGAATGGCGGCGCATTATTGATGTCAACCTCAACGGCTTGTTCTACGTGAACCGCTCCATCGTGCGGGGCATGATCGCGCGCGACTATGGACGCATCGTCAACATCGCCTCCATAGCCGGCAAGGAAGGCAATCCCAACGCTTCTGCCTACTCAGCGTCGAAAGCGGCAGTGATTGCGCTCACCAAGTCACTGGGCAAGGAAACCGCCCACTGCAACATCGCCGTCAACTGTGTCACGCCGGCGGCAGCACGCACCCGCATATTCGACCAGATGAGCCAGGAGCACATCGACTACATGCTTTCGAAAATTCCGCGTGGGCGGTTCCTGGAGGTTGATGAGGCCGCGACAATGATTGCCTGGCTCGCTTCCGAAGAAAACAGCTTCACGACCGGCGCTGTTTTCGATTTATCGGGCGGGCGTGCAACCTATTAGCAGCCATGACGCCTCGAACACGATGCGGCAACAAGACATCCGCCGTAAATGGCCTGGCACACTGCGAAGAGCTGCTTCGCCGAGCTGAAACAGAATATGAAGAGGATGCTCTCAGGGAGGCCGAGTTCGAGTTTGGCAGCCAATGACCGCTTTGGGCCAGCCCTGCACGTTGCGGTCGATTGACCCTGTCTCCCGTGCGACCCCGCCTGAAGTTCTCGGACGGTCTCCGAGCGGTCGGTGGCCGCACAGAGGCGACGGTCTACCGACATATCGAGTTTGCTTCGGCAACTAGGTCGTCTACCGATGGAATCAAGGCATCCTGCAAGGCCGCGTTGGAAGGCATACGGATGTCGGGTGTGGTCACGCGGCGAATGTTCAGTTTCACGTCCTTGCCGCAAAGTTCGTGAAGCAGCATGGAGATTTCGCCGGCAAAACCACCAGTGCGCACGGCTTCGTGTGTGATGATAACCTTGCCCGATGCGGCCTTGGCGGCGCAAGCAAGGGCTCCGGTGTCGATCGGGCTGAGCCAGCGCAGATCAAGCACATAGGCGTCAATTCCCTCGTCCTGCAGCTTTCGCGCCGCAGCGACCGCCTTCGGCACCATCGTGCCCCAGGTCACGAATGCAACATCTTTGCCTTCGCGCCGTACCCGCGCCTTGCCAACCGGTTCGCCGATGTCGGTGATTTCGATCTCACCCTTTTCCGGGTAAAGACCGCGCGCCTCAACTACCACGCACGGATCAGGATCAGCGGCGGCAGCCCGGATAAGAGCATAAGCATCGCCCGCCGTGGCCGCCAGCGCGACCTTGATTCCGGGAATATGCGATAAGAACGCTTCGATCGATTGTGAGTGCTGCGCGCAGGAACCCGGGGTAACGCCTTGCTGCATCCGGATTACCATCGGACAACTGACCTGGCCGCGATTGATATAGCGGACATTGGCGGCCTGGTTGATCAACTGATCGAAAGCTACGAATATGAAATCCGCCCACATGATTTCGACAATGGGCTTCATTCCACATAGTGCGGCACCTACGGCAGAACCCATGATGGCGTTTTCGGCAATTGGCGTATCGAAAACTCTGTTTTCGCCGAAATCTCTCTGCAGATAGCGGCTGCCACCGAAAATCCCGCCTGCATGACCGACATCTTCCCCGTAGACCAATGTGCTCGGGTCGTTTTCGAGCTCCGTTCGCATGGCAAGATTGACCGCTTCAATATAGGTCATCTCTTTGGTTTCAAGGATTTGGGGGGTCGCGTTGGACGGTGCCGCCTCGACATGATCGAGGCCGGTCGTGGGATCGGGATCTTCCGATTCCATGACCTCCTCAGTGAGCGCACCTACCCGTTTTGCTTCCTCGGCAATGACGGCCTCAATTTCCGGCTCACTTGAGTATCCGCAAGCCACGAGCCGCTTGCCGAGCAAAGTGATTGGGTCAAGCTGTTGCGCCGCCTGCTTATCCTGCCTGGGGCGGTAGTGTTCGATGTCGCGGTTGTAGTGGCCCCACAAACGCGGCACCTTGAATTCCAACAGCACCGGCCCGTCACCATTGCGGCAGGCATCGGCCGCCTGCGCCACGCTGTCTCGAACCGCAATTGGATCAGACCCGCTGATCGTCGCTGACTGGATGCCATAAGCCTTGCCGCGTTGAGCGATCCGCTGCACCTTGATGGTCCGTTGCGTTGGGGTCAGTTCAGCCCAGCCATTGTTCTCGATGATAAAGATGACAGGCAGGCTGCGGGCGGCCGCAAAGACCATTGCTTCGTGGACAGCACCCTGATTGCTGGCTCCATCACCGATCGAGACACACACTACGTTGGAATTGCACTTGGCGAGATTGGCTATTGCGATACCACAGGCGATGGTCGTGCCCGCGCCGACAATTGAGTTCTCGCCGATGAAGCGGGTCAACGGCGCCATCAGATAAGCCGAGCCCGCGCGGCCGCCGTTGGTGCCCTGCTCCTTCTGGCAAATCTCGGCCATGACCTGTGCAGGGTCGAGTCCCGATGCCAGAGCCCAACCGTGTCCGCGGTAGGTCGCTAGTATCTGGTCGGTTTCCCAAAGCGCCGCGGTAGCGCCCAGCGGCACCGCCTCCTGGCCGGCGCATAAATGCATCGAACCGGGAACCCGCGGCGGGTTAACTTGCGTCAAATCAAGTGCGCTTTGCTCGAATGCTCGCAGGAACGCGATTTCCCTGAAGACGTTGCGAGCAAATTCTCTGTCCTGGGCATCGATGGGAGAAGTCAATTTGTCCTGAACAGCCATCATTTCCTCTGGATCTGCGATAGGGCAGTGGTCGTGTCTTCCTCGAACTCGCGCTGTAGAAGCGCCGCAAAGGACGCGATATGGTTTTTCATGCGTTCGCCGGCCACATCCGCGTCGCCGGCATCGAGCGCTTCGATGATCGGACGATGCATGGCGACCACCGAGTTGAGGTCGGTATCGGCGGGAATAATTTTGACGACCGTCACGTAGGTCCACGACTCGATCATCAGCGAGTCCCAGGTTCTGGCCAGCACGCCGTTATCAGCCGCCTCGACGATGGTCCGGTGAAACCTGGCATCCAATCGGGTTAGCTCTTGTGAGTTCCCCGATCTGGCTGCCTTGTCCATCCGCGAGAAAATCTTCTCCAGCGAACCAACATTTCCCTTGAGATTGGGCGCGGCGAGCTCTCCGGCCAGTTCTTCAAGCGCGGCGCGAACCGGATAGGTCTTCAAAACATCGTCGGCAGAAAGCTGGCGAACACGTGCTCCTTTGTAAGGCTCCAGCTCTACGAATTGCATGGCTACCAGGTCGCGCAATGCCTCACGGATCGGTGACTGGCTCACCTCGAATTCGCGGGCAATCTGTGATTCGATGATCCGGTCGCCCTGCCGGTACTCACCATTCAATATGCGCTCCAAAATCGTATCGCGTATCTGGTCGCTCAGTATTTTCCGGCTAATCATCTCGGATTTCTCGCGTCTGGATTTCGTTGCGGCTGCATCGGCATAGACTGCAATCGCATTCGCGCGATAGCAGCGTTGCCGGCTTTGAGCTAGCACAGCCGCAATGGAGAGGTCTGATGGTCGGCCGGTAAGATGTTGGATTTCCGGCACCAGGCCACCCCCACTTATTCCACCATCAAGACAACTGACAAATCGGGTTTCGCGAACAGATGCGGTCAATAGCGGAAAACGCATATTGCGTCAACGATTATCGATAATCGTTTATTGACTTTGGAGTTTCCGAGACATAGCTTGGCGCGAATTATTGCGGCTGCCTCGGGGGATAGGCGCCACAAGCAAGGGAGCAAAGCCAATGAAATCTCCGTCTAGCGGCATTTCCTGCCCCATTGCCCGCGGTCGCCGGGTGGCTGCCGGCATTCACACCGTGGCCCGCCACAGCACGGCAACGGCTGAACAAACCAACAAGCGGGCTTCGTCATGAAAGTGGCGCTGGTAGGGACGGGCCTGGTCGGTAGGGCCTGGGGAATCTGTTTCGCGCGTGGCGGACACGACGTCGTCTACTTCAATCGCAATCGCGAGCGGGCCGAGGCTGCGATTGCCTATGCCGGTGAAATACTTCCAGATCTCGAACAGATGGATCTGCTCAACGGTTTTACCGCTTCCCAGGTCAGGAGCCGGTTGCAGCCGGCCGAAAGGCTGGAGGATGCCCTCGCCGGGGCGCATTATGTCCAGGAGAGCCTGCCGGAAGACGCTTCACTCAAGCGCGACATCTTTCTGGAAATGGAAGCGGCCGTCGATCCCGACTGCGTGCTTGCGAGCTCGACTTCGGGAATAGTCGCATCCGCGTTCACACGCGATCTCAAGCATCGCGAACGCTGTGTCATTGCACACCCCCTCAATCCGCCCTTCGTCATCCCCGCCGTCGATTTGGTCCCTTCACCTTGGACGTCGAATACGGTGCTGGACTGGACGGCCGAATTCCTGCGGGGCTGCGGACAGGCGCCGATCCACATGAAAAAGGAGGACCCCGGCTTTCTGACCATCCGCCTTCAAGGCGCGATCTATCATGAAGCGTTCCGCCTCGTCGCCGAAGGTTTCGCTGACCCCGAGGACGTGGACATCTGCATCCGCGACGGGCTCGGCCTGCGCTGGTCGTTCATCGGTCCGTTTGAGACCGCCGACCTCAATGCGCCGGGGGGGATCAGGGAATTTGTCGGGCTTTTCGGCGACTCGTATCGTGACCTCTATCCAAAAGACGGGCCGATTGCCTGGGCAGGCGCGTTGCTGGATGAAGTGGAACAAGCCAGGCGCTCAAAACTGGCCATGAGCGATCATCCGGCAAGGCAGCTATGGCGCGACCGCCGGCTCGTTTCCTTGGTGGCACACAAGCGTGCGCAGGCCCGTCGCGATTGCGACAATGATGGTTGAACGGATTCTTGCGGCCGAATGCCGGCTGCCGCTGCCGAATCCGATCCGTCTCGGGCCGGTGGAGATCAAGACCCGCGATTTCGTTGCCGTGCGCATTGAGACAAAGGATGGCAAGCACGGCGATGCGCTTGGCTATCCGCGCGGCTTCGGTTTGCTCGATGCGGTCAAAGTCGCGAGTCCATTTGTATTGGGGACTGAGGTCTCCAGGCGCCGATCGACTGTCGAGGGTTTCCTGCAGAGCTTCGTCAATAACCGCCCGGGGTTCATCAAAGCCGCAAGCCTGATCGACATCGCACTTTGGGACCTTGCCGCCAAATCGACAGGCCTGCCGCTGCATGAATTGCTCGGCGGATACCGCGGCACGATTCCGGTCATGGTGGTCACCGGCTATTTTCTCGATCAGCGGTCGATCGACGACATATGCGACGAGGTTCGCCGCCGGATGGATGAGGGCCACGAGCGCATCAAGATCATGATAAGCGGATCGGACGCCGGCTTCGACGAACGCCTGGTCGCGGCGGCAACCGAAGTAGCCGGCAACAGGATCTGCGTCGATGCACATTGGGCCTGGTCCAATATCCCGCAGGCGCTGGATACCTGCAGGCGGCTGGCGCAATTCCCGATCAACTTCATCGAAGACCCTTTCGGCCCGCATCAGGTGATGCTGACCGGCACACTGCAGGAACAAGTCGGCATACCGTTTGCCGTCGGCGAAGACCTGCCGGACCTGCAGACGATTTGTGCCGCCATCGCACCGGTCAGCTTCTATCGTCTGGACGCGACCACTTGCGGCGGGATCACCGCCTCGATCGCGGCGACCGAGCACGCAGGCATGTTCGGCAAGGAAGTCCTGCCGCACGTGTTCATGCCCGTCCACGCGCAGCTCGCCGGCGCATTGCCCGCCATCGGTTCGGTCGAGTTCATCCCGTCCGATACCCACGCTTGCCCGATGTATGATCTGCTGCTGGACAAGCCGCGGATCGACAGTGGTGTTCTGACGATTGACACCCGGCCCGGTGCCGGCTTCCGGCTCGATTGGGAAGCGGTCGGAAAATTCGCCACCTCCGTGCTGACGCTCGAAGACTAGCCAGCCGCCGCCTGGGTCGCCACAACACAACTGGCGAACGCGGATTTCAGTTCCTCGACAGCGAGCTGCGCGTCGTCGCCGCCGATCGCCACAATTGTAGAGGCGGGTGGCCCCTGCCATTTGCCCAGCCTTACCGGCGCATGGAAGATGCGCTGTACACCGTGCAGTACCAGCGGCCGGTCATCGCCTGCCGTTCTGACAACGCCCTTCAGCCTCAGCAGCATGTCGCCTCGGCGCTTGATGATTTCGCCAATGCGCGGTTCCAGCCTCTCCCAGTCGACGGGACGGCCCTCTTCAAGCAGCCAGGTGCCAAGCTTGTCGCCATGGGTGTGATCCGCGCTGAAATACGGCGTACCACCGGTTGGTCCGTCATGTTCG
Source organism: Rhizobiaceae bacterium (assembly GCA_028281105.1). GTDB lineage: Bacteria > Pseudomonadota > Alphaproteobacteria > Rhizobiales > Rhizobiaceae > JANQKQ01. The sequence goes on from JANQKQ010000042.1 coordinate 194,665, forward strand.
GCGCGGTGAGCCTGCACTTGTTCAGCCCTCAGCCACTGTTTCAGGTCCGATTGCCCCGTTCGCGGATCCACCAGCGACATGGCAAACAGGTCGCCGGGATCGACATTGCCGAAATCGGCTTGGATGACCCGCCCGCCCGGGTTGAGCGAACGCAGCCGGTCTTCCAGAACGGCCAATTCAGCGGAACCGGCGAGATCAGTCTTGGTAATAACCCGCGTATCGGCGATCGCCGCTTGCACCCGGCACACCTCATGCTCATCCAGATTGGCCATGCCATTGACAGCGTCGGCCGTCGCCACCACTCCTTCCATGCGGATCTTTGGCCGCAGGCGAAGATCGGCCATTGTCATGCGCATCAGGTTGGCGGGATCTGCCACACCGGTGGTTTCTATGATGATCCTGGATGGCTGCGTTGTTCCAGCACGGATCAGCTCAAGCAGCGTGCGGCAAAGATCATCGCCGGCCACGCAACACATGCAGCCATTGGCAAGGAGCCGGATATCGGTTTGTTCCGAAGAATCGGCGAAAATCGCATCATCGAGTCCGACCTCCCCGAATTCGTTCACCACTACCGCGGTCCCGGTCATGTCCGGGTGCCTGAGCAACGCCGAGATCAGCGTGGTCTTGCCGCTGCCCAGAAAACCGGTCACGAAAGAGACCGGCACGCGCGCGTTTGCGGAATTTTGCACGGCCGATCTCCTTTCTCGCTTCGGCTGAACTGCGGCGATTAGAACTCGCTCAGGCCCTCGGTATAAGGTTTGACGATCCAAGAACCGTCGGTCGGCACTCCCGCGCGCGCGAACAGACCGTCGCGAGTATCTTCAACCTTCTTGCGGAAGGCCGGGAAATCGACATCGACCAGTTTGCCGTCCCGCTTCTTGATTTCGCCGTCGACCAGGATCGTGTCGATATTGCCGACATTGGCGAATTCGACAACGGCGGCGACCGGATTGTTGATCGGAATCATGTTCATATAGTCGGTGCTGACCAGAACGATATCGGCATGCTTGCCTGGTGTGAGCGTGCCGATCTTGTGATCGAGGCCACAGGCCGCAGCACCACGTATTGTTGCGAATTCGAGCGCATCGCGGCTCGAAAGGGGCAGCGGGTCGACCAGTTTGTTGGCCGCGATGGCGTCCTGGTAGACCATAAGACGCGTGCCGGAGATCAGATGCCGCATGGCATTGAAGAAATCGCAGGGAGTCGTCGTCACGACATCGGACGATATACTGGGACGAATGCCGGCATCCAGCATGCGCAAGGCCGGCGGCATGCCATGACCCATCTGCATCTCGATTTCCGGAGAAATGGAGGTGTGGCCGCCGCTGTCGCCGATCAGCTTGAATTCCTCATCGGCAAGTGTGTTGCAATGAACATAGGTGACGTCCTCGCCCAGAATGCCATGCTTCTCCATGTCGATCAGAGGCTTCGTAAGCCCCCACAATCCGTCGCCGACATGGATGCTGATGCGCAGCCCCAACTCACGCGCAACCCTGAAGTCTTCGACCGTGTTTTCGATCGTGGTGAATTGCGGGCCGCGCGGAGCTGTGGCCATCGTCACCAATGCATCGTCTGAGGAAAGGATGTCGCGGCGCACGCGGCGGATATCGTCGAAATTGGACGGAATGTCATTGGGGACGTTCCATTCCGGGTTCGAGTTGCCGTATCCGAAAATGCCCCGCAGTCCCGAGTCCTTGAGGGCCTGTATGGCGGAATCGGCATGCTCGGGCGAGTTGTTGTTATGCGACCAGTCGAACAGCGTCGTGGTTCCGCAATCGAGCGAATCCAGCGCACCAAGCAGATTGCCCATATACATGTCGTGCGGCGTATAGATATCGCCCATGATCACCCGAACGGCGGTCAGATATTGTGCCAGCGACCAGTCTGGACCGGCATTGCGCAGCAGGGCTTCCCAGGTATGGCGATGGGTATCGACAAAACCGGGGATCGCAATGCAGTTGGAAGCGTCGATGATTTCCGCATCGTCGGCGGAGATGGACTTGCCGATTTCGGCGATCTTCGCGCCATCAATCAGAATGTCGCCACCCAGAACATCACCAATGTCGGGATCGACGGTGATGATGGTGGCGTTTTTGATCAGTTTGCGTCCCATCTTCGCTTTCCTTTTCTGATGATATTCGCAATCGACTCGTAGAACCCGTCGCCTACTGCAGCACTCAACTGCGGGGCTTTGGGCGATGTCTCATCTCAATAGGCAGGCGGCGTGACAGCCAGCAGCAATACGAGCTTCTCGTTGCCGATATTGCGCCAGCGATGGGGCAGCTCGCTGGAGAAGTAGATGCTGTCGCCCTTCTCCAGGACGAAAGTCTCCTCACCCACATCGATCTCGAATTTGCCGCTGATCACGAAGCAGCATTCCTCACCACCGTGGCTGAGAGCCTGATCGCCTGAATCGGTGTCGGGTTCGGCTTCCACGATCAGCAACTGCAGTTCCCGATTCAGGTCGGGGGTGAGCATCTGATAAAGAATGTTGGATTGGGGCAGGATGACCGACCGGCGGCCGTCTTTCCTGACGACCTTGCTGGCGCGCGTCGTTCCATTGGCCTGCGTCCGCGCTTGCAGCGCGGCCACCGACTCTGCGTGGTGAATATTGCTGCCAGCCGGTGCCGGCGCCTCGCTGCTGTCGTCGCGCAGCAATTCCCACACCGTCGTGCCCAGTGCTTTTGCCAGGCTGTCCAGTGCCGATAACGAAGGACTTGCCTCGCCGCGCTCAACTTGGCTGATATAGCTGTAGGACAAGCCACATTCAGCAGCCAAATCCTTCAGCGCCGTTTTCTTTGCGTGGCGCGCGCTTCTGAGTTTCTCTCCGAAGTTCCTGTTCATGCTCAAATCGCTTTCCAATAGCCAGGCTGTTCATCAACTATTTGCACTTGATTGCTTGTGAAGCTTGTTTCCCATCGGCATCCCCAACCGCGTCCGCCATCTGCCCCAGTGGCCTTGCTTTTCTCCAAGCTGACCACGGAATTTCTTCGATACGCGCTCTATCATCCCCGCCACACCGTCCGGCAGCAAAACGATGAAGAAAATGATGATCGCGCCCAGTCCCAGATTGCGGTACTCGGTGAATTCCTTGAGCTGCTCGTCGACGAGCATCAGCAGCGCCGCGCCAACGACAGGCCCCCACAGTCGGCCAAGCCCACCGACCACCAGCATCGAAACGAGAAACGCAAGCAGCGGAAATCCGAGTACGGACGGACCGATCACTTTGAAATGCGCTGCATAGACGCCGCCTGCGATACCGGTGAAGAATGCTGAAAAGGCAAAAACCAGCAGCTGGTACTTGTACCGGTTGATGCCGCTACACACGGCAACGGTCTCGTTGTCGCGCAGAGCCTTGAAGGCGAAACCGAGTGGCCCGCGCACGATGACGATCGAAAACGTCACCGCAAGCGCCAGGGCGGTTAGCGCAACATAGTAGTTCCCCACAATGTAGTTGCGGCCAAGCAGTTGCCGAAAACCGTAGTCGCCGAACTGGCTTAGCCCTCGTGGACCTCCGGTCAATGTCTGGCAGGTTTGGCCGGATCCTATGATGCAGTTGGTGTCGGAGTTGATCAGCAGAAATGCCGCCTGGGCGATCGCAAAAGTCAGCAGAGCGACATAAATCCCCCTAAGCCGCAAACACGCGAAACCGATCAACAGGCTGGCACATACTGCTGCTGCGCCTCCGAGCAGGGTACCGAGAAACATATCCGTACCGAAATATTTGCCCAGAATGGCAGCCGTGTAGCCGCCGACCGCGAACAAAACGAGCTGGGCCAGCGAGAAGATGCCCGCAAAGCCCATGACGATGTTCCATTGGCTGACAACCGTTGCCCAGATCAAGAACAGCGTGAGCTGAGACATGGCATATCGGCTGTCCATGAAATAGGGCAGCACGATGCCGACCGCCAGAAGCGCGATCAAAATCAGATAATCCGGCGAAGCAGCCGATCGTCGATGGGTTGGCCTAGTCTGCACCGTCATCTGCCACGTTCCGATCAGTTTCTGACAACCGTTTTCGATCCGAAGAAGCCGTATGGCCGCCAGATCAACGACACGATCACCAGTAGGAGAAGTGCCGGAAAGGCAAATCTCACACCTATACCGTATTGAAATACCGCCTCCAGCACGCCCAGGCCGATGGCGACGTAGAACGCACCGTAGACATTGCCGAGTCCGGCCACTGCCACGATGATGAACGCCTTGATCATCGGCGAGTCACCCATGGTCGGCGATAGCGTCGTGATTGTACTCAACATGATCCCGGACACAGCAGCCAGGCATCCCGAAAAGACCATGACCTGCGCGTAAACCCGGCCTATCGGAACCCCCATCAACAGCGCCGCATCCTTGTTCATCGCCGTTGCCCGGATCGCCCGCCCCATCCTGGTGTTCTGCAACAAGACACCGACGATCGCGACCAGCACCGACGAACACGCCAGGATGATCAGGTTTTGATAAGGAACGAAGATTTCGCCGATACGAAACCCGCCCTGGATCGAAAGCGGCTGCTTGTAGGGATAGGCTCCGAAAAATCTCAGAATCAGATTTTCCGAAACGATAGCCAAGCCGATCGTTGCGATGATGATGTTCGTCTCGAAAGACGGATGCCGGAACATGTGCCTGACGATCACCACATAGATCGCCAGCCCGACGATTCCGCCGGCGATCATCGCCAGCGGCACGGCGAAGATCAGCGATATGCCCAGGTAGGTGAATATGGCGAAACACGCGTAGCTGCCGATCGCCAGCAGTGCCCCATGCGCCATGTTGAGCATGCCGAGCGCGCCCCAGATCAGCGACAGGCCGATCGCGCTGAGCGCATACATGCCGCCCAACGTCAGTCCGCCCAGAATGACGAGCACCGCGGTTTCCATCTACCTGCCTGCCCAGACCGACGGTGAGTGCAATTTATCGCTGCTAACCACCGAGATAGGTCCTCATGAGTACGTCGTCGCTGACGAGCTCCTCGCCATTGCCACGCCAGATGACATGGCCGTCGTCCAGAAGATGGATCTCATCTGCCAGATCGGTCAGCCGGCTCACATTCTCTTCAACGATGATCAGGGTCCGCCCCTCCGACTTCAGGGAGCGGATAACGTCATAAATCTGATCGATAATCAGCGGCGCCAGCCCCAACGACGGTTCGTCCATCATCAGCACTTCGCTGTCCGTCATCAGGCTGCGTCCGACGCCAAGCATGCGCCGTTCGCCGCCGGACAATCCACTGGCGATCTGGTTGCTACGTTCTTTCAGCCTGGGGAAGAGTTCATGGACGTAACGCAGCCTCTCTTTTCGATGCGCATGCGCTCGCGGAAGATAGGCGCCCATCAGGAGATTTTCGTTTATGGTCATTTCGGGGAAGACCAGATCGCCTTGCGGCGTATGGGCGATGCCGCTCGCGACGATTCTGTCCGCGGATGATCCGCTGATTGTCTCGCCGCCGAGGCTGATTCTGCCGTCGCGCAGTTTGATCAAACCCGATATTGCCCTAAGTATGGTCGTCTTGCCGTGGCCGTTCGGGCCGACAAGCCCGAGCACGCTGCCACGCGCGATATCCATCGACACCCCTTTGATGACGTCCTGGCCATCATAGCCGCACCGGATGTTGTCGAGTTTGAGGAACGCCTCGCCCATCACGTGCTCATCTGGCTGCGCAATGCGTTTGCCGATCGCTCGCCGAGATAGACTTCGACGACATTCCGGTCGCTCAATACATCGCTCGGCAGGCCTTCGAACAAACGCCTGCCCCGGTTCAAGATGAGTACCCGGTCACTCAGATGCATCAAGAAGCGCATCACGTGCTCGATCAGCATGACCGTGACACTACGCGCCGAAATGCGTTCTACCAGTTCGAGGATTTTGTCGATTTCAGAAGGATTGAGTCCGCCGACAGGCTCATCAAGCATCAGCAGCTTTGGCTTGCGCGACATGGCTGAACCGATCATCAGCAACTTGCGTTGATAGACCGGCAGATTGCGCACCTCTTCGTGAGCGAAATCAGCCAAACCGACAAATTCCATGGTTTCGGTTACTTCATCCCTGGTTTTCGCGTCGAAGAACGCCCCGGGTATTTTTCGTTTCGAAGCGCCGAAGTAGCAGCTGATCATCAGGTTCTCGAGCACCGTCAAACTGTCAAAACCGGAATTGAGCTGAAAGGTTCGTGACAAGCCGATGCTGCAAACCTGGTCGGGCGGCATCCGCTCGATGCGCACCTCGTCGAACTCAATCACTCCCGAAGTGCTCGGATTAACGCCCGAGATGGCGTCGAACAGCGCGGTCTTACCTGCACCGTTGGGGCCGCCAACGCCAAGCACTTCGCCTTCCTTCACGGTAAAATTCAGATCGTCCACGGCTGCCAGGGCGCCGAATTTCTTCGTCACGCCCTGGCACCGCAATAAATCCCTTACTTCATCGGATCGGGATTCGGCATCCATAGGTCAGCCAGTCATCCATGGCGGCATCTCAAATGGCGCCGTTTCATAGGGAGAGGGAGCGATGATAACCGCATCTCTCTTCCAGTCCTGGATCTGCGAATACTGGTGCGGCATGCCCAGCGACGGGTCGTCCGTGGCATCGGGATAGGGTACTCCCGCCTGCCAGTTTTGGAAGAACCGGGTGGTTCCCATAACGCCGCGATAGATGGAACGCCGCAGAACATCGGCAATCTTGCGGTTTTGTTCGATCTCGCCCGGTTCGCCCGTGCCACCGGCGATCGCTGCCGAAGACGCGTACATGAACACCGAGTCGTAAGGGATGGCGCCGTTGAGCGGGCTCGTTCCTTCCGAACCGTATTTGCCGCGATAGCGCTCCATGAAGGCCAAGCCCATTTCGTCCTGCAAGGACTGCGCTACAGACGAATAGATCACCCCTTCCGATGCCGTCTCGGCAATTTCGCGGAAGGCGGCGATCGACGGCCCGTACTGCATGTAGACAAGGCTGTTGGTCGGGTTGGGCGCAAACTGAAGCATGAACTGCGCCAGGTCCTGAGGCACCCAGTGCGTGAATGCGACCACACCAGGTGGGTCGCTCCGCAGTTTCGAGACGATGGGGCCCCATTCCGACGTGCCGTAGGACACGGTCTCGGTCAGGTTGATCTCCCACCCGTATTTCGCTGCGTTGTCGGAAATTCCCGAGCCGATAACCGCGCCATAGGTGTCGGAGCCCAAAATGAGTGAAATCTTGCGGTTCTCAGGTTTGAACTGGCCCGACTCGGTCAGGTTTTTCAGGAAGCTGAGCAGACCTTCACCGTACCAGACCTCGGCCGGATCGCTCATGAAGATCGTCTGATATCGCTCCGGATCGCGTTCCAGCGCGTTGTGATGCTGAACATCGGTATTGGCATGAATGTAGATCACCCCGTCATCGGCGATCAGATCATACTCCGCGGTTCCGGTGCTGCCGTTATAGCCGTTGATGATCGCATGGACATTGTGCCTGTCGATCAGGCGCTGCATCGCCGGGACCACATTGTCCGGGCCCATGACCTTGGTATCCTCAAAATGGAACTCGATCGGCCGGCCCAAAATGCCTCCTAACGCATTGACCTCCTCCGCCGCCAACTGCAGGCCACGCTTGTATTCGATGCCGTCTGCTGCCGCCCAGCCGGTCAGTGGCACCGCTGCGCCGATGGGGATTGGCTCTCCGTCGGCGGCCTTTCCCGCGTTTGCTGATGCCAGAACGCCGGCGGCAGTCAATCCTGTCACACCGACTGCCGAGCCCGCAAGAAACTTGCGGCGTGATACTTTGGAATCGCGTTCGATCGAACTGCTCATTATCACCTCCCTGAATCCATTCCGATTATCGCACCCCCATGTGCCTCGCTGGAGGCAAGGCCTAGCGATAATCGATTTGTTATTAAATCACAAATTTTGATATGTCCACATTTTTTTGGATTCCACCGTTATCCGCTTTGTTGACCGAGGCGTCTCTGGTGCTAGGAGGTGTCAATAAAACTCAATTATAATAATAAGTTATGGATCTATGTTCGGAGTCGAACCAACGCCGCACACTTGTGAACACTTCACATAGCTAACCGATGATCGGGCGATTTGATCCGCGATTTTACATCAAAATCAGGTTGCGCGACATGCATTTGGGAAGACATTGTGTTGACAGCAACAATTTTGCTATATAGTTACAAGATGGTCTCGCCGAGCAGATTCCTGAGCGGCAAAACCCGTCCGCTTGTGGAAACCGGTTTTGGAAATCCGCGCAAAAAGTCCAGAAGTTGCAGCGGTGAGGGGCGTTAGACGTATTTCGAGTTAAAGTGGGTGAATGCGCTTATGATACGGGAAGTGACAGATGGCGTTTTCGCCGAAACCGACGTGCGCGGATGCAATCCGGGCTTTGTGGTCACCAGCGAAGGCGTCGTTGTGATAGATACGCCGCAGCTGCCGACCAGGGCGGTAGAAATGCGCAAAGCCGCCGAAAGCCACGGCCCGATCGTCTATCTGATCAATACCGAACATCACGTCGATCACATCTTCGGAAACTACTTTTTTAAAGGAGCCGGCACCGTAATTTCGCATGACTACGTCCTGCAGGAATTCATGACCGTTTATCCGGAGATCAATCCTTACGAATATGCCAAGGAGGCGGTGCCTACCGACGACCCGGACGGCATTGGTCTGTTTCCCGACGAGGAGGCATATTTCGCGGATATGAACCAGCCCACGGTTACGTTCAGCGCGGATGCGACACTGCGCTTGGGCGACCTGACCTTTGAGTTAATTGCAACGCCCGGTCACACGCCCGGACAGATTGCCGTCTACATTCCACAGAAGAAGACGCTTTTTGCTTCCGACAACATCTTCAACGGTGTCCAGACGTGGCACTACACATCCAACATCAACCAATGGATCGATTCTCTCAAATCGCTGAAAAAGCTGGATCTGGAGTTCATTGTTCCCGGCCACGGACCAGTGTGTGGACCGGACCGCATTGATGCGCAAATGGCGGTTTTGCACGAATGGCAGTATTATGTTGCCGACTGCATGGCGCGTGGAATGAGTGAGTCGGACTGCATCGAGAACTGTAAGATACGCGACCGGTACTCGGTCGATATCGGACAGGAGTACATGCTGCACCACGTCATCGAAAACAATGTGAAGTCACTCTACCAGAAGCTTGCCTGCGCATGATCGCGATTGGAGGCGATCGGCCTGTACGGCGAACGCTGCCCGGCAGAAACCGGCACGTACTTCACCAGCCACGGTTGTGAAACGTCACCTCCCAACACGAGACCCGCATGTCGACCCGAGTGCTTCCAGAATTCCTGCTTCTCCGCCCCGACACGTTCGACGAGGCCTTGTCCCTAGTCGACCGGTATCGCGATAAGGCGGAAGTTCTGGCAGGCGGGACCGACCTGCTGGTGAATATGAAATGCGGTACGGCCACGCCTTCGATTGTCATCGGCATCGGCAAGGTCGACGCGTTCAATCGGATCGAGTTCGATCCCGAGAACGGTCTTGCGATCGGGGCGCTTGCGTCGATCAGGGCCCTGCACGATTCACCCGATGTGGCACGCTACTACCCGGTGTTGCGCGATGTGGCCCATCTTTTTGCCAATGTGCAGTTGCTGAACATGGGAACGGTCGGCGGCAATATCTGCAACGCCTCTCCGGCCGGCGACTTCATTCCGCCGCTGCTTTCGCAAAACGCCCACGTGGTGTTGGGGTCGGCCTCGGGGACGCGAACACTGAAGCTGATCGATTTCTTTGTCGGCCCGGGCAAAACGGTCCGGCGGCCGGACGAGTTGCTGCAAACCATTACTTTACCGCCGCTGTCGACGGACTATCATTCCGGTTTCGTACGCATCACCCGCACCGCCGAGGATCTGGCCAAGATCTCGGTCGCAACCGTATTCAGTCTGCGCGACGGTAATTTCCACGATGTGAGGATATCGTTTGGCGCGGTTGCGCCTACGGTGCTGCGAATGCCCGATATCGAGGCGTTTCTCGAGGGGAAGCCAATGGATGATCAGACAATAGGTGAAGCAACAGCAATGGCGGCCGAGCGCATCAGCCCGATCACCGACCTTCGCTCGACCTCCGATTACCGCAGGAAGATAGCGGGCGCTGCCTTGAGGCAGTCGATTCTCGCGGCAGTTGAACGGAGTCCAGCCCAATGAGCGAACGGCCTGAAGATCGAAACGAGAAAATCGCCGTGCGGTTTCAGGTTAATGGCGAACCGACGGAACTGCTCGTGTCGGCCAACGAGACGCTTCTTTCAGCACTAAGAAATCAGCTCGGCCTGACTGGGACAAAATACGGGTGCGGTACGGGTGATTGCTGCGCTTGTACCGTCAGCGTGAATGGTCGCGCTATCTTATCTTGCTTGAGTCTCGCCGCGGAACTGGAAGGTGAGAATGTGACCACGGTTGAAGGATTGTCGGACGGCTCAAAACTCAACCCGGTGCAGGCAAGCTTCGCTGAGCTGGGAGCGGTGCAATGCGGCTTTTGCACGCCCGGCATGATCATGACGATCAACGCGCTTCTGGCCGAAAATCCCGATCCGAGCGAGCAAGAAGTTCGGCACTATCTGCGCGGCAACCTTTGCCGCTGCACGGGCTATGTCAAGATAGTCGATGCAGCGCTCGCTGCCGCCGGCACGATGGAGGCGTAGTTCCATGTTGAAGCACCACGATGCAGGCGCCGAGATGGTTCCGCAAGAAGGAGTGCATGAAGTCGACAATGTGGGCGCCAGGTTGGGACGAACAGATGCGTGGCGTAAGGTCACCGGGCAGGAACAATACATGGAGGATGTTCCGCTTGTCTCGCAGTTGTGGGGCAAGATTTTGCGCAGCCCGCATCCGCACGCCCGTATCCGTGGCATTGATGTGTCGCGCGCCGAGAGCCTGCCGGGCGTCAAAGCCGTCATCACCTTCCGCGACATCGTTCCGTTCAAGATCGGTTATTCTACCCACGGCGACCAGTTCGCCCTTTGCCACGACCGTGCACGCTATGTCGGCGACGAGGTTGCGGCGGTTGCGGCCGTTGACGAAGAGACGGCTGAAAAAGCCCTTTCGCTTATCGACGTCGACTATGAGGTTCTGCCATTTGTCCTCGATCCCATCGAGGCGATGAAACCTGACGCAATTGTCCTTCATAAAGACAAGGGCACCAACATTGCCGCGGAAAACCACACCGAGTTCGGCGATGTCGAAAAGGGCTTCGCCGAAGCCGACCACGTGTTTGAAGACGAGTTCGAGACGCAGCGCCAATGCCATGTATGCATGGAGGTGCATGGCTGTGTAGCTAACTGGGGCAATGACGATTCGCTGTCGGTGTGGACTTCGACCCAGTCACCGCACATCGTGAAGCGGTTTCTGGCAAAAGCGGTCGACCTGCCCTTGAGCAAGGTGCGGGTGAACCGCGTCGGTGTCGGTGGTGCCTTTGGCAGCCGAACCGACCTGTTTCCGCATGATGTGATCGCGGCCTACCTGTCCAAAAAGGCCAGGAGGCCGGTCAAACTGCTGTTCTCCCGGCAGGAGGAGTTTTACGCGTCGGCCACCCGCCACCCGGCGTTGGTGCGCATCAAGACCGGCATCAAAGATGGGATGATAACCACGCGTCATGTGACCGCTATCCTCAATGGTGGCGCCTATACCAGCCAGACCGGAGCCGTGATGGGGTCGCTGGGGTGGAAGGCATCCAACTACTACCGCATCGAGAACTACCGCTATGACGGCTATGGCGTTCTGACCAATACCTCGGTGGCCACCGCCTACCGCGGTTATGGCGGCCCGCAATTGGGATTTGCGCTTGAATCGCAGATCGACATGATTGCGGAAAGGTTGGAACTCGACCCGGTCGAGTTCCGACTGAACAATGCCAACCGACAGGGTGATACCTCCGTCTCGGGCAGCTACTTTTCATCCTGCGAACTGACCCAATGCATCGAAGCTGCCGACCGGGCACTTGAAGGCGAAAAACCCGCCGGCCGCGATCAAGGCAGGGGGATGGCGATCGGGTTCGGCGAAAGCGGCTGGCGCGGTGCTTACTACAACAATTCCGATGTCTCGGCCGCCACGATCAAGATGAACATGGATGGCAGCATTCATACGACGGTCGGCGGTGCCGAAATCGGTACCGGCTATGACACGACCATGGCTCAGATCGCCGCCGATGCGCTGGGTGTGCCAATCGACCAGGTCTCGGTGCATTCTGGCGATACCAATGACGCCGCGTATGATCTAGGCCTCTACGCCAGCCGCGGCGCCATAACGTCAGGCATGGCGGTCAAGCTTGCTGCGGACAAGACGAAGGGCAAGTTGCTCGACGCCGCAGCAAAGATGTTGGACACGCCGCGTTCCGAACTGTCGATCGAAAACCGCTGCATCGTCTCCAGCGCCAATCCGAACATCGCGATTACCATGGCTGAAATTGCCGAACACATCTACGAGGAGGAGGGTTCTGCGGTCTTCGGCACCGGCATCTACGATCCGCAAACCCATCTGGCCGACGAGACCGGATTCCATGCGTCGCCGGGCGGCTCGATCACATACCCGTTTTGTGCGGTCAATCTTGATGTTTCGGTCAATCGCGACACCGGCGAATTCAAGATCGGCAAGATCGCTGTGGCGGTGGATTGCGGTAAACCTATCAATCCGGCCATCGTGGAAGGCCAGATTGAGGGCGACGTTTTTCATGGACTGGGCATGGCGACTGTAGAACCCGGTCTCGATTACGATGACGCCGGCGCGCCGAAATACCACCATCTGGTCGACTACAAACTGCTGACCGCAGCCGACATGCCGCAGATCGAGTGCATTGTGGCGGAATCGACCGATCCCACCGGACCCTTCGGAGTAAAGGGCGTAACACAGCTTATCACTTCAAGCGTTGGTGCAGCGCTTGCCAATGCGCTCAACGACGCGATTGGCGTGCGGATGACTTCGTTGCCGATCACGCCGGAAAAAATTCTTCAGGCTCTGGAACGGGCACAAAGTTGACTTCTAAAAGAACGCCCGGTCCGCACGAATGCGCATCTTGGGGCCGTCAACAGGTTTCGACTTTGATGTTTTTGAAGACCATCTTTCGCTCGACAGTTCGAAAGTTGGCGTGGTTATCCCGCGAGGCCGTGAGCTCACTGATCAGCGGCATTGAGGCGTTAGCGACGATGCATTCTCTCCCCCGCTGAGGCAGGGGTCAGCCTGCGCCATGCCGTGGCTTCCTCATGTCCGTCTCCTCGGGTCGACGAACTCCCCTAACAAAAGACGGAACTTTTTGGTGCTTAGGTCCCGATTACAAAGATGCGTTTGCGGCATTTATCGATAACAGAGGCTAATGTCCTATGTCGCCGGCCCGGCGATAGCGGCTGCGGCTTGCGGTCACGCTTGTGGCGCTTTCCTCCCGTCTACCGGCCAAATCGGCCGGCGCGGTCCAAGGACGCCTGGGCGCCACCACCCATGTGGCAGGCGCGAAGTGGTCATCGTTCGAAGACGCATCGGCCCTTCCAGCGGGTCTCGACAACCTCGGTGGTGCCGATCTGCTCCGGCGTCAGCTTGGCAAGGGGCTGATCGAGGATGATGAAATCCGCCCACTTGCCCGGCGCCAGCGAGCCGGTGTCGGCTTCCATGCCCAGCGAACGCGCGCCGTTGATGGTGAATATGGGCATGGCCTGGTCGAGCGCAATCGCCTGCCCCGCGCCCAGCGTTCCGGCAAATCGGCCGGTAGGATCGCGCCGCGAGATCATGCCGGCCAGTCCGATCCAGGGATTGGCGTCGGGCGCGGCCGCCGGCCAGTCCGATGCATAGGTGACTTGCGCGCCGGCGGTGAGCAGATCCTTGATGCGGTGACAGCGCTCGGTGCGTTCGCGGCCAAGCACGGCGACCTGGGCCGCGGTGGCGGGGTTGGGGAACCAGATTTTGGGCGAAACTTCCGCGATGGCCCCGAGCGCGGCGAAACGTGGAACGTCGCTGTCTTGCACGAAGGGGCAATGGGCGATCTCGTGGCGCAGGCCGCTTGGGCCGTTGCGGGTTCGCGCCGCCTCGATCGCGTTCAATCCCGCGCGAACCGCATTGTCGCCGACGGCGTGCATCTTGACGACGAAGCCGCGCCGATCGAGTTCGCTCACCGTGTCGTTCAGTTCGCCGGGCGCGATCAGCAGCGTGGCGTCGGGGTCATGGGATGCCGCGTCGTAGCCGGTTTCCGGCAGGTAGGGCTCCAGGAAGGAGGCGGTCAGGCTTGGCGCAACGCCGTCGAGAAACAGCTTGGCGAAACCGGTGCGCAGGTTGGGCGACGCGTAAGCTCGCCGCCATTCCTCCAGCGTCTCGTAGGGAACGCCGTCGGGAGTGAACGGGCTTGAACGCGTTAGGTGCGCGGCGGCGTGCAAGGTCAGTTCTCCGCGTTCATCGGCGGCCTTGTACGCCCTCAAATCCGGCTCGTAGGCCATCGGCTCCTTGAAAGCGGTGATGCCGAGGCGGTTGAAATACGCCACGAAATAGCGTGCCGCCTCGTCCAGTTGGGCGTGCGTGCGCTCCATCAGTTGTTTGATCGGGCGACATGCGTTTTCCGCCAGGATGCCGTTTGGTTCGCCGCTCGCGGGATGGCGCTCGATGACGCCGCCGGGGACGTCCGGGCTGGTGTTGTCGATGCCGCCCTGTTGAAGTGCGAGCGAGTTACACCACAGGCTGTGTTGCGTGACATCGTGCAGCACGACCGCGTGGGCCGGCGCGATCGCGTCCAGCGTTTCGCGCGGGCTGGCGCCCATGCGCTCACGCATGTCGAGCCGCCAAGGGCCGCCATAGACCAACCCGCCGGTGGGCAGTGCGGCCGCACGCTGTTTCACCGCCGCCATCAGTTCCTCGAAGCTCGCCCCATAGCCGACGAAGACGTCGAACAAATCCCGGCACGCGCCCCACAGCGCATGGGCGTGGCTCTCGACCAATCCCGGCATCAGAAATTTGCCGCCTAGTGCGTGGCGGCGGGTGTCGGGACCGGCAAGATTGAGTATGTCGGCGTCGCGGCCCACCGCCAGGACGCGGCCGTCCTTGACCGCGATCGCCTCACCGGCCGGGTGGTCACGATCCAGGGTGTCGATCACCCCGCCGTGCCAAATGTCGTCGGCATGAAGTGTGGTCACAGCGGGCTCCGGTTCCAGGTTGGTAGGATGCATATCCCGGGGGGCCGGGCAGCAGTTAGTTGACAAATTCAACTTTTTCGTTGATTTTGTCAACGACCTTTGCCAAGGTCCCCCCAGGGAGGACAACAGGTGAGACCGTCTGAAGCCGAAGCCGCGACGCAAGCGGACCAACTGCGGGTACACCCGCCAGTCAGTCAGATCACGGACATGCTGACGTTCCGGCTGGCGCGCCTGGTCGCGGTCAACGAGCGTTCCGGCAATCGGTGGACGCGTAGCGAATTTGGCCTGAGCCTCAACGAATGGCGCGTCCTGGGCCTGACGAACGCCATGGAGCCGGTGCGCACCGGCCGGATTGGCCGGCTGCTGCTGATGGACAAGGGCCAACTCAGCCGGATTGTCCACAAACTTGCGGACGACGGCCTGATCAGGACACGCCCGTCCGAAGAAGACGCAAGGTCGGTGGATCTGGAAATGACCGACAAGGGGCGCAAGCTGCACGACCACACGCTTGCTCGCGCGGCGGCCCGCAACGACGTAGTCGTCGAAACCCTGACGCGCGCCGAATGCGCCGAGTTCATGCGCTTGTTGCAGAAGATCACCGAACACAACGAGCAATTGCTCGACCTGGCGGAGATCATGCGGTGAGCGCGCAATCCACGTTCACCGAGGCCGTAACGCACCGGCCGAAAACCGCCATCGAGAAGGCGGGGTACGTGCTTGCCGGCGTGTTCGCGCTGGCGATCATCTATGTCATCGCCTTCCTCGTCATCGACGAAGCCAACGCGCGGTTCTCGGTGATCGCCATTTCCGCCGCCATCGTCCTGATGACCCAGCCGCTTTCCCGGGGTCGCCGGTTCGGCCCGGCGCCATGGGCGGGATGGCTGATCGACGCCGTGCTGGTCATTGCATTCGTGTGGTCGAGCTGGTGGTTCTTTCAGGTCCGCGAGGAACTTTGGACCGGCTTCTACATCGCCACGCCGATGAACGTGACGGCGGGCATCGCGGGTATAGCGTCGCTCATCGCGCTGACCGTGCGCGCCTGGGGCTGGTCGCTGGTCGTCATGGCCCTGGTCTTCATCGTCTTTGCGTTTTCGGGACCCTGGCTGCCCGGCCTGCTGGAACATTTCGGCGTCAACATCCGCGATTTTCTGCAGATCGTCTGGTACTCGTTCGACGGCGTGTTCGGCCGGATCACCGGGCTGGTCGCCGACAATGTGCTAATCTTCCTGATCTTCGGCGCGGTGCTGGAGCGCACCGGGGCGGGCGAGAGCCTGATCCACATCTCCACGGCGCTGACCGCGCGCATCCGGGGCGGGGCGGCGCATGCGGCCATCGTCGCCAGCGCGGTGTTCGGCATGATGAGCGGCTCGGTCGCCGCCAACATAGCCGGCACCGGCGTCTTCACCATCCCGATGATCAAGCGCCAGGGATTTTCCGCGAATTTCGCCGGCGCGGTGGAGACCGCCGCCTCGTCCGGCGGCCAACTGACCCCGCCGATCATGGCGGCTGC
Organism: Rhizobiaceae bacterium; assembly: GCA_028281105.1. Classification (GTDB taxonomy): domain Bacteria; phylum Pseudomonadota; class Alphaproteobacteria; order Rhizobiales; family Rhizobiaceae; genus JANQKQ01. The sequence continues at coordinate 211,262 of JANQKQ010000042.1, forward strand.
CGTGTTCGTGATGGCCGACCTGGTCGGCATGCCGTTCGCGCTGGTCATCCTGGCCGCTGCGCTGCCGGCTCTGTTCAAATATATCGGCCTGTTCGCCCAGGTTTATGCCGAAGCCATCCGGCTCGACATCAAGACCCTGCCCAAGGACGAGGTGCCGACGCTGACACCCCGCGACTGGCTCGATTCCCTGCTGGTGGTACTGCCGATCGCCGCGTTGATGTTCACGTTCATCTCCGGCAAGTCGCCGGCGACCGCCGGGCTGGTCGGCGTCATCACCGCCATCGCCACCGGCTTCGTGCTTAATCCGCGATTCCGGCGCGAACCGATGCGCGTCGCCCATGCGCTGGCGGAGGGCGGCATTTCGGCGGCGCGCATCATGTTGGCCGTCGCCGTAATCGGCGTCGTGCTGGCGGTGATCAACGAAACCGGCGTTGCTATCCGGTTTGCCACTTCGATTGCTTCGTTCGGCGACAACTACCTGATCATGGCCCTGATCCTGGCGATGTTCGGCGCGTTGATCCTCGGCATGGGCCTGCCGACCCTGCCGGCCTATCTGATCATCGCCATCATGATCGCACCGGCGATCATCAAGGCCGGCGTGCTGCCGCTGGCCGCGCACATGTTCGTGCTCTACTTCGCCGTCTATTCTTCCATCGTGCCGCCGATCGCCTATGGCTGCTACGTGGCCGCACCGATCGCCGGCGGACATCCGCTGCGCACGGCTTTCGTGGCGCTACGCATCTCCGTCGTCGGCCTTCTGGTGCCATATGTCTTCGTCTATTCACCCTCGCTGCTGCTGGTCGCCGGCGAGTTCAGCTGGAGCGAGCTGACATTCACCGTGATCCGCCTGCTGGCGGCGATCTGGATGCTGGCCACCGCACTGGGCGGAGCGGACCCGATCCTCGGACGGCTGGGCGGCGCCCAATCGGCCATCCGGATCGTCATCGGCGCGGCCGCCATGTTTCCGATCGCGGTGCTGTGGGTGCCCGCCTCGATTGCGGCCGTGCTGGTCGGCCTGTTTTCGGCGCGGCTGATGCCGTCACTTTCCAACAACAAGACCTGAAAGCCCTAGGGAGGAAACCATGAAACACATTCTGTCTAAAACCGCGCGACTGGCCGCTGCCGGCGCACTGGCCGCCGGCATGCTTGCCACAACCGCGCTGGCCGACATCTACAAGGTCACGTCGATCGCGCCGGGCATGTCGCCCTTCGTGGTCAACACGGCGATCTCGAAGGTGGTCAACACCCATCTCGAAGGCATCGAGTTCCAGGTGCGCGCAACCGGCGCGGCGACGAAGCATTTTGTCGATGCGGCGAACGGCAGCGTCGACTTCCTGTTCGGCTCGCCGACGATCAACTGGCTGCTCGTCAACCACATGGGCCCCTACGCCAAATTCACCAACGGACCGGAGCTTGAGAAGAATATCGGCATGATCTTCTCCTACCAGATCGGTCCGTACCACTACGTAACCCGCGCCGATTCCGGCATCGAGACCCTGGCCGATCTCAAAGGCAAGAAGGTCTTCGCCGGCCCCCCCGGCGGGGCGGCGAAGGGCGTGGTGCTCGGCACGCTTAAGGCCGTCGCCGGGCTTGAGGCGGGCGACATGGACGTCCAGGAATTCGGCTTCGACGCCGCGATCCAGGCGTTTCAGGACGACAAGATCGACGTGATCGTGTTGCCGACCAACGTGCCGTCGCCGTCGATCCAGCAGTTCTCGCTTACCAAGGAAATCCGCCTCCTTGACGTGGACGTGTCCAAGCTGCCCGACCGGGCCTTCATCGGTGGTACCTTCAACGAGATCGCGCCGGACGCCTATGGCGACAACCAGGTCAACGACGCAGCGAGCCGCACCCATGGCGCCATCGTCAACTTCTCGGCCGGCATGCATGTGGACGAGGAGGTGGTCTACCAGGTCACCAAGGCGATCTGGGAGAACATCGGCGAGATTCACGAGACCGCCCAGTGGATGCCCTCGACGATCAACAAGGAAAATGCGCTTGAGCTGATTGCCAGCCGCCTGCATCCGGGAGCCGAGCGCTACTACCGGGAAGCCGGCTGGGAGATCGGAGAGCCGGTGGTCTACAAGCCCAAGCAATAGGCAACGGCCTATCAAGCATTGACAAGACCGGCGCCTGCGCGCCGGTCTTGTTGCGAGAGGAACGCGAAAGGTCGCAAGCGATGAGGCGAAGCAGCGAGGAACTGATCCGGGATCGGGAGCGGTTGCTGGGGCCGAACGTTCCCACCTTCTATACCGAGCCCGTCCATGTGGTGATGGGCGAGGGCGTATGGCTGTGGGACGCGGACGGGCGCCGGTACTTGGACTGCTACAACAATGTGCCCCATGTAGGCCATTGCAATCCCCGCGTGGTCGACGCGATCTGTCGCCAGGCCGGAACGCTCAACACCCACACCCGCTATCTGCACGACACCATCCTCGATTATGTCGAACGGCTGACCGGCACGATGGATGCGGCGCTGAACACCGCGATCATGACCTGTACGGGATCGGAGGCCAACGACATCGCGCTGCGCATGGCGGAGGCCGTGACTGGAAGGCGCGGCATCATCGCCACCGACGCCACCTATCACGGCAACACGGCCCTGGTCAGCCAGCTCTCGCGCTCGAACGTCCCGTCCGTGGGCTTCGGCCTCGACCAGTTCTTCCGCTTCGTCCCGGCTCCCGACAGCTATCGCGACCCCGACCCCGACGGCACACGCTTCGCCGACGCCGTGGCCGAGAAGATCGACGAGTTGAACAAGACCGATAGTGGCTTTGCCGCATTGGTGATCTGCCCGTTTTTCCTGAACGAGGGTTTCCCCGACCATCGCGACGGCTGGCTGAAGCCGGTGGCGCAGACCGTGCGCAAAGCGGGAGGGCTTCTCATATGCGACGAGGTGCAGTCGGGTTTCGGCCGCACCGGCACGCATTTCTGGGCACACCAGAAGATGGGGGTGGTGCCGGACATCGTGACGCTGGGCAAACCGATGGCCAACGGCCACCCGGTGGGCGGCGTGGCGACCGGCGCCGAGACGATGAAGGCGTTTCGCTCGGCGTTCCGCTACTTCAACACTTTCGGCGGCAATCCGGTCTCGTGCGCCGCGGCCATGGCGGTGTTGGATGAGATGGAAGACAACAACCTGATGGCCAACGCCAAAACGGTCGGCGAGCACGCCCGCGCCCGGCTGGAGACGATGAAGCGCAAGTTCGACTGCATCGGCGATGTGCGCGGGTCGGGCATGGTCTTTGGCGCGGAGATGGTGGCGGATCGCGACAGCAAGGCGCCCGCCGGCGAATTCACCGACCGGGTCATCAACGAGATGCGCGCGCGGCATCCTTCATTCCAAGCTGGGACGCCACAAGAACACGCTGAAAATCCGCCCTCCGATGCCGTTCTCCATCGACAACGCCGACCTTCTGTTCGACACGCTGGAGGAGGTTCTGGCGCAAGCACCGTTGATCGAATGAACGCGGTGGTTGAAGGCGCCTTGGCTCTGTGGGGAATGGACGGCGCCACCACCGCGCTGATCGCGGCGCGCGAGAACCAGGTCTATCGCGTCGACCACGAGGGCAGGGCGTATGCCCTGCGCCTGCACCGGCAGGGCTATCGCAGCAACCGTGAACTGTGGTCCGAATTGCAGTGGATGGACGCCGTTTCACGCGGCGGCATCCAGGTCCCCACCCCCATCGCCTCGGCCAGCGGCGAGTTCCTGCACGTGGTCGACGGTATCCAGATCGATGTGCTGAGCTGGCTGTCGGGCAGGCCGATGGGCAGAACGGGCGAGGCTCTTGAAGTCGCCGACCGCGAAGGGCTGTTTCGCAACCTCGGACGTGAAATGGCCCGATTGCATCAGGTGTGCGACCGGTGGCCCCTGCCGCAAGGCTTCACCCGTTGCGCCTGGGATCGGCAAGGCCTGGTCGGCGCCGCGCCACTATGGGGCCGCTTCTGGGACAATCCGGCGCTTTCGCCCGCCGATCGCCGGTTGTTCGCCGCGTTCAGGCGGGCGGCGAACGCACACCTGACGCGCGAAAACGTGATGATCGACGGCGGCGATCTGAAGTTCATTGATTTTGACGACGGCGGATTCGGGTTCCGGCTGTTCGATCTGGCCACCACGTTGGTCAAGAACCTGCGCGAACCCGATTACCATGCGCTGCGGGCGGCCTTGCTTGAGGGCTATCGCCAGGTGCGCGCGATCGACACCGGTCCGCTTGACCTGTTTATCGTCCTGCGTTCGGCCACTTATGTGGGCTGGATAATGACCCGGATGGACGAGACGGACTCCGACATCCGCAGTGAACGTTTTATCGGCACGACCCGAATCCTCGCCGATGGCTATCTTATAAACCGGGGCGACGTGAGCGTACGATGATCAAACTTCCTTGTTTTCAGCTGTAGCCATATCCCCGGCCGCGCAGACTTAGTTCGACCTCCGCCCTCATTCCCTCCCCACAAGGGAGGGAAGGTGTTGTGGCAACCTGCCTGCCAAAAACCACCGCGTCATTCCTGTGCCTGTCACAGGAATCCATGCCTCTCCGCCCTCAACACGATGATCCTCTCAGTTTGACGAGAGCCCAGAGGAATGAATCCCCGGAACCGCGCTATGCGCGGCGCCAGGATGACAGCAGAGAGGGCGGCAGGCCTCATCCCCCTTGTAGGCAGGGGTTAGGGGTGGGGTGAAACACGGTTTTCAATCCATCTGAACCGAGCAAACTCAAACGCTCACGCTGCAATTGTCAGAAGGCCACTTGCAAGATGTTATGTTATAACATAATGGAACACCGGACATGAAACGGAGGCGCTCCATGAGCAGGCGCGGAGAGACCTTTCAGGCGCAGGTGCTGGCTGTTTTGAGCAGTCGTGACGGCCCGCTGTCGGCCTATGACCTGCTTGGTGAATTGCGCGAGAGTAATCCCAAAATAGCACCTCCGACGATCTATCGCGCGCTGGCCGCGCTGAGGGAGCGCGGGCGCGTTCACCGCCTCGAATCGCTCAACGCCTTCATCGCCTGCCAGTGCGAAAACCACCAGCACGCCTCCATCCTGTCGATCTGCGACGACTGCGGCGCGGTCGAGGAGAGCGTCGCGCCGGACCTGCTGGAGAAGCTGGCGACCGTTATCGGCAAGTCCGGTTTCGCGCCGTTGCGCCATGTGATCGAGGTCCACGGCGTGTGCGCCGAGTGCGGCGCCGGGCAGGCGCCCGCATGATGACGGGACGGCCGATGCTTCGGCTGCTCCTTGTTGGAGCGGCACCCAGGCTGGCGGGCGCGGCGCTCATCGTCGCGGCGCTATGGGCGGGCTTCCTATGGGCGACTTCGACGCCGGGGGCGCTATGACCCCCGCGCTTGCCCCCGCCCTTGCCCCCGCCCTTGCCCCCGCCCTTGCCTTTGACAACCTCACCCTGGGCTATGACCGCCACCCGGCGGTGCATCACCTGGAGGCCGAGATCGCCGAGGGGAGCCTGACGGCCATCGTCGGCCCGAACGGCGCGGGCAAATCGACCCTGCTGAAGGGCGTGACGGGCGTGCTCGCGCCCCTGGAAGGCCGGGTGGCGTTCGGTGGGCTGAGCCAGGAGGACATCGCGTATCTGCCTCAGCAATCGGAACTTGATCTTACGTTCCCGCTCAGCGTGGTCGATCTGGTAGCCATGGGCCTGTGGCGCGAGATCGGTCCCTTTGGGTGGCTTGGAAGGGCGCGCCGCGCGCGCGTCGATGCCGCGATCGCGGCGGTGGGCCTGACCGGGTTCGAGCATCGGCCCATCGGGTCGCTGTCGGGCGGGCAGATGCAACGGGCGCTGTTCGCGCGGCTGCTGCTGCAGGACGCCAAGCTCGTCCTGCTGGATGAGCCCTTCACCGCGATCGACGCGCGCACGATGGCGGATCTTGTCGATGTCGTGCGGCGCTGGCACGGCGAGGGGCGCACGGTGATTGCCGTGCTGCATGACCAGGAGACGGTGCGTGCGCATTTTCCCCGCACGCTGATGTTGGCGCGCGAGCTCGTGGCCCATGGCCCGACGGAGCAGGTCCTCACCACCGAGAACCAGTTTCGCGCGCGCCAGATGTGCGAGGCCTGCGCCGGACCGCCTCATGTGTGCGGACGCAACGCCGCATGATCTGGGACGCTGTCTTCCAGCCCTTCGCCGATTTCGGCTTCATGCGCCGCGCGCTGCTCGGCTGCATCGCGATCTCGGTCGGCGCCACGCCGGTCGGCGTCTTCCTGATGTTGCGCCGCATGAGCCTTACCGGTGATGCGATGGCGCACGCCATTCTGCCGGGAGCCGCCGTCGGCTATCTGGTGTCCGGCCTTTCGCTGGGCGCCATGACCGTCGGAGGACTGATCGCCGGCATGGCCGTCGCTTTGGCGTCGGGTTTCGTCAGCCGGCTGACGGCGCTACGCGAGGACGCCAGCCTGGCGGCGTTCTACCTGATCTCACTGGCGCTGGGCGTGCTAATCGTCTCAACGCGGGGCAGCAATGTGGACCTCATGCACGTGCTGTTCGGCACGGTGCTGGCGCTCGATGATGCGGCGCTCATCCTGCTGTGCTCGATCGCGAGCCTGTCTGTGCTCACCCTGGCAGTCTTCTTGCGGCCTCTGGTCCTGGAATGCGCAGACCCGCAATTCCTGCGCTCGGTGAGCAGGCTCAGCGCGGTTACGCACTTCACTTTCTTGGCGCTCGTCGTGGCGAACCTCGTCGGCGGCTTTCATGCGCTCGGCACGCTTATGGCGGTCGGCATCATGATCCTGCCCGCCGCGGCCGCACGCTTCTGGACCGTCAGCATCGGCGGGCTGATAGCCGCTGCGATTGCCATCGCCGTGCTTTCGAGCATGAGCGGCCTTTTGCTTTCTTACCACTACAGCCTGCCGTCCGGGCCGGCGATCATCCTCATGGCCGGTGTGGCCTATGGGGTGTCGCTGGTGCTCGGCCCGGCGGGCGGTCTTGTTGCGCAGGCATTGCCGCGCCGCCACTTCGAAGTTTGAAAGGAATTCCCATGACGACCCGCAGAACCCTGCTTCAATCCGCGACCGCGGCCATTGCCCTGTCGCTCGCCGGCCCCATGACGGCCTTCTCGAGCGAGCCGATGCCCGTGGTTGCGACCTTCTCGATCCTCGGCAACATGGTCGAGCGCGTCGGCGGCGAGCATGTGATGGTGACCACGCTCGTCGGCCCCGACGGTGATGCTCATGTTTATCAGCCGACCCCCGCCGACGCTCGCGCGGTGAGCGGGGCCGAGCTTCTTTTCGTCAACGGCCTTGAGTTCGAGGGCTGGATCGACAGGCTGGCCGAAGCTTCCGACTTCGATGGCGTGCGCGTGGTCTCGACCGATGGGGTAGAGGCGATCGCCTTCGCCGAAGGCGACGAGCACCACGAGGAGCATGAGGGCGAAGAGCACGCCGAACACGATGACCACGAGGAACATGAGGGCGAAGAGCACGCCGAACATGATGACCACGAGGAACATAAGGGCGAAGAGCATGCCGAACATGATGACCACAAGGAGCATGAGGGCGAAGAGCACGCCGAGCATGATGAACACGATAAGCATGAAGGCGAAGAACACGCCGATCACGATCATCACGGCCATCACCATGGCGCATTCGATCCGCACGCATGGCAGAACCTCGCCAATGGCGTGATCTATGCGGGCAACATCGCCGAGGCGCTGGCTGCGGCCGATCCGGACAATGCCGAAAGTTACCGTGCCAATGCCGATGCCTTTATCGCGGAGATGAAAGCGCTCGACGCCGAGGTCCTGGCGCTTATGACGGCGCTGCCCGAAAGTTCGCGCACTGTCGTGACCTCGCATGACGCCTTTGGGTATTTCTCGGCGCGCTACGGGCTGACTTTTGAAGCACCGGTGGGCATGAGCACCGAATCGGAGGCTTCGGCGGCGGATGTCGCGGCGATCATTACCCAGATCCGCAAAGAGGGCATTTCGGCCGTTTTCGTCGAATCCATCACCGACAACCGGCTGCTGCAGCAGATCGCAAACGAGACCGGTGCCGCCATCGGCGGCACGCTCTACTCCGATGCGCTGTCCGGCGCCGACGGCCCGGCCGCGACCTATCTTGACATGATGCGCTACAACGCGACGACGCTGGCTCAGGCGCTGGGTTCGTGAGGTAGGGCGCATAGATCATGACCGCCGCCGCCGCCATGCCGCAGCTCCGGAGCGGTCTGCTGTGCGCCGCCGTCCTCTCGGCGGCGCTTACCGTTCCCGCAACTGCGGTTCTGGCGCATCCACATGTCTTCGTCGATGGCGGCGTCGATTTCGTGGTCACAGACCGCACCAAGCTGGAGGCGCTGGAGGTCACCTGGCTTATCGACGAGTTCGAAACGCTCTACCTGCTGTCGGATTATGGCCTGAGCCTGAACGAGAAAGGCGGTCTCGACGAGGAAGATCGCCTCGAACTGATCCGATTGTTGGGGGACTGGCCGGAGGATTTCGAAGGCTCGGCCCATTTGTCTGTCGATGGCGCGGGGGTTGCGCTCGATCTGCCGACGAACCTCGACGCGCGGCTGGTTGACGGGCGGTTGTTGGCGACCTTCACCCGGCGGCTTGCCACGCCGGTTCAACTGGGAAAGCAGCATGTGGAAGTCGCCTTCTATGAGGCCACCTACTACTACGCCTTCTTTGTCACCAATCGGCCGAAGATGGTGGGCCGCGTCGGCGACTGCTCGGCCCGGGTGATTCCATTCAACGCGGATGAGCAGCAGGCCGAGTTGCAGACCGCCCTGGCGAAACTCGGCAGGGAGGAAACTCCTGATATCACCGATGTCGGCGCGCTTTTTGCGGATAGGATCGTCGTGCAATGCGGGTAGCGGCTGTCTTCATTGCGATCACGGTCGTCGCTTTGGCCATCACACTCAGCGTGGATGTTAGTGGCGTGACGAGTTGGGCCGTCGAGCAGCAGCGCGCCTTCCAGAACCAGATGGCTTCGGCGGTACGCGCGCTGCGGTCGGGCGAAGCGGGTGCGGTTGCCGCATTGCTCGGCGCGGCCGGCGCTTACGGTTTCGTCCATGCGGTGGGGCCGGGCCATGGCAAATACCTGATCGGCGGCGTCGGCCTGGGGACCGCGGTTCCCACAACCCGGCTGCTGGGCGTTGCGCTGGCTTCCAGCGCCGCGCAGGCGGTGTGGGCCATCGCCCTTGTCTACGGCGGCTTTGCCCTGCTTGAGGTCTCGGCTCGTCGGATGACTGCGCTCGCAGAGAACGTTCTGGCGCCTGCCAGCTACCTTGCCATTGCCTTTGTCGGGCTGGTTCTCGTGTGGCGCGGCGCTCGCAGGCTCGCACGCAGCGCCAGCCCGGCTCGCCCCCACAGCGCTCACCGGTCCCATGGCGAATGCGGCTGTCATGCCCACGGGCCGTCCCCCGACGAGGTGGCGGCGCTGGGATCGCTGCGCGACGCCGCCATGCTCGTCGCCAGCATCGCGATCCGGCCTTGCACCGGCGCGATCTTCCTGCTGGTGATCGCCTGGCAGATGGACATCGCGGTCGCCGGCGCGGCCGCCGTCATCGCCATGGGACTGGGGACCGCCGCCCTGACCGGCCTGGTCGCCGTTTCCAGCGTCGCGGCACGCGGGGTCACCTTCGCCTCTCTTGGACGCTCGAGTGCCGTTCCCCTCATGGCATCGACCTTCCAGCTGCTGGCCGGATTCCTGATCGTCTGGGCAAGCTTGGTGCTGCTGCGCTTTGCAATCTGACGGGTGCTGGAAGCTTCGCGCCCATTGACGGGCGGTTTCACTACAATGCCGGCGAAGTCATGAACCGGCCGAATGACCGGATTGTCCGCTAACGAGGCAAATCACACGCGAAACCGATGTCAGTGCGACATGAAGACGGGGATCTTCGCCAGTTTCATTACATCGGTGGTCACGCCGCCCACGAGATCGTGGGCGAACTTGCTGTGTTCGAAAGCGCCCATGACGATGACTTCCGCGCCGACGTCCTCGACCGTCTGCAGGATCGTCCGGCCGATGCTCTTCTTGCGTGGGCGGACCAGCAGCTCGGCGCGGATGCCGTGGCGCTCCAGATTGGTTATCAGACGGTCGGTCCCGGGCGGCGCCGTGTTGGCGACGCTCACGACCGTTACCTTCGGTTTTTCTTCAAGCACCGGCATGGCGTCGCCGACGGCGCGCGCGGCGGAACGCTTTCCGTCCCAGGCGATGAGCGCATGTTGTGACAGATTTTGCGACCGAAACTCTTCAGGCACGATGAGGACCGGCCTGCCGCTGCGCAAGGCGACCATGTCGGGATTGGCCGCCAGGTGGGTATCGCTTGGGAGATGCGACGGATTGCCCATCACCACCAGGTCAAACAGTCGTGCAAAGGCTGCAACCTCAGAGAAGCCGGTTTTCTCAAGGCCGACGAAATCGGCGCGCTCGGGTCTGCCGTGATCGCTCATGACCTTATCGAAGACTGCCTGGATGTCCGCCACCCGCTCTTCGTCGAGTGCGCGAAGCTGCTGCTTCAGGACCTTTGTCAACTGCACGCCATGTTGGCGCTCGATCGCTGACGGGCCGCGGGCGACGACACCGGTTATCCAGGCGTCGTTGTGTGCGGCGATGCGGATCGCGTGGCGCAGCGCGCCGCCCGAAGGCGATCCGCCGGTATAGGCGGCAAGGATATTCTTGACCGTCATCGCCCGCCTTCCGCGCTGATGTCGAAGGTCTGGAGATCCTCGACGATCTCGGCCGGCCCGTCGAAGTTCTCCTTAAGGTCGGCGAGCGCGCTGGCGTGTCCTTCCGGCGAATCCATGTGCACGCGGAAATGGGTCAGCAGTAGGCGTTTGACCCGCGCTCTGTTCGCCATGGCGGCGGCCTGGGCCGGCGTCGGCGACTTGGCCTCAAGCGCAGGGTGGGTGTCCTCGCCGGACAGACGATAGCACCAGTGCAGCAGCAGATCGGCGTCGGCGCTCAGCTTCTCCAGCTCGTCGCAGAGCGCCGCGTCGCCGGAGTAAACGAACTTGCCTCCACCGCTTTCCACCGAGAACGCCATACAGTCGAACGCCGGCTGGGCGTGTGGAACCTCGCAGGAGTTCAGCGTCCAGCCGTCGCCTTGATAGGAGAAGCCCGGCTTGATCTCGACCACAAGCGGGCTGGGCCAGGAGCGGGGCAGGGACCCTCCGCGCGCGAGCCAGACCTCCTGGCTGGGGCGAAGTTCGGTGCGGGCGTACAGATCAGCCGCGAGCACCCCGTCCCTGCCGAAATAGCCTTCGGTGATCTTGGCGATCGGCGCCGGCCCCCAGACTTCTAGCGGCGGCGCGCCCTCGTCCCAGGCGGCGTGGGCGAGGCGGGCATAGTCCATCATGTGATCGGAGTGCAGGTGGCTGAAGAACAAATGTGTAATGTGCGACGGCAGGCGGCCGGAGCGGACCAGATTGTCGAAAACGCCGCCGCCGCAGTCGAACAGGATGCGGTCGTCGCCGATTTCGAGCAGGTAGCCCGACGACGCGCGGCGTGCATAGGCTTCCGGCGAGCCGGAACCAAGGATCGTCAGCTTCATTACGTCAACTCCGGCACAGGCGTGGCGCCCGGCGCGCCCAGCTTCAGCGCTGCTTCGCGCCCGCCATAGCTCTCGATCATCGCGGCCTGGTCGGCGAACGCCTGGGCGTCGACCGCATCGGCGTCGCAGACCCGCTCGAGTTCGCCGCGCATCCGCGCAACCACATCGGCGAACGACGGGTCGCCGGCCAGATTGTCCAGTTCCTCGGGGTCCTCTTGCATATCGAACAATTCCGGCGGGAAGCCCACATAGTGGTGGAACTTCCAACGCCCCTTTTTGAGCATGAAAGCCCCGGAGACCGCGCCGGCGGCGTGGTATTCGCTGAAAACCGCGCGGTCCGGGTCGTCGGGCTCGGCGGCGATGGCTTTAAGCGAGCGGGTGCCGGCGGCCGCTTCGAACGGCGCGTCGAAATGGTCGGCGATGGTCTGGGACAGATCGATCAGGCTGACTGCGGTTTCGCATACGCCGGCTGGGATGTCGGGTCCGGCCATGACCATCGGCACGGCCACGCTCTCGCGATACAGGGTCGACTTGCCCCACAGCCCGCGCGCGCCGACATTGTCGCCATGGTCGGAGGTGTAGACGATCGTGGTTTCATCGAGCAGGCCGGCCGCTTCCAACGCACCGACGATGCGCCCGACATTGTGGTCGAGCCATGAGCACAGCCCGTAGTAGGCCGCCCGCGCGCGCAGCCGTTCGTCCTCGTCGGCGAATTTCGATTCCGAATCCATGAAGGCGTTTTGTTTCTCGACCCAAGGATGCCGACGGTAGCCGGTAGCCGGGTGCTGCTTGACCGGCGGCAGGCTGTCGGTCGGGTAGAGTTCGTAGAACTCCGGCGGCGCGACCAGCGGAAAGTGCGGTGCGACCAGACCTACATACAGGCACCAGGGTCGCGGGTCGTCGGCGCGCTCCTTGATCCAGTCCACAGTGCGGTCGGTGATCGAGCGATCATAGTCGATGTATTTGCTGTTGCCCGGCCCGATGTGCTCGCCCAGCATCCTGCCGGTGCCGGACACACGCTCGTCCTCAGCACGGATCGAGGCCCACACCATGCCGACGCCGCCCGCCACCATCATCGGCAGGTGCTCGATGTCGAACCCGGCCGGGTCTTCTTGCGAACGGTAGTGCAGCTTGCCGATCGATTCGACCGGTATGGAACGCTCTTGAAGGCCGTGACCCCATCCGGCGATCGAGCCGTCATAGGGCATGGCGTTGTCCCACATGCGCGTCTGATGGACGTATCTGCCCGTCGCGAAGCTCGCGCGCGCCGGCACGCAGATCGGGCTGGGCGTATAAGCATCCGCGAACCGGGTGCCCCGCGCCGCAAGCGCGTCGAGATTGGGCGTTTGAACGAACGGATGGCCCGCGCAGCCCATGGCGCGCGCCTGATGTTCGTCCGACATGATTATGAGCAGATTGGACGCGCTCATGCGGCGAACCCGAAGTTTCCGGCGGCCCGTTCCAGCTTGTCCAGCGCCGAGAAGATCGACTTGCGCTCGATCTTCGACAGTTCGCCGATGAGGAAGTTCTGCCGCGAACGCATTTCCGGCAGGGTCTTGCGGAAGATCCGCAATCCCTTCTTGGTCAGCGAGAGCCGCTGCTGGCGCTGATCGGCTTCATCGTCGTGCGTAGTGACCAGGCCGTCCTCGATCATCGCCTTCAGGCAACGGCTCAACTGGCCCTTGTCCATCAGGATCTTTCGGTGGATGGCGGAATGGGTGGTGGAGCCATTCTCTCCGATCGTCAGCATGACCCGCCAGTGCACCAGCGGAATGCCTGACACGCCTTCCAGGAATTTGGCCGCGTGCGCGTTCAGCTTTGCATGAACGATATGGATGCGCCACGTCAGCACGTCCTGCAGCGGCGAGTCGCCGTGGACCTCGGCCGGGTATTTTCCGATGGGCATGGCACCTCGCTTTCACCTGCAGACTACCTTAACGTGCTTGGTTGACTTGTCAACTTTATTGTTGACAAGTCAACTATTATCCACCAAAGTGCCGCGATGAGCTCAACTGGGAGGAAGACCATGAACCGATTTGTCACGGCCGCGCTCGCCGCGGTCTTTTCCGGCATGATGGCGGTGAGCGCCATCGCTGCCGATTGGACGCCACCCGGCCCGATCAAGCTGATGATCGCGTTTCGCGCCGGTGGTGGGGCGGATACCCAAGCCCGCCTGATCGCCGAGGCGCTTGCATCGAAACTGGGTTGGAAATTCATTCCCGAGCAGGTGACCGGCAAGGGCGGCCTCAACATGGCCGCCGCGCTCAAGGACCAGCCGAACGACGGCACCGCCATCGGCATGGGCGTCACCGAGACGTTCGGCTACAATATGGCCGCCGCGCCCAACGCCGGATTGAAGCCTTCGGACTTCACCGGCCTGACGACCACCGCCGGCTTCCAGATGGGGGTCGTTTCCCTGGCCTCGAAGGGTTGGAATTCGTTCGACGATGTGGTTGCCGCCGCCAAGGGCGGGGAGCAGCTTCGCTTCGGCGTCATGAGCCCCCGGTTGGCCGATCTGGCTTACCTGCTGGGCAAGGCGCAGGGCATCGATTTCAACATCGTCTCGGTCAAGGGCGGTAAGGCCGTCATGGACGGCGTCAATGCCGGCGATCTGGATCTCGGCTTCATGGCCGGCATTCAGGCGAAAGGCGTCGCGGCAGGCGATCTGGTCAACCTGGCATCGGCGCTGTCGACGCCGCTGACCCAGACCCCCGACGCACCGACCTTCGCCGATCTCGGCGTCGAGTATGATTCGGACGGCTATTTCGTCTTCGTCGGGCCGGCCGGCATGCCGGCGGACGCTCGAGACGCTTTGGCGTCAGCCATTGCGGAGGTGGCCGCTGACGAGGCCTCGAAGGCCGGCGGGATCATCAAGAAAGCGTTCGGTGGCGCGGCGACCATCACCGGCGATGAGTTGACCGCCCTGCTGGAGGCCGGATACTCCAGTGCCGGCCAGCTGATGGAGGTCGCCTCACAGTAGATCGCAAGGGGCCCATGAGCTAACCATGGGCCCCGCGACCCTGGGAGGAAGATCGATCTTCACCGGCCCCAAAACCAACCTGATCCTTGGTCTGGCAATCACTGTTTTTGCGCTGGCCCTGGTGTTCGTGTGGATCCCGCTCGATACCGATACCGGCTTGGTCGAAAAAGTCAGGCGGCAGGTAACGATCGGAGATTCGCTGGCGCCCACGGTTGCGGGCTTGTTCCTGCTGATCGGCGGCGGTCTGCTGATGCTCTTCGAGCGCAACGCGCCCGATCAGCGCGAACTCGCCATCAGCAGCCTGGGCTTCATCGGCGTGCTCGTAGCGCTCATCGCCCTCAGCCTGCTCGTCATGCGGTTCACCGGCCCGGCCCTGGTCGCCGTGGTCAACATGGCGTTCGATTCATCGCTGGAATACCGCCTGCTACGCGACAGCGTGCCTTGGAAATACGCGGGCTACTTCATTGGCGGAACGGTGTTGCTCACGGGCATGATATCGCTGGTCGAAGGGCGCGTAGGCCGCCGCACCGTGCTGATCGCGGTCGCCGCAGTCATCGTTTTGATTGCGATCTATGATCTGCCGTTTGACGACCTTCTGCTGCCGCCGAACGGGGACGTGTAGTGGACACTCTCGACTATATCGTGCTCGGGATCGCGGCAGTCTTCCAGGGGCCGGAACTGTTTTCGCTGTTTGGGCTGCCGGTGTCGGTTACCCTGGTGATGATCGTGTTCGGCTTCCTGTCGGGCATCGTGGTCGGCGCGACGCCGGGGCTTGCCGGCCCGGTCGCGATGGCGATTGCGCTGCCGATCCTGATCTCCACCTTCGGCTATACCCCCGACGCGCTGTTGCCGGTGATGGGGTTTCTCATCGGAGTGATGAAGGGCGCCACCGTGGGCGGCGCCGTGCCGGCGATCCTGTTCAACACGCCGGGCACGCCCGACGCTTTCATGACCACGCTGGACGGCTACCCGATGACCAGGAAAGGGCAGGCCAGGAAGGCGTTGCGCGTTGCCCACTTTTCCTCGGTCAGCGGCGATACGTTTTCCGACGTCGTCCTGATCGTCTGCGCGCCGTTTCTGGCGTTGCTGGTGGAGGGCTATCTCGACCTGCCTGAGAAGACGGCGCTGTTGATCCTGTCGCTGTCGTTCATCGCCGCCGTCATCGGCGGTTCGCCGGCCAAGGGACTGATCTCGGTCGGGCTGGGCCTGCTGGCCGTCTTCATCGGCACCGGCGAGGATTTCTACCCCCGCCTTTCGTTCGGCACCGAGGAACTGTCGCGCGGATTTCCCATCGCCACGGCAATCCTGGGCATCCTGATCGTCAGCGCCGTGTTCAAGGAACTGGAGGAGCTGTGGCGCGAGAAGCGCGCAAGCGGCGTCATCGCGCCGGTGGCCGAAACCGGCGACCAGCGGCTGCGGTTCGCCGATATCCGCGCGCTGTTCCCGTATATCGCGCGATCGTCGGTCATCGGCACGGCGATCGGCGCCCTGCCGGGCATCGGCTCCACGCTCGCCGCGACGCTCGGATACACGGTCGGCCGCAGCCGCTACGAAAAGACCAAAACGGACGGCGATACCGAATTCGGCAAGGGCGCGCCGGAAGGCGTCGCGGCGACTGAAGCCGCCAATTCATCCGTCTCCGGCGCTAACCTCATTCCGGTCCTCTCGCTTGGCATTCCCGGCAATGCGGCGGCGGTGTTCCTGATCCTGGCCGCCGAGAGCATCGGCGGCTTCAACCCGGGACCGTCGGTCTTCCGTTTCACGAGCGATACCGTGAACCCCGAGCTTGTGATCGCCTTCGGCCTGTTCACCTCGATGTTCATCGCCAATGCGCTGAACTGGACGGTCGGCGGCCTGTTCATGCGATCGATGGGCGTCATGATCCGCGTGCCAAAGCAGATATTGCTGCCGATCGTGCTGCTGCTGACCTTGACGGCGATCTATGTGCAGGAAACGCGCATGGTGGCGATCTGGTTTACGCTGGGTTTTGGGGTCGTCGGCTACTTCATGCGTTCTGTGGGCATTTCGCCACTGCCCTTCGTCATCGCCTTCATCCTCGGCGGCAAGCTTGAGGAGACCGCCCGGCAGGCCTTCGCCGCGACCGGTGGCGACCCGTTCTTCCTGTTCAACCACCCGATCGCGCTGGTGTTCATGGTCTTGTCGGCAGCCGTGATCGTCTTCACCACGCGCAAATCGAGGGAACCGGGATGAGCCGGCCGAACATACTGTTGATTTCCGCCGACCAGCAGCGCGCGGACTGTTTTGGTTTCGAGGGCCGCAACATCAAGACGCCGCATCTCGATCAACTGGCGGCGCAAGGCACCCGTTTTTCGAACTGCATCACGCCGTGCGTGGTCTGCCAGCCGGCGCGGGCCTCCATCCTGACCGGCCAGCTGTGCCGGACCCATGGCGTGCATGACAACGGCATCGATCTCGAGCCGGCGATCGGCGAGAGGGGGTTCGCCGGGGCGATGGCCGCCGCCGGCTACGAAACCTCATTCTTCGGCAAAGCGCATTTTTCCACCTACCACACGTTCGAACCCACCGGCACGCCGGAATGTCTGCGCTCGTCGGCCGATTATGCCGACGACTGGGTTGGTCCCTATATGGGCTTCGGCCATGTCGAACTGATGCTCGTGGGCCACAACTGGTTCCTGCCGGAAAAGCCGCCGGCCGGCCAGCACTACGAACGCTGGTTCTATGCCGACGGCCGCGGCGACGAAAAGAACGCGCTATATCGCGAAAACGCCGGTGACACCAAAGAGGCCGCACAAACTTGGCACTCCAAGCTTCCGGTCGCCTGGCACAACTCCACATGGACCGCCGACCGCGCGATCGAATGGCTTAAGTACGGGCGTGGAGATCAGCCCTTCTGCACGTGGGTCAGCTTTCCTGACCCGCATCATCCCTTCGACGCGCCGGAGCCCTGGTCGCGCCTGCACGATCCGGTTGAGGTCGATCTGCCGGCCGACCGGGTGCGCGACTTCGACAACCGGCCGTGGTGGCATGAGGCTGCGGTGACCGCCGAACCGGAGGGCTCCAAACAGGCCGCCGAACTGCGCAAGAGCTACAGCCGTATCGGGCCGCAAAGCGACGATCAGCTGCGCGAGATCATCGCCAACACCTACGGGCAGATCGCGCTGATCGACCACAATGTCGGCCGCATCCTGATCGCCCTGGCCGAAGCCGGCCTCGCCGATGATACCATCGTCATCTACATCTCCGACCACGGCGACTGGCTCGGCGATCACGGCCTGATCTTAAAGGGCCCGATGCATTATGAGGGTCTGCTGCGCGTTCCGATGATCGTTCGCGGGCCCGGCGTGCCGGCCGCCAAGGTCGTCGACGAGCCGGTATCCACGCTCGATTTGGGCTCGACCTTCTTCGACTACGGCGGGGCCGAACCGCTGCTCACCCAGCACGGAGACAGTCTTCGCCCGCTCATCGAAACGACGGGCGCGACGCGCGCCTTCGCGCTGAACGAATGGGAGCTTTTGCCGACCCGAGCAGGGGTGGCGCTCAGCCTGAGGACCGTGCGCACCAAGACCCATAAGATGACGGTGGATCTGAGTTCGGGCGCCGGCGAGCTCTATGACATGGTCAACGATCCGAACGAGATGAACAACCTGTTCGATGATCCCTCGGCTGCCGGGCTGCGGGAACAATTGACTGCTGCCATCCATTCCCGGCCGAACGACCAAATTCCCAATCAATCGCAAGTCGGCATGGCATAGACCACTGACGCAACGCAGGGATGTCGTCGGCGCACGCCCGTAAACGCCGTGGCTAGGTCGGGATATGCGGCGGCATTTTCAGGCCGTCGGACTCCAATTCATCGCGATCCCAATAGGCGATGTAGATGCCTTCCGGCTCCCGGGCGTCGGTCATTTTCTCGATGATCTCAGGGGCTCGGGTTATGCGGGTATGATGTTGGCGCGCCCAGGCGAAATGAAGCGCTTCAAGGCGCTCGACCTGTTCGCGGTACGCCGGGTTATCGCCAAGATCGTGCAGTTCGCCGGGATCCTGCTCCAGATCGAACAGCATCGGACGCATTTTCTCCACGTGGATGTATTTCCACCGCCCGTCGAAGACCATGACGAGCCGGGCATCGCTTTGGTCCACATTGACGGCGCGCCGGGCATCGCGGGTCGAGTAGTCGTATTCCGAGATGCAGTGATCGCGCCAGTCGACGTCCTTTGCGTGCAGCAGCGGTTCCAGCGAGCGCCCCTCGTAGACATGCGGCTTGGCCGGACCACCGAAGAACTGCTGGAACGTCGGCGCCAGGTCGATGCCTTCCACCAGGTCGTTGCATACCGTGCCACGGGCGGCGTCCGCCTCCTTGCGGGGATCGTAGACGATCAGGGGAATGCGGGCGGAGCAGTCGTAGAACAGGTCTTTCTCGCCCAGCCAATGGTCGCCCATGTTGTCGCCATGGTCCGAGCAGAACACAACCATGGTATCGCGCATGCGCCCGCTGTCCTCCAGATAGTCGAACAGGCGACCCATGTTGTCGTCGAGTTCCTTGATGAGGCCCATATACACCGGTGCGACAATCTCCCTGACGTTGTTGCGCGCGAAACTCCTGCATATGCGCGTTTCGGCCCATGCCTTCATCAGAGGGTGGGTGTGTTCGCGATCGCGCCGGTTGACGGCGGGCAGATCGTCCCTCGAGTACATGTCGTTGTAGGGCGCGGGCGCCAGATAGGGCCAGTGGGGCTTGATGTAACTCAAGTGGCACAGCCAGGGACTGTCGCCCTGGGATTCGATGAATTCGATACCGCGGGTGGTGAGCCACGCGGTTTCCGAGTGCTCCTTGGGAACGCGTGCGGGCAGGGGCGCCGATTCCAGCAACCATCCCGATTTCAGTTCGCCGTCGGGGCCGATCGCGGTGTTCGCCCATTCCTCCCACGGCGTGTCTCCGCCCATGTTGCGATCGCGCAGGTACTGTTCGTAGTCCTCGGCGTGGCGGTTCTTGTCGGTGGCCGCGTTGGTGCCGTCGTCGCGCACGAAGACATTGAAACCGCATTCGCTGACCAGAGCGCCGATCGTGCTTTCGGGTTCGATTCCCAGCCGTTTCATCCCCTCTTCGTCGGCGCGCATGTGGGTCTTGCCCACCAAGGTGGATTGAACGCCCAGCTCGCGCAGATGGTCGCCCAGCGTAGGCTCGCCCACCCGCAGCGGGAAGCCGTTCCAGGTGGCGCCGTGGCTGCGCACATAACGGCCGGTATAGAAGCTCATCCGACTTGGACCGCAAATCGGCGATTGGACATAGGCGCGCTCAAAACGCACGCCCTTGGAAGCCAGCCGATCCAGATTGGGCGTGTGAATGTGGGTGGCGCCGTAACAGCTAAGATAATCCCAGCGAAGCTGGTCGGCCATGATCCACAGGACGTTCATCGCGGTTCACCGTGTCGGATTTTGCGGTTTCCGGGCACTTCGTGGGACGAATGCAGCGCTCGCGTAGCGAATGCTACCTGGGGGCAATATAAAGACCCTCAGCCTTGAGGATATCCACGTTGACGGCCTCGCGTTCCATGGCGCGTTGAACGGCCGGACGCTCGTTGGACAGCGCAAAGTGCCGCCGGAGTTTGGGATAGTTGTCATCGGGGTAACCGACACCGGTTATCCGGCTCCAGGCCCAGTAGAGATAGCCATCAACAATGGACCATTCGGCGCCATACCACCATGGTCCGCCCGAAAGCCGCGCTTCGACCATGTCCATGATCTTGTTCATGGCCGTGATGCCGACAGGCCGCACGATCTCGAACGACAGGTCTTTGTCTTCGATGAATTTCAAAGGCATGGCAACGCGCGTCACCGTTGGGTGGACGGTCGCGGAGAAGAAAGACAAATCGGCGATCTGCTGGAATCGTTCGTAGCTGTCGGACGTCTTCGGCAACAGCCTGGCATCCGGAAACTCCGCATCGAGCCAACTGAGAATCGCCACGTTCTCGGTGAGCGGGACCCCGTCGATCAACAATGTGGGCACTTTGCCCTTAGGGTTCAGTTTCAGGAATTCCGGCGAGTTTTGCTGGTTCGCCGCCGTGCGCACCAGTTCGGTCTCGAAGGGGATCCCGATCTCCTCCAACGCGATGGTGGGCACGCGGGCGCACGTGTTGGGCGCCACAAAAAGTTTCAAATTTGGCATTGCCAGGGGTTTTTATCCGGATATTTTTGGGTTAACAAGGAAAAAATCGATATTTTTGGCTCGATATCGGATAATCGCACGTGCGCAAAATCGGCGTTGGCCAAACGCGATAACACTTGAGGGAGGAACCCATGTCGAAACGTCTCATGATTGGTCTTGCTGGGGCGCTGTGTCTGGCTGCGAGCGCTCATGCTCAAACCATCCTGACCGCCGAGACAGCCGCGCCTAACACCACACCGGGCATCTCGATTATTTCGCTGTCGGAAGCCGCCGCCAAAGCGGGTATTGCCGATATCCAGGTGACGTCAGGCCAGACCCTGACGAATTCGGTGCAGAATGTGGCCGAGGGCAAGACCGATATCGCGGCAGCGCCCTTCATTCTGCCGTTCCTGCTGTCGCGGGGCGTTGGGCCTTATGCAGGTCTTGGCGCGGAAAAAGGCGGCGAACTCGCCGGCAATCTGGCGGTTCTCTACACCTACCGGATTTCGGTCCAGGGTCTCATTGCCTACGACAGCGCGAATATCAGCGGCTGGGGCGGCCTCGAAGGGAAAACCATCTACAATGGGCCGCCGCGTGGCGCAGCCCTTACGAACGCTCGGCTGCTGATCAAAACCAACACCGGCCTTGAAGAAGGCAAGGGCTATTCCGGCGTTCAGGTGAACTGGGGCCAGGCCGTCAAGACTATGCAGGACGGCTCGGCGGACGCATTTGTCCTACCCATGTCGTTCCCGGACCCCCGCGTGTCCGCAGCGCTTGCGTCCGGCAATATGACGGTCTTCTCCATGCCGAAGGACGTCTACGAAGGCGAAGCGTTCGCGAAAGTCGCCAACATCCCCGGTACCGTCAAATTCTCCATGCCGGTCGCCGATATGGGCTATGGTGACGGCGTCACCATCAAGTCGGAGGACGACACCTACCGCGGGCCGGGCACCGTTGGCGCCGACATCGTCAACGTCAACTTGGACTTCGACATGGCCAAGTCCCTAACGGCGGCCTTCATCAAGAGCATTGAATCCATCTACCATGCGAAGGCACCCTTCATGGCAGTGACCTGGCACGGTGAAACCGACACCGAAATCACCGATATGTGCGGCCCGAACCCGCTCAAATATCATCCGGGCGCCGTCGCGGCTTGGGAAGAAGCCGGCTACACACTTCCAGACTGCGCGAAATAGAGCGTATGCCAAACGGATGGGGCCAACTTGACTGGGCGTCATGACGCCCGGCCAATTGGCAGTCGGTGAGACAGACGATGGTTGAGGCTTCAACCAATTCACAAGCAGATCGTGGCGTTGCCTTGCGACTTCTGTACGTTCTGTCGATCACCATGGCCCTGGTGGGACTGGTCAACTCCACTCCCGGCATCCCCGGCTATGATGAGCTGGTCGCAAGGCTGGCGGGAAATGACGCCGCACAGCTTCGCAAGTTTCCCTTCGAGTGGTTCTATCCACTCTTCTTTTCCCTGATGATGCTGATCGTGGTGCTGAAGCACTCGATGTGGCGCGACTGGCAGAACAGGCACCCGATACGGCGCAGGTTTGGATTGCTCCTGGACATCGCGCTTGTGGTGATGGCCCTTACCACGTCGGCGACCTATCTGATCGAAATTGAATCGGTCTGCCTGGTGGACCGCATCACCGGCGACCGTGCACGGCTGATCGAAGAGAGCCTGGCGGCGGCGGCGGCCTTCAACGAGAGCTTTGGGCTTCCGGCACCGAGCACCGTGGAAGACCCTCAATGCGTCAATACCACGGGCGGTTGGCTGGTCCTGATCGTCGGCCTGGCGATCGTGGTCTTCCTCTCCTACAACGTCAAAGTCTGGGGCCTGCCGCTGGTGATCGTTGCGATCCTGGTCTCCGCCTACACGATCCTGACCGTTCTGGTCTGGTATTTCTACGGTGTCGAGGACATCAACAAGTACTTCGTGACCAAGTTAGCGGGCGAGCCGCGCCTGCTCGCAGACGGGCGTCCGCGCGTTCACGACGTTCTGGTGAACAACTCCTCCGGCCTTCTGGGCCGTTTCATGGATATCGTGCTCAACACGATCTTCCCCTATCTGGTCCTGGGCTCCCTGTTCGGCAGTTCGGCGGGAGGCCGTTCGCTGATCAAGCTCGCCTTCCGCTGGACGCGTCATTTGCGCGGCGGACCGGCCCATGCCGCGATCGTGTCCTCGGCCATGTTCGGAACGATTTCGGGCGGTCCGATTGTCAACGTTCTGTCTACGGGCGTTCTGACCATCCCCATGATGATCAAGCGGGGTTTCTCGAAAGTGTTTTCAGGTGGCGTGGAGGCCGCCGCGTCGTCGGGGGGATCCATCATGCCTCCGGTGATGGGGGTCGCCGCCTTCGTATTGGCGTCGCTGACCGCAATTCCCTATTCGAGCGTCATTGTCGCGGCCATCATCCCGGGTCTGGCGTATTTCTTCTGCCTGTTTCTGTCGGCCATCTTCCAGTCGCGAAAGCAGAACATCACGGCGCTGGGCGAGATCACCGAAGACATGATCCTGGATCGGCAGGACTACCTCAATCTTCTGATGATCTTTGGGCCGATCCTGCTTATCCTGCTGCTTCTGCTGACTCCCAAAGACGCCGTCGGCTGTGGTCTTCTGGATGGGCTGCTCGGCGCCGAACGTGTCTTCACCGAAGCCGGTTGCCAGGTGCAAAGCCTGAGCTGGTTCCAGCAGGCGATCCAAAATTCCGCCGGTTCCGCAGGCGCGGCCGGATGGTGGGCGGTGATGCTGCTACTGGTGTTGCTCTTCCTGGACCCGGAGGTTCGCGCGCGCCCGAAGATGATCGTCGATGCCTTGTCGAACGCAGGGATCTTGATCTCGACGCTTTATCTGATGTTTCTGGCCGTCTCGATCATCGACTTCTGCCTGTCGTTCACCG
The DNA here is from genome assembly GCA_028281105.1 of Rhizobiaceae bacterium. GTDB lineage: Bacteria > Pseudomonadota > Alphaproteobacteria > Rhizobiales > Rhizobiaceae > JANQKQ01. The sequence goes on from JANQKQ010000042.1 coordinate 234,780, forward strand.
GACTGCCGGTTTTTCTGTCGCTCGACGTGCTCGCCTGGCTGAACAGTCTGGATCTGGGGGGCAGCGGCTCAACATTCTTCCAGTTCGTCGCGCTGGCATTGACCATGCTGCTGGCCGTGCTCCTGGGCATGGGCATGCCCGCCGTCCCGGCCTATATCAACGCGGCGCTTTTGATGGGGCCGGTGCTGGCCGGGTTGGGGCTGTCGCTGTTCACCTCCCACATGTTCATCTTCTACTTCGCGGTCGCCAGCGCGATTACGCCGCCGGTGGCCCTGGCGGCGTTTGCGGCCGCCACGATCACCAAGGCCGAACCCATGTCGACGGCCCTTTCCGCGGTGAAGTCCGGGATCGTGATGTTCGTCGTACCCTTCGTGTTCGCCTTCTATCCCGAGCTTTTATTGATCAAGGAGGCCGTTATCGATCCGCAATCGCCGGGTGGGGCGGATTATCTGCCCGGCTATGACGGCGAGTTCCACCTCGTTGCCATGGCGTTGCTGCTGGTTCGTCTGATTGTCGCGCTCTATCTTTTATCGTCGGCGCTGTCCGCCTTCGATCGCCGGGCGCTGGCGCCATGGGAAATCGCGGGCCGGCTGGCTCTGGCGCTGGCGCTGATGATCAAGATCGAAGCGGTCTGGATTGCCGCGGCGATCGGCACGGCGGTCGTGCTGTTCGTTCACAACCGGCCGGTTGGCGATGCCGAAGCGACCTGACTTCATCGTCTTCATGACCGACCAGCACCGGGCGGACTATCTGGGCTGCACCGGGCACCCGGTCCTTAAGACGCCGAACATCGACGCGATCGCGCAAGCCGGCACCGTCTGGAACCGGTTCTACGTCGCCAGCCCGGTCTGCATGCCCAATCGGGCCAGCTTCATGACCTGCCGAATGCCGTCCAGCCACGGGGTCCGCGCCAACGGCATACCGCTTGATACGCGCAACGTGACCTTCGTGGAGCTGTTGCGCGACGCGGGATACAAGACCGCCCTGGTGGGCAAGAGCCACCTTCAGCCGTTCTCGGGAAAGCCGGCATCGCTCCAACAGCCACAAACACGGGACGGATTTCACCGAGCCGGCGGCCCGTTGTCGGAAACGGTCAGACACGATCTTTCTTCATACAAGATGGAAGATCCCGGCGCCGAATTTCTAGATACGCCGCTGCCCTTCTACGGATTCGACCATGTGGAGCTCGTGACCCGACATGGCGACCGTTGCGGCGGCCACTACCGCGATTGGCTGCTTGAAAGGGAACCCGACGTCGACCGGCTGCTTGGTACGGAAAATCAGCTGCCGCACGATTATTCTTTCCCGCAGGCCATCCGCACTGCCTTGCCGGAAGAGCTCTACTCCACCAGCTACATTGCCGAGCGAGCGTGCGCCTGGCTGGAGGCCAATGCCGATGACGATCAACCGATTTTTCTGATGGTTTCGTTCCCCGATCCGCACCACCCGTTCAACCCGCCGGGCAGATATTGGGGCATGTACGATCCCGCCGACATGGCGACGCCCGCGGCGTTTGAAGCCAACGACTGGTCCCCGCCACCGCATGTGTCGAGCGTTCTCGCCGAGCGCGAAGCCGGCCGGGCAAACCTCAACGCCATGGGGGTTGTCGGGGTAAATGTGGAAGAAGCCCGCGAAGCCCAGGCGCTGACCTGCGGGATGATTTCAATGATCGACGACGCCGTCGGGCGGGTGCGCTCGCAGGCGCGGGCAGCCGATGCGGTGACGATTTTCACAACCGATCACGGCGACCATCTGGGCGACCACAAGATGCTGTTCAAAGGGCCGGCAGCCTATGAGGAACTGACGCGCGTTCCATTTATCTGGTCGGACCCCGATAATGCCGGTCCCAAGCAAACCGACAAAATCGGACAAACCCACGATATCGGCACGACCATCCTGGAGCGGGCGCGGATCGAGCCGGCGATCGGCATGCAGGGGCAATCGCTTTTATCGGGAGGTCGGGACGCGGCGTTCATTCAGTACGACCATCAGAAGGTCAATGCCGGGCTCGGCATCTCGCCGCGCATCCACACCCTGCGCAGCCGGGATTGGCGGCTTTCGATGATCGACGGGATTGAATGGGGCGAACTGTATCACCTTGCCGAGGACCCAAACGAGTTCCGCAATCTTTGGGATAATCCTCAATATGCGGGGCAGCGCGCCGACATGATTGAAATGCTGGCGCGACTGGAGATCGCCCATGTCGATCGGGCGCCGTTTCCCGTTGCGCAGGCCTGAAGCGCCCCGGTTCTTCAGGCGCCCTTGTCGCCATCCACCTGCACCACGCGGTAGCCGAGCGGGAACAGTTGAACGTCGAAGCGCTCGCGCACGAAGCCCCACACGCCCTTCGGCGCCTTCAGCATGACGACGATGGCCACCAGCCCCAGCACCATCAGGTAGATCGTGCCGAGGTCCGCGAGCGTCTCGCGCAGCAGGAAGAAGATCAGCGTTCCGATGATCGGCCCTTCGATGGTGCCGATGCCGCCGATCACCACGATGAAGATGACGAACGCCGTCCAGTCATTCACCGAAAACGCGGCGTCCGGCGAGATGCGCAGCTTCTGCAGGAAGATCAGCGCGCCGATCATGGCGGTGAGCGCGCTGACGACCACATAGACCAGGAACTTGGTGCGCCACACGTCGATGCCCAGCGAGCCGGCGGCCAGCTCGTTGTCGCGAATGGCGGTCAGGGCCAAGCCCTTGCGCGAGCGCAGGAACCCATAGATCACGACAACCACGAGCAGCGCCGCGCCGAGCGCCAGCCAGTAGCTCAACGACTCCCGGCCCGACCGCGAGGCGGCCAGCGATTTGACGATGCCTACAGGCAGGGACGAGCCGGACCCGCCGCCGAGCGCCGAGACCTGTGCGAAACCCAGCCGGAAGACCTCGGCGATCACCCAGGTGCCGATGGCGAAATAGGCCCCGCGCAGCCGGAAGATCAGCGCGGCTACCGGAACGGAAATGGCCGCGCCGAGAACCGCCGCAGCTGCGATCGCAAACACCGGATGCAGGCCGGCGAAGATCGTCAGCGCGAACAGCATGTAACCGCCGAAGCCGACATAGGCCTGTTGGCCGACCGAGACCAGGCCGGCATATCCCGCCATCAGGTTCCACAGGCTGGCGAGCGCCATGTAGAGGAACAGTTCGCTCATCAGCCGCATGTCGGCGCGGCCGGCCCACCAGGGCGCGGCGATCAGGATGACGAGCGCGATCACGCCGAGAACCGCCGCCGCGCGGGCCGCGTTCGTCGTGCGGGTGACCTGGCTGGCCTTAGCGCTCATCCGCTTATCCTGGGAAACAGGCCGTTCGGGCGCACGGCGAGAATGAGGAGAAAGGCGATGTGACCGGCAAGGATCTGCCAGCCCGGATTGATCTTGGCGCCGACGGTTTGCGCCACACCTAAAATGACCCCGCCGGCAAGCGTGCCCCACAGATTGCCCAGCCCGCCGATGATCACGGCTTCGAAGCCGAAGATCAGCCGTCCGCCGCCTATGGAGGGATCAAAGCTCGTGCGCACTCCCAGCAGGATCCCCGCCACCGCGGTCACTGCCAGCGACAGCGCCATCGCCAGGCCGAACACATGCCGCCGGTTCAGCCCCATCAGCTGGGCGATGTCCTGATTGTCGGAGACGGCGCGGAAGGCGCGGCCAAGCGCGGTGCGGTAGAAGGTCCATTGCAGCGTGGCGATGATGGCGACCGCCACGGCAAAGGTCAAAAGCGGCAGCACCCCGAGCGCCAGCCCGCCGACGGAGATGGACGCGGTCTCGAGCGCGCCCGCGTCCATCTTCTGTGGATCGGCTGAATAGACTTCAAGCAGCGCGTTCTGGATGATCACCGAAAGGCCGAAGGTCACCAGCAGCGGCGGCAGGATGTCGTCGCCCAGCGTCTGGTTCAGCACGCCGCGCTGCAGCGCGTAGCCGATGGCGGCCATTGCCGGGACGACGATCAACAGCGCGGCGAGCGGATGGACGCCGAGCACGATCGCCGTCGTCAGACCGAGATAGGCCGCCAGCACGATCAGGTCGCCATGGGCGATGTTGACCAGCCGCATGACGCCGAAGATCAGCGACAGGCCGGCCGCGAACAGGGCATACAGCCCGCCCAACAGGGTTCCCTGGACGATTGCGTTGGCCCATTCCATGATCATTCGACCCCGAAATAGGCGCGGGCGATGTCTTTGCGCGACACAGCGGCGGAAGCGCCTTCCAGCGACACGCGGCCTTCCTGCAGGCAATAGACCCGCGACGACACCGACAGGGCCTTGGTGATGTCCTGCTCGACGATCACGGCGCTCATGCCGCCGCGCACGATGCCCGGCAGCGCCTGGTAGATGTCCTTGATAATAACCGGCGCCAGGCCCAGGCTGATTTCATCAAACAGGATCAGGTCGGGGTTGGCCATCAGCGCCCGGCCGATCGCCACCATCTGCTGCTGGCCGCCCGACAGCGACGTGGAGGCCTGGTTGCGGCGCTCTTCCAGGATCGGGAACAGCTCGAACACCGTCTTCAGCGACCAAGGCCCGTCGCGGCCGACCTGCCCGCCGATGATCAGGTTTTCCTCCACCGACAGGGACGGAAAAAGCTGCCGCCCCTCGGGCACCAGGGCGATGCCGCGTTCGGCGACCTGGTCGGCCCGCAACGCGCCGATCGCCTCGCCGCGATAGCGGATTTGATCGGCGCCGTTCTGCATCAGCCCGGCGATGGAGCGCATCGCTGTCGTCTTGCCGGCGCCGTTGGCGCCGATGATCGCCAGCACCTCGCCCTCGGCGACGCTCATGTCGATGCCGTAAATCGCCTGGAAGTCGCCGTAATGGGCGTCGAGCCCTTCAATGCGCAGGATCGGTTCAGACATCGGCTTCGATACCCAGATAGATTTCCTGCACCTGCGGGCTCTCCATGATCTCGCGCGGATCGCCTTCGGCGATCTTGCGGCCGAAATCGATGACGATCAGTCGGTCGACTACCGCCAGCAGCGCGTGGACGACGTGCTCGATCCAGATGATCGACACGCCCGAGGCATGGATATCCTTGATGGTTTTGACCAGCGAGGTGCATTCGGCCTCGGTCAGCCCGCCGGCTATTTCGTCGAGCAACAACAACCGAGGTTTGGCGCACAGCGCCCGGGTCAGCTCCAGCCGTTTGCGCTCCAGAAGAGTGAGGCTTCCGGCGGCAGTGTTCGCCTTGGCCAGAAGCCCGGTCTGCTCCAGCATGTCCAAACAATGGCGCTCGGCCTCGTGGCCATGCAGTCCGGCCGATTGCGTCGCTGCGACCATGGCGTTCTCGAACACCGTCATATGCGTGAACGGCTGCGGCACCTGAAAGCTACGCGCCATGCCGGCGCGGGAGCGATGTGCCGCGCTCGAATTGGTGACATCGCGGCCCTCGAAATGAATGCGTCCGGCGTTCGGCGACAGCGTGCCGGTGATCAGGTTAAACATCGATGTCTTGCCGGCGCCGTTGGGGCCGATGACGCCGAGCGCCTCGCCGGCCTCGACCTCATAGCTTAGTTCGTCGGCGACCTTCACGGCGCCGAACGATTTTGCCAGATTGTCCAGTTTCAGGACCGCCGTCATCGCAACCTCGATTGCGTCCGAAGGCGCGGCGCCGACACTGACGGCGCCGCGCACGTTGCTTGCTACAGCAACTGCAACTCGCCCGTCAGCGGGATATGCGGGGCGGCCGAGTTGGCTACGATCTTCAGGTCAAACCCGTCGCCCTCCTTCTGCCACTGGCCGGCGACAAGAGGCGTCTTGGTGACGTTGTTGATCGGGCCGTTGGCCCAGTTCACCGGACCGACGATGGTGTTCAGATCGGTGGTCTTGATGGCTTCGATGATGGCCGCCGGATCTTCCAGATCGCCGGTGCGCCTGACCACATCGGCAACCACTTCGAACAGCGCATGCTTGAAGCCGATCGGCTGGGTCCACGGGCGGCCGGACGCCGCGACATACCCGTCAGCCAGTTCCTTGGCGCTGGCGCCGGTCAGCGACGAGGAGAACGGATGGTTCGGCGACCACCAGACTTCAGAACTCAGTCCGGCGCCGCGCTCGCCCAGAGATTCGATCACCGACGGGAACAGCAGCGCCTTGCCGATGGTCACGATCTTCGGGTTGAAGCCCTGCTGCGCCGACTGGGCCCAGAAGGTAGCGAAGTCCGGCGGGATCATATTGCCGGTGACGATCTCGCAGCCGGCCTCCTTGAAGGCGGCGATCTGGTTGGAGAAGTCGTCGGACAGCGGCTGGTAGCGGCCCGGGTCGGTCAGTTCGTAGCCGGCTTCAGCTAGCGGTTTGGGCAGGCCGTTTTCCGCATCGCCCCAGGCATTGCCGTCGGCGTCGTTGGGGAACAGGCCGCCGACCTTCTTGGTCACGCCGCTTTGGCCCCACATGTCGAGAAAGGCGCCGATGACGTCTTCCAGACCCCAAAAGAAATGGTAGGTGCTCTGGAAGCCTTCGCCGGGAACGCCGTTGCGGCCGAAGAAATAGGGCTGCCACGGGCAGTCTGTGGTGATGCAGGGCACTTCGTTGACTTCCGCCTGATCCGCCACCGGGTTGGTGGTGTCGGGTGTCGAGGCGGCGACGATGATATCCACCTCGTCGCCCAAGATCAGATCCGCGGCCACTTGCGCGGCGCGGTTCGGGTTCGACTGGCTGTCCTTGGAGATGATCTCGACCGACCAGGTCTTACCGTTGTTTTCCAGCCCCGCGGTGAAGGCTTCCTGAATGGCGCCCAACACGAACTCGTCGGCCTCGGCGAATCCGGCGAGCGGCCCGGTGCGCGGGCTGACATGGCCGACCTTCAGCGTCGGATTTTGCGCGTACGCGCGCGTCGCGCTCACAATCGCCGGAGTGGCGAGCAACGCGGCGCCTCCCGCCAGAAACCCGCGGCGTGACGGATGTTTGGTGCTGTTGATCATGATTTCCTCCCTTGCCCGGCCGTCTCGGCCGTCTCTTTGCCTATTGTTCCAGGATGGTCTCCAGTCGCCTCAGATGCCGCCCGACCCGCGCGCGCACGGCGTCAGCCTCGTCCTCGGTCCACTTGCGGAAGCCTTTGCCCGATTTCATGCCGAGATTTCCGTCGGCGACGAGCTTCTCAAGAAACGGCGACGGGCCCTTGCGATCCTCAAGATCGGCGAGAACGGTGTTGTGGATGTCGAGGGTGAGATCAGTGCCGACGAGATCGGCGTTCTCCAGCGGCCCGAGGACGGCTAGCCGGCGCCCGAAGCAGGACTTGACGACGGTGTCGACCGCTTGCGCATCGCAGATGCCGTTCTCCACCAGGCTGATCGCTTCGCGCCAGAGCGCATGCTGCATGCGGTTGCCGATGAAGCCCGGCACGTCCTTTTCGACCCGGACCGGCGTCTTGCCGGCATCGGCGAGCAGCGCCGTCATCGTGTCCATCGCCGCTTCGTCCGTCCATTGCGTGCGGATAACCTCGACCAGCGGGATCATGTGCGGCGGGTTCCACCAGTGCGTGCCCAGCGCCCGGTTCTTGGCCCGCAGGCCCGACATGATTTCGGTAATCGGCATGACCGAGGTGTTGGAGGCCAACACACAGGTCTTTGGAGCATGCTTTTCGACGTCGGCGAAAATCGCCTGCTTGAGCGGCAGCTTCTCCGGCGCGGCCTCGAAGACGAAATCGGCCACGCTCACCGCACGCGCCAGGTCTGCGTCGGGCGAGATGCGCTGCAACGTTGCCGCGGCTTCCTTTGTGTTCACCCCAAGCGCGTCCAGGCTGGCCTGCACGCGCTCGGAGAGTGCGGAGAGCGCTTCGGCTACTGGATCGGTGACGACCACATCATGCCCGGCGCGCGCCATGACCAGCGCGATGCCGTGACCCATCAGGCCCGCGCCGATCACCGTGATGTTGCGCGCATCCCCCATCCTCTAGCCAGCCGTGTAGCCGCCGTCGGCGTAGAGGATGTGTCCGGTGTAGAAATCGGATGCCTTCGAGGCGAGAAACAACAGCGGCCCGGCCAGGTCTTCGGGTTCGCCCAGACGTCCCTTGGGGACCCGGGTCAGGAAACCGTTTCGGACCTTCTTGGCGTCTTCGGTGTCCTCGAACATCCAGGCCGTCAGCGGCGAGCGGAAGACGGTCGGTGCGATAGCGTTGACCGTAATGCCGGTAGGACCCAGTTCGCAGCCGAGCGCCTTGGTGATGCCGTCGACCGCCGCCTTCGACGCGCAATAGGCGGTGTAGCCGGCGGGATGGCCGAGCAGGCCACGGGCCGAGGAGACGAGCACGATCTTGCCGCCGTCGCCCACTCCGGCCTCGATTTGCGCCTTCATCTGCCCGGCAGCGGCGCGCGCCAGCAACCAGCTCTGCGTCACGTTCGCGTCCATGACCGCTTGAAACGTTTCGGGCTCCATCTCGTTGATCAGCGCCACCTTGTTCATGCCGGAGGCGACGACGAGGATGTCGAGCCGGCCGAAGGCGGCCACTGCCTGCTCGACGAGCTCGTTGCAGGTTTCCTCGTCGCTCGGCCGCGTGTTGATCGCGGTGACCTGCGCGCCCAAATCCCGGCACTCGCCGGAGATCTCATCCAGCGCGGACTGGTTTCCGGCCACCAGAACCAGCCTGCAGCCGGCGCCGGCGAGCACCCGCGCCGCGACCATTCCGAAGGCGCCCGACGCGCCGGTGATCAGCGCCACCTTGTCGTTGACGTCGAACATGGAAAGGGGATTGGCCAACGCGCTCACGTCTCAAACCTCTCTCAAAGCTCGGGCGGATAGGGAATGACGACGAGCATGGTGCACACATCGTTGCGGCGGTTTTCGATTTTGCGGACTTCGTCCGGCGCAATCGTGCAGCTGTCGAACTTGCCCAGCGTGGTTTCCCGGCCGTCGACGATGACGGTCATCTCGCCGTCGAGCACCACATAGACCTTTTCGAACGGTGTCGAATCCGGGCCGGCGCCGCCTCCGGGAAGGAACTGGGAAAGCCCCACCCACTGGTTGCTCGGCCCGCCCGCTTCGAACCCTTGCAGGCGAAGCCCGACCACGCCGAAATGATTGGGCGCCTCATAGGGCTGGGCGTCTTCGAAACGTTTGAGATGCATGGCTTTCCTCCCCGGCGCACGCGCAGGTGCCCCATGCTTGATCAGAATTCCTCGCCGGCCTCGATGCGGTATTTCTGGCCCTTGTCGATCATCGCCACGAGCCGGATGATGCAGCCGTCGCCGCGATCCCAGTTCCAGGGAAAGAACGCAAAGGTGCAGCGCTTGCCGGTCACGGCATCAAGATCGCCGCCGACGTTCTCGATGCCGAGGATGCCGTTCTTGAACAGAATGTTGTGAACCGGTTCCCACTCGGGGAAATCGTCCTTCCAGTCATTGCCGCCGGACCACTCCTTGTACTCCTCGGCCAGATGCGGCAGCAGCGGGCCGTTGCGCTGCGGTCCGATGGCGGTGGCCAGCGGGTGGTCGTTGGCCTGGGTGTCGTGGCCGACGACCTTGATGCCTTTGTCGACCATCCATTCACCGGCGGACGGAACGAAGCCCGGGCAGTAGGCGAAATAGTCGCCGTCCTCGTAGTCGTGGTGCCATCCCGTGTTGACGATCAGCACGTCGCCTTTGCGGATCGCATGCCCACAGGCTTTTTCCAGATCCTCGCCGGTGATCGGCTCCCATTTCTTTTTCGGCAGCGACACGACGATGCCGGAACCGAAGAAGTGGGGCAGGGGCACTTCGTCGATGAAGGGGGTGCCTTGGACGACGTGGGCGGGAGCATCGATATGGGTCGTTGCGTGCATGGTCGTGGTGATGCGTTGGCTGAGCACCCCGGACTTGGCCATGTAGTGAATGCGCTCGATCTTGGTGTCCTGGAAATAGGGCCAGTTCGGATTCTGAAATCCGAAGCGGTGGGAGAGGTTGTAGAACTCGATCCCCATGTCGTTGTCGGTATTTCCCTGGAATTCGATCCCGCGAATTTCGACCATCACACAAAGCTCCTCCGTGCGCCGGCGTAGCGGCGTTCCTCAGTATTCGAGTTGCCAGAGAGCTCCTCCCCCTGTCCTGCATAGCAATACACTCAAACCGTATTGCGGTCAAACAAATATTCACAGTACGGTTGCATTGTATCGCATGGTGGGACATATAGGTGTCATCTCGAAGCCATGGCGGGCGATGCGTCGAAGGCGGATCAACGGAGAGGACATGCTTGAAAAGAGTGATAAAAATGACCGATCCGGTATCCAGGTCATCGCCCGTGCGGCCGCCATTCTGCGAACGCTGAAGGACGATTCTTCGGGACTGAGCCTCGGTCAGATTTCCGAGCGCGTGGGCCTGCCTCGCTCTACGGTACAGCGTATCTCAGGCGCGCTTGCTGCCGAGCGATTGGTCATGAGCGACCCAAAAGGCGGCGGGCTGCGCCTTGGCCCCGAGCTGGGATCGCTTGCGGAAGCCGCGCGCTTCAACATCGTCGAACGATGCCGCCTGTTGTTGAGCGAGCTGGCCCAGTCGACCGGGGAAACCGCCGACCTTTCGGTCATGCGCGGTTCGACCATGATCTTTCTCGACCAGGTGCCGGGAACGCACCGCCTGCGCACCGTGTCTTTCGTCGGCGAGGTCTTTCCCCTGACCACCACGGCCAACGGCCGCGCCTGCCTGGCGGCGCTTGCGCAAGATCAAGCGAGCAAGCTGGTCAAGCAGGAATGGGCCCGCCGCAACATCGATGGCGATCTCGACGCGTTCGAAGCTTTGCTGGCCGAAGTTCGCCGCACCGGCCTGGCCTACGATCTCGACGAGCACACAAGAGGCATTTCCGCAATCGGCTTCGCATTCACCGACTGGTCGGGCGACCTCCACTCCATCTCGGTGCCGGTCCCCACCACCCGATTTGACGACAGTCGGGCCGACGTCGAGAAAGCGATCAGGACCACCGCCGGACACGTGCGCGAGATGATGCGGCAAGGCACCGCAGCATAAGGCGAAGTTGAAGACTGCCCCGAAGTTGGCGCAACGCCGCGCCTGCGATGCGTGCCAATTGCACCAAAGTGCGCGGATAGCTGCTGGGTGTGTAGGACTGCGAGGATCCAACCTAGCGGGCAACGGCGTGGCGTTCGAGTGCGGCGGCGATTGCCTGGGTTATTGGCAAGTTCGTCCGATCTGCAACGAACAGGAACTCTCCCGCTGGATTGATCTCGAAGAAGACATGCTCGCCTTCCGGCGTCACCCGGAAATCGACGGCGCCAAACACCAGATCAAGTTGGGACATGAGTGCACGAAGGCGACCGGCTATGTCATCCGGCAGCTTGTACTCGGTAACCTCCGCGCTACCGATTCCGGCGCGGTAGTCCACTTCATAGTCCGCCTGCGAGCGGAATGCGGCGGTGAGGATTTCCCCGTCAATGACCGTGGCTCGCAGATCCAGACCTGCCGGGATGTACTCTTGAAATATGACCGGGGCGTAACACACCGTCTCGATCTGCGCGAGATCGGCTCGCGTCAGCAGATGTGTCTCGCGCGGCGCGTCCGCGATGTTGCGGAACGCTTTGCGGATCACTCCTCGCTCCATATGCTGTTCGATGAACGCGGTGGCCGCGGCCGGGTCATTGGTGACCAGCGTCTCCGGCACGCGAAGCCCGGCGCGCCTGGCCAGCCGGTGAAGGAGCGTTTTCTTCATCGAACGAATGTCGCTTTCGGGCGAATTCATCCAGAAACACTCCATCCCATGCCAAAGTCCGGGAAGCGCCTCGTGCGATTCCGACCAGGCGAAGGTGCGGGCGGTCGTATCGGTGAGGGCGGGATCCAGCGTGTAGTCGCGGATGCGCCGGTTCCAAACGGCGCCCACCTGGTCGAGGTCGATGCGCTGACCGTCAGGCAAGTCGAGCAGCATCGCATCCACGTTGGCCCCGGCATAGGCGTGCATCCGCACCTTGCTGGGAAACCAGGCAAGATCGATCAGGGTCCAAGGATGGTTCAAATGTTCGGTGACCCGGCGAACATGTTCGTTGTCGGGAAAGGAGATAATGAGAATCACGAGGCTGGCTTTGGCGATGGCGCGAGAAAGCTGAATGAGAGCCATTTCGGCGGCGGCCGCCGCCGGAATCGGCCGAGAACGCCACCCACGCGCCTACTGACCGCCCAGTTGGCGATACGCGGCATAAGTCTGTTGCCAACCGGCCAAACCCTGCGCGTCCAGCATTCCGCGCTGATGCAGCGCGACGTATTGACCGAGCACCTGGCCGTAATATGCCAGCAACTGATTTTGATCCGGGGTTGCGGCGCCGGCTGGTTGGCTGTCTGAACCACGTCCGGTGCCCAGGACAAAAGGCTGTGCCGGCTGAGGGGGCTGGAGCGGGCCCTGCGGGACTTCGAAGGGCGGTTCGAGGTTCGACTTGGGACCCGGATCGGAGGCCGCGTCCTTGTTGAACTCCTTGAGCGGCTTCGGATCGAAGATTCCATCCTTGGAC
>JANQKQ010000014.1 GCA_028281105.1 Rhizobiaceae bacterium
TACAAGAATCCGACCGATGAGGGTCTGTTTGCCTACTATGCCACGTTGATCGACAAGGTGGCGAGCGACCGGCTGCGCATCTACCTCTATCACATCCCCCAGGTGGCCGGCGTCGGCGTGCCGGTCGATGTCGCGGCCCGGTTGCGCCGCGAATTCCCTCAAACGGTCGTGGGCATCAAAGACAGTTCCGGCGACTGGGACAACACAAGCCGGCTGCTGGAGATCGATGGCCTGGTGGTCTATCCCGGCTCGGAGCTGCCCGTGATCGAGGCGATGGAGAAGGGTGCGCCGGGCTGCATCACCGCTACCGCCAATCTCAACGCGGGGCCGATCGCCGAGGTGATCAAGCTGATGGGCGATGCAGACCGTCAGGCGGCCCAGACCCGGCTGGAGCAGCCTAAAGCCGTGCGTCAGATACTCAAGCAGTACATCACCATCCCGGCACAGAAGCGCTGGCTGGCGATCACCACCGGCGAGGAACGCTGGGCGAACGTGCGTCCTCCCCTGATGCCAATGTCGCAGGAGGACGGGCGCAAACTCGCCGACCGCCTACGCGAAGAAGGTGGGCTAGGCTAAGCGTCTATTGTTCGATCAGTCGGTGTCGCCGAAGGAAATCGCGCAGCACCGTGCGCAAGCCTTCGTCCAGGTCCTCGGCGATCATGCCCGGTCCGGCGGCTTGTCCCGCCTGGCCATGCAGCCAAACGCCTGCGCAGGCCGCCTCGAACGCCGGCATGCCCTGACCCAGCAGGCCGCCGATCGCGCCGGCCAGCACATCGCCCGATCCGGCGGTCGCCAGCCATGGCGGCGCGTCGCGGTTGGCGACGACTTGCCCGTTTCCGGCTGCGACCATCGTGTGAGCACCCTTCAACACCACGACCGCGCCGCTTCGTTGCGCGGCCTTCAACGCCATTTCGTCGCGGGTTCCGTCCGCGCCGAACAAGCGCTGGAACTCGCCCATATGCGGCGTCAGCACCACCGATCCGGCGCACCGGCGGATCAGCTCGAACAGACTAGCGGGCTGCTGGGCAAAACTGGTCAGCGCGTCGGCGTCGAGAACCACGTTCCTGCCGCTGGTCAGCGCGGCCTCCACCCATGCGACTGTCTCCACCGACACGCCCAGGCCGGGGCCAAGCACCACCGCGGTGATGCGCGTATCGGCAAGCAGCTTCTCCAACTCGGCCGGCCCGTCGACCCGGCGCAGCATGACCGCAGTAAGATGCGCCGCGTTGACCAGCATGGCCGATCCCGGACTCAGTAGGGTGACCAGGCCGGATCCGATGCGCAGCGCGCTGTGCGCCGCCAGCCGCGCCGCGCCGGTTGCGCTGACCGGACCGGACAGCACCACGGCATGTCCGCGATCGTATTTGTGGCCGGTTTTGTTTAGGACCGGGAAGCGCTCACGCCACAGCGCGGGCCCGTTTTCCATCGGTTCGCTCATCGGCCAAAACGACGGTTTGGCGATCGCCGGATCATGACGCGATGCTGTCGACCGACGACTTTGCCGGTTGCCCCTTGCCTGCTGCCAGCACCGCATCCAGGCGGGCCTGGTGTTCGCCGCTGCGCTCGGTCGTCGCGATAAAGCCGCCGCCCAGCACGCGCGCGTCCCCCGCCGCGCTGTCATAAACCACGCAGGCCTGGCCTGGCGCTACGCCGTCCTCGCCGTTAACGAGGTCGACGACGGCCCGTCCGCTCCGCCAGGCGATGCGCGCCGCGGCCGGTGGCCGGGTCGAGCGCACTTTGACGAACACCGGCAGGCCGTCGCCGGGTAGCTCATCGATGGCGCCATCACCCAGCCAGTTGACATCGCGCAGCACCAGTCGCTCGGTGGCCAGCGCCTCGCGCGGGCCGACGATCACGCGGCGGGTGTCGCGATCGATCGCCACGACATAGATGGGTTCTCCCGCCGCGACGCCGATGCCCCGGCGCTGGCCGATGGTGAAGCCGATGATGCCGTCATGGCGCCCGAGCACGCGCCCGTCCACATGGACGATGTCTCCCGGCTCGGATGCATGCGGGTGCAGTTTCGCGATGATGTCGGAATACCGGCCGCGCGGAACGAAGCAGATATCCTGGCTGTCGGACTTCTCCGCCACGGCCAGACCGAGCTCGCGTGCGATCTGCCTTGTCTGCGCTTTCGTAAGGTCCCCAAGCGGAAAGCGTAGATAGTCAAGCTGCTCCTGGGTGGTCGCGAACAGGAAATAACTCTGGTCGCGATCCTCATCGACCGGCCGATACATGGCCCGGCGCCCATCCGCCCCATCGATCGGGCGCGAGCGGATATAGTGGCCGGTTGCAAGGGCCGCCGCACCTAGATCCTTGGCGGTGGACAGAAGATCGGCGAACTTGACGGTCTGATTGCAGGTGACGCACGGGATCGGCGTCTCCCCGGCGATATAGCTGCTGGCGAACGGCTCGATCACCTGGTCGCGGAAGCGGGCCTCGTAGTCGAGCACATAGTGGGCGATCCCCAGTTTCTCGGCCACGCGGCGTGCATCGTGAATATCCTGGCCGGCACAGCATGCGCCCTTGCGGTGAGTGGCCTCGCCGTGATCGTAGAGCTGCAGCGTCATGCCGATGACGTCGTAGCCGGCGCGTTTGAGCAGCGCGGCGGTGACCGAGGAATCGACCCCTCCCGACATCGCGACCACGATTCGGGTATCCCCGGGCCGGCCCGGCAGATCGAGTGAGTTGAGCATCTCAAATATCCAGATCATGTGCCGTTAAAGGCGGCACCGTCTAAAAGCGCCCCTATTTAGCGCGGGACCGGAAAAAAGCAAACGACCGGCAATTGTCCGCCCACCGCGGTTGCGGTTGTCCGGCCGCTTTGTCACAACTGGTGCCCGTAAACACCGGATACCGCATCTAGTGACGAAATACCTTGAAGACTGGATTGGGCGGACACGGCAGGTCACCGAGGTTATCGACCTGGTTCGCACACGCATGATGCACGCCGCAATGGCTGGCAGGCCCGCGGCCCTCGATGGTGAGGAGCCACAGATCGATGCAGTTCTGCCTCCCGGCTGGCATTGGCTGTGGTTCAACGAGTTTCGTCCGGCGGCCGAGTTGGGCCCCGACGGTCACCCGGCCAGGGGTGATTTTCTGCCGCCGATCGATTTGCCGCGACGCATGTGGGCCGGCAGCCGGATCACGTTTCACGCGCCGCTGCGCATCGGCGAAGAGGTCTCGCGCACCTCACGGATTGCCTCGGTGAAGGAGAAATCCGGCCGTAGCGGGCGGCTTTGCTTCGTCACGGTGGTGCACCGGCTGACGGTCGGGGACACTGCGCGCATCACCGAAGAGCAGGACCTGGTCTATCGGCAAGCGACCGGCGCCCCCCGGCCGCCGGGCGAACCCGCGCCCGCCGAGGCGATGTCCAGCCACGAAATCACGCCGGACCCCGTATGGCTGTTTCGTTATTCGGCGCTGACTTCGAACGGTCACCGCATCCACTATGACGCGGACTATGTGCGCGATGTGGAAGGCTATCCGGGCCTCGTCGTACACGGGCCGCTGACCGCGACCCTGCTGATGCGGCTTGCCGTCAGCCTCACAAGCGCCGCCCTGACGGAGTTTTCCTTCCGCGCGGTCAGCCCGCTGTTTGTGACCGAGCCTTTCACCATAGCCGGCGACTTGGACGGCGCCACTGCGCGACTGTGGGCGGTGGGTCCGGACGGTATCCTGGCGATGACCGCGCAGGCCCGGTTCGCCTGAAACCGGGCCTCATCGGGTCAATATTTCTTACCCAATTGTAACTGCCGGCTTAGTCGAATCTTAATGGCTGGCGGCTAGGGTGCGCCAACAGGTCAAGGGCGTTGTGTAGAGAGTTGAGTATGACCGATCAGGTGCGACCGCGCGTCAAATATGTCATCGGCCCTGATGGCAGTCCGCTGACATTTGCCGATTTGCCCCCGGGCAACACCAGGCGCTGGGTCATCCGCCGCAAGGCGGAAGTGGTGGCTGCCGTACGCGGCGGACTGCTGTCGCTCGAGGAAGCTTGCGAGCGCTATACGTTGACGGTCGAGGAATTCCTGGGCTGGCAGGCTTCGATCGATGCTCATGGCCTGGCCGGCCTGCGCACCACGCGCATCCAGGAATACCGGCACTAACGGCGCTTGACGGCGCTCGCGCCAGCGGCAATTCGACGGCTTTCCAATACTGTAAACCGGCGCTAGCATGCCGGCTTTGATTGGCAACTAAGACGTTGGCAACGCGGTGTCGGCATCGGGCAACAAACTCGTTATCCGCAATATCGGACTGATCCTGTCGGGCAGGCTGGAGGAGCCGCTGTTGGACGGCGACTGCGTCGTGGCGGTTGACGGCCGGATAACGGCCATCGGCCATGAGCGCGAATTGGACACCGACGGCGCGTCCACCACGGTCGACGCCAACGGCGTTACCCTGGCGCCGGGCCTCATCGACAGCCACGTGCACCCGGTGATCGGCGACTATACGCCACGCCAGCAGCAGCTTCACTGGATCGATTCCTGCCTGCACGGCGGCGTGACCGCCATGATCTCGGCGGGCGAGGTGCACATGCCAGGCCGGCCCAGGGACATCGTCGGCCTCAAGGCGTTGGCGATCGCTTCGCAGCGCTGGTACGAGAATTTCCGCCCTTCCGGCGTGAAAATGCACGCCGGCGCGCCGGTGCTGGAAGAAGGGATGGAGGAGCACGACTTCAAGGAACTGGCCGACGCTGGCGTGACGCTGCTGGGCGAGGTGGGATTGGGCTCGGTGAAAGCAGGCGAAACCGCGCAGCAGATGGTCAAATGGGCCCGCAAGTACGGCATCCAGTCGACCATCCACACCGGCGGGCCGTCGATTCCCGGCTCGGGGTTGATCGACAAGGATGTGGTGCTGGAGGCTGATGCCGACATCATCGGCCACATCAACGGCGGCCACACCGCACTGCCGGACGATCAGATCACCTGCCTGTGCGAGAACTGCAAGCGCGGCATCGAGATCGTGCACAACGGCAACGAGCGGGCCGGGTTGCTGGCGATGCGCACCGCCTTCGAACTGGGTGAGCCCGAGCGCGTCATCCTGGGCACCGATGCGCCGGCCGGTTCAGGCGTACAGCCGCTCGGCATACTGCGAATGATCGCCATGCTGTCCAGTCTCGGTGATATTCCGCCCGAAACCGTGTTCTGTTTCGCCACCGGGAACACCGCGCGCATTCGCGACCTCGACTGCGGTATCATCGAGCCGGGACGATCGGCCGATTTCATCCTGATCGACCGCGCGCAGCACGCGCCGGGCAAGACCATGCTAGAGAGCATTCATCAAGGCAATCTGCCCGGGGTCGGTATGACCATCATCGACGGCACTATACGCTCCACCCGCAGCCGCAACACGCCGCCGGCCACCTCACTGCCGTTCGTCGTCGAAGCCTGAACAGCACCCTGCAGCCATGATCGATATCGCAAAACGCGTCTACGACCACACCTGGAAGATCGATCCGGTGGTGCGTTCGCTCATCGACACCGATTTCTACAAGCTGCTGATGGCGCAGTCGGTATTCCGCCATGCCCGCGATACGAAGGTGACCTTCTCGCTCATCAACCGCACCCAGACCCTGCCGCTGGCCAAGCTGATCGACGAGGGCGAGCTGCGCGAGCAGTTGGAGCATATCCGCACGCTGCGCCTTTCGCGCGGCGAAAGCACCTGGATGCGCGGCAACATGTTCTACGGCAAGCGCGCCATGTTCCGTCCTGAGTTCATGGAATGGTTCGAGGCCCTGCAACTGCCGGACTTTCACCTGACGCGGCGCGGCGACCAGTTCGAACTGACCTTTGAAGGCTCCTGGCCCGAGGTGATGATGTGGGAGGTACCCGCGCTTGCCGTACTGATGGAACTGCGCTCGCGCGCGGTGCTGCGCCGGCTGGGCAAGTTCGATCTGCAGATTCTCTATGCCCGGGCCATGACCCGCGTATGGGAGAAGATCGGCCGGTTGGGAGAGTTGGACGATCTCTCCGTCGCCGATTTCGGCACCCGCCGCCGGCACTCCTTCCTATGGCAGGACTGGTGTGTTCAGGCGATGAAAGAGGGATTGGATCAGCGTTTCACCGGCACCTCTAACTGCCTGATCGCCATGCGCCAGGAGGTCGAGGCGATCGGCACCAATGCGCATGAGTTGCCGATGGTGTATGCGGCGACCGCCGGCAACGATGAGGAACTCAAGGCCGCGCCCTATCGGGTGCTCGAAGACTGGCAGAAGGAGCACGACGGCAACCTTCTGATCATCCTGCCCGACACGTTCGGCACCGCTACCTTCCTGGAACGTGCGCCCGATTGGCTCAAACACTGGACCGGCATTCGCATCGATTCCGGCGACCCGGCCACCGGTGCCCAGATGGCCATCGACTGGTGGCGCGGCAACGGCGAGGACCCGCGCGAGAAGCTGGTGATCTTTTCAGACGGACTGGACGTGGACCGGATCGAGACCCTGCATCGGCAGTTCGCCGGCAAGGTCAAAGTCGGCTTCGGCTGGGGTACGCTGCTGACCAACGATTTCCGCGGCCTTGCTCCCGACGACCGGCTGGCGCCGTTTTCCCTCGTGTGCAAGGCGGTCGCCGCCAACGGCCGCCCGACGGTCAAGCTCTCCGACAATCCCAACAAGGCGATGGGACCGAAGGACGAGGTAGCACGCTACAAGCGCATATTCGGCGTCGGCGAGCAGGTCGCGCGTGAGGTGCTGGTGTAAGCCGCTTGCGGCCCTGCGATCATCTCTCACAAACAAATCGGCCCGGACCCCGCGTTCCGGGCCGATTGTTCTGCTTGACGCCGAAAAGTGTGGTCAGGCGGCTTTTTCCTGCGCGTCGGCCTCTTCCGGTTTGGGTCCGCGGCGCGGTCCCTTGGCCAGGTTCTTCTCGATCAGCGCGATCGCCTCGGTGGCGGATATCTTGTTGACCGACGAGATTTCGCGCGACATGCGGTCGAGCGCTGCTTCGTAAAGCTGGCGTTCGGAATAGGACTGCTCGGGCTGGTTTTCCGAGCGGAACAGATCGCGCACCACCTCGGAGATCGAGATCAGGTCGCCGGAGTTGATCTTCGCCTCGTATTCCTGGGCGCGCCGGCTCCACATGGTGCGCTTGACCCGGGCGCGGCCCTGGACGGTCTTGAGCGCCTTTTCCACCGTCTCCGACTGCGCCAGCTTGCGCATGCCCGCAGCGTCGATCTTGGCGACGGGCACCCGCAGGGTCAGTTTGTCCTGGGCGAAGTCGATGACGAACAGCTCAAGCGAGTGACCGGCTACTTCCTGCTCTTCAATTGCAGTGATCTGGCCGACGCCGTGTGCCGGGTAGACGATGAATTCGTTGATTCGGAAACCCCGGCGTTGCATCGGTTTTTTTGCGGTAGCCATATGGCTGTTACTCCCTGGATTGCATCTTCCCGCGCTCGGCCGGCGGGCTTGGTTGAGCGGGCGCCTGTAGACCCAAATAGACCGGCTGCCAGATGGATGGGTCCAGGCAGGCGACATTTATCTGCGATCGGTACGGTTCCCGGCAGACGTTTACGCCTTCAGGCCATCGCAACTTACCGGCCCTCGGATGCCGGTTTGTCGGAGGTTGCCTGCTTTCGGGAGGTTCCGCTTCACGTCAGGTTCGTGAACGGATGACCAGTTTGCGAGCCATAAATCGATCGATCCACCCTATATAAGGCAAAAAACGGTAAAAATCAATGTTTTCTCGCAGTTGCGAAAGGAGGTCGGGAATGTTTTGCTGCAAAGGTTAACCGGCCGGCCATCCTGCGAGCCGGCCAATTGTGCGCCTAGAGGTCGCCTTCGCCGGGGTTGGGCGAGAAGTACTTTTCGAACTTGCCCTCCATGCCTTCGAATTCCTTGCTGTCGGCAGGCGGGTCCCTCTTCAGCGTGATGTTGGGCCATTTCTCCGCATATTCGGCATTGAGCTCCAACCACTGCTCAAGGCCCGGTTCGGTGTCCGGCTTGATCGCCTCGACCGGGCATTCGGGCTCGCACACCCCGCAGTCGATGCATTCGTCCGGGTGGATCACCAGCATGTTCTCGCCTTCGTAGAAGCAGTCGACCGGACACACTTCCACACAGTCCATCAGCTTACATTTGATGCACTGATCGTTGACGATGTAGGTCATCACCACTCCTTGCCGCCGTCCGGTTCGCCGACGTCGCCGCATGGCTGAAGAACTGCGCTGGCGGCCGCCATTCGCTCGCGCGAGGACGCGGCCGCCCGCTTTCCGAGGGCATGATTTATGCGTTTTGCATAACCGACACAAGCCGGTCTTTGATCGAAAAGCGCCGGTCGCCGTCGGGCTCGCTCATTCGAGGGATTTTGCGCGAAGCTGCAAAATTCTGCGCCGGTCGCGTTTGGTCGGTCGCCCGATCCGCTGAGCGGTCTCCGTCGCTATCTGGCCCGCCGGGCCAGAGGCAGTCGCCGCGGACAAGTCTTCGTACAACAGCCGGGCCTGCGCGTAGGATTGGCGAGACGAGCCAGCCGCAACCACCTTGTAGACCAGAACGCGGCCGCCGCGCGAGATCGTAAGCACGTCCCCGGGACGTATTCGCTTCGCCGGACTGTTGGCTTTGACCCGGTTCACCCGCACCGAGCCGGCCCTGATCAGCTTCTGCGCCAGCGAGCGGGTCTTCGCCACCCGTGCGAACCAAAGCCACTTGTCCAGTCGGACGACCGCCTCATCCATCGGATTTCGTCAGACTGTCCTTGAGCTCGGCCAGTTTGGCGAACGGAGAGTCCGGGTCCGGGCCGCTGTCGGCTTTCGCCGGGCGAGTGGATCTGGACTGGGTTGCCTTCTTGGCAGAAGCGCCGCGCTTGGGTCCCCGCTTGGCGGGTCGGCGACGCCCCGGCTCCTGCGACTGGCGCGCGCGTCCGCGGGTCCTTGCTGCACGACGCCACACGATGACGGTTTGCGGAGTTTCCGCATCGTCATCACCATCCGGGCAGGTTTGATCGGAGTTCTTAGGCGCGCCCTCGGCTGTTGGACAGGGGGCCGGATCGGCTGGCGCCGCCCCGGCCGGGTCGGCTTCAGAAGGGCCGGCTTCAGACAGACCGCCCGGTTCGGCTTCATCGGACTCGGGTCCTTTGGCAGGCTCATCAGGTAGTGCGGGAAGGACCTCCTGCGCGGGGCGAGGCTGGCCACGATAACCCAGTTCATTCAGGATGACCTGCATGTCCTCATGGGTCGCGCCCAGGATGGACATCATGGCAGGCGTGACGACGAAGCAATGGCCGCCCACAGCTCCCTCGGGCGTCGGTCCGTCATCCCCTTCGTTCCAAGACGTGGCCGGACGGATTAGATCGGCCAGACGCTCCAGCATGTCGATGCGCACGGCCTTCTTACCCAATATCCTGTACCCGGCGAGCCGGTAGAACTCGCGCGCGTGGCTGCCGTCTATCTCTACGGAAGTCCTTCCCGACGCCGAGATCGCCGGCACTTCAACCAGTTCAGGCGCGGTCAGCTTGTCGTTTGCCAGTGCCCACAAGAGCGCAATCAACCTGATTGGCGCGGGTTTGAGCAGTTGCGGCACGAACACGTGATAGGCGCCGAAGCGCACGCCGTGGCGGCGTAGCGTTGCGCGCGCGTCCTGCCCCAACTCCTTCAACTCGCCGGCCACCTGCGGCCTGGCAATGATCCCGAGATTCTCCACCAGTTGAAAGGCGAGGCCGCGCGCCATGCCTTCCAATGTCTGATCGCGGGACATTTCCACGAGAGGCCGCAGCACCTGTTCGATGTGGTGACCAAGCCACCGTTCCAGCCGGCTGCGCACCTTCTCAAGCGCCGCGCCAGCCAACTGGCTGTCCGCCAACACGATCAGGCCGGGCTTGAGCGCGCTTTCCTCGCTGGCCGCCAACTGCGCCACCGGTTCGCCAAGCCATCGCACGATCGCATCCTCGCCCAGAGCGATATCGCCATTGGGCGCCGCCGCGAACCGGGTCGAGCGCTTGTCGAACTCGGCGGTGAGCGCTTTCGCCGCCGCCGCGTTGGCGGCCTTGGCTTCATGTCCGGTTGCCGATGCGTCGGCATTGAAGCGGAATCCGCGCAGATGGCCGACCAGATGGCCTTCTACAATGACGGCTCCCCCGTCGCCGATCTGCGCTTCCAGCATCGCGTTTTCCCGCAACCTCTTCGTCAGAATGCTCGTCCTGCGGTCAATGAACCGCTTGGTCAAAGCTTGGTGGAGAGCGTCCGACAGCCGATCCTCGATGGCCCTGGTGGCGTCGCGCCAGTGGGGTGCATCGTCCAACCACTCCTTCCGATGGGACAGATAAGTCCAGGTGCGGATATGCGCAAGCCGGTTCGACAGCGCATCAATGTCACCGTCGGTGCGATCGGTCATGCGAATCTGCTTCGCCAGCCAGTCTTGGTTGATCCTGCCGTGCTCGTGGACATCCAGAAAGACCGAGCCCAGCAGGTCGCCATGAGCGCCGGGCGAAATCTTGCGGTAGTCGGGCGTTTGGCAAACGTCCCACAACAGTTCGACCGCGCGCGCGTCGGTACAGGCGCGAGCAATAGCCGGGCGCTCGCTCAGACCGTCGAGCGCAATCTGGTCGGTCGCCGGCGGCGTCTTGGTCAGCAGCCTGTCGCCGCTGGCACAATCCAGCGAACTCCGCAGGGACTCGATCGACGAGAAATCCAGATCGCGGCTGCGCCACATCAGTGCTTTAACGGGCTCGAAACGGTGCGCCTCCAACGCTTCGACCAGTTCCTCTTCGAAAGCCGCCACCCGACCGGTGACGCCGAAGGTGCCGTCGCGCATGTGTCTTCCCGCGCGCCCGGCGATCTGCGCCATCTCCGCCGGCGTCAGCCGCCGATACTGGTGGCCGTCGAACTTGCGCTCCTGGGCGAAGGCCACGTGGTCCACGGCCAGGTTGAGGCCCATACCAATCGCGTCGGTGGCGACCAGGAAATCCACCTCGCCGGACTGATATAGCTGCACCTGGGCATTCCTGGTGCGCGGGCTGAGCGCTCCAAGCACGACGGCCGATCCGCCACGCTGACGCCGGATCAGCTCGGCGATCGCGTAGACCTCGTCCGCGGAAAAGGCGACAACGGCGCTGCGCGGAGGCAGGCGGGTGATCTTCTTTGCGCCCGCATAAGTCAACTTTGACATCCGCGGCCTGCTGGTAACGGCAAGCCCCGGCAACAATTGCTCCAGAGTGCCGCGCACCGTTTCCGCGCCCAGGAGCATCGTTTCGTAGCGGCCACGCAGATGCAGAAGCCGGTCGGTGAAGAAATGGCCACGCTCAAGGTTCGCCGCAAGCTGCACTTCGTCGATGGCGACGAAGTCCGCATCACTTGAAGCAGGCATCGCCTCGACGGTGCACACCTGGAACCGGGATCCTTCCGGTTCGATGCGTTCCTCACCGGTAACGAGGGAGACCTGGTCTGCGCCGACCCGCTTGACCACCTGGTCGTAAACTTCGCGCGCCAGCAGTCTGAGTGGCAGGCCGATCAGCCCGGTCCGGTGGCCGAGCATGCGCTCGATTGCCAGATGGGTCTTGCCGGTATTGGTTGGGCCCAAGATCGCCGTGACCCGCCGCCCGTCCATCCTGTTTCGCATGGCACCCGTGTTCATCGGCATGTTTCGCCGGCCCGCCGATAAGGTCTCTGGCTCTGCGGCGACGCGACCGCGCTGCCGCCGGCTGAAGATCGTCGTTTAATGGAGATAGCGAACCAAAGACTGCAGAAGCTTAATTGGAAACCGAAACACCGAAATATTTCGGATATGCAACGAATTGCCCGATCTGGCTGTCGACGTCAATGCGGATGGGCGTGAATACTCGGGTTTTCGGAATGCGGGCGAGCCAAATCTCCATCGCGTCATTTCCCGCCATATATTCAACGCCTCTGTGGCCGATGCGATGGCCGGCCACCGGCACGTATTTCAGCTTGCAGACATAGGACGTGCCCTTGAAGCCGTCCGTGCTGATCTGCCGGGTGCTTTTGTAGCTGAGAACGATGTCGAAGCGGGTTTGTCCATCGTAGACATTCAAGGTCCGGTCGCACACCGCGCGCGGATCGCGGATCTGCGCCGCCTCGACGGGAACGACGATACTGCTCGCCGGATCGATAACCGCTCGCAGGTGTTCCTCGAGAACCGGCACCCAGCCGTCGCCGGACTTGGGGCTCTGTTCCGGCGTCAGCGAAACATTTTCGATGGTGCCGTCGGCAAACGACATTTCCAGCGTCGCGGTTTCGTCGCCTTCGCTGAACTCCAGCGACAGCGAATTGGACACCACGTCCACTCCCTCCAGTTGGCCGTTGCTTACCAACCGGCCCTCGCCGTGCGAGAACAGTCGGGCGATGCCGGCGGTCGTGCCGGAAATGTCGAGCTGATAGTCGGTTTCGTCGAACTCGATTTTCAGCGTCGCCCTGCCAATGCGGATGCCGGTGTAGTTGACGTTGAACTCGGTCGTGTGAACGATCGTCTCGGCGCCGGCCGGCGCGCTCAAACCGATCCAGGCCGAAAGTCCGATTACGAAGCTCGCGGCAATTGTGGTTCTGTGCATGGGTGGGCTCGTGGTCGCTGAGAGGATCGATTTTGCGGTAACGATGAAATGCGGCAAAGATTTGGGGAACCTAGAAAATTGGCTTACCCGCCTGCTTCCCCGTGAGCAACATCGGCCGGCTTGACGCGATTGTCGCCACTCACTATAGACAACCGGCTTTCTTGCGGGCTCCAGGCCCGCCGAATGTCCGTACCAATCGGGAAATCATCATGTCCAGGCGCTGTGAATTGACGGGCGTAGCCGTCCTGTCGGGCAACAATGTCAGCCACGCTCACAACAAGACGCGCAGGAAGTTTCTGCCCAACCTGTGCAACGTATCGCTGTTGAGCGACGCGCTGCAACAGAAGGTTCGGTTTCGCATATCGGCCCGCGCGCTGCGCACCGTGGAGCACCGCGGCGGCCTCGACGCGTTCCTGGCCAAGGCAAAGGACCATGAACTGTCGCCCCGTGCGCGGCTCGTCAAGCGCCGCATCGCCAAGAAGCTGGAACAGGCCACCGCCTGACCGGCTGTCGCCGGGCACCGCCGCCCGGCAAGACATACGACGCTAGGTTCGCATCATCATCATGCCCAAGCACCCCTCCATCGCTCCGTTCGTCGTGGCGATGGCGGCTGTGGTCGTGATCTCCAACGTTCTGGTCCAGTTTCCACTGGCGGTGAAATTGGGAACGGCCGATCTGGCCGATCTGTTCACCTGGGGCGCGTTCTCCTATCCGCTGGCTTTTCTGATCACCGATCTGACCAACCGCACGTTCGGGCCGCGGCGCGCGCGGACCGTGGTCTTCATCGGCTTCACGTTCGCGGTGGTGTTTTCGGTTTTGGCGCCAAAGGTGCTGTTCGCGCTGGGTCTGTTTCCGTTTGAACTTTCCACATCCCGGCTGGCGCGTATCGCGGTTGCGTCGGGCGGCGCCTTTTTGACCGCACAGCTGCTCGATGTGGTTGTGTTCGACCAGTTGAGAGCCGGCCGCTGGTGGCGTGCGCCGCTTGTCTCATCGGTTATCGGGTCAGTGGTCGACACGACGTTGTTCTTTTCGCTGGCATTCGACCCGGCCCTCGTGGCGTTGGGGGAAAACGATGCGTTTGCAATAGAACACGCACCGCTGATGGCGGTGTTTGCCGTCGAGGCGCCGCGCTACATGTCCTGGGCGGTGGGCGATCTCGGGGTGAAGCTGGCGGTGGCTCTGGCGATGTTGGTGCCCTATGGCCTGCTCATCCGGTTCATGGTGCCGGTTGAACGGCGGGCAACCGGGAGCTAGCGAGGCTCATCCCGCCCGCGCCCGGCGGCCGTTGGTCACGGTCTGGCCCTCTTCGGCGAACAGGTTGGCCAGCTGCTCGGTCATCGCGCCGGCCAGTTCCTCCGCATCGACAATCGTGACCGCGCGCTTGTAGTAGCGGGTCACGTCATGACCGATGCCGATTGCCAGCAATTCGATTGGCGAGAACGCCTCGATGTTCTCGATCACCTCGCGCAGGTGCCGCTCCAGATAGTTGCCCGGATTGACCGACAGGGTTGAATCGTCGACCGGGGCGCCGTCGGAAATCATCATCAGGATACGCCGCTGCTCGGGCCGGCCCATGAGTCGGGCGTGCGCCCACAGCAGCGCCTCGCCATCGATGTTCTCCTTCAACAGGCCCTCGCGCATCATCAGGCCCAGATTGCGCCGCGACCGCCGCCAGGGCGCGTCGGCTGGCTTATAGATGATGTGGCGCAAATCGTTGAGCCTGCCGGGCGCCGGCGGCTTGTCGGCGCGCAGCCATGTCTCGCGCGATTGGCCCCCTTTCCAGGCCTTAGTGGTGAAACCGAGGATCTCCACCTTGACCCCGCAGCGCTCAAGCGTGCGCGCGAGAATGTCGGCGCAGGTCGCCGCCACGGTGATCGGCCGTCCGCGCATCGAGCCGGAATTGTCCAGCAGCAGGGTCACGACCGTGTCACGGAAGATGGTGTCGCGCTCCATCTTGAACGACAGCGGGTGCATGGGATCGATAACCACACGAGTCAGCTTGGCCGTGTCGAGATATCCCTCTTCGAGATCGAAGTCCCAGCCGCGGCTCTGCTGCGCCATCAGTCGCCGTTGCAGCCGGTTCGCCAGCCGGCCGACCACGCCCTGCAGGTGCGCCAGTTGCTGATCGAGGAAGCCGCGCAGACGATCAAGTTCGGCCTCGTCGCACAGCTCATCGGCGCTCACCACCTCGTCGAACGCGGTGGTGTAGATCTTGTAGTCCGAACCGGTGGCCGAGTTGGAGAACGGCAGTTCCGGACGAAGGTCGTCATCGGCGCTATCGGCTTCGCTGTCGTCATAGTCGTCGAGCATATCGTCGGCCATGGACTCGACCGCTTGCGTCTCGTCGCTGTCCTGTTCTTCGGCGCGCGCCTCGCTTTCCTCCGCTTCGGCCTCATCGGAGCTCGTTGATTCCTCATTGTCGCGCTCGGCCGTCTGGTCGCCGGCGTCGTCGGCGGCCTCGTCATCGGCATCGTCCTGGGACGGATCCTGCTCGCCCAGCTCATCGGCCATGTCCATCGCGGCGATGAGATCGCGCGTGGCGGTGGCGAACGCCGTCTGGTCGTCGAGACTGTCGGCCAGCGCCTCGATCTGGTCGCCGGCTTTGTCCTCGATCCATTCACGCCACAGATCGACGAACTCGGCCGCGCTCTTGGGCGGCGGCGCGCCGGTCAGCTTTTCGCGCACGATGAGCGAAACCGCCTCTTCGAGCGGCACGTCCGCACGATCCTGCGCGTTGCGATAATCGCTACGCGAGTATCGATCCTCCAGCATCTTCGCCAGATTGCCGGCGACACCGGTCAGCCGGGTCGCGCCGATCGCCTCGACCCTGGCCTGCTCGACCGCGTCGAAGACGGCGCGCGCGTTCTGGCCGGCGGGCATGAAGCGGTTGTGGACTTTGTTGTCGTGGCAGGCGCGACGCAGCGCTAGTGAGTCACCGCAACCCCGCGTGATCGCCAGCTGCTCGGCAGTCGCCCGCTTCGCCAGATCCGGCAGTCGTGCCTGGCCTGCTACCAGTGCCGAGCGGTCGTTCGAGAACGCGACTTCCAGCTCGCTGTCCTGGGCGATCGCGCGCACGCAGTTGGCGATCGCCTTCTTCAGCGGCAGGAAGTCTCTCGGCGCCTTGTTGACCTTCGAATTGTCGCCCGGACCAGCCATCGCATGCGCTACGCAAGCACTAGATTGGCGGTCGATTCACTGAGTTCCTCGCCAAAGGCGCGCTGGTAGAACTCGGCTACCGTCGCACGCTCCAACTCGTCGCACTTGTTGAGGAACGTGAGCTGGAAGGCCAGACCGATATCGGAGAAGATCTCGGCGTTCTCCGCCCAGGTGATCACGGTTCTCGGGCTCATCACGGTGGAGATGTCGCCATTGATGAAGGCGGCCCGCGTCATATCGGCGATGCGCACCATGCGCGATATAGTCTCGCGGCCTTCCTTGCCCGAGTAGGTCTTCACCTTGGCCTGGACGATGGCGACCTCGTTGTCGTGCGGCAGGTAGTTGAGCCCGGTGACGACGGACCAGCGGTCCATCTGAGCTTGGTTGATCTGCTGGGTGCCGTGATACAGGCCCGAGGTGTCTCCCAGGCCGACCGTGTTCGCCGTTGCGAACAGGCGGAAAGCAGGATGCGGGCGGATGACCCTCGCCTGATCCAGCAGGGTGAGCCTGCCGGTGGCCTCCAGCACCCGCTGGATGACGAACATCACATCCGGCCGGCCGGCGTCATATTCATCGAACACCAGCGCCACATTGTTCTGGTAGGCCCAGGGCAGGATACCGTCGCGAAATTCGGTCACCTGCTTGCCGTCCTTGACGACGATCGCGTCTTTGCCGATCAGGTCGATCCGGCTGATATGGCTGTCGAGATTGACGCGCACGCACGGCCAGTTGAGCCGGGCTGCCGCCTGCTCGATATGGGTGGACTTGCCGGTGCCGTGATAGCCCGTCACCATCACGCGGCGATTGAACGCGAAGCCCGCCAGGATCGCCATGGTGGTCTTGCGGTCGAACAGGTAGTCGGAATCGAAATCGGGTACGTGTTCGTTGGGCTGTGAGTAGGCCGGCACCTCCCAATCCACGTCGATCCCGAACGTCTCGCGAACCGAAACCTTCTTGTCCGGCATTCCCTGGGTCATGCTCGTTTCTCCGGCCGGTCTGACGCCGGCCCTTGTTCGTTTGGTGGGACGAAAGCCCTGAAGATGATTGGGAGCGGAATCTCGTCTTAAGGTTCCCGACGCAACTCCTAGGGTGCAAGATGGAACTGGGCTTCAGTCGCTTCCAGTCCGCGTCAATTCCCCGCTCACCTGAAAGTCTGTAGCAAAAGCCGTGGTCAGCAGAAACCCATCTGTTTGAGATATTTGTAGGACTGAATGATCTGCCGCAGCCGATCCTCGCTGCTGCGGTCGCCGCCGTTGGCGTCGGGATGGTGGCGTTTGACCAGTTCCTTGTAGCGCGAACGGATGTCGGTGTCGGAGGCAGTATGCGGCAGGTTAAGGGTCTCGAACGCCTTTTTCTCCAGGGTTTTCAGTTTCCGTGTGCGCCCACCCGCCGGCCGGGCGCGTCCTCGGGCCCGCGCCTCGATCCGCTGCGATGCGTCCGCGCCGCCGCCGATGGGCGGCTGGTTGCCCCACCGGTTTACCCCCATCGTCCATGTCGGGCGATGGCCGGTCAGCGCATCCTTCTGAAAGCGCACCACCGCGTCGTCGTCCAGCCCGGAGAAGTAGTTGTAGGACTTGTTGTACTCGCGCACATGGTCGATGCACAGCTCGTAATACTCACCCTCACGACCGCGCCCCATCGGTGCCCGATGCGAGCCCGGCTTGTCGCAGCCCGCCCATTGGCAGGTGCGCACCTTCGGGGCCTCATCCTTCTTGCGGCCCTTGTTGATGCGGATCTTGTCGAAATATTTGGAGTTGAGATCCATGACGCCGATTATGAGCCTTCCCCTGAAAACGAACAAGAATTGACATGCGTGCGTGCTGGCCGCAGAAGGGGCGGTTGCACCGGCCGGTGATTCCCTGGGACCATGGCTCCGGCGAACCGTCCGCTGACCGACAAAGGCCCACGCGCAATGTCAATCATCGCTTCGATCGAAACGAGGCTTAAACAGGCGCTTGCTCCCGAGCATCTGGAGATCGTCAACGAAAGCCATCTGCACGCCGGCCATCAGCCGGACTTCGACGGCGGCGGCGAGACCCATCTGCGCATCCGCATCGTCTCGCCGAAATTCGCGGGGCTCGGCCGGGTCGAGCGCCACCGGCTGGTCAACGCCGAACTGGCCGACGCCATCGAAGCCGGCCTGCACGCGCTGGCCATCGAGGCAAAGGCGCCGGGCGAGTAGCGGCGTCAGGTCTGCAAATCGCGGATGCGCAGTTTGGTGAGCCGGTTCTTCTCACGTTTCATCACCACAAAGCGCTTGCCGTAGAAGGTGAACGTCTGTTTTTCCTCGGGGATCATCTTGGCCGCGTGGATCACCATGCCGGCAACCGTGGTCGCCTCCTCGTCGGGCAGGTCCCAGTCGAGCACGCGATTTAAATCGCGGATGGGTACGCCGCCATCGACGATGACCGAGCCATCGGATTGAGACTGCACGCCCTGGACTTCAACGTCGTGCTCGTCGGCGATCTGGCCGACGATCTCCTCGAGAATGTCCTCCAGCGTCACCAGGCCTTCCACCTCGCCATACTCGTCGACCACCAGGGCGAAATGCGCCTTGCGACGCAGGAAGGCGTTGAGCTGGTTTTGCAGCGAAGTGGTGTCGGGCACGAACCAGGGCTGGCCGGCGATCTTCATGATATCGAAGTTGCTCAACTCCATCTTGCCGCCGGCGATGGCGCGCAACAGATCCTTCGAATGCAGGATGCCGACGATGTTCTCGTTCTCGCCCTTCCACACCGGCAGTCGCGTGTAGGGCGTGGCGAGCACCTGCTTGATGATCTGATCGGCCGGGTCGTCAGCGTTCAGGCTCACCATGTCGGTGCGATGGATCATCACATCCGAGACATCCAGCTCGTGCAGATCGAGCAGGCCGCCCAGCCGGTCGCGGTCGGCTTTGACCACCGAACCGTCGCGATGCAGAATTTCCACCGTGCCGCGCAGTTCCTCGTGCGCGCTTAGCAGCGAGTTTTCGTCGCCTACGCGCACGCCGAACCCTTTCAGCACCACCCGCACCAGCGCAGTGATCGTGTTGGAGAAGGGCGCCAGCAGCGCAACGGCCACTCGCAGCACCGGCGAGACCGCCATGGCGAAGCGGTCGGGATTGGAGATCGCCCAGAACTTCGGCAGCACCTCTGCGAAAATCACCACCGTCAGGGTCATGACGACTGTCGCTAGCGCGATGCCCGCTTCCCCGAACAGTTCCAGGAACAGCGCGGTCGCCAGGACCGATGCGAGAATGTTGACGAGGTTGTTGCCCAGCAACAGCGCGCCGATCAGCCGGTCGCGACGGGCGATCAGCCGTGTAACCAGGGTCGCACGGCGATCGCCGGACTTCTCAAGCGAATGCATGCGCGCGCGCGAAGCCGCCGTCAGCGCCGTCTCCGAGCCTGAGAAGAAACCGGACAAAAAGATCAGCGCGACGATTGCGGCGATCAGGATCCAAATAGAGGTGATCATGGAAAGGCGATCAATGCGATCTAGCCGAGGGCGCCCTCGAGAAAGGCCAATACTTCCGATGGTGGAACGTCGTCCGCAATATAAGCTTTGCCCAGGCCCTTTGAAAGGATGAATGTCAGTCGCCCGCCCAGCACCTTCTTATCCTGGTAAATGAAATCCATCAGTTTCTCCGCCAGCGGCAGCTCGCCGGGGATTTGCGCGGGCGAGGTCGGCAGCCCGACCTCGTCCAGATGGCGCTTGATGCGACGAGCCGCATCCGCGTCACAAAGGTTGAGCCGGTTGGAGAACTCGTGCGCGAGCACCAGGCCGATCGCCACGCCCTCTCCATGAATGAGACGACCGGGATCGTAGGCGCAGGCTGCCTCCAGCGCGTGGCCGAACGTATGTCCCAGATTGAGCAGCGCGCGCTGCCCGCTTTCGCGCTCGTCGGCAGCGACGATGGCCGCCTTGGCGCGGCAACTGGTTGCGATCGCGTCGACCAGCTTGTCGCCGAAACCGAATACGTCGCGCCATTCGGCCTCAAGCTCCGAGAAGAAATCGGCATCGTCGATGAGCCCGTACTTGACGATTTCCGCGTAGCCGGCAGCGAATTCGCGCCGGTCGAGCGTGGTCAGCGACTGCGTATCGGCCAGCACCAGGCGCGGCTGATGGAATGCGCCGATCAGGTTCTTGCCCTGTGGCGCATTGATACCGGTCTTGCCGCCCACCGCTGAATCCACCTGAGCCAGCAGCGAGGTCGGAACCTGGACAAGGCCCATGCCCCGGCGCGCTATGGCGGCCGCAAAGCCGGCCAGGTCGCCAACGACGCCGCCACCGAATGCCACGACGAAATCGCCGCGCCCCAGCTTGGTGTCGAGAAGCTGGTCGACCACCGTTTGCAGGGTCTCGAACGATTTCGATCCCTCGCCCGGTTGAACGCAGATGACGTGATAGCCGATGTCGAAGCGCGCAAGCGCGTCCTCCACACGCGCCAGATGCAACGCCGCGACGTTGGTGTCGGTGATGATGGCGCACGAGGCGCCCTTGCGGATCGTGCGGACATGCTCGCCCAGATCGTCCAACAGATCCGCGCCGATCAGAATGTTGTAGGACCGCTCGCCCAGGTCGACCGCAACCGTCTGCGCAACATTACCCATAGCCGATTTCCTCAGTGCGAGCCGCCGACGGCCGCCGTCGCGAAATGGCCGGCAAGTGCTGCCAGAACCTTGTCGCGCGTTCGTGCTTTGGTGGTGGCGGAAGTTTCGACCACCAGGTCGGCCCGGGCGTAGTGGGGCTCGCGTTTCTCGAGCAGGTCAAGCAGGGTCTTTTTCGGATCGTCGGTTTGCAGCAGCGGCCGCTTGCCGGGACGGCGGCCGGTTCGCGCCATCAGAATGGCGATGTCGGCCTTCAGCCAGATCGATACCGCCTGTCGGGCGACAAGCCGCCTCGTATCACCGTCGATGAAGGCGCCCCCACCCAGCGCCAATACCGTTTGCGGCCCCGCCAGCAGCCGGGCGATGACCTTCTTTTCACCGGCCCGGAATTCGTCCTCTCCGAACTGCTGGAAGATTTCGGCCACGCTCATGCCCGCAGATTTCTCGATCTCCGCATCCGCGTCGCAGAACGGCAGGCCCAGCGCGTTGGCCGCAAGCCGCCCGACGGCCGATTTGCCGCTTCCCATCATCCCGACGAACACTAAGGAGCGGCCGTTCAGGCCGGCGACGATGGCTGGAATGGAAACCTGCTGCGTGGCGGTTGCGCCGGTTGGGGCGGTCATACCCTACTCCACGGTTGCTATGGCCGGAGGCCGCTGGGTGGCCGCCGAACCGCGCCCTTTCGACAACAATTGCTCCGGCGGGTCAACAAGTACGCTTGAGCGCGTGGCGCGTTCGGCAGCCTTGCGTATTGTTGGCGAAATTCTCTACAACTGGGAATCATCGGCGAAAGGCCACAGTTCCGCGATGCCCAGCCTCATTCGTTTCCTCGTTGTCTGCGCCATTCTTGTCGGCGCTGTTTATGGCGGCATGTTCGCGCTGGCGACCATGGTCGAGCCGCAACCGCGCGAAATGACGGTGAAAATCCCCGCCAAGCGGATCAATCCCTGAGCCTGCAGGGGGTTTTGCAAAGGCCGACTTGCCGATGCGCCAATCCCATCTCATTGAGCTGTTTCTGGAGATGCAGAACGCCGAGCGCGGCGCGGCGGCCAACACGCTCGCCGCCTATGGTCGCGACTTGGCCGCCTACGGCGAGCATCTTTCCGCCTCCGGCAGCGATTTTCTGACCGCGGCGACCGGCGACATCCGCGGCTACCTGAGCAAGTTAAGTGCGGCCGGAATGGCGGCGACCACCCAATCAAGACATCTGTCCTCGATCCGCCAGTTCCATAAGTTCCTGTTCGCCGAAGGGCTGCGTGACGACGACCCGTCGGCGACGATCGACAGTCCGACGACCGCCAAACCGCTGCCCAAGGTGCTTTCGATCGACGAAGTGGACCGCCTGTTGTCGCTCGCGAGCGAACAGGCCGCGCGGAGCGGTCTCAGCGCATCGGCGCAATATCGCGCGGCCCGGCTGTATGCGTTGGTGGAGCTGCTCTACGCCACCGGGCTCAGGGTGAGCGAACTGGTGAGCCTTCCCGCCACGGCGGCCAACGCCCAGGACCCGTTCCTGACGATTGTCGGCAAAGGCGCGAAGGAACGGCTGGTGCCCCTGTCCGTCAGGGCCCGCGAGGCGCTGGAGCGGGTAGCCGATCTGTCCGGGGAACGGGAGGCGGCCGGCAGGGACCGCTGGCTGTTTCCAGCCACCTCCGACAGCGGTCATTTCACCCGCCAGGCATTCGCCCGGGACCTGAAGTCGCTGGCCGTCAAGGCCGGTCTTGATGCTCGCCGCGTCTCACCCCATGTACTGCGTCACGCTTTCGCCAGCCATCTGCTGCAGAACGGCGCCGATCTGCGCGCGGTCCAGGCGCTGCTGGGCCACGCCGACATTTCCACGACCCAGATCTACACCCATGTGCTCGAGGACCGCCTGCGCCAGTTGGTCGAACAACATCATCCGTTGGGCCAGTCCGGCAGCGGCAAATGAGCGGGCGGCGGGATTGGTTGACATTGACAGCGCGAATAGCCAGTGTGCGCCGCAACACGCCACGGGCGTCAGATAAGCCGCGAAGATCGGCGAGTTCCGTTCGGTTTCCCCTATGCACAGTTATCTTGAGTTCGAGAAACCGGTGGCTGACATCGAAGGCCGCCTGCGCGAGTTGCGCTCGATGGCGGAAGAGGACCCCAACGTCGATCTTGGCGGCGAGATCGCCCGGCTGGAAGCCAAGGCCACCGACACTCTGGCCGACCTGTATTCAAAGCTCACTCCCTGGCACAAGACCCAGGTGGCCCGCCACCCCGACCGGCCGCACTTCCGCGATTACGTAGACGCCTTCATCACCGACTTCCTGCCGCTTTCCGGCGACCGTTACTTTGCCGACGATCACGCCGTACAGGCCGGCTTCGGCCGTTTCGACGGCCAGTCGATCGCGCTCATCGGCCATGAGAAGGGCGCCGACACCAAGTCGCGGCTGAAGCACAATTTCGGCATGGCGCGTCCAGAAGGCTACCGCAAGGCGGTGCGGCTGATGCAGCTTGCGGATCGGTTCGCAATTCCCGTCATCTCACTGGTCGACACCGCCGGCGCATATCCCGGCGTGGGCGCCGAAGAGCGCGGCCAGGCCGAGGCGATCGCGAGATCGACCCAGACCTGTCTGAACCTGGGCGTGCCGGTGGTCTCGGTGATCATCGGCGAAGGCGGCTCCGGCGGCGCGATCGCGATCGCTACCGCCAACCGGGTCTTCATGCTGGAGCACGCCATCTATTCGGTAATTTCACCGGAAGCCGGAGCCTCCATATTGTGGCGCGACGCCACCAGAGCGGAGGACGTGGCCACGGCGATGAAGATCACCGCCCACGACCTGCTGCGGTTGGGCATTGTCGACGGCATTATCGATGAGCCGGTCGGCGGCGCCCACCGCGTTCCCGGCGATGTCTATGAAAAGACCGCCCAGACCATCCGCGAGGCGCTGGCCGAGCTGGTGCCCCTGGACCGCGATGCCCTGCGCGCCGCGCGCCGCGAGAAGTTCCTGGCGATCGGCCGCGACCTGGCCTGAGGCCAAGCCGTCAAATCTCCATTTTTCCCTGCAATGACAATCGCGTGACTGCGCGCCGCGCGCGCCGGTAACGTCTTGTCAACACGGGCCACGTACATAAGATTGTGCGAAGCCGAGGAGAAATCGCTCGGCGCGGTGCCCTGGGGCCGTCAATGGATTGTTTCGGAAAGCTTCTCCGACCTGCCTTTACCATCGGTGCGCTGACCGTGCTGGCTGGCTGCCAGGGCGCGATGGATTCCATGTTTCCCAAGGACCAACGCCCCATTCCCCAGCGCCTAGTCGAGGCGATGGAGGAAAAGGGCATGACGGCGGCGTCACCCATCGCCATCCGCATCTTCAAGTTGGAGAACCAGCTGGAGGTCTGGAAGCAGGCCGAGCATGGCCGGTTCGACCTGTTGGAAAGCTACGAAATCTGCCGCTGGTCGGGGCATCTGGGTCCCAAATATCTGGAGGGCGATCGCCAGGCGCCGGAAGGCTTCTATACGGTCCGCCCGGCACAGATGAACCCGAAGTCCGACTACCATCTCTCGTTCAACATCGGCTACCCGAACGCCTATGACCGGGCGCATGACCGCACCGGCAGCCATCTGATGGTGCACGGCGACTGCTCGTCCGCCGGCTGCTATTCGATGACCGATGAACGGGTCGAAGAGATTTACGCGCTGGCTCGCGAGGCGTTCAAAGGCGGGCAGAAAGCGTTTCAGATCCAGGCCTACCCGTTCCGCATGACGCCGGAAAACCTGGCTGCGCATGCCGGCCACGAACAGTTCGAGTTCTGGCAGATGCTCAAGCGGGGCCATGATCATTTCGAAATCACCAGATACCCGCCGAAAGTCGATGTGTGCGACAGGCGCTACGTGTTTAACCGCATCGCCGAGGAAGGCGGCAAGTTCAGATCGCGGCAAGCCTGCCCGCCGACGACCACGCCGGAATCGTTGATGCTGGCGTACGCGGAAAAGCAGGAAACCGACCAGAAGGCGTTCGACCTGGCCCTGGAGCGGCTGCAGCGCGAGCAGACCCTGCAGGCGCTGCTGAAAGGGCAACCGGCGGCAGCACCGGTAAGTGAGACAACAGCCGGTGCGCCCGCCTCGGATCAGGCCCCGGTCGATGACGCCATGGTCGCCGTCGCGCACGAAGTGACAGCCATCCCGGTTCCCCGGCCCGTCGACGAGGTGGCCCCAATCGAAGGCCCACCCGCGCCGAAGAAGCCCGGCGGTCTGTTCGGTTGGCTGGTCAGGAACTGATTTGCGCCACTTTTATCCCCGACAACCGGCCATCGATGTCGTAGCCGGGACGGGACACATTGCGAGCGTTCAAGATTCTAGCCGGCCTTGTTCTTGCGACCGCGATCCTGACCGCGATCATTCTGGCCGCCGGGATCATGGCGAACCATAGCCGCACGGCGCTGCTCGACGCGGCGAGCGAGCGCATCGGCCGATTGGTGGGTCGCCATGTCCCCCGTCTCGATCCAGTCAAAAATGCTCCAAAGAGGCTTGCCGCCAGGCTGGCTGCACATGGCCTGGCCGCCGGCCAGCCGGTGTTCGTACGAATCTTCAAGGAAGAATCCGAGCTGGAGGTCTGGCTCCAATCGGCCGACGGCTACCGCCTGCTGCATACCTATCCCATCTGCAAATGGTCCGGACGGCTGGGCCCTAAGCTCAAGGAAGGCGACCGGCAAAGCCCGGAAGGCTTCTACGAAGTCTCGCGCCGCCAGCTCAACCCGCATTCGCGCCACCACCTGGCCTTCAACATCGGCTTTCCCAACGCCTACGACCAATGGCACGGCCGCACCGGAACCTATCTGATGGTGCACGGCGGCTGTACGTCGATCGGTTGTTACGCGGTCGGCGATGCCAACGTCGATGAGGTCTATTCCCTGGTCGCCGCGGCGATGAAGGCAGGGCAGTCGTCGGTGCCGGTGCACATCTTTCCGTTTCGTATGACCAGCCAACGGCTGGCGCGCGAGCATGACAACCAGTGGTTCGATTACTGGGCCAATCTCAAGGAAGGCCATGACGCCTTCGAGGCCACCGGCTCCCCGCCGAAGGTCTCCCATTGCGCCGGCGAGTACCGGTTCAATCAGTCGGGCGGCGACGGCTGCGCGCTGATCGCCGCTTGGTAGACAGGCCTACCCGGCCACCACTTCCTGGCGCTGCCGGCCCAGCCCCTCAACTCCCAATTCGACCACGTCGCCGGGTTTCAGATACACCGGCGGCTTCTGCCCCATGCCGACACCGGGTGGAGTGCCCGTTGAAATAACGTCACCGGGCTGCAGCGACATGAACTGGCTGATGTAGGACACCAGGAAATCCACCGCGTAGACCATGGTCGCGGTCGAGCCGTCCTGGAAACGCCTCCCCTTGACATCGAGCCACATGGACAGCGCCTGCGGATCGGGCACCTCGTCTCGGGTCACCAGCCACGGCCCGGTCGGGCCGAACGTGTCGGCCGACTTGCCCTTGACCCACTGACCATGGCGCTCCTGCTGGAAGGCGCGCTCGGACACGTCGTTGATCAAACAGTAGCCGGCCACATGGGCGAGCGCGTCTTCCTTCGAGACGTATTTGGCTTGCTTGCCGATCACCACGCCCAGTTCGACCTCCCAGTCGGTCTTGGTCGCGCCGCGCGGGATTTCGATATTGTCGTTGGGGCCGACCACGGCGGAGGTGGCCTTCATGAACAGCACCGGCTCCGGCGGCACTTCCATCCCGGATTCGGCGGCGTGATCGGAATAGTTGAGCCCGACGCAGATGAACTTGCCGATGTTCGCCACGCATGGGCCGATGCGTCCGGGCTCGGCAATCTGCGGCAGGCTGCCGGGATCGACTGCGCCGATCCTGGCCAGTGCTTCGTCGCTCAAGACGTCGCCGGCGATGTCATCGACCAGCGAGCTGATGTCGCGCACGATGCCGTCGGCATCGACGAGCGCGGGTTTTTCCTGACCCGCCGGGCCATAACGCATAAGTTTCATGAATTGCCCCTCACAGCGTGGTCGGCGTTCAAACGCGCCGGCCCGCAAACGGGGCTCTATTTGCACCGGAACAGGGCGTTCGTCAAAGGTGCGGGGGATTTAAAATGTGCTCAGGGCCTCAAGCCAGCTTCCCGTGGCAGTGCTTGTACTTCTTGCCCGAGCCGCACGGGCAGGCTTCGTTGCGGCCGACCTTGCCCCAGGTCATCGGATCGTTGGGATCGCGCTCGGTGGCCTTGCCTGGCCGCGCCAGCGTCATCGTTCCCACATCTCCATTCCCGCCCGCCGCCGCGGCCGCCCGCGGGTGGCTGGCGGTCATCTCGATGGGCTCGGGCTCCGGCGGCTGTTGCACGATCTCGACGCGCATCATCTGCGTGGTGACCGCCTGGCGCAGGTTGGCGAGCAGGTTGGTGAAAAGTTCGAAACTCTCGGACTTGTACTCGTTCAGCGGATCACGCTGCGCGTAGCCGCGGAAGCCCACCACCGAGCGCAGATGGTCGAGATTGACCAGATGCTCGCGCCACAGATGGTCGAGCGTCTGCAGGACGACGGACTTCTCCACATATCGCGTGATGTCCGGCCCGAACCGCTTGGCCCGCTCTTCCGCCGCGGAGTCGGCTGCTTCGGTGATGCGTTCGCGGATATCGTCCTCGGCGATCCCCTCTTCGCCAGCCCACTCGCGCACCGGCACTTCGATGTTCAGGGTTTCCTTGGCCGCCTGCTCCAGTTCGTCGACCTGCCATTGTTCGGCATAGGCGCGCTCGGGAATGTGGCGGGCGACCAGGTCTTCTATCACCTCGTGGCGCATGTCGGCGATCGTCTCGCCCACATCCTCGCCCTGCATCAGCTCGATGCGCTGCTCGAAGATCACCTTGCGCTGGTCGTTCATCACGTCGTCGAACTTGAGCAGGTTCTTGCGGATGTCGAAGTTGCGCGCCTCGACCTTGTTCTGCGCCCGCTCCAGCGCCTTGTTGATCCAGGGGTGGACGATCGCCTCGCCTTCTTTCAGCCCCAGCTTCTGCAGCATGCCGTCCATGCGCTCGGAGCCGAAGATGCGCATCAGATCGTCTTGCAGCGACAGGAAGAACTTCGAGCTGCCCGGATCGCCCTGCCGGCCGGAGCGGCCGCGCAACTGGTTGTCGATGCGCCGGCTCTCATGGCGCTCGGTCGCCAGCACGTAGAGCCCGCCCGCCTCGATCGCCGCCGCTTTCAACTTCTCGACTTCGGCGCGAACCGCTTTTTCCTTTTTGGTGCGCGCCGCGCCCGGCTCCATCTCGCCCAGCTCGTGCTCTACGCGCATGTCCGGATTGCCGCCG
This sequence comes from Rhizobiaceae bacterium, assembly GCA_028281105.1. Classification (GTDB taxonomy): domain Bacteria; phylum Pseudomonadota; class Alphaproteobacteria; order Rhizobiales; family Rhizobiaceae; genus JANQKQ01. Next base: position 27,526 of record JANQKQ010000014.1, read on the forward strand.
AGCTGAATGTCGGTGCCACGCCCGGCCATGTTGGTGGCGATGGTGACCGCGCCCGGCACCCCGGCCTGGGCGATGATCATCGCCTCCTGCTCGTGATAGCGCGCGTTGAGCACCTGAAAGTCCTCGATGCCCGCCTTCCTCAACCGCTCGGCCAGGTCCTCCGACTTCTCGATCGAGACCGTGCCCACCAGCACCGGCTGGCCGCGTTTGCGGCAATCGGTGATGAGTTCGATGATGGCGCCGTATTTCTCTTCGGCCGTGCGATAGACCTCGTCGTCCTCGTCGACGCGCACCACCGGTAGATGGGTCGGCACGTCCACTACGTCGAGGCCGTAGATGTCCATGAACTCGGCCGCTTCCGTCAACGCCGTGCCGGTCATCCCGGCAAGCTTGTCATACATGCGGAAGTAGTTCTGGAACGTGATCGAGGCGAGCGTCTGGTTCTCCGGCTGGATCGCCACTTTCTCCTTGGCCTCCAGCGCCTGATGCTGGCCTTCCGAATAACGCCGGCCGGGCATCATCCGCCCGGTGAACTCGTCGATGATCACCACCTCGTCGTTGCGCACGATATAGTCCTTGTCCTTCTGGAACAGGACATGGGCCTTGAGCGCGTTGTTGACGTGGTGGACGACGGTGACGTTCTCGACGTCGTACAGGGATTCGCCCTTGAGCAGGTCCGCCTGGGAAAGCAGGTTCTCCAGCTTCTCGGTTCCCTCCTCGGTGAAGGTCACCGTGCGCTGCTTCTCGTCCAGCTCGTAATCGGATGGATCAAGCTGGGGAATGAAGGCGTCGATGGTGTTGTAAAGCTCCGAGCGGTCGTCGAGCGGGCCGGAGATGATCAGCGGCGTGCGCGCCTCGTCGATCAGGATGGAATCGACCTCGTCGACGATGGCGTAGGCATGCCCGCGCTGCACCATCGATTCCAACTCGAACTTCATGTTGTCGCGCAGATAGTCGAAGCCGAACTCGTTGTTGGTGCCGTAGGTGATGTCGCAGGCATAGGCCGCGCGGCGCTCATCATCGTCCAGGCCGTGGACGATGATGCCGACGGAAAGTCCCAGGAACTTGTAGATGGCGCCCATCCATTCGGCGTCGCGGGCGACCAGATAGTCGTTGACGGTCACCAGATGCACCCCGTTGCCGGCGAGCGCGTTGAGATAGATGGCAAGGGTGGCGACCAGGGTCTTGCCTTCCCCGGTGCGCATCTCGGGGATCGATCCTTCATGCAGGATCATACCGCCGAGCAGCTGCACATCGAAATGGCGCATCCCCAGCGTGCGTTTAGACGCCTCGCGCACCACCGCGAAGGCCGGCACCAACAGGTCGTCGATATCGGCGCCTTGCTCCAGCTGATCGCGGAACTGCTGTGTTTTCGCCTTCAGTTCGTCGTCCGACAGGCTCTCGAGTTCGCTTTCCAGCGCATTGATGGCATCGACCTTGGGCTGGAGCTTGCGCAGCCGTCGTTCGTTGGCGGAGCCAAAAATTCGGCGCGCAACTCCTTGGATCAAACCCATCTGTATTCCTGTCGGCTGCCCGGTTTCTAGCCGCCAAAGATCGGGCGAGCACCCAATTCGCGGCACGGGCGGGTTGGAACCCGGTGACGGTAAAGTGTCCGGTGCAAATCTGGACGCCGGGATTGAGGACAGATAAGAGGGGGGTGGCGCGATGTCAACGACAAGCATTATCGCCGTTCCCTCTTCAAACAAACTCCATTTCCGCCCCCAACTCATTCACCCAAAAAGGAAAATTCCATGCCCAGCGTGATCGCGAATTCGCTCCATGCAATGCGGACCGGCACCCTTGCGGCAGCGCTTGTGCTGATCGCCGCCGCATTTGCCGCGGGCACGTCGGCGCAAGCCCAGGATGCGGTCATCGCAAAGATCGGCGGCGTGGAGATCACGGAGCGCGAATTGGCGTTCGCGGAAGCCGATCTGGCGCAGCAATTCGCCCAGGTGCCGGCCGAGCACCGCCGCGCGGCGGTTATGAACGCGTTGATCGACATCAAGGTGCTGGCGCAGATGGCGGAAAAAGACGGGTTGGCGGAGACCCAGGCTTTCCGCGCGCGCATGGCGTTCCTGAAGGCGCGCGCGCTGCACAATTCCTACTTCCAGGACAAGGTGGTGGGCGCAGTCGGCGAAGCCGATCTCAAGGCCCGCTATGAGCAGGAAGTGGCGGCCGCCGACCCGCAGATGGAGATAAGCGCCCGCCACGTTCTGCTCGATACCGAGGAAGACGCGCGCGCCGTTATCGAAGAGTTGCAGGCAGGCGCCGACTTCGCCGAACTGGCCAAAAGCAAATCCACCGGCCCGTCGGCCAGTGACGGCGGCGATCTGGGTTATTTCGGTCGCAACCAGATGGTGCCGGAGTTCGAGCAGGCCGCGTTCGCGCTCGCCAAGGATGAATACACCACCGAGCCGGTCAAGACTCAGTTCGGCTGGCACGTCATCTTGAAGACCGACGAGCGGCCGGTCGAAGCGCCGGCTTTCGAAGCCGTTCGCGACCAGGTTCAGCAACTGGTCTATCGACAGAGATATGTGGATCTCACGGAAGCCGGGCGTACGCAGATCGAGGTCGAGGTCGTCGATCCGGATTTGAAAACGGCACTGGAGAACCTGGAAGCCAGCCGATAAACTCCGCCGGTACCGACAACCTGGCCTGAGATCCCATCGGCGGAACGCGATCGTGAAACCATCGCCGCATGTCCCCACACTGACTGCCTATAATTGCGCAGGAGCGACGGCTTGAACCCGAAACGCTCGCCCCTGGCGCCGGAACACATTGCCGACCTGCCGCCGATTACCGGCGTGCGGCTGGGCAGCGTGGCCGCCGGCATCAAATATCGCGACCGGACTGATTTGTGCGTCATCGCGTTCGACCGACCTGCGCGGATCGCCGGTGTTTTCACTCAATCGAGATGTCCCGCCGCGCCTGTCGATTGGTGCCGAAAGCTGCAGGATGGGCAGTCGACGGCGCCGCGCGTGCGCTGCATCGTCGCCAACTCCGGTAACGCCAACGCGTTCACGGGCGAGCACGGGGCCCGCACGGTTCAGATGACAGTCGAGGCCGCGGCTCGGCAGTTCGGCTGCAATGAAGCCCAGGTCTTTGTCGCATCGACCGGGGTCATCGGCGAGCCCATGGATGCTTCAAAATTCGCTGACCATCTTGCGGCAGCCGACCAGGCAGCCACCGGCGCCGGCTGGCTGGACGCAGCTCGCGCGATCATGACCACCGACACCTATCCCAAAGTCGCCAGCGTCGATTTCAAGGCCGGTGGCGTCAACTATCGCATCAACGGTATCGCGAAAGGGTCCGGCATGATCGCGCCGAACATGGCGACCATGCTGGCCTTCCTGGTAACCGATCTGCCGGTAGACCCGGCGATCCTGCGCCATAAGTTGGGGCGCGCCACAGCCGACAGCTTCAACGCCATCACCGTCGACAGCGACACCTCCACCAACGACACGGTGCTGCTCGCTTCAACCGCCGCCGACGGCGTTGAGACCATCACCGATCCGCGCGATGTCCGGCTGCGTTCGTTCGCCCGCGCGCTGAACCGGGTTTCGCAGGATCTGGCTATGCAGATCGTGCGCGACGGCGAAGGCGCATCCAAGCTGGTGGAGATAGTGGTCGAGGGCGCAAAATCTAAGCAGTCCGCACGCAAGATCGCGTTCGCGGTCGCCAATTCGCCTCTGGTCAAGACCGCGGTCGCGGGTGAAGACGCCAACTGGGGCCGCATCGTCGGAGCGGTGGGCAAAGCCGGCGAACCGGCCGATCGCGACCGGCTGTCCATCTGGTTCGCCGATATCCGAGTGGCCCATGACGGCGCCCGCGACCCTGAATATGACGAGGAGGCAGCCTCGGCCGTGATGCGGCGCGAAGTCATTCCTATCCGCATCGATGTGGGCGTGGGCAGGGGCCGCGCGCGGGTATGGACCTGCGATCTGAGCCACGGCTATATCGACATCAATGCGGACTATCGCAGTTGACCGCGGCCATGGCATCCAATCTCGCCTGGATCAGGCAGCTGGAAGCGATCGCGTTTCGCTCGTTTCCCGCCACCTCGACTTTCTACGATGGCACCTGGGCCATTCGCCTGACCGCTGGACACCCGGCCAAGCGGCTTAACTCGGTAACCCCGCTCGATCCTTCCGACACCGGCGACCTGTCGCTGCGCATGACCAAGGCGCAACGGCGGTTCGAGAGCTTCGGCCGGCCGCTGGTGTTCCGCCTGTCGCCTCTGGCGCCACGGGCGTTGTCGCAGATGATGGACGAACTCGAATGGCCCACGTTCGAGGAGAGCCTGGTCATGTACGCCGACCTGGACGAACTGGATCTGGATGAGGGCATGGACCTGCTGCCGTTGAGTGACGTCGGCAAATGGGTCGACGCCTTCCTGGAACTGGGTTCGGAAGAAGCTTCGCGAAAACCCGGATTGGTCGAGATCATCCAGTCCATCTCCGGCGAAGTCGGGCTGTTCATGCGCCAGAATGCCGATGGCGGTCCGATCTCGGTGATGCGATGCGTGCACGACAACGAGCTCGTCGGCATCTTCGACGTGCTCACCCACCCGAACGAACGCGGGCGCGGCCATGGCCGTCAACTGATGCTGAGCGGACTGAAATGGGCGCGCCTGTGCGGTGCGCGCAATGCATGGCTGCAGGTCGTCGCGAGCAACGAAGCGGCGATCCGACTCTATCGCTCGCTGGGCTTCTATGAATCCTATCGCTACTGCTATCGCCGCCTGCCGCAAGAGACGTGACGCAGCGATCCCGGCGGGCACAAAACAGGCTCCGGACATTGGCCGAAAACCACCCCCTGCTCCTGGTGAGCGCCTGCGCGCTGGTCGATCCCGACAATCGGGTCCTGCTGGCGCAGCGGCCGCAGAGCAAGTCCATGGCGGGGCTGTGGGAGTTTCCCGGCGGGAAGGTGGAGGCCGGCGAGACCCCGGAAGCGGCCATCATCCGCGAGCTGGCCGAGGAACTCGACATCACCACCTGGCAATCCTGCCTGGCGCCGCTGGGTTTCGCCAGCCATGCCTATGACCGGTTCCACCTGGTGATGCTGTTATATGTGTGCCGCAAGTGGGAAGGCATCGCCCGCCCGCGCGAACACCAGGCGCTCAAATGGGTGCGGCCGACCGATATGCGCGACTACCCTATGCCGCCGGCCGACGATCCGTTGATACCGGCGTTAATCGATCTTTTATGATTTGTTTCCAAATTGAAGTAAATTTTAAACGGATGCGATGGCCCGTTGAAAAACCCTGAAGAACGCCTGCCACGGTTCGCCGGACTGTTGGTCTCAGCCGCCCATGATGAGCGCGGCATGTCGCCCGTCCGGGTTGCGCTGGTCTTCGGTGCGCTCGCCGTCGCCGCGGCGATCTTGCTGACGCCCATCGTGGAGGAGGCCGGCTTTCGCTACGCCCGGACCGACGCCTATGGCGTTGACCAGGTCGTAACCGGATCGATCGGTACGGCGCAGAAACGGCGCTACCGACTGCAGAAAAGCGTGCTGCACCCGGGCGAACGGCGCTTGTGCATGCGCGACCAGGAGTTCGGCTGCTGAGAGGCGGACGGGCGGGCTTGCGACAGCAACGGAACACTGCCGGATTATGACCGGCGAGCGGGATGCTCGACCATGTGGAAACGCTTCATCACCGACAACCGTGCCACGACCGCCATCGAGTATGCGCTAATTGCCTCGCTGATCGCTCTGCTTGTTATCGGCGGCGCTACGTCGATCGGCAACAAGACCAACACGCAATTGCAGTCCATATCCTCCGAATTCTAGGCGGTTGCCGCCGGCGCCTTCAGCGCTTTGTCTTTTCGCTACCCAGAGCCTCCGACAACGAATGGGTGGCGCTGCCCGGTTTCAGCGGCTTTTGCTGGCTTGCGTCGGGTGCCCATCCGGCCACATGGACCAGATTGAAGGTGGCGCGCACCCGGCCTTCATCATCACCATACTGGTCGCGATAGATCTGCTCGGCGCGCTCGAACAGCCGGCGATGGGGCGCCTTGCCTGGCTGGGTAAGCGCGCTCGTCGCTCCCATCGCCCGCAGATCGGCGATGAGTGCGCTCATCGACGGGTAGCGCGCGCTCACGGTCTCCGCGTCGGCCACCGGCAGGGCGAAACCGGCGCGCATCACAAGCGCGCCCGCTTGCCGCACGTCAATGAACGGATCGACCCGCGCGGATGCGCCGCCGGTCAATTCCAGCTCCGCCTGCATCAGGCTGTCGCGCAACTCCGCCAGGGTGCCGTCCCCCAACAAGGTGCCCATGAACAGCCCGTCGGCCGCCAGCGCGCGGCGAATCTGCACGAGCATCCCGGGGACATCATCGCACCAATGCAGCCCGAATACGGACATGGCGAAGTCGATCCCATCGGCATCGATCGGCAAGACGGATCGGTCGGCTGGCTTAACGACGATCCGCTGTCGATCTCCGGCATTCATGGCGGCGCACACTGCCGAGGTCTCATATCTTGCTACAAACTCCACGCGGCCCGAACCCGCCACGAGTTCTGCGGCAACCGGCGAAAAGGAGAACAAGTCCACCCCGCGCGAGAATTGCCGGTTGGTGGCGCCAACCCGCGCCGCGATATCGTCGCCCGCGCGCTCGGTCAGGAATTCGGCGTCGTGGCGGCCGATCCGCAGCGCGCGCAACTGGTGTGCTGCCACGCGCCGCTGGTTGAACAGTGGAGGTGAAGGCGTCATGATCGCGTGATAGCCCACGGCGTGGGCGCTAGCAATTTGGCGGGCCGCGACATGCTCCCATCCCAAGCGCCGAAGCACTTAGCCGCAACGGCAACCCGGTTCGCGCAGGGCGTCTTTGCGCGCGCCTGCGACATGCTGGTGCCGCCCGCCTGCATGCTGTGTGAAACGCGCACCGGCGACCAGGGCGGTCTGTGCGGGCCGTGCTGGTCGGCCCTGCCGCTGATCGAGCGGCCGTACTGCGAGCAGCTTGGTACTCCGTTCGGCGTAGACCTGGGTGAGGGTGCATTGTGTGCGGAAGCGATTGCCAATCCGCCTCCGTTTGCGCGTCTTCGTGCGGTCATGGTCTATGGGGACGCTGCGCGCAAACTGGTGAGCGGGCTGAAGTTCTCCGACCGCACCGATCTGGCGCCTTGGATGGCGCGATGGATGGTGCGGGCCGGCGGTGAGCTGGTCGAACAGGCGGATCTGATGGTTCCGATCCCGCTCCATGCGCGCCGCCTGGCCTCGCGCCGCTACAACCAGTCGGCGGAACTGGCCCGTGCGATTGCCCGACAGACCGGCTTGCGGTTCCAACCGTTGGCGCTCGCCCGCGCGCGATACACGCCGCCGCAGATCGGCCTTTCGACCACCGCGCGCGACCGCAACGTACGCGGCGCCTTCCGCGTGCCGCAGCAATATCGCTCCCACATCGAGGGTCGCCGGGTCCTGCTGATCGACGATGTCTACACCTCCGGCGCCACCGCCAAGGCGGCAACCCGGGCGTTGAAACGCGCCGGCGCGGCCGAGGTCGCCGTGCTGGCCTTCGCAAAAGTGACTGGTGCAAAAGTCGGCGGCGGCATTATATGAGCGGTCAATAGCCGCCTACAGCGGCCAAAGGAGCCCTTTTTTGCGCGTTGCATGCCTACAGATGCGCAGTGGCGTGTCGATCGACGCCAACCTGCAAACTCTGAGCGAACTGGTGGCCCAGGCCGCCGGCGAGGGTGCGCGCTATGTGCAAAGCCCGGAAATGACGTCGATCCTGGAGCGCAATCCCAAGCGGCTGTTTTCGCAGATTGGACCGGATCGCGACAATCCGACATTCACCGTTGCTGCCCGGCTGGCGCGCGAGCATGGCATCTGGCTGCATCTGGGCTCGGTCGCGGTCGATCTGGAAAACGGCAGAGCCGCCAACCGCGCGGCCCTGTTCTCGCCGGCCGGCGAGCGGGTGGCGTCCTACGACAAGATGCACATGTTCGACGTCGATCTGGATGGCGGCGAGAGCTGGCGGGAGTCGGCGGTCTACCAGCCAGGAGCGCGCTCGGTGACGGTCGACGCCGGCGAATTTCGGCTCGGCCTGTCGATCTGCTACGACCTGCGCTTTCCCCATCTGTATCGCCATCAAGCCAAGGCCGGCGTACAGATCCTTACCTGTCCGGCGGCGTTTACCCGACAGACGGGCGAAGCCCACTGGCATGCGCTGTTGCGTGCCAGGGCGATCGAAAATGGCGCGTTCGTGATCGCCGCCGCCCAGGGTGGCGAACATGAAGACGGCCGAACGACCTACGGTCATTCACTGATTGTTAACCCTTGGGGCGAGATCATCGCCGAACTGGGCCATGACGAGCCCGGCGTGCTGACTGCCGACCTCGATCTGTCCCAGGTAGAGCGCGCGCGCTCGAAGATTCCGAGCCTGAAGAGCGACACCGGTTTTGCGGTCGAGAACATCGAAGTCGAGACCGCCCGGGCCGGTTCGAAAACCGCATGATCAAATTCTCGCTCACCTGTGATCACGGCCACGAGTTCGAAGGCTGGTTCGGCGACAATGACGACTTCGCCCGCCAGAACAAGCGCGGCTTCATCACCTGCCCGGTCTGCTCGTCGGACAAGATCGAAAAATCGCTGATGGCGCCAGCGGTCTCAACCGCCCGCAAGCGCGACGAGAAGGTCCGGCTGGCCTCGGTGCGCGCGCACCAGGCGCACATGGCCGATCAGCTCAAGCAGTTGCGCAAGCATGTGGAGGCGAACGCCGAGAATGTGGGTGAGAAATTTCCCGAGGAAGCGCGCAAGATTCACTATGGCGAGGTCGAGGCGCGCGGCATCTACGGCAAGGCTTCAATGCACGAGGCGGCCGAGTTGATCGAAGAGGGCGTCGGCGTCGTGCCTCTGCCGGACCTGCCCGAGGATAAGAACTGAAATCCGGGCCCGACCGCTATTTGGGTCTTCGCGCCAGAACCATGTAATTGACGTCCATGTCCCGGGACCGCGCCCAACGGTCGGTGAGCGGATTGTAGAACACGCCGGTGCGGTCGGTCACCTCAAGGCCGGCGGCGGTGAGCGGCCTTTCCAATTCATCAGGCCGCACCAGCTTGTCGTAGTCGTGCGTGCCTCTCGGCAGCCAGCCCAACACGTTTTCGGCCATGAAGATGGCCAGCGCTCTCGCCTTGAACGTGCGGTTGATGGTGGCGACGAACATCAGCCCGCCCGGCCGCACCATGGACGAGCAGGCGTCGATGAACAGGCTCACATCGGCGACATGCTCGACCACTTCCATGTTCAGCACGGCGTCGAAGGTCTCACCGGCTTCGGCCAGCGCTTCGGCAGTGGTGGCGCGATAGTCGATCGCAAGCCCGCTTTGCTCGGCGTGCAACCGGGCGACCTCGACATTGACCGATGAAGCGTCCGCGCCGACCACCTCTGCTCCCAGCCGGGCCATCGGCTCGGCGAGCAGGCCGCCACCGCAGCCGATATCGAGCAGCCGCAGGCCGGCAAACGCCCGCGGGTCGGCGAGATCGCGATCGAAATTCTCGCAGACCTTCTCCTTGATGTAATGCAGGCGAACGGGGTTGAACTTGTGTAACGGGCGAAACTTGCCGGATGGGTCCCACCACTCATCCGCAATCGCCGAGAACCGGGCGATTTCGTCGGCGTCGATGGTCGTTTGCTGATTGGCGCTCATTGCTTGGCCTGAACCTAATAGGTGTACCCGATGGCCGGCTGCCTGGCCGTTTGTTGCAGGACCAGGTCAAGTCGGCTATGGAGGCGGCGCATTTCCGGCGATTTTGCAGACCTCCCTTACACCATCGCAATTGAATTGGCATCTGCCATGGCGCGCATCGTGATGAAATTCGGCGGCACTTCGGTCGCGGACCTGGATCGCATCCGCGCGGCCGCCGCCCATATCAAGCGCGAAACCGATGCGGGCAATCAGGTCGCGGTGGTGGTCTCGGCGATGGCCGGCCAAACCAATCAGCTGGTCGAGTGGACCCGCCAGGCTTCGCCCATCCACGACGCGCGCGAATACGATACGGTGGTTTCGTCGGGCGAGCAGGTCACCTCCGGTCTGCTGGCGATCGTGCTGCAATCGATGGGCGTCGATGCCCGATCGTGGCAGGGCTGGCAGATTCCGATCCGCACCAACAACGCCCACGGCGCCGCGCGCATCGAGGACATCGACCCGACCACGCTGATCGAACGGTTCGAGATGGGTCAGGTGGCGGTGGTTTCCGGTTTTCAGGGGCTGGGTCCGGACAACCGGGTCGCGACCCTGGGTCGTGGCGGGTCGGATACCAGCGCGGTGGCGATCGCCGCGGCGATCGAGGCGGACCGCTGCGACATCTATACCGATGTGGACGGGGTCTACACCACCGATCCGCGCATCGAACCCAAGGCGGCGCGGCTTGCCCGCGTGACTTTCGAGGAAATGCTGGAGATGGCGTCGCTGGGCGCCAAAGTCCTGCAGGTGCGCTCGGTTGAACTGGCGATGGTGCACGGTGTAAGGCTTTTCGTGCGTTCCAGCTTCGACGACCCGCATGGCGCCGGCGCCGGTTCCCAGTCCAACATGCCGGGCACGCTGATCTGCGACGAGGACGAGATTGTGGAAAAACAGGTTGTAACCGGAATTGCCTATACAAGGGACGAAGCGCAGATTTCCCTGCGCCGTCTGCCCGACGTGCCGGGCGTTTCGGCTTCGATCTTCGGCCCGCTGGCGGAAGCCAACATCAATGTGGATATGATCGTCCAGGGCGCTTCGGACGATCTATCGAAAACGGACCTGACCTTCACCGTTCCCAGCGGTGATGTTGAGACTGCCTTGTCGGTGCTGGCGGACGCTCGCGATCAGATCCGCTACGAGGATGTCCAATCCGATGGCGGCCTGGTCAAGGTGTCCGTGATCGGTATCGGCATGCGCAGCCATGCCGGCGTTGCCGCCACCGCCTTTCGCGCCCTGGCCGAAAAGGGCATCAACATTCGAGCGATTACCACTTCGGAGATAAAATTTTCCGTGTTGATCGGCGCCGACTACACTGAGCTTGCGGTACGCACCCTGCACTCCGTGTATGATCTGGACAACCGATAGCCATATCAGGACCTGTCCGACGCGGCCGGCGGACCAGCACGGCCCGCGCCCGCCCGGCACAGGGCACATATCAGATGCGCAGCTTGTCAACAGGACCCAGGGTACTTCTGAAGCGACTCCGCGAAGTCATGGCGGAGGAGCTGGGCGCGCAGGAGCGCCTCGACAAGATCGTCGGCCAGATCGCCTCCAACATGGTGGCGGAGGTGTGCTCGGTCTACGTGCTGCGCGCCGACGGCGTTCTGGAACTGTACGCGACCGAGGGCCTTAATCCGGCGGCCGTCCACCACGCGGGCCTGAAGGTCGGCCACGGCCTGGTGGGCACCATCGCGGCAACCGCCGCGCCACTTAATCTCGACGATGCACGCTCCCATGAGGCCTTCGCCTATCTGCCTGAAACGGGCGAAGAGAGCTTCAACTCCTTCCTTGGCGTGCCGATCCTGCGCGCGGGCCGGGCGCTGGGCGTGCTCGTGGTCCAGAACGAAGCCAAGCGGCTCTATCGCGAAGACGAGGTCGAGGCGCTCGAGACGATCGCCATGGTCATCGCCGAGTTGATCGCCGCCGGCGAGCTGGAAGGACTGGCACAACGCGACGGCGAACTCGACCTGCGTCGCTCCACCAAGCTTTCCGGCACCGCGCTGGCCGATGGCCTCGGCCTGGGCCATGTGGTGCTGCACGAGCCTCGGGTCGAGGTGGAAAACCTGTTCAACGAAGATGCCGAAGCGGAAGTTCGCCGGCTCCACGCGTCGCTGGGCAGTCTGCGGGCCTCTATCGACAACATGCTCGATCGCGGCGATGTGCCCCAGCACGGCGAGACCCGCGAGGTGCTGGAAGCCTATCGCATGTTCGCCCACGACCGCGGCTGGGTGCGCCGCATGGAAGAGGCTGTGCTCAACGGGCTGACCGCCGAGGCCGCCGTTGAGAAGGTGCAGTCCGACAGTCGTGCGCGCATGATGCGCATCACCGATCCCTATCTGCGCGAGCGGCTGCACGACCTGGACGACCTGGCCTACCGGCTGTTGCGCGAACTGGTCGGCAAGCCTTTCGGTCTGCTCGACGACGATACGCCGGACGCCGTCGTTGTTGCCCGCTCAATGGGCGCGGCCGAACTGCTCGACTACGACCGCCGCAAGCTGCGCGGCCTGGTGCTGGAAGAAGGCGGGCCAACCTCCCATGTGGTAATCGTCGCCCGCGCCCTGGGCATTCCCGTGGTGGGCGAGATCGCCAGCGCGGTCGCCCAGGCCGAAAATGGCGATGACATTATTCTGGACGGGCAGGAGGGCGAGGTTTACATCCGCCCCACGCCGGACATTCGCGACGCTTATACCGACAAGATCGCATTTCGCGCCAAGCAGCAGAAACAATTCGACGAACTGCGCAACGAGCCGTCGGAATCCCCCGACGGCGTCGAGGTCGAGTTGCTGATGAACGCGGGCCTGGTGGTCGACCTGCCGCAATTGGACCAGTCGGGAGCGGCAGGCATCGGCCTGTTTAGAACCGAGCTGCAGTTCATGATCGCCTCGAAATTTCCCCGACCGGGGGAGCAGGAGGCGCTCTACGTCCAGGTTCTCGATGAAGCCGGCGACAAGCCGGTGACCTTTCGCACTCTCGATGTGGGCGGCGACAAGGTATTGCCGTATCTGCGCACGGTGCCGGAGGAAAATCCGGCACTCGGCTGGCGCGCGGTCCGCCTGGCGCTGGATCGGCCCGGGCTGTTACGCTCCCAGTTGCGTGCGCTTCTGAAGGCCGCCGCCGGGCGCACGCTTCGGCTGATGCTGCCGATGATCACCGAAGCCCGGGAGATTTCGCGCGCCCGCGCCATCCTGGACCATGAAATCGAGCTGCTGACGGGTTTCGGCCACGAAATGCCCTCGCGCATCTTATTGGGCGCGATGATCGAAGTGCCATCGATTCTATGGCAGCTCGACGAGTTCATGGAACTGATCGATTTCGCCTCGGTGGGGTCCAACGACTTGTTTCAGTTCGTCATGGCCAGCGACCGGGGAAACAGCCAGATCGCCGACCGGTTTGACGCGATGAGCCGGCCGTTCATGCGCGTGCTGCGCACGATCCGGCGCAAGGCGGACCAGCACGGCAAGCCGCTGACGCTGTGCGGGGAGTTGGCCGGGCGCCCGTTGGAGGCCATGGGATTGATCGGCATCGGCTTCCGGTCGATCTCGATGTCGCCGGCCGCTATCGGGCCGGTCAAGTCCATGGTGCGGTCGCTGGATGTAGGCAAACTGACCAACGCGCTCGATCCGCTCATCGACGAGCCGTCCGGCGCCCAGACCCTGCGCGAGTTTCTCAACGATTTCGCCGCAGCCAACCGCATCGCCTATTAGGAATCCCTCATGCTCGCACAGGAGAAACTGGACCGGTTGCTGGCGCGCCACGATGCGCTGCAAGCGGAGATGGCGTCGGCGCCGGCCGCTGAACGCTATGTGCAGCTGGCTTCCGAGTTTTCCGATCTGGAGCCGGTCGTGACCAAGATCCGTGACCTCGACACCGCCCGCACGGAACTGGAAGAGGCGGAAGAAATGCTCGCCGATGCCTCAACGGATGCAGAGATGCGCGAGCTGGCGCAGGCCGAGAAGGTCGAACTGGACGCGCGCATCGAGGCGTTGGAAGAAGAGATCAAGGTCCTGCTTCTGCCGCGCGACAGGGCTGACGATCGCGGTGCCATCGTCGAAATCCGCGCCGGCACCGGCGGCTCGGAGGCGGCCCTGTTCGCCGGCGACCTGTTTCGCATGTACGAGCGTTACGCGGCGGGCCGGCGGTGGAAGGTCGAGATCATCTCCGAAAGTCCCGGCGAGGTGGGCGGTTACAAGGAGATCGTTGCCGAGTTCGCCGGCCGTGGCGTGTTCGCGCGGCTGAAGTTCGAATCCGGCGTGCACCGGGTCCAGCGGGTGCCGGAGACCGAATCGGGCGGGCGAGTGCATACTTCCGCCGCCACCGTGGCGGTGCTGCCGGAACCCGAAGAGATCGATGTAGAAATTCGGGGCGAGGATATCCGCATCGACACCATGCGCGCCTCGGGCGCCGGCGGCCAGCATGTGAACACCACCGATTCGGCGGTGCGCATCACCCACCTGCCCACTGGCATCGTGGTCACTTCCTCGGAAAAGTCGCAGCACCAGAACCGGGCCTCCGCCATGCGGGCGCTGCGCGCGAAACTGTTCGACATGGAACGCCAGAAGGCGGATGCCGAACGCGCCGAGGCGCGGCGCGGTCAGGTGGGGTCGGGCGACCGCTCCGAACGCATCCGCACCTACAATTTCCCGCAGGGACGCGTCAGCGATCACCGCATCAACCTGACGCTGTACAAGCTCGACGCGATTTTAGAGGGCGCCGGCCTTGATGAGATCATCGACGCGCTGGTGACGGATCATCAGGCAAGTCTGCTCGCCGATCTGGAAGATGAATGAACACCGCGCTCGAAACAGTCACCTTTGACGAAGCGGTGCATCAAGCCGAGGCTCGACTGGCCGCCGCTCAGGTGCCGCATGCGCGCGCCGACGCCCGTCGCCTGCTGGCTCATGCCGCGCGCGTGACCGGCGCCCGGCTGATCGCGATCGGCGCAGAGACGGTCGATCCGCCCGCGCTCGGGCGCTTTTATCGCGCAATCGATCGCCGGGCGGCTGGCGAGCCGGTTTCACGCATCACCGGTGCGCGGCAGTTCTACGACCTTGAATTCGCGCTGGCCCCGCACGTGCTCGATCCTCGGCCGGAGACCGAGCTGATTGTCGACGCGGTCATCGCCGATTTCCCAGGCGACCGGCAATCGCCGGCGCGCATCGCCGACATCGGCACCGGCTCCGGCGTGCTGGCGATCTGTCTTGCCCGGGCGTTCGCGCAGGCCGAACTGATCGCCTGCGACATCGATCGCCAGGCGCTTGCTACCGCCGCCGCCAACGCCGCCCGCCTGGGCGTTGCGAATCGCATCGAGTTCATCCGATCCGATTGGGCCGACGGCCTCCGTGGTGTGTTCGACGTCATCGTCTCCAACCCGCCCTATATCGCATCCGGCGACATAGCGGGCTTGGACAAAGAGGTGCGCGATTACGATCCGAGCGTAGCCCTCGACGGCGGGCGCGATGGCCTTGATGGTCATCGCGCATTGCTTGAGACGTGTGGCTCGCTGATGTCCCAACGCGGTCGGATTTACCTGGAGATGGGGTTCGACCAGGCGCAAGCAGTGCAAAAACTGGCCTTGCACGCGGGCTGGAGGCCGATCCGCATCATTCGCGACCTGGCGGGGCTCGACCGGGTATTGGTGGCCGAGCCGGTCGGCAGCCGGCGCGGCGTTAGGGAAAATTGGTAGAAAACCCTTGGAATTGATTTCGGAAAGGGCTAGTTTCTGTTCGCCGGGCGCGCGACTTGCACAAACGAGTTGAACAAGTTGGGCTGAATTGGGGGCCGGCACGCTTTCCGCGGTCATTTCTGAAAAGCCAGAACGCGATGCGCCAAGTCCCAGGGGCAGTACGGGCGGAACAACCAGATAGCGATTGACGGGCCTTCGGGTCGTGCCGTGGTTTGACCGTGGTTTGAATGACACAGGTTCACTATAGACCGGATGTTGCGGCAGCGGCGTAGCGTAAGATTCGGCCGTCCAAGCCATGCAGAACGCAAGCATGTGAAGAGCAGTTCATGAGACAACAACAGCAGCGCCAGCGTATGAGAAACCGGGGCCGGAAGTCCCCCAACCCTCTGTCGCGAAACTACGAAAGCAACGGGCCCGACGTTAAGATCAGGGGCAACGCCTCTCACGTGGCGGAGAAGTATTCGGCATTGGCGCGCGACGCGCTGTCCAACGGCGACACCGTGATGGCGGAGAACTATTTCCAGCACGCCGAGCACTACAACCGCATCGTTGCCGCGGCCCAGACGCCGCAGAACCGCGACGGGGCAAACGCGAACGCCAACGGCCGCGGTCCGCAACCTGAATTGGACGGCGTTCCCGCAGAGGTGACCATCAAAGAGGAGCGCAATGGCGGCGGCGATGCCGAAGCCCAGGCCGGCGAAACCGCCAAGCCCCGGCGCAACGGCAGGGCCCGCTCGCAAACCCCGAGGAAAGCCCCGACCGAATCAGCGCCGGATGCTCCCGAACCGGCCAAAGCAGCTGACGGCGTTTCCGAAGACGCTTCCAAACTGCCCAGCTCGATCACCGGCGGGCCGGCTCAGGCAGCCGAGCCGGGCGATGGAGCCGGCGAGGACTAGGGCCCGGCCCGGACACCATAACCGGCGTAGCGGTGCCGTTTACGGCCTTGCGCACTTTTCTTCCCGGTCTGGTAAAAACCGGGCCCAACCATACCTATATGTCGAACAACGAGCCTGCTGCGCAAAGTGGGGGCTTATCCACGATTGCTTCTTCGCGCCTGAACGGGCGGAGAAACTTGACGGAGCGCATATATGAACATCGAGCAATTTTCCGATCGGGTGAAGGGTTTCATCCAATCGGCGCAATCGATGGCCCTGTCCAAAGGCCATCAGCAATTCACTCCCGAACACATTCTCAAGGTGCTGCTGGACGATCCCGAGGGTCTGGCCGCTTCACTGATCGAGCGCGCCGGAGGGCGACCCAAGGACGCGCTGCTGGCAACCGAACTGGCGATCGACAAGTTTCCTTCGGTAAGCGGTGGCAACGACCAGCTTTATCTGTCGTCCAAGTTGGCGCGGGTGCTGGAGACCGCCGAAAAGGCAGCCAAGAAGGCCGGCGACAGCTTCGTTACCGTGGAACGGCTGCTGTTGGCGCTGGCGATCGAGAAGTCATCGGCTACCGCTGAAATTCTCACCGGGGCGGGCGTCACCCCCAACGCGTTGAACAGCGCGATCGAGGAGTTGCGCAAGGGCCGCACCGCAGATTCATCGAATGCGGAAGCCGCCTATGACGCGCTGAAGAAATATGCCCGCGACCTGACTGCGGATGCGCGCGAAGGCAAGCTCGATCCTGTCATCGGCCGCGACGAGGAAATCCGCCGCGCCATCCAGGTTCTTTCCCGGCGCACCAAAAACAATCCCGTTCTGATCGGCGAGCCGGGTGTGGGCAAGACGGCCATCGCCGAGGGATTGGCGCTGCGCATCGTCAATGGCGACGTGCCCGAATCAATCAAGGGCAAATCGCTAATGGTGCTCGATATGGGCGCGCTGATCGCCGGTGCGAAATATCGCGGCGAGTTCGAGGAACGCCTGAAAGCGGTGCTTTCGGAAGTACAGAGCGCCGCTGGCCAGATCATCATGTTCATCGACGAGATGCACACCCTGGTGGGCGCCGGCAAGAGCGAGGGCGCGATGGACGCGTCCAACCTGCTCAAGCCCGCTCTTGCGCGTGGCGAGTTGCACTGCGTGGGCGCGACGACGCTCGATGAATATCGCAAGCACGTGGAAAAGGACGCGGCGCTCGCCCGCCGGTTCCAGCCGGTATTCGTCTCCGAGCCGACCGTTGAGGACAGCATCTCGATTCTACGCGGCATCAAGGAGAAGTACGAACTCCACCATGGTGTGCGCATCGCCGACTCGGCGCTGGTCGCCGCCGCCAATCTGTCCAACCGCTACATCTCCGACCGGTTCCTGCCGGACAAGGCGATCGACTTGATGGATGAGGCTTCATCCCGGCTGCGCATGCAGGTCGATTCCAAGCCGGAGGAACTGGACGAACTGGACCGGCGCATCATTCAGCTCAAGATCGAGCGCGAGGCGCTGAAAAAGGAAAGCGACAAGGGCTCCAAGCAACGCCTGGAAGCGCTGGAAAAGGACCTGGCCGACCTGCAGGAAAAGGCCGACGCGCTGACGGCGCGCTGGCAGGGCGAGAAGCAGAAGCTGGCCGGCGCCCGCGACATCAAGGAGGCGCTCGACGCGGCGCGAGGCGAACTGGAACAGGCTCAGCGCTCGGGCGATCTGGAGCGGGCCGGCGAGTTGACCTACGGCAAAATCCCACAGCTCGAGCAACAGCTCGCCGAGATGGAGGACGCGGAAGGTTCGGCGCCCTCGATGGTCGAGGAGGCCGTGGGTCCCGATCACATCGCCCATGTCGTGTCGCGCTGGACCGGCATTCCGGTCGAGAAGATGCTGGCGGGCGAAAAGGACAAGCTGCTCGCCATGGAGGACGAACTGGCCACGCGAGTGGTCGGTCAGGGCGAGGCGGTCCAGGCGGTGTCCAAGGCGGTGCGCCGCTCGCGCGCCGGCCTGCACGATCCGTCCCGCCCGATCGGCTCGTTCATCT
Source organism: Rhizobiaceae bacterium (assembly GCA_028281105.1). GTDB lineage: Bacteria > Pseudomonadota > Alphaproteobacteria > Rhizobiales > Rhizobiaceae > JANQKQ01. The sequence continues at coordinate 45,790 of JANQKQ010000014.1, forward strand.
TCTTGGGCCCCACCGGCGTGGGCAAGACCGAGCTGACCAAGGCGCTGGCCGCATTCCTGTTCGACGACGAACAGGCGATGATCCGCCTCGACATGTCTGAGTTCATGGAGAAACACTCGGTCGCCCGCCTGATCGGCGCGCCTCCGGGCTATGTCGGCTATGACGAGGGCGGTGTGCTGACCGAGGCGGTGCGCCGCCGGCCCTATCAGGTCGTGCTGTTCGACGAGATCGAAAAGGCCCATCCGGACGTTTTCAACATCCTGCTGCAGGTGCTCGACGACGGCCGGCTGACCGACGGTCATGGACGGACGGTCGACTTCCGCAACACGATGATCATCATGACGTCGAACCTGGGCGCCGAATATCTGGCGGCGCTGGGCGAGGGCGAGGATGTCGATTCGGTGCGCGACGACGTGATGGGTGTGGTCAAGGCCAGCTTCCGGCCCGAGTTTCTGAATCGGGTCGACGAGACGATCCTGTTCCACCGGCTTCAGCGCGGTCACATGAGCAACATCGTTCACATTCAGCTTCGCCACCTGGAAGGATTGCTGGCGGAGCGGCGGATCAAGCTGGTCCTGAGCGATGAAGCGATCGAGTGGCTGGCCGACCGTGGCTACGACCCCGCCTACGGCGCGCGGCCGCTCAAAAGGGTGATCCAGTCGGAGTTGCAGGACCCGCTAGCGGAAAAACTGCTGCTCGGCGATATCAGCGACGGGATGACGGTCAATGTCGATGCGGGCCCCGACCGCCTTATTGTCACTACCGGCGAGGCGTCCGAGCAGGCGGAAAAGGCGGCATGAAATGGGGCCGGCGCGGCGCGCCGCGCCGGCTAGTTAAGCGCCAGCTGCGTGCCGCCTTCCTCGCGCTCGCGCACCAGATTGTCGATACGGTCGCGTTCGGCCTCGAATTGCGCAAGCTCTTCGCCCTGCAACGTCTTGCCCCTGGGCAGGCGGATGCGCATGGGATCGACCTTGTTGCCGTTAACGATGACTTCGTAGTGCAGATGCGGGCCGGTGGAATAGCCGGTTGAGCCTACGGTGCCGATGATCTGGCCCTGGCGCACCCGCGCTCCCGGCGCTACTCCCTTGGCGATCGTGCTCTGATGCGAGTACGAGGTCATGTATCCGTTTGCATGACGGATAATGGTCCGCTTGCCGTGGCCGCCCGCCCAACCGGCCTTTTCGACCACGCCGTTGCCGGCGGCCACGATCGGCGTGCCGCGAGGGGCGGCCCAGTCCGCTCCCCAGTGCATTCTGCGAAGCCCCGAGATCGGGTGTCTGCGCACCCCGAACGGAGACCTGAACGTGCCATTGGGCACCGGTTTCCTGAGCAGGAACTTCTTGGCGCTGCGGCCGGTCTCGTCATAATAGTCGATCAGGCCGGTCTCGCTGTCGCGAAAGCGATAGTAGCGCCGGGTGACGTCGCCCAGCCGGATGGAGGCATACAGGATCTCCGATTGAGCGCTCGGCGTGTCGTGATCATCTTCCAGCGACAGGAACACCGACAATTCGTCGGTCGGGGCGATGACGCTGCGAAAGTCCACGTCAAAGGCGAATACCCGCACCAGCGCCCTTGCAAGGTCGGCCGTCAGGCCCTCGGTAAGCGCGGCGCGGTAGATGCCGTCATAAGTTGAGGGAAGGCGCGAGACGATCGGTCGGTCGATATCGCCCTGCGTAAGCTCCGGTATCATGTCCGGCTCGTCTGCATAGACGAATTGGCCATGGTCGGAGCGGGCCACGCTTACCAAATGGTTGGACCCGCGATAGACGCTGATCCGGCTGGCTCTGTTCGACGGCTGCCCGACGTCGTCGGCCTTGTCCACCTCGTAGGAGATGCGAAGGCTGTCGCCGGGTCTGAGCGGCTGGTTGCCGATGTCCGATGACAACACCGCCTGCAGCCGCTGGGCCTGTTCCTCGGCCATTCCCTCGCCCATCAGCACAGAAGCCAGATCCGCCTCGTCGCGAATCCGCACGAGCTGGTCGTCGTACCACTTGGTCGCCGTCGGATCGGTCTTGGAAAAGATCGAGACGTTCTCCGCGGTGATGGTGACGTCCGAGCCTTGCGGGGCGATCAGCCCGTCGACCAAGAACCTGGCCGGGTCGATATCGGGCAACGCGGCCAAGGAGGCGGTCTGGGCATCAAGCCCCGGCATCGAACGGCGCACGAACTCTTCGATCTCGTCGGCGCGCTGGCGCGCGGCAAAAGGCTCGCTCAACAGCGATGACGGAAACTCGACAACGCGAATGGAGACTTCACTTTCCACTTCCGCGCCGTAGATGAGGTCGTTCGATTTGGCGACCGCCTGGGTCTCGCCCGATTCGGAGAACACGGCCAGCGGATCGAACGGCGGATAGTTGAGCTCTCTGCTTGGCGCAACCGCCAGCGGCGCGCGAATATGCAGGAACGGACGGACCTTGATCACCTCGCGATCGCCGTCACGCGTGACGGTGGACACCATCATCACGTTGGAATCGGAGCGCGAGATGTTGAGGTTGAGGCCGGGCCGTCCGCCTTTGGCGACCGGCGACTGAGAGTGCCGGCCCGGGCCGAGTAACTCGCTTAAAAACGCCTGCGCCGGCTGCGCCAGTTGCTGGCGGCCGTCCAGCGCGGCAAACAGCGCGCCACCCATCAACAGCAGCGAGGTCAGGCCCGCCAGAACCGCTCCGGCCAGCCAGCGAAAACTGATCTGGCGCCTGTCCGGCTCGCCTCTGGCGCCGGCCGCGATCGGCGGCTGGTCGCCGAGAAAACGCGCCTCCAGCATTCGGATGTCGCCGCTCATGCCGGCCGTGAATGTCGGTTGGTGCGATGCCCCGTCATCCCATTACCCATGCCCCGTCAGTCCAGGGATTTCTCATACACCGCAAAATCGGACAGAAAAGTGGCTTCCATGCCCCCGCTGCATGCCCGTCTATCACGATTCACCCTCGGCGGCGATAGGTTCGCCAGACCGACGGCATGCCGCGCCGGCCGCACTTTTTCGGGCAGTTTCAAAAGATTGGCGTTTTGATCGATTCCCGGTTGACAGTGGGCGAACGCGAAGCCTATATACCCGCCACAACGAGAGCGGTGCGCCGCTGGCGATAGCTGCGTGTGCTCTCGCGAAATTCATGGAATTTGGCACCCCAGGTGCGAATTCTGGTGGCGGGCGAGCCCAGGTTCGTTGAGCTACACGATGCGGCGTTTCGCCGTCTCGGTTCTTTGACAATTGAATAGGGAAAAAGAGAAACGTGGGTGGCGGAGTCCTGCGGAACTCGAAGGCTGTTTTCCTTTCAGCCTTTCGGGTTCAACACGAGACTTCGGCGGACACGTTTCGAGAACGTTACTAACAACATGGACCGGGTTTTCACGAACCCGGGAAATGGTGTGTTTACATATGTTCTCGTCAATTCTGCTGTGAGCGCTTCGGCGCGCGCAGCGGATCTAGCGTGACCAGTCATCGCGGTTGGGGTTTCGGCCTTGGCAGCGATGCATTTCCAGCCGATCAAAATCTCAAATCAAACCTGAGAGTTTGATCCTGGCTCAGGACGAACGCTGGCGGCAGGCTTAAGACATGCAAGTCGAACGTGAAGCCACCTTCGGGTGGTGGAAAGTGGCAGACGGGTGAGTAACGCGTGGGAACCTACCTAGTGGTACGGAACAACTCAGGGAAACTTGAGCTAATACCGTATACGCCCTACGGGGGAAAGATTTATCGCCATTGGATGGGCCCGCGTTGGATTAGCTTGTTGGTGAGGTAACGGCTCACCAAGGCGACGATCCATAGCTGGTCTGAGAGGATGATCAGCCACACTGGGACTGAGACACGGCCCAGACTCCTACGGGAGGCAGCAGTCGGGAATATTGGACAATGGGCGCAAGCCTGATCCAGCCATGCCGCGTGAGTGATGAAGGCCTTAGGGTTGTAAAGCTCTTTC
>JANQKQ010000034.1 GCA_028281105.1 Rhizobiaceae bacterium
CGCCCCGGTCATCAAGGACGACCTGCTTGGCATCATCTCCGTGACCGACATCATGCTCAAGGGGAAGTGGTGGCAGGACTAGAACGAATTCCGTTCTCCAGGGAATTCGCTTCTGCCTGTCTTTTCGTGATCGCGTTTGTTCGTGGCGAACCGGTCCCCGCCTCGCTGGAAAATGCTCCGGAGACCGGGCCCGCCCAGGGGAGTCGATGATGCAGACTGCAAAGGAAATAATGACCGCGTCGGTCGTGACGATCCAGGCGTCGGCTTCGGTCGCCGAGGCCGTGCAGGTGATGAGAGAGAAACACCTGCGTGGCCTGATGGTGGAACCCAGCGGCGACGATGATGCTTATGGGATCGTCACGAACTCTGACGTCGTTTACAAGATCGCCGCCTCCGGCAAGAACCCGGAAAACGTCACGATCGGCGAGATCATGACCAAACCTTGCATCGAGGTCGATCCTGAGATGACGGTGCAGGAGGTGTGCCAGATTTTTGCGCAGAACCATCTGCACCGTGCCCCGGTGGTCAAGGACAAGCTGTTGGGTGTGATCACGATTACCGACATTCTGCGCAGAACGATGTGGTGGCAGGGGTGAACCGACGGCTGAGTGGACGCGAAGAGCCGGTCCTCGACGCGCTTCGGCGTTCACTCAATCGCATCGCGGGGCCCGCCGGGCCGGCGAATTGTCTCGCCAGACGTGCTTTCCGTTGCCCTGACCACGCAATTGCGCTAAGTCGCCCGCGATTGCTCGCGGGCGAGCGTGGAGAGTACTATGGCCGGGCACGGCCCCGTCGAATATGAGACCGCATCGGGGAATGACTACGCGGAGCACGAAGCGACCTATAACCGCTTCGTGCAGATCGTGAAATGGACGACCGGCGGAACGGTTATCGTACTGATTCTTCTGGCTTATTTCCTAATCTGACGGGTTTGCGGACGCTACGGCGGCAGTTCGTCCTGCCGGCGGCAGGGTATGGCGGTGCGGGAGACATCCATGAAAATCGCAGTTTGTGCAGAAGCCGATAATAAGGAACCGCGGGTCGCCGCAACGCCCGAGACGGTGAAGAAAATGAAGGCGCTTGGGGCCGAGGTATTGGTCGAGCCGGGTGCCGGGATGAGCTCGGGGATCCTCGACGCCGACTATGAAGCGGTCGGCGCGGTGATTACGCGCGATCCGCAGCGCGAGGCCGATATCGTGCTCAAGGTTCGGCGGCCGAACGAAATGGAACTCACCTCTTACAAGAAGGGTGCGATCGTCATCGCGATCATGGACCCTTACGGCAACGAGGCGGCGCTGCAGTTGCTCGCCCGCGCCGGCGTGATCGCGTTCGCGATGGAGCTGATGCCGCGCATCACGCGGGCACAATCGATGGACGTGCTCTCGAGCCAAGCCAATCTCGCCGGCTATCGGGCGGTGATCGATGGCGCCGCGGAATACGGACGCGCGCTGCCGATGATGATGACGGCGGCGGGCACGGTGCCGGCCACCAAGGTCTTCGTCATGGGAGCCGGCGTTGCCGGCCTGCAGGCGATCGCGACGGCGCGCCGGCTGGGCGCGATCGTGACGGCGACCGATGTGCGCCCGGCGGCCAAGGAACAGGTGGAAAGCCTGGGCGCGAAGTTCATCGCGGTGATGGACGACGAGTTCAAGCAGGCGGAAACCGCCGGCGGCTACGCCAAGGAAATGTCGAAGGAGTATCAGGCCAAGCAGGCCGAGCTGGTCGCCGAGCATCTCAAGAA
>JANQKQ010000056.1 GCA_028281105.1 Rhizobiaceae bacterium
GGTTCCTCGGAAACCTCATCGAGACCATCAAACCAAGCCAGTGCGCAAACTACGTCTCCAACGCAGGATACGCTTCAATCAAAATGTGAAACGCTCTAGTTCCAACGATACCATCACGTCGGCAATGCCGAGCGTATGGTCGAGGAAGAGACGGCGTACCTTTGTGTTCTTCCAAGACCAGTCGATCCGGTCATAGGGTTGCCTGTCAGCTCCGGCGAGCAGCCGCGCACCGGCATTGGCCAGGCCATACACCATGGGTTTGCTGCCAGCTCGATCAAAATAGTCGAGTTGCGCGCGAGGACGCGCCAAGTACCCATGGTGAAACAGCAACTGTAACCGGCGGCGGATTTGCTGACCGCTTCCCTCGATCAGCTTCGCGATATGCTCCGAGGTCAGGAAATGGTGTTTGTGGACCAAGCGGATGATTGCCACGTCTCGGTCAGTGATTTGGAGCGGTGCAGCGTCCGCGCGACGAAAGCGCGGCAGCCGCGGGGTGTGTCGGAGTTCCTCATTCATGACCGCGTCGTATCATCGGCCTATCTATCGCTTCTCTGGCGCTTCCGTCTGCCAGGTGCAGGCTCCCGAAACGACACTGGTTCGCCGAGATCATCGTATTCGGCCTCTTCATGGGCATCTGGTCGCACTGGCTCGGCGACTGCGTGCTCGCGGCGCTCCATAAGCACCTTGGCTTTTTGTAGAGGAACGGACGCTGGCGACGTTTCGAACGCCTTTTGCCGCAACGTATTCACCGCTTCTCGCGAAACCTTCGGGGATTTGGCCAAAGGTACGTTGATCTTGTTCGCCAACGCGCCATGGGCGACAAAGGCGCTGCCGGTTTTTAAGCCGCGCAAAGCGCGCGCAGCAAGGTAGAGGACGTTTTCCTTGGAATGCACAGCGGCCGGCAGTTCGCGATAAACAGTCGCCAGGGCTTCCGTTACCGAGCCGAACAACGAATACCCGCTCGCGATACCATTGGCGATAGACTTCGCCAGCGATTTGGTCACCGCATCCATGGTGCCCTGCACCTCAAGGCTGGATTGGGCGGTACTCGTGCCGGAAGACATCGTGAGCACCTCCCCGGTGCCGAGCCAACCTTGATCCGGTAGCAACACTTCGCCCATTTGCTCTCCCGCGACGACATTGGATCCGAAGCTGGAGCTTGTGCCGGTTGTATTGGCCAATCCCTCGGCCACAGCTCGGGTGATGCTTTCGACAGCGCTCGTGGAGTGCCCCTCACCACGCAGCTTTATCACTTCCTGGCCAACTGCCGCTGGTCGAACAAGCGCTTGTATTGGCATCTCCAGGTCGAGCGACAGGATGGCATTGGCGAGTTCTGCGGCTTCCTCCGTATCCTCAATACGGAAGACGGCTTTGGTCGCGCAGTTGTTGCGGATGGCATCGTGCACCTGTTCACCAGCCGCCCGGGTTTGCGCCAAATATTGATGTCCAAGCAAAAGGCCTGTGCCGTATTTGCGCGCTTCGGATAGAATGTGCGCCACGTCGCCCGACAGCAGGCGATGGCATTCGTCCACGATAATGAAATATGGCCGTCTGAAGTTACTACGTCGCTTGCAGTGGAAGAATACGGCGTGCAGCAGCATTCGGCCGAGCAAGTCAGTGTCGCCGGCGCTCACCTGGTCGCCCTCTTGCAGATTGGCGAGCAGCACATGGCCTTCATCCAGGATGGTTGGGAAGTCCAGCCGATGATGCGTTTGACCGACCATCAGCCGTATGGCGTCGGTGCTAAGAAACTCCGCGATGCGATTTATGGGGCCGACGGTCTCCGCATCATAATCGCTCGTTGTGCGCCCCTCCCGGCCCAACCGGTCGATACGCTCAAGCACAGACCGCGCGTATGGGTCTTCCAGTTTCTGCAGGACGCTGGCGCGAAAACCAGATGTATCCTGCGGATCGTCAAACAGCTTGCCGGTTTCATCCAGGGTCAAGCCGAGTTCGGCTAGTGCGTGGAATGTGCCCTTGAGTACCCGGCGGATAGTTGGCTTCGCGTGGGAGTTTTCGTCTTCCCACACTCGTTCAACGGCGCTCAGCATGCTGTCCGCGACGACAGATAGCGTGGTCTTGTCGTCCGGACGCGCAAGCGGGTTAAAGCCGGTGACATGCGATGTCACATTGGGATCGATGAGGTGCAATCGGCCAAGGTCGGCGAGCATGTCACCCACGCCGTTGCTCGAAAGCCAAGCCAATGTCTTGCTATACAGACCGTCCGGATGTCCGCCATGCGGATCGAGCAGGCATACGCCATAGCCCTTGCCGATCAACTGCCGGATGATGACCTCGAGGAAGTTGCTTTTGCCGGCGCTGGTGGTGCCGATGCAGTGCAGGTGTCGAGTCAGTGCAGTGACCGGCAAGCGCACTGGCGAGCCGTCAGCCACGCCCAGTTCGATGATCCTGTCGTCTGCTGGAAGGTTGCGGGTTGGCGGCTCTACAGGCTGGCCCACACGCGCAGCATGGCGCTGATAGGCAGCTGCGACCTTCTCTTCAACGGTTTCTATACGCCGCCTCACAGAGTGCACCCTTGATTGCAATTCGTTGGATTTAAGGCACAATTTCCGTCAGAGCGACCATTTCGCCTCCAGCGGCGAACGCCCGAGTGGTTCGGACGTTCGCAACCTGGAGAGCGAGTATGGAAGCCCAAATCATTGATCTTGTGTCGCGACACAAACCTAATCTGCGCCACCGCGAGCGAGCACTCACGCAGGAGGCGGAGCAAATCTTGCAAAGGCTCGAGTCGGTACTCGGTCAGCATGCTATGGTTGGCGCGGCTATATGCGGGCGAGACCCCGATGCAATGAACGATGAACTGGCTTGCCGCCACATGGCCGCACACACCGCTGGCATGCTGGAAGCCTATGCGCAAAGGCATCGTCAAGCGCAACGAACTTTCGAAGAAGCGTTGAGACGCAAAGGCAAGTGGCCGCCGAGTTAGGCGGCCATTTCTTTTGCCATTATCTCTCCAATCACGTTTATCCAGCTTCTTCTGTCTCATCGGCTTTCGGCTTGCGCCGCTTGGTACGTTCTGCCGCCCAGAACATTGCCTTTTCCGTATCGCCGCTGCTCATCGCCGCATCCTGCTGAGCAGCCATCCAACTATCAACCTCGTCGACTTCCGATGGCTTCTCCTTCTCCGCGTTGTCCGCATTCCTCACCTTGTCGCGAGCCTGCTCGCTGTTGTGCTGATCTGCTTGCGCATACGCCGAGTCGGATTTGGCCTGCGCTATACGTCCCTGATAGCGCGCGCGCCCCAATTCCATCTTGTCCTCTTTGAACGTCTCGACGGCTTCGAGCGTGTTGCGCGCTTCCAGCGCGCCGGTTCTTTTTTGAGCGAGTTCCCTTTCAGCGTCCGCCAGTCGCCCTGCCAATTCTGCTGTCTGCTCCGCCGTTTCGGTCTCTTCATATTCTCGTTTCAAGCGTGACTTCGTGCTGAGCCGTGTCGTTTCATCGAACAGCTCGCTCGAATCGCGCATCGTTTCCGTCGTTGTCCTGAGATAGTCACTTCGGGTGCGCTGCCGATCGCTGGACGACTTCAGAGCCTCGGTATAGGCGCGTTCATGAACCCGATGCCAAAATGCGGACCTGCCCCGGTAGCCCTGTATGGCATCTCGTGTTTCTGCCAAGTCTCGGCGAAGCGATTGCTCATCGGTTTCGCTGAGACCGCCAGCTGGTGGCCGCACGCGCAGGAAGACAAAACCCTGACAGAAATTCATGAAGTCGGCTGATGCCAGCCAGATTGCCGTCGCGGGAAACAGGAAGAACAGACAGAGCAGTACCAGACCGTCCTTACCCGATAACGCCGCTAGCCAGACTGCGAGGAGCGAAGCACCGACTGCAAGCAGGCGTCGTCCAGATTGCTCGACGGAGTTGTCGAAATCACCGATCCGCGCGACGCCATAATAGAGAGCACAGGGGATAAAAAGCAGGCCGACAAGCAGCGGCACCCCGCCAAATGCACGTGACCATGGACCTGGCTGACTGACACTTTGTTGTGCAGCGGCCCGTTGCGGTTGGACAGCTGATTGCGCAGGTTCGCTGGCGGAGGCACTGCTGGTTTTCACAATCCGGGCACCGGGTGGCAGAGGCGCGTATCCCGTTGCGAAAGGCTCCCACACCGGGACGTACCTTGTCTCGTAGCGAGCCGGCTCGCACTTCTGCACCGGCTTGTCGCAACGATAGGAGTTGTATTCCAGCCAGCACACGTTGGGATCGTTCGACAGGCCCGATTGCCGACACAGCCGCATGATCTCATCCTGGCTGCGTTCGCAATAATCACTCTCATAGACGGTGCGACATTCTTCGGCCCGGGCGAGAACACGCTGGCTGTCATCTTTGGTGTGTTTCAGAAGCGTTCCGCCTTGTAGTTTATAGCGATTTGCGTCGGCGCCGCTGATGAAGATTTCGGTTATGTGCCTATAGGTTCCATCACAGCGAATGCCAAAACTGTATACCGTTTCGCCATGCTGGCGCTTACTTTCCCCATCCCACCCCTCAATCTCGTGCGTGGGTTGGACACCGGCATTATTGCAGGCATGTGGATAATCGAGTTCGTCGGACCACGCTACGCTTTGCGCGACAAGCAGCACGACAGCAATCGGAAACAACAGGACGCGTCGCCCCATCATATGCACCTCCCGTTCTACAGGGGAGAACGTTACACATCGTGTTTGTGCTATTCAACAAAGCACATTGGTGCGTTTAAGCATCTATCGAATTCACATTCGTATGTAGTTTAGCAGCTTACAGATGTGGCTGGAAATTATGTTCCTGGATGATCACTCTTGCTGCGGACTAGGTTGGTGAACGACCAGGAGAAGCGTTCTGAGGGCAACCAACCCGCAACGAACACACCACTGCCTCTCGAGTTGAAGCACTTGCCTCTTACATGAAGCGCTGTTGGCGGATGGGTTCATGTAGGATGCCACCGACCATCTCAAGGTTGGTTATCCCCAGCGCCCGCCGAGATGTTATGAAGAGTTGCTTTTGGTCATTAAACCCACTAAGAGGCCGCGAAGTACTGTGCAGGCAATTGATTCGCATCGCTTAACACAGTTTTTGTAGTGCACCTTGCGTAGCCTCACCGCTTCAAATGGATCGAAGGTGCATATGCTTTTTTGGCCGACATATCAACGTTACTTGGCGTTGAAAGCCTGCGCCCATTATTCGCTTGACTCGAAGTTGCCTCACTGCTTCACTGGTAGCTTGTTCGGGAGGAGACTGGCCTCGCAGTCGCTACAAATAAAAGCGAGATGGCCAGCAAGCTGCGTGACAATTTACCTCAAAAGATTTCTGTGGAAATTCCTATGTAAGAATTGCAGTCCTGCAAGTTTTACTGGCAGGAGAATTTTATGATTGAGGGCATGTCATTTTTTTCATTGTTTTATTATGTTTACTGGGCGATAGCACTGTGGTTGGCATTTGAGTTGTTTGACTGGGTAGCTCGACTTAGGAGATATCGGAATCACCCACGAAGTGAAGCGCTTGGGCGAGCTACACCAGGCTTGCAGCTTGCTCCCCGGATTTCCCCATTTATCAAACGTGGCTCAACTTTGTATGTGGTCGGCAGGTCGAGTAAGTACGCTAGCTCGCTCCGATGGGGCATCTTTTGGAGGCTTGCACTGCGTCTGTGGCTTCGGAGAGGGTGCAAAATCCACTACATCCTGACTGAGGAGCTTGCAAAAGGTCTTGACGGGGGCACCTATAAGAAACTGGCTGCGGAGTTTCCCGAGCAATTCATCCTACATTTCGCACCAATTGGCGATGGTGATTTTGATGAAGAAACGGAGCGTCTGATGAAGAAGCTTTCTTCAACACATCCGACCATTTTGGATATCGGCGATGGGCGAACAGTGATGTGGCTGGAACGGAGTCACCCCGAAGGGCAGTCCGCAACTGATATAGAGTTTCTTGTGCCAGAGCACACGGCCGAAGATCGTCGTGTACAAACATATCTTTCTGAGATTGGGCATCTTGTCAAAGCACTTTCGGCAATCGATATTGGGCCCAAAAAATTCTCACACAACGCATCTACCTGACATAATCCTAGAATACCCGAGTTCCCATAGGCTACAACTTGTGCGCAACTACGTGCAAAGCACTATATTCTGGAGCCAACCAAATGGAAGCTAATTTTACGGCCGTAATTGCAGCTTTTATCAGCGCCAGCATACTATATGTCGCGTCCTCCGCGCTGGTCATTGGCTCCACCTCAGATCTTTACCAGAAATACTTGGAAGAAGGTGCAAAATTAATGAGTTTTTGCTTTAATTCATCCACTTCACATAACACAAGGATACTTGTAGAAAGTTTTCACAAATTAGTTTTTGCCTCTTATATTGTGTCCATGGTGATATTCGTCTTTCTAGTTTTGGGATTTGTGGGCTGGCTGAGAATTGAAAACTTTGAGATGGCAACTGTGAGGTTTCTATCTTTTGTTACAACTATCTTTCCTGCATCTGTGATATTTGCTATGATTATTTCAGGCCGTTCTGTTCGACTTCGGCGGACAGAGGACAAGCGTGGCTAGGCGTGAGTGTGGTGCACCCAGAAATCTCACCTGATGCCGCAAACTGTTTGGGCAGCCTGTCCTAGTTACTCATTAACTCTAATCCCAAGTTCCATCGGCAATTTAAACTCAATGACACCGCGATCTGTCATCAGTTCGCGCTGCCTAACGTGTTTCCGAATTGGAGGCACCGAAGCAGCACGAAAGGGTGCGACATGTGGAAGATCATTGAAGTTTCCGCGGCAATGAACGGTTCTATCATAGTGACGGCCGGGCTGCTCGCCTACCTCACTAGATCAAATCCGCCAGTTGCCGAGGGAATTATGCTTGCTGGCGCCGTTTCTGCCGGCTGCCTAGTGTGGGACATCTGTGATGCTGTTCTTCAGCACTTGCGCATCAAAAACGGGGAGTCGAACTGACTCCCTGATTTTTTATACAATCTCCATCTATCTCATATTGACAACGCGAGCGTACCAAACACCTAATCTGGCTGCACCAGTTCGGTGTCAGGAATCATGTATGCTGATAGCCTGATCTTTGGATTTGGCGCTATGAGCAAAGGCAAGGGGCAGAGCAGTCTGACGGTAGAAGCAGTGTTTGATCTGCGCCGTGATGCTCATGCCCAACCAATTCGTGCTGAAGGTTTCTTCGCTACGCTATCGGAAGCCGAATGGTCGGCGCTGCGCAAAGCCGCTTCGCAAACCGGCAAGACCGACAACCCTGCCTTGCGCTGCGGCGATTGCCGCAGAGCCGTCTATGCCCGTGAATCACGGAAAGGCCGCAGACATGCCTACCATTTCGCCGGCGATCATAGCGGTTGCCGCTGGTCGGGCGCGGTCGCCGGGCATGTGCGGGCCATCGACGCCGATAAGTTTCGAGGCCAGCAGGAAGGCGAACAGCACAGGACACTGCGGGAGTTGACGGCCGAGGTCCTGGCGTTTGACCCGAAAACCCGTGCCGGCGGTATCTATCACCATCGATACACGAAACTCGAAGACGGACGTTACACCTATCCCGATGTCTTTGCTAAGTTCTGGCAAGACGCGCAGGCAGTTTTCGAGATCCAGCTCGCAACCACACATCTACCGATAATTACCCGGCGGGAACAGTTCTATCGCGACGCCGAGATTCGTCTCATTTGGCTCATCGGCTATCATGAGAAAGGTCCGATGCGCAGGGCGTTCCGCGACATTTATATGGACAATGACGGCCAGATTCTCGGTATGGATGGCGAAGTGGCCGAGGCCGCGCGCGAGGCGAAGGAGCCGCGCTTTCGCCTGTACCGACTGTTGCCCGATCCTCCCAACAAGGGCTTTGCGCCGCGGTGGCGCAACCGGATTGTGACGCCAGGGGAAATCGACTGGGGTGGCTGCGGTGACCGTCCGCGTTCGGCACAGGGTTCTTATGATCATTATCTGGACACGATGATCGCGCGCGATGACCGGTTGAGTAGTTTACGCGACCAGTTCTATGCCTCCTTGGAGGGGACGGACGAGACAGTCGTCGGTGCGGCCTGGGATCAGGTCCGCCAGATCACGGGCGGCATGCTGTGGCGGGACTTGCCGGATCGTTATGACACCATGCGGGTGCTTGGCGTGCTGGCAACGCTACGGCTTAACAGGATATGTGTGCAGGCAAATATATCGATGAAAGACCTGCCGAACCTAGTCAATTCCATGTTGCTGGAGCCCGAAAAAAGGCGCGCCTGGACGAAAGCATTTGAGCGGCTTTGCCAGGCTACGGATCGGCAGGGTTTGCTGGCAACGGAGTCTGTAGCCGATAAATGTAACCGCAACCTTGCCGCGAGCGCGGGTACCACGTCGCCGGATCAGCAGGCGGGTCCGGTTTTTGATGCCCTCTTTCCTGAAGGCGCGTTTCAACGCATGACGTTGGCCGAGGGCTGATCCCGCTGTGAAGCGCTGATGGACCGATATCGCCAAATTGCCCTCGCGATGCAGCCAGCGCACTCCGGATATCCCGCCAACGTTCTGCAAATCTCGGATAGCGCGATTTCTCCACGAAAATAAGCTGCAAATATTCACGAGGAAGAACTACTTCGCCCCTCGCGACGCACATTAATCGCCGCCGCATCCAGATTGTCCTTCAGATGCACCGCATAATGCTTCTCGATCATCTCGACGCTGGTGCGGCAGTTTTTGGCGATCTGGTAGATGTTGGCGCCCTCCATCAGGCGAAACGAGATGTAGCTGTGGCGTAGGGAGTAGAGGGTGCGGCGGTTGCCGTCGCGGTCGAGCTTCAGGCCCTGCTCTTCGAGGATGCGGTTGAACTGCCGCTTGTGATCGACCGGAAAGAGACGGTCCGTCGGCTTCGGGCGATTGCGCTCCACCATTCGCTCAAACGGACGCACGGCACCGGTGGTGCTCTTGCAGTAGCCTACCCCGCGCTTGCCGCGCACCTCGATTTCGAGGATCGTCTCGCCGGTGGCGTCGTCCTGGACGATCTCGACATCCCGATATTCCAGCCAATTCGCTTCATCCGGCCGTATGCCGGTGTTGGCCATGAACAGAATCTTGTCGTGCAGCTGCTCGGCAAGCCATACGCGGCGGGACGGGCCGTCCTTGCCACTTTCCTTTTCGGCCGCGCGTACATCGGCGATGTTCTGGCGCGTGGCCAGGTAGAGCTTTCGATACTCGTCCGGGGTGAACCAGGCGCGGTGAACCACCTTGCTCGATTTCTTATACGGCTGCGAAATGTCGGGCACATGGGAGACCCAGCCGTGGCGCACGGCTGTCTTCAGGATTTGGCGCAGCGTCACGGTCTCATGATGCAACGTGCTCCGTGAAGGCGGCTTGTGTGGCTTGTCGCCGTCCTGGGCGCCCTCCTTGGGCCTCATCCGCGAAATGCGATACTGCTGCACCATGCCCGCCGTCACCTGCGACAGCGGCGTGTCGCCGAAGAACGGGATCAGGTACATGCGGGCGCGGCGGAAGTGATCCTTCACCCAGCGCTCATTGCGCTCGCCCTCGGTGAGCACGGCATATTCCTCGATGAATTTTTCGGCCGCGTCGCGGAAGGAATGCTCGCCCAGCCGCTCGCCGCTTCGCACCTTGGCGACCAGATCGAAATACCAATCCTCGGCGAATGCCTCGGCGCGTTGCAGCCCTTTCTCGCGGGTGCTGACGCGGTGGTTCTTGCCGTGCAGATAGGCCGAGCACTGCCAGATCGCGCTGTTATTGCGCTTGTAGAGATGGACCTTGCCGCCCAGAACCGAGTGTTTGTCTGCCATGTCCCGAAACGCCCCAACCATGTGCAAGTTTGTGCAACAGTTGTGTAAGCGTATTTTGGGCCGTTTTGAAAATCAAACTCAGGGCTAAGATACTGTTTTCTTTAGGCTTTTGGCAGGGGCAGCAGGGCTCGAACCCGCGACCTGCGGTTTTGGAGACCGCCGCTCTACCAACTGAGCTATACCCCTGTGCGGCCCTGGCCCATGCGGCGCTCGTGTGTCGAACGGCTGATCGTGCCCGGCCGGCGGTGAGCCGTTCTATCGGAATTTCCGGCCAAGGGGAAGCTGGTTTTGACGCCGCGCGTGCGGCGCGCAAACGCTTCCTTCGCCGGTTTGTGCACCGGTGAGCGCCTGCCATACCTCGTCACATGCCCGGCTCTGATAGCATGGCCAAGGCGTCAAGGCGCGGGACAGGCGGGGCTTGCCGGGAGCAAATTGTCGGCGGTTGACATAACCATATTTCTGGTTATATGGTTATGACATAATCGCTTCCGATGCCGTGAGGAAAATCATGCAACTGGAAATCGCCTCCCAGGGTTTTGCCGCCGTCGGCTCCGAGCCGCGGCTTTCGGTGGTGCTGGCGCTGGTGCGCGCGGGACCGGGCGGGTTGGCGATCGGCGAGATCGGTGCGCGGCTCGGCCTGCCCGCCTCCACGCTGGCCCACCATCTGCGCTTCCTGACCTCGGCCGGCCTGGTCGTCCAGGAAAAGCGCGGCCGCTGCGTGATCAACCGGGCGAATTTCGAGCGGCTGGAGGCGCTGGGGCAGTTTCTTGTGCGCGAATGCTGCGAGGACGCGGCCGATTCCGCTCATCCTCACCACCGCCGCGCCGCGCGCGCGTCCGCCGGTAAAGAGGAGATCCCGGCATGACTGCCCTGGTGTTGTCGACGGCGCGCGCGGGCGTCGCCCGGTTGCTCGGCCTGTTCCCGCCTGCCCGGTCGGCGTGGTCGGCGATCCTGGCGGTGCTGGCGCTCGTTTCCCTGCTCGACCCCGCCCAACTCGCGCCGACCCTCGGCTTCGCGGCGCGCGCGCTGGCCGGTACCGCGCCCTACATCATATTCGCCGTTCTGCTGATCGCTTGGATGAAGGCGGCCGGCGCCGAGCACACGCTCGCCAGGGCGTTCGAGGGCCGCGAGGGTCAGATGATCGTCATGGCGGCGCTGTTCGGAGGGCTGGCGCCGTTCTGCTCGTGCGAGGTCATTCCCTTCATCGCCGGCCTGCTGGCGGCCGGCGCGCCGTTGTCGGCGATCATGGCGTTCTGGCTGTCTTCGCCGCTGATCGACCCGCCCACCATGCTGATTACGGTGGCCGCGCTGGGCTGGAACTTCGCGATCGCCAAGGCCGTCTTCGCGGTGGCCCTGGGGCTCGCCGGCGGAGTTGCGGTGATGGCGATGAGCCGGGCGGGCGCGTTTGCCGCGCCGGCGCGGCCCGGCACGATGGCCGGCGGCTGCGGGCCGGCGCTGGGCAGCCACAAGCCGGTGTGGCGGTTCTGGCACGAAAGCGAGCGCACGGCCGCCTTTGGCAGGCAGTTGGTCCATAACGGCCTGTTCCTGCTCAGATGGCTGTTTCTTGCCTATCTGCTGGAGGCGCTGCTGATCCACTATGTGCCGGCCGAGGCGATCGGCGCGGTGGTGGGCGGCCAAGGCGTGCTGCCGATCGTCACCAGCGCCGCGGTGGGAATGCCCGCCTATCTCAACTCCTACGTGGCGCCGCCGCTGGTGGCCGGACTGATGGAACAGGGCATGAGCGCGGGTGGCGCGATGGCGTTCATCATAGCCGGCGCGGTCTCGTCCATCCCGGCGATGGTGGCGGTGTTCTCGCTGGTGCGCGCGCCCGTCTTCGCCGCCTATGTGGCGCTCGGCTTTGCCGGTGCGGTGGCCGCCGGGATCGCCTATTCGCTCATCGCGTGAGCGCGGAGCGGGCCAAAGCGCCCGCCGAGCGCGCGTTGTGCGCATATCAGCAATGCGAAAAGTGCATTGCACGGAACGAATCCGTCTAATCATTTGTTTATAAAGAGTTTTTCGAATCGACACGGAGAGCGATGCGGCCGCTCTCACGCGCCCATGTCGGTCGATTTCATCTTTTCTTCAGCGGATTAAATGACTAAATGGCCGATTACAGAAGCCGTTCGAAACCGGGCGGCACGGCTGTGATCCGTGTAACCGACCAACCGCATGGAGACCAATGCCATGAACGTTTTTGCCAAGCTCTTCCGCGTCCATCGCGAACCCAACCTCGTTACCGCTTTTGCCCGCGGCCGCATGGAAAAAGCCATGCCCGGGGAAGCCGCCGCACTGGCTTCGGTCCGTCTGGGCTGCATGTCCCTGTAGACCACACCGCGTCTACCCCTCCTAGATTTGCTTGGCCCGCCGCGAGGCGGGCCTTTTTTGTGCGCTACCGCCTATCGGCTAGATGAGCGCAGTTCGCAGGCGCAGCTACGATCAGTCGTTGTCGAAGATCGCGTCGAAGGTTTCGGGCCGGGCGAGGTTTGCGAAATACCAGTCCTCGGCGCGATGCCACTGGCGCTCCCACTCGCTCAGTTGCCCTTCCCGCTCCCGCAGCCGCCGTTCACGCTGCGCTCGGCCAACGCGCATCAGCACCGAATAATCGACCAGGTCCGCTAGGTCGGGATGGCGGGCATAGACGCCTTCGACGATCACGATCGCGCGGGCATCGACGACCACTTCCTCGGTGGCGAGACTGCCGTCGAACGCCTCCCAATCGAAGGGCGCATAACGGGCCGGTCGACTGGCCTTCAATTTGTGCAGCGCCGACCGCAGCCTGGCGCGGTCAATGCACAGGTCCGCCAGCGCCTGCGGGCCCAGGTCGTGGATCGCGGTCCCGCCCGCGTAGAAATCATCACCGCTGACCAGCGCCGCGCCAAGCCGTTCGCCCAGCGCCTGCGCGAAGGTCGACTTGCCCGTGCCGCTCCGGCCGTCGATCGCTACCAGCAGCGGCCCACCGGCGTGCGCCTGGCGGGCGGTCAGGCCGTCGACCAGCGACGCGACGAGGTTTGCGAACTTCCGGTTCATCTGCGATCATCTCGTATGCGGGCGCCAGGCACCGATCCAGGCGGTGGCGGGCCCGACTGCATGGTGGTGGTACTTAATTGACCCGACGGCGTCACCAGGCGACCGGGACGTAGTCCGCGAGGCGGGCGAGGAACGGGGTGGAGGAAATTTGATCAAGGCATCGCCGGAATTGGTCGCGGTTGTTTCTCGTTGGATGGGCGCATTGCAGTCCAGGGATACAAACGCCCTTACGAACATTTTTTCGTCTTCCGAGCACCTTCGGTATATCGGCTCGGATGTCGATGAAGTATGGGCCGGTGACCTTTTTCGCGCCGGCTATGGCGATCATGTCGGCGAAATCCCGCCGTTCACACTCAACCAAACCCACATAGAGGCGCATGAATGCGGCCCGGCCGGATGGGTAACCTGGCTCGGCGAGATAAATTTCGACGGAATGCCGGCCGGCGCTCCCTATCGATTTTCGTGGGTCCTGGTTTTGGAGGACGGCGCCTGGAAGGTCACCCATATGCACGTGTCGTGTCCGAAATCGAATGTAGAGGTGATGGGTGTCGAGCATACCGCGTTCGATCGGCTGATCGAGGCGGCCAAGGACGGCTATGATCGCATCGACGATGAGGGAACCGCGACGGTCATGTTCACCGATATCGTGAACTCCACCTCGATTGCGGGCACGGTCGGCGATCGGGCTTGGGCTTCTATCATCAGGGATCATCTGGAGACATCGTCCAAGGTCATCACCGACAATGGAGGCCGTGTCGTCAAAACCCTCGGCGACGGCACCATGTCCACCTTCGCGTCGGCTCGCGGCGCAATGTCGGCGGCCAAAACGCTACAGACCCGGGTGGGTGCCACCGATGGCGAGCCGAAACTCCAGCTGCGCGTAGGAATCCATACCGGCGATGTGGTCAGTTCCGACGGCGACTTTTTCGGTACCGTGGTCAACAAGGCGGCCCGCATCGCTTCGTCCGCGAACCCCGGCCAGATCCTGGTGTCGGATGCGACCCGCGCGATGGTCGGGGACAATGGCGAGTTCGAACTCGAAAGCCCGATCTCCGTGGCGCTTCGAGGCATCGAAGGCAACCATTCGATTTCCACCCTCAAATGGGCCTAGCGCCGCCCGTCGGCGTTTCGGCCCGGCCGTCGGGCCAGCGCTCGATGAACCCAAACGTGCCGCGAGCCCCGCAAGCGCGCTAGAAGTTCCCCGTCGATCGGATAATAGTACGCTCCACACAGGGAGGAATCGAATTGGAACGGCGCCTCGCGGCAATTCTGGCTGCCGACATCGTCGGCTATTCCCGCCTGATGGGCGAGGATGAAGGGCGCACCCTGTCGGCACTTCGCGGCTTTCGCGACGACCTGTTCGTTCCGACCGTCACCGGCCACCGTGGCGTTGTGATCAAGTCGATGGGGGATGGCTGGCTGGTGGAGTTCGCCAGCGTGGTCGATGCGATCAACTGCGCGGTCATCATCCAGAACGAGCTCAAGAGCCAGGAACTCCTCAAGCTGCGCATCGGCATCAATGTGGGCGACATCGTCCGCGATGGCGACGACGTGTTCGGCGACGGCGTCAATGTCTGCGCGCGCCTGCAGGAGATCGCGGCGCCGGGAGGCATCGCCGTTTCCGAATTCGCCCACGACAGCGCCAAGGGCATCATCGATCACGAGTTCGCCGACGGCGGGTCGAAGAGCCTGAAGAATATTGCGAAGCCGGTTCGGGTCTTCACCTGGGCTGAAGGCGTCTCGACGGATGCGCAAACCGCCGCTTCGTCGAAGGACCGTCCGAACATCATCGTGTTGCCGTTCACTCTGTCCGGAAACGCGGACGAGAACGCCTGGCTCGCCGACGGCCTGACAGACGCGCTGATCACGGCGCTGTCCCGGTTCTCGTGGTTTCTGACCCTCGCCCGCAACATCAGCCTGGCCTGTCGCGGCCAGGCGGTGGACATCGAAGCCCTGCGCCGCAAATGGAACGTCAGCTATGCCCTGGAGGGGAGCCTGAGGGTTTCCGGCCCGCGCGTGCGGGTCAACGCCCAACTGCTGGACGCGGGCACCGGTCATCCGATCTGGACCGGGCAGCTTGACGGCACCAACGACGATCCGTTCGAGCTGGAAGACAAGATATCCAGATCGATATTGGCGGAACTGACCACCAGGCTGCTTGATCGCGAACAGCGCAAAGCCCGGTTCGGCGGAGATGGCAGCGCGTGGGATCTGGTCATGCAGGGGCGCCGGCTGCTGTGGCACGTCAACCAGTCCGACGTCGCCAGGGCGCGCGATCTGTTCCTGAAGGCAATCGAGATGGAACCCGATCGCGGGCTAGGGCAAAGCGATCTGGCGTGGTGCTACATCTATCAACGCCTGTTCAGCTGGGCGGACGATATCGACCATGTCACCAGCCAGGCGATCGAGGCGGCCGACAAGGCCGTCGCAGCCGACGAATACGACGCTTACGCGCTGGCGACGGCCAGCCAAACCCGCATCTCGGCCGGCAGGACGGACGATGCCATAGCGCTCGCCCGCCGCGCCATCGCCATCAATCCCCACCAGGCGATCGCCTATGCGCCGCTGGCGCTGGGGCTGTGCCAGCAAGGTCGCTACGAAGAAGCCATAGAGCCGGGAGACATGGCCCTCAACATCACTCCGAACGACCCGGTGCGCTCGATCGCCCGCGCGGTTCGCGGCATCTATATGCTCATGCTGGACAGGCATGATGACATGGTGGAAAACGCCAGGGAGTTGATACGCGAATTTCCCGGCATGCCCACCGGCCATCGTCAGCTCGCGGTTGCCTATGCCCTGTCCGATCGCGTCGACGAAGCCAGGCAGGTCGTTGACGAGCACATTCTGCGCCTGCTGCCGGGCCATACCGCCACCGAGTCCGGGCGGGCGCTTCCATTTGGACGAAACGAAGACATCAGGGCCCGCTGGGTGGGTGCGCTCGTCAAGGCCGGCCTGCCGGAATGATCATCGGAGGCCGGTGAAATTTCGCTTGCAGTTTGCGGCGATTGTGACAGTGTCGCAATCAGGACAGAATAGGTGACGCCAGCGACCCCGGCCGGCTTTTGCTTCGAGACGGTTCCGCTAGCGAAATTGCGCCGCAGTTCCGGTCGATGGAGGGCATGCAAGTGGACGGCGAGATCAAGCGTTCGATCGTCTTCTTCCTCATCCCCAATTTCTCGATGATCGCGTTTTCCACCGCGGTCGAGCCGCTCCGGCTCGCCAATCGGATGCTGGGCACCACGTCGTATACCTGGCGGCTGGCCTCGGTCGACGGCGGGCCGGTGACCGGATCGAACGGGGTGACCGTGTCGGTGGATTCCTCGCTGGAAAAAGAGCGCGCGGCGCTTTCCGGCTCCCAGCGCCCGTCGATGCTGTTCGTGTGTTCGGGCGTCAATGTCCAGGCCCATGAGAACAAGTCGCTGTTCGCCTATCTGCGCGAGAACCGCAACCGCGGCATCATGGTCGGCGGGCTGTGCACCGGCGCGCACCTGCTGGCGGCCGCCAACCTGCTCAACGGCAAGCGCTGCGCCATCCACTGGGAGAACCTGCCCGGCTTTTCAGAGCGCTTCCCGTCCGTGGACGTCTATGCCGATCTCTACGAGATGGAGGACGGGGTGTGCACGTGTGCGGGCGGCACCGCCGCCCTCGACATGATGCTGTATCTGATCGGCCAGGACCACGGCGAGGAACTGGTCAACCGGGTGTGCGAACAGGCGCTCACCGACCGGGTGCGCAACCCGCAGGACCGCCAGCGCCTGCCGCTGCGCGCGCGGCTGGGGGTGCAGAATTCCAAGGTATTGTCGATCATCGAATATATGGAGGCCAACATCGCCGAGCCCCTGCCGCTGGTCGATATCGCCGGCTATGTGGGCCTGTCGCGCCGCCAGATCGAACGACTGTTCCAGCAGCATATGGGTCGCTCGCCGGCGCGCTACTATCTCGAAGTCCGCCTCGACCGGGCGCGTCATCTGCTGGTTCAATCCTCGCTGCCGGTGGTCGACGTGGCCATCGCCTGCGGCTTCGTCTCCGCCTCGCACTTCTCCAAATGCTACCGCGAAATGTACGGCAAATCCCCGCTTCAGGAGCGGTGTTAGCGGACAAACGTGTCGCGCTCATGATGTCTCACGTCCAGGCGGTATCAGCCTTTAACACCGTCATCCTCGCCCTTGTGGCGAGGATCTAATCCCGGTGCCGATGGGTTGCGGAATCCGATGGGTGATTAGATCCTCGGGACGAGCCCGAGGATGACGAGGGGCGGCAAGCACCTCTATCGCCGCTTGTAATCGTAGTCGGGCAGGAACGGCTGGATGATGCGCTCGCCGATGTCGCACTCGGTCGTTCGAGCGGCCTGGGCGAGGACGACTGGTAGGTCCGACGCGGCGGAATAGCTCGCGTTCATCACCGGCAGCGTGCGCGTGCCCGCGATCTCCAGCACCAGCTTGCGGCGCACCGCGTGGGGGAACTCAGCCCAGTCTTGCACCGAGATCATGAACGCGCCCGGCCCGCCGATGACGCAGTCGGCGTAGTACTGATCGAGCTTGTCGATGCCGAAGCCGATGGCGGTCTCCTTGACCATCAGCGGCAGGCCGTTGATGACGATGCCGTCGGCGATCAGGCGGTCGCGAACCTGGTCGACCCGCCTGCCCTGATTGTTCGGTCCATCACCGGAGACGTCCAGCACCTGGCGGGCGGGCAGCGCGCCCGAAGTGCCGAACAGGCCGCGCGAGGCGATCATGGCCGAGGAGATCGAGGTGCGGTTGTATTCGCCCGGCTGCTGCGACGCCAAAGTATCGGCGAAGGCGTTTGCCGTGTGCGGGCCGTCGATCAACGTCCAGGGCACCACCACCTTCTGCGCCGCGGTGCCCGACCATTCCAGATAGGTGACCATGATGCGACCATGGCGACCGCGCACGATCGCCCGTATCACCTCGGGCGAGCGGAACGCGGCCACGTAGCCGGCGCGCTGCAGCGCCTTTTCGTCTGCGTCCATGGAACTGGAGACATCGACTGCCAGCACCAGTTCCAGATCAACCGCGCCGTGGGTTTCGCCACCGGCCCAAGGCGGAGCCAGCAAGATCAACATCGCTGCCAGCAGGTGGCGAACGCAGAGCAAGCGCCGGACTACCCCATCACACCCGCCTTCCGCGCGCGATCGTTCATCGCCGCACTACCATCAGTGCGTTATGCACCGGGGTTTCGCCGCGAAAGTCGAGTGCCGGGTGGCCGTCGACCCAGGCCTGGGTCGAGCCGCCGCCGTCGAGCGCCAGCGCCGCGTCGCATCCGTAGACGCCGCCCTTGCCGGGCGAGCGAAACAGCCAGGCGGCTTCATACAGGCTCAAGCCCCCACGGGTGACCAGCAGCACGATCACCTCGCCTGATTTCAGGGTGCACACCAGCGTGCGCTTTTCCAGGTTTCCGCGGTTGACGCGCATGGCCCAGCGTCCGCCCGGCTCGATCATCACCGGCTTCGACTGAATGATATCGCCGTCGGCGGCGGGCGCGCGCCTGCTGGTCGGCTCGATGCGCGGCGAGCCGGCCTCGATGATCAGATGGCCGCCGCTCCTGGTCCAGGCTTTGGACAAGGCGGTTGAATCGTGCACGAGAAGCCCCACAGGGATGAGCTTCTTGCCGGTGTTGTCGACGGCGAAAAACCCACCGTTGACGGCCAGCGCAGCGCCCTCGCGCCCGCCGATGGCGTCGACCCGGTCCCCGTCTTCGTCGCCCTGCAGGCCGACCGAGAACGAGTAAACCGCCGTGTCGATGCGGAAGGCGAGGATTTCGACGCCGTTGAGCGCACGGGTGCGCAGCGCCTGCATGCCGGGGCTCACCGCCTGCCACTCCTGCTGCGCCAGGTGAGCGGCGACCTCGACGGCCCGGGCCGGCGGCTGCGGCGGCGAGGACTGGGCGTGGGCGATCACGCCGGTCGCCAGAATGGCGACAATCGTCGCCCACCACAGGCGCAACGCCGGCGGTCGGTGTCGAGCCCGCGGTCTTCGAACCGCGGATGCCGCCCCCGATTGAACCAGACTCATTGGCTACTTTCCGTTTCAGGTAGGAGTCTTTGTTTTCACGCACTTTCGCGAGCGCAAAAGTCTGCAACTTTTGCTGAAAGTGCTCTGTTACCGGCAGTGTTTCGTTCCGGCCCCGCATCGTCAAGGGCACGGCCGCACAAAGCCGATTCGCACCGGCAAGATAGCGGGCAGATGTATTGAGATTGTGGCGGCAGGCCGCCCGCCAACGCTACCCGCGCAGCCGCTCGTTGTCGGGATCGAACGGGCTGTCGGCGATCACGGTCGCCTTGTGCAACTTGCCCAGCAGCTTGATCTGTATCTGCGTGCCGACGGCGGAAAATGCCGGGCGCACCATGGCGAGCGCCAGGGATTTGTCCACCCGCCAGCCATAGGCGCCGTTGGTGGCCCGGCCGACCAGATTGCCGTCCATATCGACAATCGCCTCGGAGCCGCGCGCGTCATAGGCATCGACGTCGTGCACTTCCAAGGTGACGAAGTTCCAGTTGAGCCCGTCATTCTGGGCCTTGATCACCGCGTCCCGGCCGATGAAGTCGCCCTTGTCCGGGTGAACGAACCGATCAAGACCTGACTCCAGAGCATTGTATTCAATGGACAATTCGCGCGGCACAAGGCGATATGATTTTTCGATCGACATCGACGACATGGCGCGGATGCCGAACGGGGCGATGGAGAACTCCTCGCCCGCCGCCATCACCGCATCGAAGATGGCGTTCTGCTGCTCGATCGGGTGATGCAGTTCCCAGCCCAGTTCGCCGACGAAGTTGACGCGCAGGGCGTGCGCGGACGCGTGACCGACATTGATCGGCTGGCCCGAGAGCCAACGGAAATTGTTGTTGGACAGATCGGCGCGGGTCAGTTTACGCAGCACGTCGCGCGACTTGGGCCCGGCCAGCACCAGCACGCCGTATTTCTGGGTGATCGGCCGCAGGCTCACCGAGCCGTCGGCGGGCGCAAGCTTGTACAGATAGTCGTGGTCGTGGTTTTCGAACGCGCCGGCGGAGACCAGGTAGAAGACGCCCGGCTGCCATTCGTAGACGGTGAATTCCGAACGCACGCCGCCGTTGCGGGTGAGCATATGGCACAGCGCCACCCTGCCCCGGGTCTTCGGGATCTTGTTGGCGAAGATGGATTCCAGCCAGTCGCGCGCACCCGGCCCGCTCACTTCCATCTTGGCGAACGCCGACATGTCGAGCAGGCCGACATTCTCGGTCACGTTCTTGATCTCGTTGCCGATGTGCTCGAACGCGTTGGAGCGGCCGAAACGGTAGCGTTCCTTGATGTGGCCGTCGATCGGATTGGAATGATTGTGGGCGGTGATGACGTCCGCATAGGCGCGGTCTTCGGCGGAAATCTCGTAGTCCGGCGAGGGCGCGTACCAGTTGGCCCGCTCCCAGCCATAGACCGAGCCGAATACCCCGCCCAGCCGCTTCTGCCGCTCATAGGACGGCGAGGTCTTCAAGGGCCGGGCGGCGCCGCGCTCTTCCTCCGGGTAGTGAACGGTGAACACGTTGCGATAGGCTTCCTCATTCTTTTCAATGAGATAGCCTTCGGTCGCGTAAGGCCCGAAGCGGCGCGGATCGACGCCCATCATGTCGATGGTCGGCTCGCCCTCAACGATCCATTCGGCGATCTGCCAGCCGGCGCCGCCGGCCGCGGTGACGCCGAACGAGTGTCCCTCGTTGAGCCAGAAATTCTTCAGCCGCGGCGCCGGGCCGATGATCGGGCTGCCATCCGGCGTGTAGGCGATGGCGCCGTTGTAGCAGCGCTTGATGCCCAGTTCGCCGAAGGCCGGCACGCGCACGATTGCCGATTCGATGTGGCGCTCGATGCGGTCCAGGTCTTCCTGGAATAGCTCGTACTCGCTGTCCGGCGACGGGCCGTCCACATAGCAGGCCGGCGCGCCGGCCTCGTAGGGGCCCAGCAGCAGGCCGCCGTTCTCCTCGCGCATGTACCACGATGAATCCGCATCGCGCAGCACGCCCATTTCGGGCAGGCCCTGCTCCTTGCGCGCGAGAATGTCGGGATGCGGCTCGGTGACGATGTATTGGTGCTCGACGGGGATCACCGGCACGTCGAGGCCGACCATGGCGCCGGTCTTGCGGGCGAAGTTGCCCGTACAGGAGACAACATGCTCGGCGACGATGTCGCCCTTGTCGGTCTTGACCAGCCACTTGCCGTCGGCGGTCTGCTCGATGGCCGTGACCGTGGTGTTGCGGTGGATGGTGGCGCCTTTGTCGCGGGCGGCCTTGGCCATCGCCTGGGTCAGATCGGCGGGCTGTATGTAGCCATCGTCAGGATGCTGGATCGCCCCGATCAGCCCGTCGGTGTCGCACAGCGGCCAGATTTCCTTGATCTCATCAGGGGTGAGCACGTTGACCGGCACGCCGATGGTCTCGGCCACCCCGGCGTAATACATGTATTCGTCCCACCGGTCCGGCGTCTGGGCGATGCGGATGTTGGTGCATTTGGAGAAACCGACATTCATGCCGGTCTCTTCCTGCAGCTCCTCATAGAAGCGTACCGAGTATTTATGAATCTGGCCGACCGAATAGGACAGGTTGAACAGGGGCAGCAGGCCGGCCGCGTGCCAGGTCGAGCCCGACGTCAGCTCCTTGCGCTCGATCAGGACGGCGTCGTCCCAGCCCTTGTTGGCCAGGTGGTACAGCGTAGAGACGCCGACCACCCCGCCGCCGATCACCACCGCCCGCGCTTGAGATTGCATCGATCAAGTCCCCCGGAAACCAACATGCGGCCGTCGCCGCGACGGCGAGACTATCAGACGATTTTCCCCTTGCGAACTGTCCCGGATGCGCGGGCGCGGTGTCGTCATTGCGACAGAGCCGCCATTGCCCGATGCGCCACGCCAAAGGTGATCTTAAATCCGCCGATGAGCGCGATCAGGTTTTCGTGGCCCGGCACCGGACCGAAGTACGGGTCCGCAGGACCCGTGGGCGGCGGCGGTAAACTCCCCTGCTCGGCTGAGATCGACAACCGTTCCATCTCCCCACCAAGCGCCGCGCGCATAGCCGGCTCGAAGGTGTTGCGCGGGCGCACGCCGGCCCAGCGGCCGATGACGGGCGCATCGCGCAGCGCCGGCGCCAGTTTCAGAGCACGATGGTAGAAATCCATATCGGCAGGATCGAAAGCGTCCGGCGCACCATCCCATTTGTCATGGGAGCTGGAGCCGATCGCAACCCGGTTGCCCGCATGCGGCACCACATAGACGCCGTCGTGATAGACGATGGGCAGATTGTCGTCGTGGGCGAATTCCACCAGCACCGCCTGCCCCCTGACGCCTCGGCCGGCCGGACGGCCGTCGTTGAGCGGCTCCAGGAACGGCCGCAGCAGATCGTAGGCGCGCCAGCCGGCGGCTACGACGATCGTGGCGGCGGCGATCGACGAGCCGTCGGCCAGCACCGCCCGCCCCGCCGCCGGTTCGAGGGCGGTGACGCGCGCTCCCTCGGTCAGCGCACCGGCGCCTGCCACAAACTCGCGTAGCGCCGAGCCGTAGGCGCGCGGATCGACCCGCGCGCTCAGCGCATCGAAGACGGCGCCGAACGGTGCTGATTGCGGGTCCAGCCAGCCGCGATCGACGATGGGCGGCTCGACCAACTCCATCGAATAGCGCCCCTGCCAGTTCGCTCTCGCCCCGGCGATACGTACCTGAGCATGGCCGCGCATGCCTTCGTGCGTAAGCGGCATCAGCCGGCCGCAGCGGCGAAAACCACAATCGATGCCGGTATCGGCCTCCAGTTCGCGTATCGATTCTTCAATTGAATCCAAACAATTGAATTGAAACTGTTTTTTTGCGTTCCATCGATCCGGCATATGCGGCATCAGCGCACCCAGGAACCCGCCCGAAGCGCCCGCACCCGCCTGCCCTTCATCGACGACGATGACCGACCTGCCCGCCCGCAGCGCGTGTCGCGCCGCCCATAGGCCGAGGATGCCGGCGCCGATGACGAGCACGTCCGCGCCGCGCGTTGCCGGCAACGGTTGTGCTGTTGTTGTGGTAGATGGTTTCATCACGGCAATGGCGCCCGCCGTACCGATGGACAAAGCTGGTAGATCGTCGCGCAGTGAGCAATCCGGTAACCCGAACCCGCTGGCATGACAATGACGTGCCCTATTCGCAGCGCTTCGGCGACTTCTACTACTCGCGCGCCGACGGACGAGCCGAAACCGCCCATGTGTTCATCGACGGCAACCGTCTGCGCCAGCGCTGGCCGGCGATGAAAAGCTGCATCATCGGCGAACTGGGCTTCGGCACCGGCCTCAACTTCCTGGAAACCGTGCGCCAGTGGCGCGAACTGGCCCCACCCGAGGCGCGCCTCGAGTTCGTCTCTTTCGAACGCCACCCGCTCGCTGCCGCCGACATGGCCCGTGCGCTCGCGCGCTGGCCGCAACTGGCCGAAGAAGCGGCCAGGCTGGCCGGGCTGTGGCGTGACGAGCCGCCCGCCCTCAACGCCACGTTCGCGCCCGATATACGGCTGACGGTCCATTTCGGCGACGCCAACGCAATTGTGCCGGGACTGAACCTGACGGCCGACGCCTGGTATCTGGACGGCTTTGCGCCAGCGAAAAACCCGGAGCTTTGGGGCGGCGACCTGATGAGAGCCGTCTTCGCCGCCACCCGCCCCGGCGGCACGTTCGCCACCTATACGGCGGCCGGCTGGGTGCGGCGATATCTGCAGGCGGCGGGGTTTGAGGTCACCAAACAGCCCGGCTTCGCGCGCAAGCGGCAGATGATGGTGGGGGCGAAAGCAGCCTGATTGGGGCGGTCCCTTACCCTAAGCTGTATATGTCGCTTCATTGCGGCTAGAACAGCGGTGACCACGTTGACAAGGGGCGGTGGCGGCTGCATAAACCGCCGCTGTTGGCTGGCTTGCCTCGCGCACAAAAAACGGAAGATTGCGGTGCGGGCAGCGGCTACAATCGCCTGAATGGTGGGATGCCTGAGTGGTTAAAAGGGGCGGACTGTAAATCCGCTGGCTATGCCTACGTTGGTTCGAATCCAACTCCCACCACCAGCCGGCCGTGTAGCGGTACCTTATGCGGGTATAGCTCAATGGTAGAGCAGCAGCCTTCCAAGCTGAATATGCGGGTTCGATTCCCGCTACCCGCTCCACGCCCGCATGCCTGTTGGAGCAACCGCCATCGCCCATCATCGCCACAAACGCCAGGGCGCGACCCGGCACCCGCGCAGGCGCAGCGCGCGATCGCCCGATGACCGGCTGCTCCTGTACGGCCTGCACACGGTGGCGAACGCGCTGCAAAATCCGCGCCGGGTCAAGCATCGCCTTTGGGTCACTGC
The DNA here is from genome assembly GCA_028281105.1 of Rhizobiaceae bacterium. GTDB lineage: Bacteria > Pseudomonadota > Alphaproteobacteria > Rhizobiales > Rhizobiaceae > JANQKQ01. Next base: position 24,138 of record JANQKQ010000056.1, read on the forward strand.
GAATGCGCGCGGGCGGCTGGGCGATGCGGTGATAGCAGAAGCCGGCGTGCCGGACGAGACCGTGGCACGTCCCGCCGATCTCGATCGGCTGGTCGGCCGCGACGCGGTTCACCAGGGCGCGGTGTTGGAATGCGAACCGCTGGTACCGCTGCAGCTTGCGGACCTGGCCGGCCGCTCGCCGGTGCTGGTGCTTGATCAGGTGACCGATCCGCACAATGTGGGCGCGATCATGCGTTCGGCGGTGGCGCTGGGCGGCGCCGCGCTGATCACCACCGGCCGCCACAGCCCGGCCCAGACCGGGGTGCTGGCCAAGGCCGCCTCCGGCGCGCTTGACTTAATCGACCATATCGAAGTGAGCAATCTGGCCCGGGCGCTCGAAGCGCTTGAACGCGAAGGCTACCGCACCATCGGGCTCGACGGCGACGGGCCGGAACCGCTGGAGGCAAGCGTCGGGCCGGAGCCGGTGGCCCTGGTGCTGGGCGCAGAGGGCAAGGGTCTGCGCGCAAAGACCAGACAGACCTGTACGGCGCTGGCGCGCATCGACCTGCCCGGCCCGATCGCCTCGCTCAACGTGTCGAACGCCGCAGCACTGGCGCTCTATATCGCGATACGGGCGGGCGGGCGCGCATAGCGCCGCCTATCGCTTGTACCTGCCGACATTGGTGATGATCTTCGGCGCGGAGGCCGATGCGCCAAGCCGGATGACGCATTCGTAGCCGGCTTCGCAAAGCTCGCGGTCGGTCTCGATGATACGGACGCGGCCGTCGTCCAGCCGTTCGATCTGGCCGTCGGGCCGCGTATCCCGGCGCTCGCCATAGTAATTGTTGACCACCGCGATGGCGACCGAGCGGCGTTTGCGCGGCCTGGTCTGCGCGGGGATCGTCGTGCGGACACGCCGATGGATCGTCGAACGCGGCGTGATGATCGAAATCGACGGCACCGACAGAATTTTGGCCTCTGCGGCGGCCGGCGCCGGCGCACCGAAGAGCGCAACGGCCGAGGCCATGGCGAAAGCCACCGTCGCTATACCGGCGGCGGCGCAAAAGCGCGGAGTTTTCCCAAACGCGGAAGACAACATGCGGGTTTCCTGTTCACGGCCGACGCACGAGCGTCCGCCCGTACCGCCGATGGTTGCGGCGCACCCTCGAACCGCGCCGGACCCGCATCCACCCCAACCATAGGTGCGCACCGAAGCCGTATCAAGCAGCACGCCCGCGCCATCGCGCGGCATCGTTAACACCGCCGGACCGGCTCAGTCGCCGCCGGCCGTGCGCAACTGGACACGCGATGCAAATCTGCTAAGCACTGGCTATCCAGGCTGGCCGGCGATTTGAATACCCGCCGGTTGCGACGATCTGCGATCGCACGGCAGTATGCCGGGCCTGCCCAAGGCGCTCCTGTAGCTCAGCTGGTAGAGCAGCTGATTTGTAATCAGCGGGTCGGCGGTTCGAGTCCGTCCGGGAGCACCAAAGGCACTTTGCGAAGCAAAGTGCCTTCTGAGTCTGCCAGACAGCAGAACCTCTCAGCGGCAGGTGTTTCGCGGAAACACCGGGAGCCTGACGGGCGTAGGTTTGATTTGTCTCGCGGCTGATCCTCGCTTCGCTCGGGTCTCCGACGGGGCGCGCTGACCGCGCGGCGGCCGTGCGGCCTTGCGAACCCTTCAGGTTCGAGGTTGCTCCGGCCAGGCGGTCCGAGGATAACTGGAAGTGGCCTTTCGACAGGTCACGTCGGTCCTCACGCCCGGGCGTCTTCCAGAACCATCTTGCCGCCCTTGTCGCCGATCGCCATGGAGATGGCGTTGAGGTTGCCCGACGGGATCTGCGGGATGATGGAGGAATCGATCACGCGCAGGCCGTCGACGCCGTGAACCTTCAGGCGCGGGTCGACCACGGCCATCGGGTCGGTGCCCATCTTGCAGGTGCCGCAGGCGTGGTAGACGTGGCTGGCGACCTGTCTCGTATAATCCTCCCATTCATCATCGGTCTGCACGTCCGGCCCCGGCGAAAGCTCGCCGACCAGGTAGGGGCGGAAAGCGTCGGTGGCGAGCGCCTTGCGGGCGATTTTGGTGCCGGCGATCAGCGTCTCCAGATCGGCGCGGTCGCCCAGCAGGTTCATGTGGATGACCGGTGGGTCCCCGGGTCGCGCCGAGCGCAGCTCCATGTGGCCGCGCGAGCGGGTGCGGTTGACGTTGGGCTGCAGGGTGACGGCGGGCTGGTCCAGCATCTCGATGCCGGCCGGCGTAATCTTATAGGCGAACGCGCCGAAATGGAACTGAATGTCGGGATATTCCAGCTCCGGCCGCGAGCGGATGAACGCCAGGCCCGATTGGACGAAGGTGGCCGGCCCGCCCCGCGTCAGCGCGAACTGGGCCGCGTGCTTGATGCGGCCGAGCCAGTTGTCGTCCATGTTGGTGGTGCGCCGGTTGACCAGGGCCTGCACGTTGGAGACCGGGTGGTCGTGCAGATTACGCCCGACACCGGGCAGGTCGGCCAACACCTCGATGCCGTGGTCGCGCAGATGATCAGCCGGGCCGATGCCCGACAGCATCAGCAGCTTGGCCGAGTTGAACGTGGACGCCGAGACGATCACCTCGCGCCCTGCCCGCTCGACGCGGCTTTCTCCGTTCACCTCGACCTCGACGCCAACCGCGCGTCTGCCCTCCATCACCAGGCGGCGCGCGGTCGCGCCGGTGACGATCTTCAGGTTCCTGCGGCCCCGGATCGGATCGAGAAACGCCGTGGCCGTCGAGGTGCGCAGGCCGCGATGCTGAGTGCAGTGGGCGATCGACACGCCCTCGCAGGGCTCGCCGTTGTAGGAGGGGTTCTTGGGGTAGCCCAGTTCCGCCATCGCCTCGACGAACACGTGGGTCATCTTCGGCACGCCGCGAAGCTGGGAGACGACCGCGCCGCCCGAGCCGTAGACGTCGGTCACGCCGTCGCGATTGTCTTCAACGGCGCGGAAATGGCCCAGCAGGGTGTCGTAGTCCCAGCCGGTATTGCCCATCTGCGCCCAGCCGTCATAGTCGCCGCGATTGCCGCGCACATAGATCACCCCGTTGATGGACGACGACCCGCCCAGCACCTTGCCGCGCGAGAGCAGGTCGACCTTGCCGCCGCGCGTGGGATCGGGCTCGGCTTCGAACATCCAGTCGCTTTGCGGATTGCCGATGGCCGCGATGCACAGTGCAGGAATGCGGTATCTCAGGCGGTTGTCGGAACCGCCCGCCTCCAGCAGCAGCACCTGGTTGGCTGGGTCCGCGCTCAGCCGGTTGGCGACGATGGCGCCGGCCGAGCCCGAGCCGATGACGATGTAGGTCCATTCCATGCGACCGTACTTCCGTAACTGCCTGCGCTTTTTGATCTCCACAGGAGGCATAAGCGGCGTAATTTGTCCAGACAAATTTTCCGATCGATCTGCCGGCCGCCGGCGCGGTAAGCTCGGCGCGCTCGTGGCGTTTCGCGACAGAAGGTGGACGCCCGGCCCGATTGACTTTGCGTTCGGCTGATGTAATTTGTCCGGACAAATTTTGGATGGATTCATGACCAACTTCGATCTTCCCGACGGGGCCCGCCTGGCGCTTTCCATCGTCGTCAACGTGGAGGAAGGCTCGGAGATGAGCATCGCCGACGGCGACAAGAAGCCAGAGCCGGTCGACGAACTGGGCGTCGCCCTGTCGATCCCGATCCGCAACTATGTCAACGAGAGCAACTACCAGTACGGCATCCGCGCCGGGAGCCCGCGCATCCTCGACCTGCTGGAGCGCTTCGGCGTTGAGACCACGTTCACCGCCGCCGCTCTCTCGCTGGAACGCGCGCCCGATCTGACCAAGCGGATCGTCACCCAGGGCCACGAGGTCTGCGCCCATGGCTGGCGGTGGATCCACCAGTTCTCATATGACGAGGCGGGCGAGCGCGAGTTCATCGCCAAGGCCGCCGCTTCGATCGAGAAGACCACCGGCGCCCGGCCCGCCGGCTGGCTGAGCCGCTATCTGCACACCGACAACACCCGCCGGCTGCTGGTCGAGGAGGGATATTCCTACCACATGGACGATCTGTCCGACGACGTGCCGCACTGGGAGGAAGTGGCGATGGCCGACGGCAGCAAAGCCGCGCTGATCTGCCTGCCCTACGCCATCGACACCAACGACATGAAGATGTGGACCGCGCCGTCCTACACGCCGCAGCAATGGCTGTCCTACGCGATCGACAGCTTCGACTGGCTGCTGGCCGAGGCCGGGCGCAAGGGGCCGCGCATGATGTCGGTGGGCCTGCACCTGCGCATCATCGGCCGGCCGGGCCGCATCTGGGCGCTGGAGAAGTTTCTCGAACATGTGTGCGGGCGCGAGGAAGTGTGGATCACCGCGCGCAAGGCGATCGCCGAGCGCTTCGCGGCGCAGAATCCCCGGTCGGAAGGCGGCGAATGACGCAGGCAGCCGCAGGAACCGATGAGCGCTTCGCTGACCGGCTGGAACACGCTGCGGTCGCTGCTGAAGCGGCGACCGACTTCGAGGCGGCGGCGTCGGAGCTTACGGCACTCGCCCACGACGCGCTGGGCGATCACGAGGCGGCGGCCCGGCCAGGAGCCTTGCTGGCGGGCGAGCGCGACTATCGCGTTTCCGGCATCTTCCTGATCACGCCGGACCGCCAATTCAACATGCTGGTGGCCAATCGCGGCTTTCCACCGGAACAGCGCCGGCTGGCCATCCCCATCGAGTGGAACCATCCCGGCGAGGTGGTGCGTGGCGAGCGCGCGATCCTGCTGGAGAACACCGACGAGCACGGGCAGTTCCGCCAGTTCCTCAAAACCTCGCGCATGGGATCGTCGATGTATGTGCCGCTGTTCGCCGACGGGGCGATGTTCGGCCAGATCGTCGCCGCCGCCCAGGCGCGCTGGACCTATGCGGCCGCCGACCTGGAGCAGTTACGGCAGATCGCTGCGGCCGTCGAACCGCTGTGGACCCGTTTCGACGGGCCGGCCTGGCTGGCGTGCGACTATCCGGCCGACGATTTGTGGGACGCCGGGGCGCGGGCGTTGGACGGGTGATCGTTATGGGACAGACCATGTGCCCCGGGCGGGCGTGAAGACAAAGGATATGCGGGCCATGCCGCAGGACAGATACGCCTCCGACGCCGTCGACCGGCTTGCCGAGCACGCCGCGCGGATCGGCTTCGACCAGCTTGACGCGGCGACCGTGGCCAAGGCGAAGACCTTCATCCTCGATTCCATCGGCGTGGGCATCGCCGGCAGCTCCGGCGCCTCGATCGACATGCTGCGCGAGGTGGTCGGCGGCTGGGGCGACGGCGATGAGGCCACCGTATGGATGAGCGGCGAACGGCTTTCGGCGCATGCCGCAGCCATTGTCAACGCCTATCAGATCCACTGCCTGGAATTCGACTGCGTGCACGAAGGCGCGGTCGTCCATCCCATGGCCACGGTGCTTTCCGCCATGATGGCCCATGCCGAGCGGCGCTCTGCGGCCGGCGATCCCGTCAACGGACGCGAGTTCCTGGCCGCGCTCAGCGCCGGGGTCGACATCGCCACCCTGCTCGGCGTGGCGGCCACCGGCCCGGTACGCTTCTTCCGCCCGGCCACCGCCGGCGGGCTGGGCACGGCGGCCGCGCTCGCCCGGCTGGACGGACTGGACGAGGCCGGCGTGATGAACGCCATGGGCGCCACCTACAGCCAGACCGGCGGCACCCTGCAGGCGCATGCGGAGGGCTCCATGCTGCTCGGCCTGCAGATCGGCTTCAACGCGCGCGCCGCGCTGTGCTCGCTTGATCTGGCCCGCGCCGGGGTGCGCGCGCCGCACGACATCGTCGATGGCCAGTACGGTTATCTGCGGCTGGTGGAGAACGGCGAGTTCGACCTGGCCCCGGCGCTGGAGAAGCTGGGGATCGAGGCGCAGCTCACCCAGTTGGCGCACAAGCCCTTCCCCTCCGGCCGGCTGACCCACGGCGTGGTCGACGCGCTGTCGCGGCTGATGGAGACGCACGGCTTCGCCGCCGGCGACATCGCGAAGGTACACGGCCGCGTGCCGCCGCTGGTGCACCGGCTCGTCGGTCGGCCCGATCTCGCCGAGCCGCAGGCCAACTACGCCAAGCTCTGCCTCGCCTTCGTGGCCGGCGTGTTCTTAGCGCGCGGCCGGGTCGACGTGCCCGACTTCGCCACCCGCGCCATGCTGGACGATGAGGCCGTGCACGCCCAGGCGGCGAAGGTGAGCCTGGAACTGGACGACAACCCGGATCCCAACGCGCTCGATCCCCAGTCCTTCACCGTCACGCTCAACGACGGCACCGTCCACGAAATCACCATCGAGCATGTGTTCGGCCATCCGGACAATCCGCTCAGCGAAGCGCAGAACGTCGACAAGTTCCGCCGCTGCGCCACCTATGGCGCCCACCCGCTCGCTGAAGAGGCCATCGAGGCGATCATCGAGGCGGTGGCGCGCATCGAGACGCTCGATGACGTGGCGCAAATCGTGCCCCTGACGCTGGCCTCGGACGGCGAAAAACCTTGACACGGGAACGGCGCGAACCATATTTGTTCGGACAAATTTTGAGGTAATTTTTCATGGTCTCGACAGCACACAAGGTGGGTCCCAACCGTTATCGCGAGCGTTTCGGCCGCTATTACGAGGACTTCGAGGTCGGCGACGTCTACGAGCATCGCCCGGGGCGCACGATCACCCAGACCGACAACACCTGGTTCACATTGCTGACCATGAACACCCATCCCATGCACTTCGACGAGGAGTATGCGAGCCACTCGGAGTTCGGGCGCACCATCGTGTGTTCGCCGTTCACGGTAGCGCTGATGGTGGGCATGAGCGTCACTGACGTGTCGCAGAAGGCGATCGCCAATCTGGGCTGGACCGACATCAAGCTGATCCACCCGCTGTTCGCCGGCGACACGCTGACCGCCGAATCCGAGGTTTTGGAAAAACGCGAGAGCAAGTCGCGGCCCAATGCCGGCCTGGTCACGGTCAAGACCCGCGGCTTCAACCAGAACGCCAAGATGGTCTGCGAGTTCTCGCGCACCATGCTGGTGGCCAAGCGCGGTTTCGACACCGAGGAGAAGGCGGGGTATTAATGGTTGTTTGCCCAGCCACCAGCCCTCTCCCCCTCCCAGCCACCCCACGGCAGGTTCCCTGAGGGGTGGCTGGGAGGGGGAGAGAGCCGGTGCCGGATCCCGCGCAAGCGGGAAACAACTCTATGGAGCGCGGGACGATGAATGTGATTTCCGATATCCACCACGCCGCCGATGACGGCGAGGAAGCGGCGCTGATCCTCGACAGCGTGGAGAAGTGGCTGGAGCGCGACGTGCGCCCGCATGTGATGCGGCTGGAGCACGCCGACGAATATCCGCACGAGATGGTCGAGCAGATGAAGGAACTCGGCCTGTTCGGCGCCACCATCGATCCCGACTATGGCGGGCTGGGGCTCAACGCGACCACCTATGCCCGCGTGATCGAAAAGATCGCCGAGACCTGGATGTCGCTGACCGGCATCATGAACTCGCATCTGATCATGGCCGCCTGCGTGCAGCGCCAGGGCACCGATGAGCAGAAGAGCCGCTTCCTGCCGCGCTTCGCCACCGGCGAGCTACGCGGCGGGTTGGGGCTGACCGAGCCAAACGCGGGAACCGACCTGCAGGCGATCCGCACCCGCGCGCGCCGCGACGGCGACGACTATGTGATCGACGGCACCAAGACCTGGATCACCAACGGCATCGAGGGCGCCTGTTTCGCCGTGCTGGTGAAGACCGACCCGGATGCGGAGCCCCGGCACAAGGGCATGAGCATGTTCATTGCCGAGAAAGGCCCCGGCTTCACCGCTTCCAAGAAACTGGAGAAGATCGGCTACAAGGGCGTCGACAGCGCCGAACTGGTGTTCGACGGCTACCGCATTTCCGCCGACAACCTGCTCGGCGGCGTGGAGGGCAAAGGATTGCAGGCGGCACTGGGCGGGCTGGAGCTGGGCCGCATCAACATCGCCGCGCGCGGCTGCGGGCTCGCCTCCGCGGCGCTGCGCGATTCCGTCGCTTACGCCCAGACCCGCGAGACCTTCGGCAAACCGATCGCCCAACATCAGGCGATCCAACTCAAGCTGGGCGAGATGGCCACCAAATTGCAGGCCTCGCGCCTGCTCACCTATGACGCGGCGCGCGCCTACGATCGCGGCGAGCGCTGCGACATGGAGGCGGGCATGGCCAAGTTCTTCGCCTCGGAGACGGCGGTGGAGAATTCGCTGGAGGCCATGCGCATCCATGGCGGCTACGGCTATTCGAAGGAATACCCGATCGAGCGCTATTTCCGCGACGCGCCGCTGATGTGCATCGGCGAGGGCACCAACGAGATCCAGCGCATGATCATCGCCAAGCAGCTCATCGAGCGCAACCCGGTCTGACGGCGGGCTTGCGCCGCGGCGCGCGTTCGGGTCTGTTCGCCCCATGACCGATCTTGACATCGACATCGCCGCGCGCGTCGCCACCGTGCGCATCAACCGGCCGGACAAGGCCAACGCGATGCGGCGGCAGACCTGGGAGGAGATCGCCCGGGCGATGGACGAGCTGTGCGCCGATGCGAATGTACGGGTGATCGTGTTCGCCGGCGCAGGCGGCAAGGCGTTTTCGGCCGGCGCCGACATCGGTGAATTCGCTGAGACCTACAAGGACGCCAAGGCCGCGCGCGCCTACAACGATCTGGTACGCCGCGCCCAGGCAACCGTACACGACGCGCCCAAGCCGGTGCTGGCGAGGATCGGCGGGCTGTGCATCGGCGGCGGCTGCGGGCTGGCGGCGGCCTGCGACATCCGCTTCGCATCGGCCGATGCCCGCTTCGCGATCACGCCCGCGCGCATCGGCGCGGCCTATTCCTTCGCCGACACCAAGCAGCTCGTCGACCTCGTCGGCCCGGCCCGCGCCAAGGACATCCTGTTCAGCGGCGCGCAGATCGACGCCGAACGCGCCTTCGCCATCGGCCTGGTCGATTACGTGGTGGAGCCCGAAGCGCTGGAGGCGACGGTAGACGACTACGCCCGCAACCTGGCCGCCCTGTCGCAGAACTCGATCGCGGTCGCCAAGGCGACGATCAACGCCATCAAGGCCGGCGCCGACACCGAACCCGCCGACCTGCGCCGCCGCTTCAACGAAACCTTCGCCTCCGCCGACTTCCGCGAGGGCTACGCGGCGTTTGTGGACAAGCGCCGCCCGGAGTTCGATTGAGCGGGTTTGCGGTTGATGCGGGACCTGGGTCAGCTCTCGGCCTGTGATGTACCCCACCCTCATTCCCTCCCCTCAAGGGGGAGGGAGGTCCCTCGGGGCAGACTCTCGTCGCACATCCAGCACTTCATCCTTGGCTATTTCGCTCCCGTCATCCTCGAGCCCATCAACCCATCCATCCTAGTCATCCTCGGGCTTGTCCCGAGGACCCAGAAATCAAGCGCGGTTGTATTGGCTACTGGGTCCTCGCCACGAGGGCGAGGATGACTACGTTGATAGGCTGGCGCAAGAGCAACCCACACCGAGCAAGCGGTGACGCATCTGGATCCCGGCCTTCGCCGGGATGACGGTGGCGGGTGAGGCGATGGCCGTGCCTCTTCCTCCGTCACCCCGGCGAAGGCCGGGGTCCAGGTGCGCATCGGCGAATTCGTGGCCTGATGGGGACTTCGGCTGGCCATCCCCTCCCACAACAACAATTGCTTGTCCCGAGGATGACGACCGGAGGGATGGCACGGCCCAAGTCCCCCTCCCCCTTGAGGGGAGGGGTTAGGGGTAGGGTCAGAGAAAGAAAACAACCCCTACAAAACCGCCGCAAGCCGTTCCGCCATCGCAATCAATTCCATCTCCCGCCACGGCCGGCCGACCAGTTGCACGCTCGCAGGCAGTCCGCCGTCGCCCGCCGGTACCGGTGCGGCGATCGCCGGTAGTTGGGCCAGGTTGGCCAGCGCGGTGAGGTCCGCCTGGTTGTCGGGCGCGGGCCGGCCATGTTCGAAGGCGCGTTGCGGCGCGGTGGGCAGCAACAATGCGTCGTGGTCGCGCAGAGCACGCAGGGCCGCGCCGGCGGCCGAGCGCTCTCGCGCCAGGGCCTCGACCAGCCTATGCGAAGGCAGATCGCGGCCATAGGCCAGCAAGGCGCGGAAATGATCGCTGACGCCGTCGACGCCCGGCTCCAGCAGTTCGGCCATCTGCGCCGCGCCTTCGGCCTCGGCGATCATCAGCCCGCCGCGCCGGGCACGGCCGGGCTCCCAGCCGGCCAGGTCGATGTCGTGAACGCTCGCGCCCAGATCGGCGAACGCGGCGCGCGCGCGCGCCAGGCCGGCGAGGATTTCCGCTTCGCATTCGACCGACTCGATTTGCCTGGGCACGCCGACGCGCAATTGGGAGAAGTCGATATTGCCCTTTGGTTCGCCCCACCCCGCCGGCGCGCCCAGCGACTTGGGATCGTCGTCGCGCCCGGCCATGACTGCCAGAGCGGCGGCCAGCAGGTCGGGCGAGGCGGCGAGCGGGCCGATCGTGTCAAAGGTCTGACTGAGGAACGCCAGGCCCTGCCGGCCCACCAAGCCGTCGGTCGGCTTGATGCCGAACGCGCCGCAATAGGCGGCGGGGATGCGCACCGATCCTAACGTGTCGGTGCCCAGCGCGATGTCGACCAGGCCGGCGGCTACCGCCGCGCCCGAGCCGCCGCTGGAGCCGCCGGGCGTGAAGCCATTACGCAACGGATTGATGCAGCGGCCGAAATGCGGGTTATCGGTGGCCGCGCCCAGCGCGCCCTCCTCCATGTTGAGCGTGCCGACGATCACCGCGCCGGCCGCGCGCAGGCGGGCGACCACCGCCGCGTCGCGCTCGGCGATGCGATCGACCCAGGCGCCGAACCCGGCGGTGCGCGGCAGGCCGGCGACCGCAATGTTGTCCTTGACCGCGACGAGCAGGCCGTCGAGCGGGCCGAGAGCTTCACCGTCTGCCGAACGGGCGTCGGCCGCCTTCGCAGCCTCCATCGCCGCCTCTGCGTCGAGCGAGATGAAGACGCGGGTGTCGTCGTTCTCGGCGGCGATGCGTTCAAGCGTTTGGGTCAGTCGCTTGACGGCGCTTTCGCGTTGCGCTGGTCCGTCGACGGGGCTCATGCATCCCTCTTGTCGATCAGCCGGATCGGCTTCTGCCGCGTCTCGATGCCGGTGATCTTCGCGGTCTCGCCCGGCCCGCACAGTTCCACGGCAATGGCCACGCCCAGCCGGGTGCGCAGCAGGGATTCCATCTCACCGGCCAGGTCCGCTCCGTGCTCGCCGGCCTCTACCGTCGCGATCATCTCGTCGCGCCCATCGCGGCTTTCCACGGTGCAGTAGAACTCGCCGTTGGCCGGCTCGAAATGGGCGGCCAGCAGCGCGCCGATGCCCTGGGGGTAGATGTTGATGCCGCGCAGCTTGACCATATTGTCGGAGCGGCCAAGGAAACCCTCCATGCGCCGCATGGGGATGTCGAGCGGGTTATCGCACACCACCTCGCGCGTGACGTCGTGGGTGTTGAAGCGGATGATCGGGAAGATGTCGTCCTTGAACAGGCAGGTGCACACCAGGTCGCCCATTTCGCCAGCCGCGACCGGCGCGTGGCTGTCCACGTCGATCAGCTCCACATATTGCGCGTCCTCCATGATGTGCATGCCGGATCGGTCCGGCCCCTGGCCGGCGATGGCGCCGGTGTCGCCGACGCCGTACCAGTCGAACACCTGCGCCCCACCCCACGCCTCCGACATCGACTGCGCGCTTTCCGCGCCCAGATGGCCTGAGATGATGCGCACGGGGATGTCGCGGCCGGGCTCCAGCCCCTGCTCGCGCGCCACCTGGGACAGTTTCTTGATGTAGTCGCCGAAGCCGACGATCACGGTGGCCTTGAAGGCGTGCATCAGGCTGACCTGGTTGGCCGAGCGCGTCTCCACGCCGGTGCCCGCCGTCAGCATCTGCGCGCCGACCCAGTGGTTGACCGCCTCGCGCACATAGTGGCCGCCATTGACCATGCCGTGGCCGTAGACCGAGTGGATGACGTCGCGGTTGGTGATGCCCTGCAGGTGATACAGCCGGCCCAGCAGCAGCGATTGGATTTCGCGGCTCTTGGGGCCGTACAGCAGCGGCTGCGGCTTGCCCGTGGTGCCCGAGGTGGTCTGGAAGATCAGCGGCGGGCGTTCATCGTCGTCATAGGCTTCCAGACCGGCGAAATCGCCGATCGGCGGGTGCGCCTCGACCGATTCCATTAGCTCCGATTTCGAGTAGGTCGGCAGCTTGGCGATATCGTCGAGCCCGCCGATGTCGCCCGGTTCGATGCCGGCCGCGCCCCATAAACGTTGGTAGAACGGCACCTTCCAGGCAAACGCCACCACCTCCGCAAACCGGGCGTCCTGGCGTGAGCGCAACTCGTCGCGCGACATGCCGCGATAGGTGGCCAGGAATTGCGGCCCGGCCGGGAATTGGGCGCGGATTTGCTTAAGATCGAGGGCTTGGAAATAGTCCATCACGGTAACCTAGGCGATAGAGGTGAGCGGCGTGAAGAGGTCGTCGGCCGCGCCGCCGTCGGCGAGCGCGCGGGCGGCGGCGATGGCGTCGTCGATGCGCGCTTGGCAGAAACCCGCATGGGCCATCAGCGTGCGCGCCTTGTCGATGACGGCGGCTTCATCGAGCGGGTTGTCGGGATCGCCGAGCGCGTCGTCGACGCCGGCCCCGACGCGCCGGCCGTCGGTGAGGGTCAGCGTCACGCGCGCGCCGTAGTGCGCGGGATAAGCCGCGCTCAGCGCCTCGTGCGCGTGCACTTGCACGCGCTTGCGCAGACCGGCGACGGGCTCGCGGGCCAGGGCTTTGGGCGCGAAATCGGCCAGCGTCGGCGGCCCCGAGGCCAGGCAGACGGCGGCGGCGTGCTGCAGGCTGAACTTCGCCTCCAACTCGGTTTCCGGCTCGGCGCGGTCGCAGAACTTCACCGCGTCGGCATAGGTGGCGACCACGATCGAGGCGATGGCGCTCGCGTCGAAATCCGCGCCGAGCCGGCCGCGCGCGGCCAGCGTCGCGTCGATGGTCGGGTGGGCGTGGCGGCAGGCGGGCCAGAGCTTGAACGAGGTGTCGTAGATCAGCCACGGCCCGTGCGGATCGGCGGTGACCGCGTCGGGCGTGGCGTCGGGCGCCATGGCGGCGAAAAAGCCCTGCTCGCCTTCCAGGATATGTTGCGGGCCGGTCAGCCCGTTGGCGGCCATCACCGCGCTCGCCAGCCCGTCGCGCGCCGCGCACGCGGTGTGCCACTGCTTGGTCATCACCGGCTCGTGGCGGCAGCGCCACAGCCCGCCGGCCGTCGAGCCCGCATTGCCCAGCGCGCTGACGAATTGATCTTCGTTTAAGCCGATCAGCCAGCCGGCACCGGCGGCGGCGCCGAACGGGCCGAGCGAGCCGGTATTGTGCCAGTTCGCATAGTGGGCGGGGCCGACCGAGCGGCCGACGCGGATCAGCGCCTCGTAGCCGCGCACGATCGCCTCGAGCACCGCTTCACCCCGCGCGGCGCGCGCGGCGGCCGCGGCCAGCACGGCGGGGATCACCACCGGGCCGGGATGCAGGATCGAGGTGCGGTGCACGTCGTCCATCTCCAGCACGTTGCCCAGCGCGCCGTTGGCGAAGGCCGCGCCCAGGGGCGCGACGGTGCGCGCGGTGCCGACGATGGCGCATCGCCCGCCGCCTGCCAGTGAGATGTCGGCGCGAAACTGGTGTCCCACGGTTGTCGCCGCCCCGGCGGCCGCGCAGCCCAGCCAGTCGATCACGTGCAGCACCGCGCGGTCGCGGTCGGCGGAGTCGATCGGGCGCGCGGTAATCGCGTGAAGCTGGCGGGTCAGGCTGGCGGGCATGGTCACGAGATCTTGGGAGGTAAAATTTGTCCGGACATATTTACTCAACGGCGCCGCGCGCGCAATATGAATTTACCGATCGCGGCGATCAGTGAGACAATACGACGTGCGAACCCGACGGCAATGGCAGGATGTGTTCGCCCGGCTCGAGCCGGGCGCGCGGGTCTATCTGGCCGGCTGCGCCGGCGAGCCGACCGATGCGCTCGACGCGCTGGCGGCGGAGCCCGGCCTCGCCGGCGATGCGGTGTTCACCGGCGTATGGATCCCCGGCGTCAACCGGCGCGACCCGCTGGCCGGCCAGGAGCGGGCGGGCGCGGAAGCGTTCTTCATCACCCCTGCCCTGCGCAACGGCTTCGAACAGGGCCGGGTGCGCCACCTGCCGCTGGCCTATTCGCAGATCCATGCCCGCCTTCGCGATGGCGCGCGGCAGACCACCGCGATCTTCCAGGTGACCATGCCGCGTGACGGCCATGTGACGCTTGGGCCGGCGGCGGACTTCACCCCCGCCCTGATCGACGGCGGCGCGCGGCTGGTGGGCGAGGTCAACGAACGACTGCCCGCGCCGCGTAACGGGGTGCGCGTGCCGGTCGAGCGGTTCGATGCCCTGATCGAGGCGGCGAGCGAGCCGGTCGGCTACGATCCCGGGTCCCTCGACACCGCGATGGAGGCGATCTGCGACACGGTCGCCGGGCTGATCGAGGACGGTGACACGGTGCAGTTCGGCCTGGGCAAGATCCAGGCCGGCGTGCTGGGCCGGCTGACCGGCCACCGAAACCTGGCGCTGCATGGCGGCATGGTGGGCGAAGCGGTGCTGGCCGCGCTGGAGGCGGGCGCGTTCTCGCGCGGCATCACCACCGGCGTGGCGCTGGGATCGGCGCGGTTCTACGACGCGATCGCCGCGCGCGACGACGTCGCCTTCCGCCCGGTCTCGTTCACCCACGATTGCGGCGTGCTGGCGGCGCTCGACAGGCTGGTCTCGGTCGCCTCGGCTCTGGAAGTCGACCTGTTCGGCCAGGTTAATGCCGAGACGATCGACGGGCGGCAGGTCTCCGGCCAGGGCGGGATCGCAGAGTTCGCGCGCGGGGCGATCTCCTCGCGCGGCGGGCGCTCGATCGTGGCGCTGCCGTCCACCGCTTCGGGCGGGCGCTCGCGCATCGTCGCGTCGCTGGCGCCGGGGACGGCCGCCTCGATTGCGCGCGCCGATGTGGACATGGTAGTCACCGAGACAGGCATCGCGCGCCTGCGCGGAGCAGATGTGGATGCCCGCGCCCAAGCTTTGATTTCGGTGGCGCATCGCGATCATCGCGATATGCTCTCCAACCATTGGGATCGCATGCGCGCGCGCATGTAGAGCGCAAGTAAAACGGGTGGAGCATGGGCCTCAGGCTGCATCAGAAGATATTCATCGAGCTGCACGAGCGCATCGTGTCCGGCCGCTACCCGGTCGGTTCCCTGCTACCGACCGAGCAGGAACTGTGCGCGGAGTTCGATGTCTCCCGCTACACCGTGCGCGAGGCGCTGCGGCAGCTTTCAGACGCCGGCTTTCTCACCCGGCGGCAGGGATCGGGCTCGGAGGTGCTGTCGGACAAGCCGCACAACAAATATGTGCAGACCATGCGCTCGCTGCACGAATTGTATGACTACGCATCCGAGACGACGCTGGACATCGGCGCGATCGATACGATCACCGCCGATGTGGCCCTTTCGGAGCGGTTGGGGCGCACCAGCGGCCGCCGGTGGCTGCACGTGACCGCCGTGCGCCGCCAGCCTTCCGGCGAGCCGATCTGCTTCGTCGAGGTGCACATCCACGGCGACTATCGCGACATCGCCGGCGAGATCGCCGATTTGTCCGGGCCGATCTACGACCATATCGAGGAGAGCTACGACGTGGCGATCGTCGAAGTGATCCAGACGATCTCGGCCGAGCCGCTGCCGGCGGCAGCGGCCCAGGCACTGGGGCTGGCGGCCGGCGACATCGCGATCAAGGTGATCCGGCGCTATCTGGCGGCCGGCGACAAACCGATCCAGGTCTCGACCAACTGGCACCCGGCCCAGTCCTACTCCTACACCATGTCGATCCGGCGCGAGGACCTGCCGGGCTGACCCAGCCGGCGGTTCAGCGCCTGGCCGCGGCGATCGCCTCTTCGATCAGCGCGTCGGGCAGGCCCGCCTCTTCCAGCACTTCACGAGTGTGCTCGCCCAGTTCCGGCAGCTTCGGATCGAGCCGGCCCGGCTCGGCGGCGAACTTGGCGGGCATGCCGATGTGCAAATTCCCGTCGGCGTCGGTGACGAGCATGTCGCGCGCGGCGACCTGCTCGCTGTGGAAGGCTTCGTGCAGGTCGAGGACCGGGGCGAAGCACACGTCGCGGCCGGCGAACCATTCCACCCATTGGGCGCGGGTTTTCTGCGCGAAGGTCTCTCGCAGGAACGCCTTGACCGGCGCCTGACCGGGGCCCGGCGGCCCGCAGGCGGCCTCGATCAGGTCTGGGCGTTCGAGCGCGTTGAGCAGGTTGTGGACGAACTTGTGCTCCACCCCGCCCAACGCCACGTGGCCGCCATCGGCGGTGTCGTAGACCGAAAAGAAGGCATAGCCGCCGAACGAGCGTTCCTCGGGCACCACGGGCGCGCGGTCTTCGGCGAACACCGGGCCGGTGACGTTGGGCAGCCACGACATCAGCGCGTCCTGCATGGAGACGTCGATAGCGTCGCCCTCGCCGGTCTTCTCGCGACGGTACAGCGCCATCAGGATTGCCGCCAGCGCGGTGAACGAGCCGGCCATGTCGGCGACCGGCATGTTGGGATTGTTGGGCAGGCCGTCACGGCCGAGGCTGAGCGACAGGGTGCCCGAATGGGCCTGGATCGCCAGGTCGTGCGCGGGGGTTTTGACCAGCGGGCCGCTCTGGCCGAAGGCGGCGATGGAGGCGTAGACGATGGCCGGGTTGTGCTCGCGGATCGCCTCGTAGCCGACGCCCAGCCGGTCGACCACGCCGGGGCGGAACGCTTCGATCATCACGTCGGACCGCGCGGCGAGCGCGTAAAGCGCCTTCAGGCCGGCCTCGCTCTTCAGATCGAGGACCACCGACTTCTTGCCGCGATGGGTATTGCGGAACCACACCGACTGGCCGCCGGCGCGATAGCCCACCTGCCGCACCGGCTCGCCGGCCGGCGGCTCGACCTTGATGACTTCCGCCCCGTGGTCGGCCATTACCGTGGTCAGGTACGGCCCGGGCAGGAACTGGGTCAGGTCGAGGACGCGCACGCCTTCAAGCTTCATGACGGCCCCTCTTGTTCACGGGGTTCAAATCACGCCGTCGGCGCGCATGGCGTCGATCTCGCCTTCACCATAACCCAGTTCGCCGAGCACCAGCGCGCTGTGCTCACCGAGCGCGGGCCCGCGCGTCGAGGGCGCGATGGCGCCGCCGAGGCGGATGGGCGAGGCGATCATCTGCAGGTCCGTCCGCGCCGGATGGTCGACCGCCTGCACGCCGCCGCGCTCGCGGAAATACGGGTTGTCGAGCGCCTGCCCTAAGCTCAGCACCGGCGCGGCAGGCACCTTGCCCGCGAACATGGCCATCCAGTGGCCGGTGTCGCGGGCGGCGAACTTCTCGTCCAGGATGGCGATCAGCGCCTCGCGGTTCTTCGCGCGCTCGGCGAAGCCGATAAAGCGGGGATCGTCGATCAGTTCGGGCACGCCCAGCCCCTCGCACAGCGCGCGCCAGAACTTGTCCAGCACGCACATGATGAAGATGTGGCCGTCGCTGGTGGGGAAGGTCTCGCACGGCACGACGGCGGGGTGGCCGGAGCGCGGTCGGCGCGTCGTCTCGTACCCTTCGTTCAAATACCAGGTGGCCGGATAGGTGAGCTGGTGCATGGCCACGTCGTAGAGCGTGACGTCGACGTCGCGCCCGCGCCCGCTTTTGAGCGCGCCGATCAGCGCGGCGCTCACGGCAAAAGCCATGGTGATGCCGGAGATGTAGTCGACGATGGACAGGCCCATGCGCTGGGGGGCGCCGGCCGGATCGCCGGTCAGGTCCATGAACCCGGCCTCGGCCTGGGCAAGATAGTCGTAGGCCGGCCAGGCCGCGCGCTCGCTGTCGCGGCCGTAGCCGCTCAGATGAGCGCATACCAGCACCGGGTTGGCGTGCGAAAGCTGATCATAGGTCAGGCCGAGCCGGGCGGGCTGGTCGCCGCGCATGTTGTTGACCACCGCGTCCGCCTTCGCCGCAAGGCGAGCCAGCACCGCCTGGCCGGCATCGGATTTCAGGTCCAGGGTCAGGGACTGCTTGTTGCGGTTGAAGGTCTGGAAGAAGTGAGAATCGGCATCGCCTAAGAAGAACGGGCCGGACTGGCGCGAGGAGTCGCCGCCGGGACGGCCGGGGCCGGCCGGGGGCTCGATCTTGATGACGCGCGCGCCCATGTCGGCCATGTACATGGTGGCGAACGGGCCGGCGCCATATTGCTCGGCGGCGACGATGGTGATGCCGGCGAGCGGCAGATCTTCGGGCGGGACGATCGCGCTCATGGCGAGCCCGCGCTCTCGATCATCGCGGCCATGGCCAGCACCTCACGCATGGCGCGCACCACCGGCGCCTCGATCAGCTTGCCGTCGAGCACAACCAGGCCGGTCTCGCTGCGCTCGAACAGATCGATGATCTGTCTGGCCCGCGCGATCGCCTCGGGCGACGGGGTGAAGACCGTGTTGACGGTTTCGATGTTGGACGGATGCAGCGCCGCCTTGCCGGTGAAGCCGAGCGCCTGGGCGGTGCGCGCCTCGTCCTCGACGCGGCCGAGGTTCTTGAAGTCCAGGGTGGGCACGTCGAGCAGGCCGACGCCGGCGCGCCTTGCCGCATGCGCACAGCGCGAGCGCGCGTAGAGCAGCGGCTCGTGCTCCATGGCCATGCCCAGCTCGGCGGACAGATCCACCGCGCCGAACAGCAGTAGCTCAAGGCGCGGGCCGGCGGCGATGGCGTGGACGTTTTCCAGCCCGTGCGCGGATTCGATCAGGGCCATCAGCGCGGTCGGCGCGCCGGCCTCGGCCAGCAGGTCTGCCGCCCAGCCGATCTCGTCGCCGCTGTCGACCTTGGGCAGGACCAGGATGTCGGCCGGGGCTCCGGCTTTCGCGAACGCGGCGATGTCGGCGATGCCGGCCAGCGTCTTCAGCCCGTTAATGCGCAGCGCGATCTCGCGGCCGCGCACGGGCTTGCGGGCAGCCAGCCAGGCGAGCGTGGCCTCGCGCGCCTCGTCCTTGCCGGCGGGCGCGACCGCGTCCTCAAGGTCGATGCAGGCGATGTCCGCGCCGCTGGCGGCGGCCTTGTCGAAGCGGTCGGGCCGCGAGCCGGGCACGAACAGCAGCGAGCGCCGGGCCGAGCCGGGGGTGGGTGGGTTGTCCATGGCGGTCAATGATACTCCTCGCCGCCGGAAACGTTGAGGGCCTCGGCGGTGATATATTCGGCCTCACCCGAGCACAGGAACGCCACCGCGTTGGCGGTGTCGTCGGTCAGGCCGGGGCGGCCGAGCGGGATGCGCGCGCGCATCTCGGCGAGATATTCAACCACGCTTTGTCCGCGAGCTTTCGACATGAAATCGTTCTGCCACGCGCCCAGGCCGGTCGTCACATGGTTGGGGCACACGGCGTTGACGGTGATGTTGTCGCCGGCCAATTCCAGCGCGGCGGAGCGGGTCAGGCCGAGCAGGCCGTGCTTCGACGCCGTATAGGCCGACGCGAAGGCAAAGCCGGACTTGGCCGCCTGGCTGGCGATATTGACGATGCGCCCGCCGCCGACCGCCCGCATGGGCTCGATCACCTGCTTGATCATCATGAACGGCGCCTTCAGATTGACCCCCATCACCGCGTCCAGGTGT
Source organism: Rhizobiaceae bacterium (assembly GCA_028281105.1). Lineage (GTDB taxonomy): Bacteria > Pseudomonadota > Alphaproteobacteria > Rhizobiales > Rhizobiaceae > JANQKQ01. Next base: position 43,867 of record JANQKQ010000056.1, read on the forward strand.
TCTTGCTCCATCTCGGCGATCGGGCCGAACAGATAGCCGATGCCGGCATTGTTGATCAGCGCGTCGATGCGGCCGAACGCCGACATCGCCGCTTCGGCAACCGCCGCCGGCGTCGCCGGGTCGAGCAGGTCGCCGGTCACGGTTTCGACCGTCGCGCCCTCGCCGCGCAGTTCGGTAGCCACCGCCTCGATCTCGTCGGCGTCGGCCACTCCATGCGCCGGAGCGATGTCGCCGCTGACGTGGCCGATGTCGTGCAGCACGATGGCGAAGCCGTCGCGCGCCAACCGACCGGCGATCGCCTGGCCCAACCCCTTGCGGCGTCCCGCGCCGGTGACGATAGCAACCTTGCTCATGGCGTGTCGACCGGGTCGGTCCACACGAAGACCGGGTTGTCGGCGTACTGCTGGAACTGTCCGGCCACCGCCTGCATCGCCTCGGTGCCGATCTCTTCGTAGAACCGGTCCACGTCGTTCACGTCGATGATCTCCATATAATCGTGCGGGATGGCGGCCTCACCCAGCGCCTCGACGCATTTGTGAACGGTAAAACCGTCGACGCTGTCAAGCGCGCGCACGGTGGGTATGTCGACCTCGCGCGCCCACGCTTCATAGGCGGCCACGTCCGCTCCGTCCTGCAGTTTGAAAAACACCAGTAGCCGTCTCATCATCGCCTCCATTTGTCCGGACAAATTTCTCGTAACGTATCGCGTTGTCAAGCCCCGTGTCGCCGCTGCGGCGCTGCGACAACCGGGTCATCGCTCTCGCCGCCGCTTGACAAAGGGAAAAATCCGGTGTCATTAGGCCGTGTAATTTGTTCGGACAAATTTGGGAGATCCGCGGATGAAACCGAGTCTGCTAGCCGCGACGGCGCTTTCAGCGTCATTGACCGCGATGTCGATGGCCAATGCTCAAGAGCTTTTGTTTCTCGCCGAGGACGTACCGGCGGGATTGAACTATGACGGTCCGGCGGCGGCGATTCCGACCAGCCAGACCGGCATGGTCAACCTGATGGAGCCGCTGTTCGGCTATGCCAGCGCCGGCGCCAACGACGACGGGGTGATCCTGCCCGACTTCGGCACGTTCGAGGGACGGCTGGTGGAAAGCTGGTCGTATGACGAATCTACGCTGACCTGGACGCTCAACCTGCGCCAGGGCGTAAAGGGTTGTGGAGGAGCGACCTTCAACGCCGACGACGTCATCTACACCTTCGCCCGCGCCAAGTCGGTCTCGGGCGCTGCCCCGATCGGCTGGTTCCTTTCGAACGTGGCCTCGATCGCCAACTTCACGCCGGCGGTGTTCGGCGATGACGCGGCGGCCAAGCAGCTTGGCGACGAGGTCAAGAAGATCGACGACTACACCGTCACCATCACCCAAGGCGAGCCCAACGCGCTGTTCCTGCCCGTTCTGACCATTTTCGGTCTGTACATCTTCGACAAGGAAGGCATGGAGGCCCAGGCCACCGAGGCCGACCCGTGGTCGCACGAGCACACCAACAATGTGGGCGTGCCCAGCTTCGGCCCCTACTGCCTGGACAGCTGGACCAAGGACGACGAGATCGTCTTTACCGCCAACGATGACTATTACGGCGGCGCGCCGGCCATCAAGAAGGTGGTAATGAAGAAGGTGCCGCAGTCGTCCAACCGGGTCGTCGTGCTGCGCTCCGGCCAGGCGCAACTGGCCCAGACGCTGACCCCGCGCGAGAGCGACTCGCTGCGCGGCGTCAACGGCATCACGGTGGCGGGCGTTACCGGCAACGAAAACACGTTCATTCACATGAACTTCTCCAACCCGCCGTTCGACAACGTCAAGGTACGCCAGGCGATCGCGCACGCGATCCCCTACCAGCAGATCATCGACAACGCCTATTTCGGCGCGGCGAAACGCTGGAACGGGCTGGTGCCGTCCAACTATCCCGGCTTCGTGGCTCCCGACGGCTACGACTATGACGTGGACAAGGCAAAGGCGCTGCTGGCGGAAGCGGGCTTCCCTAACGGCGAAGGCCTTGACCAGTATGCCGACGCCTTCCAGCTCGCCTATGTGGCGGAGAAGGAAACGACGTTAGGCCCTACGGTCAACATCATCCAGACCGCGCTGCGCGAGATCGGCATCCCCGCTTCCCTCAACCCGATGCCGCAGACCCAGTATGGCGACCGTCAGCTCGTCAAGCGCGATCTACCGTTCGCGATCAACGATCAGGAAAAGCCGATCGGCGTGGACGCAGGCTATGCGGTTCAGCTGTTCTTCGTCTCCACCGACAAGGGCGGGCTCAACAACATGGTCAACTACTCCTCCGCCATGGTCGACGACACCTGGGCGAAGGCCCGCGTGGAGCCGGATACGGGCGCGCGCGACGCCATGCTGGCCGACATCCAGGGCCAGCTGATGGCCGACGTGGCCTGGCTGCCGGTGGTCGAGTACAAGACCCAGTGGGCGTTTTCCGATCGTCTGAAGGGCATGCGCTGGCATCCGGACAACTCCGTCCGGTTCCACGATCTCTCCCTGGACTGATCGAACAGTGCTAGAAGCAGGACGCCGCGTCTCGCACGCGGCGTCCTGATTGCTTTGTTGTTCAAGCCGATTGCGAAGGCCGCGTGCCGATGCTGCTGCGCTATGTCATAGGCCGCCTGCTGGTGGGCGTCACCCAGCTTCTGGTGCTGACGATCGCGGTATTCTTCCTGATCCGGCTGCTGCCGGCGGACCCGGTCTCACGCTTTGTCGGATTGAATTCCAGCGACGAAGCCTATGCGCAAGCAGAGCGCAATCTCGGGCTCGACCGGCCAATCGGCACCCAGTTGGCGCATTATCTGGGGCTGGCGCCTGATGAGGGTTCGGGCCTACTACAAGGCGATCTGGGCACCTCGTGGGTCACCGGCTCGCCGGTCGTCTCCGAAATCGGCCAGACCCTGCCGCTCACCCTTGAACTGATCACGCTGAGTTTTCTGTTCGCCTTCCTCATCGCCGTGCCCGTGGGCATGCTGGCGGCGCTACGGCCCGGCGGCAAGGCGGACAAGGCGGTGTTCGTGTACTCGCTGTTCGCCGGCTCGCAGCCGGAGTTCTGGTGGGGCATCCTGTTCGTCTACGTGTTCTTCTTCGTGCTCGGCGTGGCGCCGCCGCCGCTGGGCATCTTGTCGCCGCTCACCACCGCGCCGCCGGCCACCACCGGCTTTATTCTCGTCGACAGCCTGATCGCCGGCAATGTGTCGGCCTTCTTCGAGGCGCTGCACCACTTCATGCTGCCGGTGGGCACGCTGGTGTTCATCCTGTCGGGGCCGATCGTCAAGATGGTGCGCCAGAACATGGTGCGCGCGCTGCAAAGCGACTTCGTGCTGTACGCGCGCTGCGCCGGCCTGCCGCGCCGGGTGATCGCGTTCTACGCGTTGCGCGCGGCCATGGCCCCGGCGATGACGCTGATCGGTATTCTCTACGGCTTCATGCTGGGCGGGGCGGTGCTGGTGGAAAGCGTGTTCGCGCTGGGCGGCATCGGGCAATATGCCATTCGCTCGATCCTGGCTTTCGACTATCCGGCGATCCAAGGCGTGGTGCTGGTGATCACGGCGATCTCGCTGCTGATCTACCTGCTGCTCGACATTGCCCACGCCTTCATCGACCCGAGGGTGGCGTACTGAGATGGCCGACGTGAGCGAGATCCAGGCCGGCGCCACACAAAAACGGCGGACCGACTGGCTGTTCGTCGTCGGCGTATCGATCGTCTCGCTGGTCGTCGTGCTCGCCGCGATCGGCCCGGCGATCTCGCCCTACGATCCCACGGTTTCCACGCCCACCGTTTCGATGCCGCCACCGCCGCTGGCGCAATGGCCGTCCCTGTTCTGGGGCGTGCTGACCGGCTCGGTCGAACAAACGCCGCACTGGTTCGGCACCGATTCCTCGGGCTTCGACATCTTCTCGCGCGTCATCAGCGCCCCGCGCATCGACCTGACCATCGCGCTCGCCGCCAACGGCCTGTCGCTACTGCTGGGCGTATTCCTGGGGCTGATCGCCGGCTATTTCCGCAACATCGGCACCGAGGTCATGATGCGCACCTCCGACGTGCTGCAGTCCTTTCCCGTGTTCATCTCGGCGATGATCCTGGTCGCGCTGGCCGGGCGCTCGACCACCAACATCGTCATCGCGCTGGCCCTGCTCTACACGCCGATCTATGTGCGGCTTACCCGCTCGGAGGTGCTCAGCCAGAAGACGCGCGGCTATGTGGAGGCGGCGCGCGCGCTGGGCAATTCGGAACTGATCATCGCGCTGCGCCACGTGCTGCCCAATTCCATGGCCCCGGCGCTGATCCAGTCATCGGTGACCATCGGCTTCGCCATCCTGCTCACCGCCGGCCTTAGCTTCGTCGGCGCAGGGGTTCGCCCGCCCACGCCCGAATGGGGGCTGATGATCTCCACCGGCGCGACCCAGATCGTGCTGGGCGAATGGTGGCCGTCCCTGTTCCCCGGCATCGCGATCTCGGCCACCGTGTTCGGCTTCGCGGTACTCGGCAACGCGCTGGAGCGGCGCTATGCTGGTTAAGGCGGGCACAGCGAAGGAGGCACGGGTGGAAGGCCGCTCACCGGTCATCGAGGCGCGCAACCTGGCGGTGCGCTACGTCACCGCGACGGGCGTCGTCACCCCGGTGCGCGATCTCACACTCACCGTGCACGAGCGCGAGGTGGTCGGCCTGGTCGGCGACGCCGGCTCCGGCAAGTCGACGGCAGCGCTGGCGCTGATGGGCGTGGTGCGCCCGCCCGGGCAGATCGCTTCGGGCTCGGTGATGTTCGGCGGGCGCGACCTGCTGGGCCTGGACGAGGACGCTCTGCGCGCCATTCGCGGCAACGAGATCGGCATCATCGTCCAGAACCCGCGCTCCTCCCTCAACCCGATGCTGCGCATCGGCCGCCAGATCGCCAACGTCTACGGCGCGCACAACCAGGCCACCAGCCGCGAAGGCTGGGACAAGGCGGTCGACATGCTGCGCATGGTAGGCATCAACGATCCCGAACGCCGGGTCGGCGCCTACGCGCACGAACTGTCCGGCGGCATGGCGCAGCGCGCGCTGATCGCCATGGCGCTTTCCTCTTCGCCACGCCTGCTGATCGCCGATGAGCCGACCTCGGGGCTGGACGTCACCATCCAGGCCCAGTTCCTCGACGAGATGTGGCAAACGGTGCAGGCTACCGGCTCGGCGATCCTGCTGATCAGCCAGGACCTGGGCGTGATCGCCAACTATTGCGACCGGGTCGTCGTCCTGCACGACGGGGCGATCGTCGAGGACCGGCCGGTCGGCGAGTTCTTCGCCGATCCCCAACACCCTTACAGCCGCTCGATCCTGGCGCTGCAGAAGGCGGCGAGCGAGGCGGACGCGGTGGCCAAGCGATCCGACGGCGAGCGCGAGAAGCTGATCGAGATCCGCGATCTCGCCAAGAACTTCCCGATCCGGGGCAGCAAGAAGGTGGTCCAGGCGGTCGAGAACCTGTCGATGACGATCGGCAGGGGCGAAACCGTCGGCCTGGTCGGCGAATCGGGCTCGGGCAAGACCACGGTCGGGCGCTGCCTGTTGCGGCTGGAAGAACCCACCGCCGGGCAGATCGAATATGGCGGCACCGACATCTCGGCGATCGCGCGTTCCGGCATGAAGCGGTTCCGCTCGAAACTGCAGATCGTGTTCCAGGACCCCTACGATTCGCTCAACCCGCGCTGGAGCGTCGGCCAGGTGCTGCGCGAGCCGCTGAACCTGCACACGTCGCTAAGCACGGCCGAGAAGACCGCGCGCATCGGCGAACTGCTGGAGTTGGTCGGCCTGTCCCCCGACATCGTCTCGGCCAAGCCGCGCGATCTGGGCGCGTCGACCCTGCAGCGCGTCAACATCGCCCGCGCCATCGCCACCGATCCCGAGTTCATCGTGCTGGATGAACCCACCTCGGTGCTGGCGCCTGCGGCGATCGACGGACTGGTCACCCTGCTGCGCGCGCTACAGGCCGAATTGGGCTTGAGCTACCTGTTCATCTCGCACGACCTGACCACGGTGAAATATCTGTGCGACCGGGTCGCGGTGATGTATCTGGGCCAGGTGGTGGAGACCGGCACGGTCGACCAGGTGTTCAACGCGCCGCTGCATCCCTATTCGCGCTCCCTGCTCGATTCCCACCTGTTCCCCGACCCCACCGACCGCCGTGTCGACCGGCCCGACCGCGAGCAACTGGAGGGCGAGATTCCCTCGCCCGTCGACCTGCCCAAAGGCTGCTACCTGGCCGGGCGCTGCCCGCATGCGCTGGAGCGCTGCCGGGCCGAGCCGCAGATGCTGCACGATATGGGCGATCAACGCACCGCGCGCTGCTGGCGGGTGGCCGAGGGCGATCTTGAGGAGGCCGGCCGATGAACGGCGCGCATGACGGCAAGGTGGCGTTCATCACCGGCGCGGCCAGCGGCATCGGCCTGGCGATCGCCGAGCGGCTGCATGGCGATGGGGCCAAGGTGGTGCTGGCCGACATCGATGAAGGCAGGTTGAGCCAAGCTGCCGAACGCATCGGCGGCGACCAGGCTCGACTTGACGTCACCGACGCCGATGCGTTCGAGGCCGCAATCGACCAGGTGCGCCAGGACCACGGCCGCCTCGACATTCTCGTCAACAATGCCGGCGTCATCGACATCCAGCCGGTGGCCGAAACCACGCCTGAAGCCTGGCAAAGGCTGTTCGCGGTCAACGTGCACGGCACGTTCAACGGCTGCCGGGCGGCCGCGCGCGTCATGCGCGAGCAGGGCTCGGGCTCGATTATCAACGCCAGCTCCGGCGCCGGGCGGCGGGGCGTGGCCAATATCGCCGGCTATTGCGCGTCCAAGGCCGCCGTCATCTCGCTGACCCAGTCGCTGGCCGCCGAGCTGGCGCCGCACGGGGTGCGCGTCAACGCCTATGTGCCCGGCCACATCCAGACCCCGTTCTGGCATGGGATCGCCGCCGGGTTCGCCGGGGTTACCGGCAAGAGCGAGGATGAGGTGGTGGAGATGTTCCGCGCCACCGTGCCGATGGGCCGGTTCGGCACGCCGCAGGAAGTGGCCGCCGCCGTCTCATGGCTGGCGAGCGACGAAGCCTCCTATGTCTCCGGAGAATCCCTGGCGATGAACGGGGCGGAGTTTCCTTACTGAGGAAGGACGGCCATGCGCAGCTTCGATTACATCGTCATCGGCGCCGGCTCGGCCGGCTGCGTGCTCGCCAATCGATTGTCCGAGAGTGGCAAACATCAAGTGCTGCTGATCGAGGCCGGCGGCAGCGACCGCCACCCGGTGCTGCGCGTGCCGCTGGCCGCCGGGCTCGCCTATTTCTGGAAGTCGTTCAACTGGGGCTACGAGATCGCCCCGCAGAAGCACATGGACGACCGCACCATCCCGTGGCCGCGCGGCAGGGTGCTGGGCGGGTCGTCGTCGATCAACGGCATGATGTATATGCGCGGCAACCGTGCCGACTACGACCAGTGGGCGCAGATGGGGCTGGCCGGCTGGTCCTATGACGACGTGCTGCCGCTGTTCATCAAGTCCGAGGACCACGCCGACCGCGACGATGATTACCACGGCAAAGGCGGGCCGCTGCGAGTGGTGCGCGCGGCGGCCGACCATCCGCTCTACGACGCCTTCCTCGCGTCGGGCATGGCCAACGGCGCGCGGCCCAACGACGATTTCAACGGCGCCGAGCAGGAGGGGCTGGGCCGCTACGACTTCAACTATCGCGACGGGCGCAGGGAATCGGCGGCCACCGCCTTCCTCGCCCCGGCGCGCGGGCGGCCCAATCTGACAGTCTGGAAGAACACGACCGTCACCCGGCTGGGGATCGAGGACGGGCACGTCACCACGATCGCAGTCGAGCGCGGCGGCAGGGCCGAGACCGTCGGCGTCGGCGGCGAGGCGATCCTGGCGGCCGGCGCGATCAACTCGCCCGTGCTGCTGGAACAGTCGGGCATCGGCAATCCCGACATCCTGTCCGCCAACGGCATCGAGTGCCGGCTCCCCCTGCCCGCCGTCGGCGAGAATCTGCAGGACCATCTGGGCGTCTACCTGACCTATGCATGCAACCAGCCGATTACGCTGTACTCGCTGTTCCGGCCGGACCGCGCCGTGATCGCCGGCCTGCGCGCGCTTCTGTTCGGCACCGGGCCGGCCGCCGCCGTGCCGCTGGAGGCCGGCGGATTCCTCAAGACCCGGCCCGAACTCGACATCCCCGACATCCACATCACCTTTGTGCCCGGGCTCAACCTGGAGACCACCCAGAAAGGCCAGGGCCAGCACGGCTATCTGATCAACTTCTACCAGCTTCGCCCGCACAGCCGCGGCTCGGTGCATGCGAGCGGGCCGGGCGGACGCGGCACGCCGGTCATCGATCCCAACTATCTGGCGGCGCAAGCCGACCGGCGCTGCATGCGCGACGGGGTTCGCCTGGCGCAGACAATCGGCAACACCGAACCACTCGCCGGCTACCGCGCCGGCCGCATCTCGCCAGCCCATGAATTGCAGGGCGACGACGAGATCGACGCCTGGGTGCGCGAAGGCGCCAACACGATCTTCCACCCCGTCGGCACCTGCCGCATGGGCGCGGACGATGAAAGCGTCGTCGACCCGCAACTGCGCCTGCGCGGTCTTGCCAACCTGCGCATCGCCGATGCCTCGGTGATGCCCACCATCATCGGCGGCAACACTTCGGCGCCGACCATGATGATCGCGGAGAAGGCCGCGCAGATGATCGCGGCGGGCTGAAGCCGCTGCCGCAAGCGCGCATATCCGGCAATATTGGAGTTGGAATTCCCCAGGTTTCATGGACGGATCGACGCGATTGGTCAGCGTCGTGGTGTGGCCCATGGCTTTCGACTCTCACATGGATGTATTCTGTGTGCTCGCGTTGTGACGCACGCGCGAAACTCGCCAACGGGCCTGGATCGCTAAACGGTTGCGCGATTTATGTTGGCGCGGCCCGCCCGCTTCTGCCAAACTTGCACACTTGGCCATGACCGATCCGACCGACGACATCATCCGACTTCTTCGCGCCGGCAGAACGCGCCAGGCGGTGAACCTTGTGGACGCCAATGGCGGGCCGTATTTCGGCTTCATCCACGGTTACGAGGCGCTGAACGCTCTGGTGGCCGCCGCTTCCGAGGAAGCGCTGTACGGGCACCAGACGCTTTTGTCGTGCTACTGTTTTGCGCTGGCCAAGGCCGGCCGCGCGCGCCGCGCCAATGCCATCCTGCAGGACAAGCGCGCGAGCTTCGATTCCGTCTTCTTGCGCGACCTGATCGAGCTTGCGGTGTTCATCCACACCGGCGAGCCGGTCACCGAGCCCCAACTGACGCGCTGGCGCCAGTTGGAGGGCCTGCTGCCGATCGACAATCCGCTGCAGGACGGGCTGTACTACAACTGCATGGTCATCGTCCTGGTGCGCCTTAACCTGCTCGAACAGGCCAGAAGCGTCGCCTTGCGGGCGATCGAGAGCTATCGGCAGGCGCAGAACCCGAGCCTGGAATTCTACATCCACATGCATCTGGCGCATGCCTCGCTGGTGGAAGGCAACCTGCATCGCGCGCGGCGTGAGATCTCCATGGCGCGCACGCTGGTCCAGGAAGGCGAGCAGGCCCACGCCACCTCCGCAGCCTTTCTGGAAATCACCGCGAACACCATCGCCTGGGAGACGGGACGCTATGTGCCCGACCTTCCCCGGCTCTTGGAATTGCGCCAGGAACTGGTGAGCGGCGACAGCTGGGCGGAGATCTTCAACGAGTTGTGCCGCGTCGGCGCGTTTTCGCTGTATTTCGCGCATGGACTGCCGGCGGCGCTCGATTTCCTGACCGACTGCCAGATCGACTTCAACCGACGCCACGGCGACTTCTCCGAAGCGCTGGACATCATCGCGGCGGCGGTCGAACTGTTGGACGGCAGGACCGAACGCGCGCAGCGATATGCCGCCAATCCGCCGAAAAACCAGAGCCTCGTCGGGGCGACCGGATGGATCGTGCTGCGCGGCATGATCGCCAAGTTGAGCGGCGAGGAGATCGTTCCGCCAACGGCGCCGGAGCTGGGCATCTCGCCGCGGTTCGCCGTGGTCAACGAGCTGGTCAGGGCCTCGCAGGCCAAGGAGGAGCGTGACAAGGCGCGTCAGCGCCGCCACGTGCAGAACGCCCTGCGCTTCGCGGTCAACGACGACCTGGTCGGCATTTTCATGGAGCACCGCGAAGTGGTGATCGGGGTCTGTGCGCAACTGGCCTCGGGCAAGTTCGCGCGCGGCCACATCCAGCTCGGCCGCATGGCAAGGCGGGTCCACCATCTGGTCCGCGACAGCTATTCGATGCCGCAGCCGCTGTCGGAGCGCGGAATCACCGCGCAACAGCTTCGCGTGCTGTCGGCCCTGCGCGAAGGCGCATCCAACAAGCAGATCGCGCGCAAGCTGGGGCTTTCGGAAGCGGCGATCAAATATCACCTGGGACGGCTGTTCGACGTTTTCGAAGTCGCGAAACGCGGACAATTAATTGAAAAAATTGAAAAAATAATGGTAACATAGGAAAACTAGACTTTGTAATCTGAATTTATACCCATAAGGAGTCGGGATTCGAGCCGCGTTCTGCGAGCATAAGTTCCGGTCTGGGGCCCCTGGGAGGCACGCTGTGGCGGGCCCGAGAGCCGAGGGGAACTTGGGTATGACCTTTTACCTGACGAAACGGGCGCTATCGCTGTTGATGGTGCTGCTTGGCCTGGCGGTGATGATCTTCATCATCGCCCGCATCGTGCCAGGAGACCCGGCGCGCATCGCGCTGGGACCACTGGCGACGGCGGCGCAGGTCGAGGAACTTCGTCAGGAGATGGGGCTCAACGACCCGATCCATATCCAGCTCTGGCACTATCTGTCCGGCCTCGCCCAGGGCGATCTGGGCAAATCCCTGCTCACCAGCCGTCCGGTGATGGACGACATCCTGCAGGCGCTGCCGGCCACGTTCGAACTGGTGCTGGCCACCGTCGTCCTGCAGATCGTCATCTCGATCCCGTTGGGCGTACTGGCGGCCTATTATCGCGACACCTGGGTCGACAACGTCACCCGAGTCGTCTCGCTCATCGGCGTGGTGACGCCGGGTTTCGTGCTGGCCATCATCCTGCAGCTGCTGGCCAGCTATTATCTGACCATCTTTCCGATAGCCGGCAGGCTCGATCCGGGGTTGGAGTTCCAGGCCTCGACCACCGGCCTGCTGCTCATAGATTCCGTGATCGCCGGCCGTCTCGATGTGTTCGTCGACGCGGCACGCCACATCTTCCTGCCCGCCATCGCGCTTTCCGCCGCCGGCATCGGCCAGGTTATGCGCATCACCCGCTCGTCGATGATCGAGGTGGGTTCGCGCGACTTCGTCGAAGCCGCGCGCGCCTACGGCATCCCCGAGCGCGTGGTCACGTTCCGCTACATGCTGCGGGTCGCCTCGGTGGCGCCGCTGACCATCCTAGGGCTGGAATTCGCATCGCTGATCGGCAACGCCTTCGTCGTCGAGTTCGTGTTCTCCTGGCCGGGGCTCGCCAGCTACGGCGTGCGCACGATCCTGCAGAAGGATCTGAACGCGGTGATCGGCGTGGTGCTGGTCTCCGGCGTGTTCTTCGTCATCGCCAATCTGACCATCGACGCGCTGCTGGGCATCATCGATCCGCGCCACCGCATCCGCGAGGGCCAGCGCGCATGAGCGTCTCGCCATCCTTCGACGATCTAGGGCCTGATGGTGGTAGGGGCCGGTCGCTGACCAGCCGGCAGATGGCCTGGTACCGGTTCTCGCGCAATCCTTCGGCGCTGATCGGCACGGCCATCGTGGTTTCGGTGTTCATCGCGGCGATCTTCGCCCCCTTTATCGCCACTTCGCCGGAGTCCGCCGGCTCCCATGTCGACTTCGTCAATCGCCATTCCGCGCCGAGCTGGGAATTCCTGTTCGGCACCGACAATGTCGGCCGCGACATCTTCAGCCGCGTGGTCTACGGCTACCGGGTCTCGCTGGGCCTGGTGGTCGGCGTTCTGGGCGTGGCGGTGCCGTTCGGCGTCGTGCTGGGGCTGGCGGCGGGCTATTTCGGCGGCCGGGTGGAATTCGCCATCATGCGGCTGACCGACATCATGCTGGCGATCCCGCCGCTGGCGATGGCGCTGGCGATCACGGCGGTACTCTCGCCCAATCTCATCAACGCGATGATCGCGATCACGCTATTGTGGTGGACCTGGCACACGCGGCTCATCTACCGCATCGTCAAGGGACAGATGGCTGAAGATTATGTGGAAGCGGCGAAGGTCGCCGGCGCCAGCCACTTCCACATCATGTTCCGCGAACTGTTGCCCAACTGCGTGCCGGCGATCTCGGTCAAGACATCGCTCGACGCCGGCTTCGTCATCCTGTTCGGCGCGGCGCTGTCCTTCCTCGGCCTCGGCGTAGCGCCGCCCACCCCCGACCTGGGCACCATGGTGTCGACCGGCTCGGAATATCTGCCCGAGTTCTGGTGGGAGGCGCTGATGCCGGGGATGGCCATTCTGTACGCCATCCTGGGCTTCAACCTGCTCGGCGACGGCCTGCGCGACATGATGGATGTGGAGGTCTAGTTGGCCGAACCCATCCTCGACATCTCGGGCCTCGATATCTCGTTCACCACCTATGGCGAGCGCACGCAGATCCTGCACGACGTATCGATGAAGGTGGGTGCTGGCGAGCGGGTCTCGCTGATCGGCCAGTCGGGCTCGGGCAAGACGGTCACCATGCGCGCCATCATCGGCACCCTGCCGATGCCGCCCGGCTCGATCGACGCCGGTTCGATCCGCTTCGAGGGCACCGAGCTGCTCACGCTCGACAAGCGCGCGCGCAACCGTCTGAAGGGCACCGGCATCTCCATCGTGCTGCAGGACCCGCTGCTGTCGTTCAATCCGGTGCTGACCATCGGCCGGCAGATGGACGACGTGGTCCGCTTCGCCGATATGCGGCTTGGCACGAGCCGTCCGCGCGCCGAGCGGCAGGCGCACATCTACGAGGTCCTGCGCAACGTGCAGCTGGCCGACGGCGAGCGCATCTGCCACGCCTATCCGATGATGCTGTCGGGCGGCATGCGCCAGCGGGTGCTGATCGCCATGGCGCTGCTCAACAGCCCGCGGCTGCTGATCGCGGATGAGCCGGGCACCGCGCTGGACGTCACCACGCAGCAGGAGATCTTGATCCTGCTCAACAAGCTGGTCGACGAGACCGGCATGTCGCTGATGCTGATCACCCACAATCTGGGCGTGGTGCGCGAGATGGCCGACCGTATTTACGTGATGCAGCGCGGGCGCATCGTCGAAAGCGGCAGGCGCGAGGAAATCTTCTCCAAGCCAAGCCACGACTACACCAGGGAACTGATGGACGCGGTGCCGTCTCTATATGGTCCCAAGGTCACCGACGTTGCCAACGACAAGGCCGACCGCACGGTCATCAAGCTGCGCGACCTGAGCAAGGATTTCCCGCTGCGCGCCGGCCTGTTCAACCGGCAGGTCGGCATCTCGCACGCGGTCAGGAACGTCGACCTGGACATCGAGCACGGCGACATCTTCGGCATCGCAGGGGAATCGGGATCGGGCAAGACGACGCTGGCGAAAATGCTGCTCGGCCTGTTCCCGCCGACCACCGGCGAGATCACCGTCGACGGGCGCAACGTGGCGGACGTGGCCGGCACCCGCGATTTCCGCAAACTGGTGCAGATCGTCTACCAGAACCCCGGCTCCTCGCTCAATCCGAAACGCTCGGTGGGCGACCAGCTCTCGGTGCCGCTGATCTTCGCCGGCTACGACAAGTCGGGCATCCCTGCGCGCATCCGCGAACTGTTGGAGCTGGTCGACCTGCCGGCGCGCTATGCGTCCATGTATCCACACGAACTGTCCGGCGGACAAAAGCAGCGCGTGGCGATCGCGCGCGCGCTTTCGGTCGACCCGAAGATCGTGGTCCTCGACGAGCCCACCTCGGCGCTCGACGTTCTCATCCAGAACGTGGTGATCGAGCTGCTGCAGCGGCTGCGCTCCGAACTGGACCTGACCTACGTGTTCATCAGCCACGACCTGTCGCTGATGCGCAATTTCTGCAATCGCGTGGCCATCATGTTCCGCGGCGAGATCTGCGAGCAGGGCGAGACCCCTTCGGTATTCGCCCAGCCGCAGCACCCGTACACCAGGGCGCTTTTGAGTTCGATTCCGGTGCTCACCGACGACGAGGCCGCACGCAAGCCCGTCGTCGACGCCGCCGAACGCCAAGCGGTCCTGGCATCCACAACCACACTGACACAAGAGGCAACGAATGTATCGGATTGGAATTGACGTTGGCGGTACCAATACCGACGCGGTGATCATGGACGGCGAGAAGCTGATTCTCGGCGTCAAATCCCCGACGACCCAGGACGTCACTAGCGGCATCGTCGCCAGCCTGACCCAGGTTCTGGCCGATAGCGAGATCGCCACCGACCAGATCGGCGCGGTGATGATCGGCACCACCCATTTCACCAACGCGGTGGTCGAGCGCCGCCGGCTGTCGAAGACGGCCGCGGTGCGCCTGTGCCTGCCGGCGGCCGAATGCCTGCCGCCGATGGTCGACTGGCCCGACGACATCCGCGAAACCGTCGGCGGCCATTACTGGATGGCCAAGGGCGGCAACGAATTCGACGGACGCGAGATTTCCGCCCTCGACGAGGACGAACTCAAGGGGATCGCGGAAGCGATCGGCAAGCAGTCCATCGACACGATCGCCATCTGCTCGGTGTTCTCCCCGGTCAATGACGAGATGGAGCGCAAGGCGCGCGACATTCTGGCCGCGCGCCTGCCCGACGCCAACTTCACCCTTTCGAGCGAGATCGGCCGGCTCGGCATCCTGGAACGCGAGAACGCGGCGATCATGAACGCTTCGCTGCGCGCGTTGAGCGCAGAGACCGTCGAAGCCTTCGGCAAGGCTCTAGAGTCCGCCGGCCTGTCGTGCCCGTGCTTCATCACCCAGAACGACGGCACGCTGATGAGCGCGGAGTTCGTGCGCGCCTATCCGGTGCTCACCTTCGCTTCGGGCCCGACCAACTCGATGCGCGGGGCTTCGTTCCTGACCGGCGAGGAGAACGCGGTGGTGGTCGATGTGGGCGGCACGTCCACCGACGTGGGCTCGATCATCAAGGGCTTCCCGCGCCAGGCGTCGACCTCGGTCGACATCGGCGGAGTGCGCACCAATTTCCGCATGCCGGACGTGTTTTCGTTCGCGCTGGGCGGCGGCACCATCATCAAGCCGGAGGAAGACCAACCCATCGGTCCGCAGTCGGTGGGCTATCGCATCCACACCGAGGGCCTGGTGTTCGGCGGCAAGACGCTGACGGCCACCGACGTCGCCGTCGGATTGGGCATGGCCGACATCGGCGACCGCGAACCGGCCGGTTCGTTGGGCAAAACGCTGCTCTCGAAGATGTACGCCATCATGGACGAGATGATCGTCAACGGGGTCGAGCGAGTGCGCGTCTCGCCAGACAAGATCCCGGTGCTGGCGGTGGGCGGCGGTTCCATCCTGATGCAGGACCAGGTCGGCGAACTGCCGGTGATCAAGCCTGAGAACTTCGCGGTCGCCAATGCGGTGGGCGCGGCGATCGGCCAGATCAGCGGCGAGGTCGACCGCATCTTCTCCCTCGACAAGACCTCGCGCGACGAGGCGCTGGAGACCGCGCGCGAGGAAGCCACCCAAAAGGCGATCGCCGCGGGCGCCAAGCCGGACAGCATCGAAGTGTTGGATCAGGAAGACGTGCCGCTGGCCTACCTGCCCGGCAACGCCACCCGCATCCACCTCAAAGTGGTCGGTGACCTCGATGGCTAGTTTGACGCAGGTTTTGGACGCCGACCTCGACGCGATCGAGGTGGGCTCCGGCATTCTGGGCACAGGCGGCGGCGGCAATCCGTATATCGGCAAGCTGCGCTGCCGTGAGGAACTGCGTAAGGGCCGGCGCATCGACGTTATTCCCCTCGCCGAGTTGGATGACGACGCGCTGGTCGTCTCGCTGGGCGGCATCGGCGCCCCGGTGGTCGGTGTGGAGAAGATCGAACAGGGCGAGGAATGCCTGCGGGCGCTACGGGCGCTTGAACAGGAACTCGGCCACAAGATCGACGCGACGATTTCGTCGGAGATCGGCGGCGCCAATTCCATGGAGCCGATGCTGACCGCGGCGCAGGCGGGCATTCCCGTGGTCGACGGCGACGGCATGGGCCGCGCGTTCCCGGAGATGCAGATGTGCACCTGGTCGATCTATGGCCACCAGTCCTTCCCTTCCGCGATGGCGGACGAGAAGGGCAACATCGTCATCTTTCGCCAAACCGCCTCGGAAGTGTGGCTGGAGCGGCTGGCGCGTTCGTGCGTGGTGACCATGGGGGCTGCCGCGGGAATCGCGCTGGCGCCGATGCGCGGGTCGTTCATCAAGCAGTTCGCCATTCCAGACACGCTGACGCAAGCCTGGTCGCTGGGCAAAGCGGTGTTCGAAGCCCAGGCGGAAAACCGCGATCCGATCGCCGCCATTCTGGAGCATGAGGACGGCCGGCTGCTGATGACGGCGAAGATCGTCGATCTCAAGCGCCACCTGAAAGGCGGGTTCGCGGTGGGCGAGGTCAAGCTGGAGGGCTTCGGCAATTTCGCCGGCGAGACCGGGCTCATCGATTTGCAGAACGAGTTCCTGGTGTTCCGCCGCAACGGCGAGATGGAGATCTGCGTGCCGGACCTGATCGTTGTGCTCGATTCAGACACCGGCCTGCCGATCACCACCGAGGTGCTGCGCTACGGCCAGCGGGTCGCCATTCTGGCCCTGCCCTGCCACGACCTGCTGCGCTCCGAGCAAGCGTTGGAGGTGATCGGCCCGGCCGCCTTCGGATACCCGGACCTGACCTACTCACCCTTACCGCGAACGAGCGAACGCGAGGCGGCCCAATGAGCGTCGAACCGATCAAGACCATCGAAAAGGCCGACATGGCCGACATCGCGCTCGGCGGCGCGTTCCTGGGCACCGGCGGCGGCGGCGATCCGTATATCGGCAAGCTGATGGCTGAGCAGGCGCTTGACGAACACGGACCGGTGCGCGTGGCCGATGTGGACGAGTTCGACGACGATGCGCTGATCATGCCGGTCGCCATGATGGGCGCCCCCACCGTGATGCTGGAAAAGCTGCCCAAGGGCACCGAGGTGGGCACCGCGCTTTCCTCGCTGGAGGCCTATCTGGGCGCCAAGGCCGACGCGATCTTCTGCGTGGAGGCGGGCGGGCTCAACTCGACCATTCCCGTCGCGGTGGCGGCGGCCACGGGCCTGCCCATCGTCGACGGCGACGGCATGGGCCGGGCCTTTCCCGAACTGCAGATGGTGTCGATGACCATGCACGGGCTGAAAGCGACTCCAATGGTGATCGCCGACGACAAGGGCAATTCCATCGTCATCAACGCGGTCGACAATCTGGCGACCGAGAAGTTCGCCCGCGTGGCCACCGTCGAGATGGGCGGGGCGGCGCTGATCGCGCTCTATCCCATGCGGGGCGCGGAGGCCAAGAAGGCGATCCTGCGCGGCTCGATGTCGCTGATCAAGTCGATCGGCCGGATCATCGACGCCGAACAGGCCGCCAACCGCAACCCGGCGCAGGCGCTGGCCTCCGAACTCAACGGCATCCGCCTGTTCGAGGGCCGCGTCCACGACGTGGAGCGGCGCACCGAGGGCGGGTTCGCGCGCGGCTCGTGCGAAATCGTCGGGCTTGGACCCAACGACGGCGCTTCCATCACCCTTGAATTTCAAAACGAATTCCTGATCGCGCGGCGAGCAAACGGCAAACCGTTGGCGATGACACCGGACCTGATCTGCCTGTTGGATCTGGAAACCGGACAACCGATCACCACCGAGCAGATCCGATACGGCTTCAGAGTCATCGTGTTCGGCCTGCCGTGCAATCCGCAGTGGCGATCGGATCATGGGCTGGAATTGGTGGGCCCGAAATATTTCGGCTACGAGCTGGAATACCAACCGATCGAGGCCCTCAATGGCTGAGGCACCCTGCCCGGCCGCAACAACGAGAGGAGCAAGGACGATGAGTAAATTGTGTTCGCTAGCACGCGGCGCGCTGTTGGGCGCCGGCCTGGCGCTGTCGGCCGGGGCCGCTAACGCCGAGAACGTGGCCACGGTCAACGTGGTGCAGATCTTCGGCACGATCGATCCGGCCAAGGTCAACGACTACACCGAGTATATGGCCGGCGTGAACCTGTATGACGCGCTGACCACGCTGGACTCCAAGGGCAACATCCTGCCGATGCTGGCGGAAAGCTGGGAGGCCTCCGACGACACGCTGACCTATACCTTCCACCTGAAAAGCGGCGTCACCTTCCAGGACGGTTCGCCGGTGGAAGCCAAAGACGTGGTCTATTCGGTCAAGCGGCTGCTGGCGCTCAACGAGGGACCGGCCTTCCTGTTCGAGGGCGTTCTCGATGAGGATTCGGTCAGCGCCATCGACGGCGACACCGTCGAGTTCAAGCTGAGAAAGGTCTATTCGCCGTTCCTGACCACCACGCCGATCATGTTCGTGGTCAATTCCGATCTGGCCGAGGCCAACAAGACCGACGCCGATCCGTGGGCGGCCGACTATCTGGCCAACAACAGCGCGGGCGCGGGCGCCTACATGCTCGATAGCTGGAACCGCGGCGCCAACATGGTGATCAAGCGCTACGACGGCTATCACCTGGGCTGGGACGATCAGGCGATCGACACGGTGCGTTTCGTCGTTACCAACGAAGAGGCAACCGTCAAAGCGCTTGCCGCGGCGGGCGAATTGTCGATGTCGAGCGACGCGCAGGCCCAGGAGACCTACGATTCGATCGGCAAGATGGAAGGCTACCGGATCGTCACCTATCCCACGGCCACCAACTTCTACCTGAAGCTCAACCACCAGGTGGCGCCGACCGACGATGTGCACATCCGTCGTGCGGTGGCCGCTGCTACGGATTACGAGACGATCCGCGGCACGCTGCTGCCGGGCGAGCCGCTGGCCGGGCCGATGCCGCCGGTGTTCGCCGACGCCTATAACAGCGACCTTGAGGCACCGGTCTTCGATCTGGAAGCCGCGCGCGAGCACGTGGCCAAGAGCAAATATGCCGGTGGCGATGCGATCCCGATCGAGATCATGTTCGTGGCCGGGCTGGCGTTCGAGGAAGAGATCGCGCTGCTGATGAAGTCCAATCTCGACCAGATCGGCTTCAACACCATCCTCAAGCCCGAGCCCTGGAACCGGATGACGGAACTGGCCAACAAGCCGGAGACAACGCCCGCCATCAACGAGGTGTTCTACGGCGCCACCTATCCCTCGCCGGACAGCTTCTTCTACACCCAGTACCATTCCAACGCGAAAGGCACCTGGGCGTCGATGGAGTGGGTACTCGATCCCGAGCTTGACGCGATGATCGACGCGGCGCGCGGCACCGCCGACATCGATGAGCAGAACCGGATCTACAAGGATATCCAGGCGAGACTGGTCGACCAGCAATCGGACGTCTTCCTGCTGACCCAGCGTTCGCAGCAGGCGTTTTCGAACTGCATGGACGGGTTCTCCTGGGTGCCGATGCAGAGCTTCGAGTTCAACTTCTACAACATGAAGTGGGTCTGCAACTGACCGCGCCATAGCGCGAAATCCGTTGGGGCGGTCGAACGCAATCGACAACAGCCGATCGCCCCGATTTTTCCCAGAGCCGGCGGCCCACCGCCGGCTCTTTTTTGCCGTTCAACAACCCCACTTCCGCATTTAACGACACTACGTCTTGAC
>JANQKQ010000005.1 GCA_028281105.1 Rhizobiaceae bacterium
TGAAGCCTGACCGGCGTGGTCTAGCCGTCTGCCTCGTGTGGATGGCCACCAGCGTCGCTTGTCTAAAAATCTCCGCGCGGGGTGCTCTTTTGAGTGCCAGAAATTAGCATTCGGCAGGCATTCGATTGAGCGCCCCGCAGTTTGCATCGTTCTTTGACATGACGCTGGTGCAATCGCATCGAGTGAACAGTTTCGCGCGTCGGCCTGCCCCCTCTCTGTCGGCTTCGTCGACATCTCTCCCCACAGGGGAGAGAGCGGAAGCGGCACTCGCCGCGATGCGTCGGGAAGACTGAGGCGGAGGCCCCACCGTTCTCCCCCCTCAAGGGGGGAGATTGGGGTTCACCCGTCCCTCAACTCACGCCGCAGGATCTTGCCCACATTGGTCTTGGGCAGTTCCTCGCGGAACTCGATCACCTTCGGACGCTTGTAGTTGGTCAGGTTCTGCGCGCACCAGGCCTTGACGTCGTCCTCGGTAAGCGCCGGGTCCGAGCGCACCACGTACAGTTTCACTACCTCGCCGGAGTGGGCGTCCTCGATGCCGATCGCGGCGGCCTCCAGAACGCCATCGTGGGAGGCGACCACCTCCTCGATCTCGTTGGGATAGACGTTGAAGCCGGAGACCAGGATCATGTCCTTCTTGCGGTCGACCAGGGTGGTGTAGCCGCGCTTGTCCATGAACCCCATGTCGCCGGAGCGGAAGAACCCGTCCTTGGCCATCACCTTCGCGGTCTCGTCCGGCCGGTTCCAGTAGCCGTCCATCACCTGCGGGCCGCGAATGCAGATCTCGCCGACTTCGCCGAGCGGCAGGTCCTTGCCATTGTCGTCGCGAATGGCGATCTCGGTGGACGGAATCGGCAGGCCGATGGTGCCGGAGAACTCGGTCGAATCGAACCGGTTGGACGTGGCCACGGGCGAGGTTTCCGACAGGCCGTAGCCTTCCGCGATCACGCAGCCGGTCAGCTTCTCCCAGGCTTCCGCCACCGGCTGCTGCATCGCCATGCCGCCGCCCAGCGACAGCAGCAGCGGCTCGAAGTCCAGTTTGCGGAAGTCCTCGTTGTTGAGCAGCGCGTTGAACAGGGTGTTCAGCCCCGGGAAGATGTGGAACTTGTGCTTGCCCAGCTCCTTGACGAAGGCGGGGATGTCGCGCGGGTTGGGGATCAGGATGTTGTGACCGCCCTGGTCCAGGCCGATGATCGCGCAAACGGTAAGCGCGAAGATGTGGTAGAGCGGCAGGGCGCACACATAGGTCAGGTCCTCGGGCAGCCCCTTGCCGTCGTTGACCGCCTTCAGCCACTCGCGGTTCTGCGCCGCGTTCGCCAGCACGTTTGCGTGGGTGAGCGCCGCGCCCTTCGACACCCCGGTGGTGCCGCCGGTATATTGCAGGAACGCATAGTCGGAATGGCCCACATCGGTGGGGGTCAGCGACATACCCTGCCCGGCAGACATCGCCGTCGTATAGGGCGTATGGCCGGGCAGCGACCAGGCCGGCACCATCTTCCTGACCCGGCGCACGACGAGGTTGACGATCGCGCCCTTCAGCCCGCCCATCATGTCGCCCATGGAGGTCACCACCATGTGCTCGACCTTCGTCCTGGCGACCACCGCCTGCAGCGTGGCGGCAAAGTTCTCCAGGATGAAGATCGCCTTGGCGCCGGAATCGTTGAGCTGGTGCTCGAGCTCGCGCGGCGTGTACAGCGGGTTGACGTTGACCACCGTGCAGCCGGCCCGCAGCACCCCGGCAAGCACTGCCGGATACTGCAGGATGTTCGGCATCATGATGGCGACCCGGTCGCCCTTCTTCAGCCCTTTCGACTGCAGCCAGGCGCCCACATGGGACGACTGCTGCAGCATGTCGGCGAAAGTGATGGTCTTACCCATGCAGGTATAGGCGGACCGGCTGGCATACTTATCGCAGCATTCCTCGATCAGCTGCGCCAGCGAGGCATGTTCCAGCTCGCCGATCTCGTGGGCGATCCCCGGCGGATAGGATTTCAGCCAGGGCTTGGCGGCCGCCTTCGGCTTGGCCGCCGTCTTCTTGCGCGCGGGTGTGGTCTTCTTCGTTTTGGGCTGGGTCGCCATGGGTCCTCCTCCGCGACGGCGAATTGTTGTTGGCGCGATAATCGGCGCAAATGGCGGTCAAACGCAAGGGGTTGACAGATAGGTGTGATCAATCGGCCAGCGCAAGCAGGGCACGCGCTTCCGCCGGGCTTGCGATATCGCGGCCGGCCTGCCGGGCGCATCGGGCAAGGGCTTCGATCAGCGCACCGTTGCCGGGCGTCTTATCCCCGCTCGGAAGATAGAAGCTATCCTCAACGCCGGTGCGCAACATGCCGCCCAGCTCCGCCGCGCGCTGGTGAACCGGCCAGATTTCTGCGCGCCCGATCAGCGTCGCCTGCCAGTGCGCACCGTCGCGCAGATAGTCGAGCAGCAGCGCCAGCAACCGCGCGTCCGCCGGCATGCCCGACGCGACGCCCATGACGAGGTTATATTGCGCATGATCGGCCATGCCGTTGCGCACGAACATGTCGACCGAACGCACGATGCCGGTGTCGAAACACTCGAACTCCGGCAGCGCGCCCACTTCGGCCATCCCCTGCAGATAGCCGGCGATCTTCTCTACCGAATTGTCGAACAACATCGGCGGCCAGGCCCAGGACCCGTCCGCCTTCGCCTTGAGATAGTTGAGACTGCCCGCATTGCAGGCGGCGATCTCCGGCTTCACCGCCCGCATGCAGGCGAGCGGTCCGGATATGTCCTTGCCGACCACGCCGGTGGTCTGGTTGATGATGACATCCGGACAAGCTTGGCGGATCGCGCCGACGATGTCTTCCGCCACGGCCGGCTCCCAGCTGGGCAGATGCCCCATGCCCTCGCCCTGCCGGCGGAAGTGCACATGGATGATCGCCGCGCCCGCGTCATACGCCTCCCTGGCGGAGGCAGCGCATTCGGCCGGAGTCACCGGCACCGGATGTTGCGCCGGATTGGTGAGCACGCCGTTAAGCGCGCAGGTCAGGATAGCCTTTTCGCTCACCCGGCCGCCTCATCCCTGGCGCGTCGGTTTCCGGTGCCGGGCAGCGTGCCCTCCAGCTTGCAGATGATGCCCAGCATGATTTCGTCGGCGCCGCCGCCGATCGAGGCCAGCCGCCCGTCGCGAAAGGCACGGCTGATCGGGTTGTCCCAGGTGAACCCCATCCCGCCCCAATATTGCAGGCAGGAATCGGCCACCTCTCGCGAAAGCCGTCCGCATTTCAGCTTCGCCATCGAGGCGAGCTTGGTCACGTCCTTGCCGGACACATATTGCTCGATCGCCGACCAGGTCAGCGCACGCAGCGCCTCGACCTCGGTGCGCAGTTCGGCGAGGCGGAAATGCACCACCTGATTGTCGAGAACGGGTTTGCCGAAGGTGGAGCGGGCGGAAGTGTATTCGATCGTCTTGTCGATCAACCCGTCCAGCATCTTCAGCGCATTGGTCGCCGCCCACAGCCGCTCCTCCTGGAACTGCAGCATCTGCATGACGAACCCCATCCCCTCCTGGCCGATGCGGTTCGTCTTCGGCACGCGCACCTCGTCGAAAAACAGTTGCGCGGTGTCCGAGGCATTCATGCCGATCTTCTTGATCTTCTGGCGTTCGATGCCCTTCGCATCCATGGGCACCATGATCAGCGACTTGTTCTCGTGCGCCCGGCCCTCGGACGTGTTGACGAGCAGGCAGCACCAGTCGGCCTTCATCCCGTTGGTGATCCACATCTTGGTGCCGGAAATCACATAATCGTCGCCGTCGGCGCGCGCGGTGGTCTTGACTGCCGCTACGTCCGACCCGCCGCCCGGCTCCGACACGCCCAGGCAGCCGACCACGTCGCCGGCGATCGCCGGAGCCAGGAACTCGCGCTTCAACTCGTCGGAACCGAACCGGTTGAGCGCCGGCGTACACATGTCGGTATGCACCCCGATCGCCATCGGCACGCCGCCACAGGTAGCCGCGCCCAGCTCCTCGGCCATCACCATCGAGTAGGAGAAGTCGAGCCCCAGCCCGCCATGGTCGGGATCGTATTTGATGCCCAGCAGCCCCAGGTCGCCGAGCTTCTTGAAGATCTCATGGCTGGGAAACTCTTCGACCTCCTCCCATTCATCGATGTGCGGGTTGAGCTCCTCGGCGACGAACCGGGCCACGGTGGCGCGCAGTTGTTCGTGTTCGGCAGTGAACTGCATCGACGTTCCTCCCTCCTACATCCGCGCGATCCCGAACGCGTTGGGCTGCAACGTGCGGGCATCGCCTTCGGCGGCGATCTGCAGGCACAAAGACAACACATCTCGCGTTTCGCGCGGATCGATAATGCCGTCGTCCCACAATCTTGCGGTGCCGAACAGCGCGGTCGACTCGACCGCCATGCGATCGCGGATCGCCTTGCCCATGCGCGCCAGCGCCGCTTCGTCGATCTCGGCGCCATCGCGCTCGTACTTGGCCCGGGTCACGTTCTCCATCACGCGGGCGGCCTGTTCGCCGCCCATCACCGCCGTCTTGGCCGACGGCCAGGCGAAGATGAAGCGCGGCGAGAACCCGCGTCCGCACATGCCGTAATTGCCGGCGCCATAGGACCCGCCGATGACGATGGTGAACTTGGGCACCCGCGCGTTGGCCACCGCCTGGATCATCTTCGAGCCGTGCTTGACCGCGCCTTCGCGCTCGGCCGCCGTGCCGACCATGTAGCCGGTGGTGTTCTGCAGGAATACCAGTGGCGTGTTCGACTGATCGCACAACTGGATGAACTGCGCCGCCTTGGTCGAGCCCTTCGGCATGATCGGCCCGTTGTTGGCGAGGATGCCGACCGCATGGCCGCCGATGCGAGCATGGCCGCAAACCGTTTCGCCCGAATAGCGCTGCTTGAATTCGAGAAAGCGCGAACCGTCGACGATGCGCGCGATGACCTGCTTCATGTCGCACGGCGTGCGCCCGTCGGGCGCGAACAGGCCCATCAGTTCCTCGCGGTCGAACAACGGCGGCTCACCGCCGGCATCCTCGCCGGTTTCGTCCCAGTTCAAATGGGTCATGATCGAGCGGCCGAGGTCCAAAGCCTCGGCGTCGTCCTTGGCGGTATATTCGCCCAGCCCGGTCACCCGCCCGTGCAAATCCGCACCGCCGAGCGACTCATCGTCGGCGACCTCGCCGATCGCCGCTTTCACCAGCGGCGGGCCGGCCAGGAAAATCTTCGAGCGCTCCTCGACCAGCACCACATAATCCGACAGGCCCGGCAGGTAAGCTCCACCCGCCGTCGACGACCCGTGCACGATGGCGATCTGCGGAATGCCGGCCGCCGACAGCCTCGCCTGGTTGGCGAACGAGCGCCCGCCCTCGATGAAGATCTCCGACTGATAGAGCAGGTTCGCGCCGCCGCTTTCCACCAGGTAGACGATCGGCAGCTTGTTCTCGAACGCGATCTCGTGCGCACGCAGGCTTTTCTTCACCCCCATGGGCGCGATGGTGCCGCCCTTGATCGCCGAATCGTTTGCGGAAACGAGGCAGCGCCTGCCTGCGATGACGCCGATGCCGATGATCGAGCCGCCGCCCATGATCGACTTGTCGCCGTCGTCGTCGTGCATCTTGTAGCCGGCGAGCTTCGACAGTTCGAGAAACGGCGTGTCCGCATCGAGCATTCGCTTCACGCGTTCGCGCGGCAGCAACTGCCCGCGCTTGTCGAAGCGTTCCTTCTTGGCGGCCGAGTTGTCGCGTACTTTTTGCTCAAGCGCGCGCACCTCGTCGAGCTTGGCGGTCATCGCCTCGGCGTTGGCGCTGAAAGCGGTGGATTTGGCGTCAACCGTGCTCGTCAGCACGGTCGCGTCTTGCTTTGGCGTGGATCTGCCGCGCGCGGCCATCACCCGCCCCCGCCGCCCAGCACCTTCGGCATGACGGCGCGATGAAAGCCATTGAAGGGCTCATTGCCTCGTCCCTCGGGCCGGGTGTAGATGCCACTGCCCAAAGGCGCGCCGCCGTCGATCGGCACGGTGACCCCGGTGACGAACGAAGCGGCCGGCGACAGCAGGAAGCACACCACCGAACTGACCTCGGCCTCCAGCCCGAGCCGGCCGAGCGCCACATGATCCTTCAGCTTCGGGATGATAGCGGTCATCGGCCCTTCATAGGTGTCGAGACCGGCCGAAGCGATCCAGCCCGGCGCGATGCAGTTGACCCGCACGCCCGCGTGCGCCCACTCGCAGGCCGCGGTCTTGGTGAGATTCACCATGCCGGCGCGCGCCGCGCCCGAATGGCCCATGCCGGGCATGCCGTTCCACATGTCGGCGGCCATGTTGACGATGGCGCCGCCATGCTCGCTCATCCAACGGTTGAACGCCTCGCGCATCAACAGAAAGCCGCCGGTCAGATTGGTGGCCACCACGGCCTCGAAGCCCTTCTTGGAAATCTGGCCCAAGGGCGAGGGAAACTGTCCGCCGGCATTGTTCACCAGACCATCGATGCGGCCGCGGCGCGAGACCACACCGTCGACGGCGTCGGCGACCTGCGCCTCGTCGCGGATATCGAGGGAAATCATGTCGGCCGTTCCGCCGTCCTCGGTGATCTCGCCAACCACAGATTCAAGCTTGTCGCGCTTGCGGCCGACCAGCACCACCGTGGCGCCAAGACTGGCCAGCTCATGGGCGATACAACGGCCGATGCCGCTGCCTCCGCCGGTGACGATATGCACCTGGCCGGCGAACAGATCGGCGCGAAAGACGCTGTTGTAGCCCATTGGATATCCCGCTCACCACCGACAGATCGACGATCGGCACCGGCGAAAAACCTCGCATGGCATTCCGTTTACGTCAACGTAGGCAACATTCCGCACAGCACCGGCCCACTCCCCCTCCCAACCACCACGGCAGTATCCTCGAGAGGGTGGTTGGGAGGGGGAGTGGGCCGGCACCGACTAAACTTATAGAAGCCTACCCGTCTTCCTTGCTGGCGATCCCTTCGATGGCGCGTTCCATGTTCTCGATCGCCAGTCCCGTCTGTTCGTGCATGTCGCGGATGCGGGCCAGCTGCGCCTGCAGGATTTTCAACTCACCCGATACGGTCTCCGTGGCCGGCGCCTCGCCCAGCCCGCTCAACAGCCACGCCGGACTGATGCCCAGGACCCCGGCGATCATGGTCAACCGGTTGGCGCGCGGCTCATCCCGGTCGTTCTCCCAGGCCTCCATGGTGACCTTCTTCACGCCGAGTCGGCGGGCGAATTGCGCGGTGGTCATGCCGTTGGCCTCGCGCGCACGCTGGATGCGCCCGCCGAGCGTATCCTCGTCGCGGCCGGTGTCGAACAGATGGGTGGAGTTGGCCAAGGTGCCTCTCTCTTGTTGCCTGTCTCTATGAACCGTCATCGGCCCTTCATACTAGTCATCCTCGGGCTCGACCCGAGGACCCAGGAGCGACGAGATGTGGCGTTTGATTTCTGGATCCTCGGGTCAAGCCCGAGGATGACGGGGTCGGTGGGCCAGCGCCAACTACGGCAAATCGTCGACCGAATTGATGACCGTGCCCAGCAGACCGTATGCGAGCGCTTCGTCCGTGGTCAGCCAGAAATCCCTGGCCGTGTCTTCGTGTATCTTCTCCGGCGTCTGCCCGGTCGCTGCGGCGAACAACCGGTCGAAGCGTTCGCGCATCGCCGTGATCTGCTCGGCCTGGATCGCGATGTCGGAAGCCGACCCGCCGGCGCCGCCGCTCGGCTGGTGCAGCAGGAAGCGCGTGTTGGGCAGGCAGAACCGGTTCTTTCGTTTCGCACCGACGAAGATCAGCGCTCCGGCGCTGGCGACCCAGCCGCTGCCGATCGTTCGCACCGTCGGACGGATGAATTTGATCATGTCGTGGACCATGTCTCCCGATTCCACATGGCCGCCCGGCGACGAGATGAACAGATTGATCGGATCATCGCCGTCTTCGGCCAGCGCCAGCAGGTGGGTCACCGCGCGTTGCGCCACCTTGTCGTTGATCTCGCCGGCGATGATGACGTTACGGCTCTTGAAGAACAGGGCATCGACCCGGCTGCTGAGACTGTCCTTGTCGTTGCCGTCCGGCTGATCGAGGTTCTTGGTATCCATCGTGTCTTCCTGGTGTGTTTGGCTTGTCGGTCGCACTCAATACACCACGACGCTTCGGATCGATTTGCCTTCATGCATGAGATCGAAGGCGGTGTTGATGTCTTCCAGCTTCAGCGTGTGGGTGATCATCGGGTCGATCTGGATCTTGCCATCCATATACCAGTCGACGATCTTCGGCACGTCGGTGCGGCCTCTGGCCCCGCCGAACGCGGTGCCGCGCCAGACCCGACCCGTAACCAGCTGGAACGGCCGCGTCGAGATCTCCTGACCCGAGCCGGCAACCCCGATGATAACCGATTCGCCCCAGCCCTTGTGTGCGCATTCCAGCGCCGCGCGCATTACCTGCACGTTGCCGATGCATTCGAACGAATAGTCCGCGCCGCCGCCGGTCAGCTCGACCAGGTGATCGACCAGCTTTTCGGCGCCGACCTCGTCCGGGTTGACAAAGTCGGTCATGCCGAACTTCTCGCCCCACGCCTTCTTGTCGTTGTTGGTGTCGACCCCGACGATTTGCTTCGCACCCACAAGCTTCGCGCCCTGGATGACGTTGAGCCCGATGCCGCCCAGCCCAAATACCACCACGGTCGAACCCGGCTCTACCTTCGCCGTGTTGATGACCGCGCCAATACCGGTGGTCACCCCGCAGCCGATGTAGCAGATCTTGTCGAAGGGAGCGTCGGAGTTGACTTTCGCCAGGGCGATCTCCGGCACCACCGTATGGTTGGCGAAGGTGGACGTGCCCATGTAGTGGAACAGCTGCTTGCCGTCGAGCGAGAACCGGCTGGAGCCGTCCGGCATCAGACCCTGGCCCTGGGTGGCGCGAATTTTCTGGCACAGGTTGGTCTTGGGGTTGAGGCAGTATTCGCACTCGCGGCATTCGGGCGTGTAAAGCGGGATGACGTGATCGCCAACGTCAAGCGAGGTCACGCCCTCGCCCACCTCGACCACCACGCCCGCGCCCTCATGACCCAGGATCGCAGGGAAGATTCCCTCCGGGTCGGCGCCCGAAAGGGTGAACTCGTCGGTGTGGCAGATGCCGGTGGCCTTGATCTCGACCAGCACCTCGCCGGCGCGGGGACCTTCCAGATCGACCTCGCAAATCTCCAGAGGCGTGCCCGCCTCAAACGCTACCGCTGCCCGTGTTTTCATGAAAACTCCCTTTCGGAAAATCTGGTTCGGCCCGATCGCCTAAGCCATCGCGTCCACCGCCTTGAGGATCGCCTCCGGCGTCGCAGGCGCATCGAGGTCCGGGAACCGGCCCGGATTGATCGAGGCGACCGCGTGGTAGATGGCGCTGAACACCGATGTCGCCAGCATCAGCGGCGGTTCTCCCACCGCCTTGGAGCGATAGATGGTCGGCTCGCGATTGCCCTTGGTCTCGAACAGCGCGACGCGGAAATCTTCCGGCACGTCCGAGCAGGTGGGAATCTTGTAGGTAGACGGCGCGTGGGTGGCGAGCCGGCCTTTGCCGTCAAACACCAGTTCCTCGCTCGTCAGCCAGCCCGCACCCTGCACGAAGCCGCCCTCGATCTGGCCGATGTCGATCGCCGGGTTAAGCGAGGAGCCCACGTCGTGGAGGATGTCGACCCGGTCGATCTTCATCTCGCCGGTCAGCGTATCGATGGTCACTTCGCTGCACGACGCGCCATAGGCGAAGTACAGGAACGGCCGCCCGCTGGCGGTCTCGCGCTCCCAGGTGATCTTCGGCGTGGCGAAGAAGCCGGTGGAAGACAGTTGCACCCGCTCCAGGAAGCATTGCTTGGCCAGCTCGGCGAAACCGATGCGTCGGCCGCCCAGACTCACTTCGTTGTTCGCGAAGCGGATCACCGCCTTGTCGACCTGATAGAGCTTAGCTGCAAGCGCCACCATCCGGCTCTTGATCGCCTCGGCGGCCCGCTTGGCGGCCATGCCGTTGAGATCGGAGCCCGACGAGGCGGCCGTCGGCGTGGTGTTGGGCACCTTGTCGGTGGTCGTCGCGGTGATGCGCACCTTGTCGGCGGAAACACCGAACTCCTCGGCCACCACCTGAGCCACCTTCATGTACAGGCCCTGGCCCATCTCGGTGCCGCCGTGATTGACCTGGATCGAGCCGTCCGAATAGACGTGCACCAGCGCGCCGGCTTGGTTCAAGTGCTTCAGCGTGAACGCGATGCCGAACTTGACCGGAGTGAGCGCGATGCCCTTTTTCAGGATGCTGCTCTTCTTGTTGAAGCGGGCGATCTCGCGCCGGCGCGCCTTGTAATCGGATGTGCGCTCCAACTCGCCCACCAGCTTGCGCAGCACATTGTCGTGCACCTTCATGCCGTACGGCGTCATGTCCCGGCCCGGGCCATAGAAGTTGCGCTTGCGGACCGCCAGCGGGTCCGCTCCCAGCTTGATGGCGATCTGGTCCATCATCCGCTCGGCGAACACCATGCCCTGCGGCCCGCCGAAGCCACGAAACGCGGTGTTGGAGACCGTGTTGGTGCGCACCCGGCGCGAATGGATGCGCGCTAACGGGTAGTAGTAGGAATTGTCGGCATGGAACATGGTGCGGTCGTTGACGCCCAGCGACAGATCGGCCGAGCAGCCGCAACGGCCGGCGAAATCCACATCGACCGCCTCCAGCACGCCACGCTCGTCATGGGCGGCCGAATACTCCACGAGGAAATCGTGCCGCTTGCCGGTCGACTTCATGTCGTCGTCACGGTCGAGCCGCATCTTCACCGCCCGCCCGGTCAGCTTCGCCGCCAGCGCGGCGATGCACGCCCATTGGCCGGCCTGGCTCTCCTTGCCGCCGAAGCCGCCGCCCATGCGCCGGCACTCGCACACCACCGTGGCGTCGGGCTGGCCCAGCATGCGCGCCACCAGATGCTGCACTTCGGAAGGGTGCTGGGTGGAGCAGTAGACGTGCATGCCGCCGGCGTCGGTGGGCACGGCCATCGACACCTGGCCCTCCAGATAGAAGTGCTCCTGGCCGCCCACATGCATCGTGCCACGCACCGAGTCATGAGCGGACGCGATGGCCGAAACCGGGTCGCCCCGGCGAAACTCATAGGGATCAAGCACAGTCTCACCCGTGCCGATACCGTCTTCCACGCTCACCGCCGGCTCCCGTTCCTCGATATCGAACTTGCCCAGCTTGGCGGCCTTGCGTGCCTGCTCCCGGGTCTTGGCGATTACCGCGAACACCACCTGGCCGTGGAACATCGCTTCACCGTCGGCAAAGATCGGGTCGCCGCCGATCGACGGGCTGCATTCGTTGGGACCGGGAACATCCGCAGCCGTCAGCACCGCAACGACACCGGGGGCCGCACGCACTTCGTCCAGGTTCACCGAACGGATGATCCCCTTGGCCACCGGCGCGGTGCCGGGCGCCGCGTGCAGCGTTCCGGCGGGCTCCATTATGTCGTCGATATAGACGGCCTGACCGGATACGTGGCCGGCGGCGCTGTCGTGGGCGAGCGCGTGCCCTACCGCGGAAGCATCGGTTCGAACGTTCACTGTGCAGCCTCCCGTATGCCTACGACACGGCTCGCGCGGCTGTCGCCGGCGGCGATCTCGGCCAGGGCCTTGCGCAACAGATTGCCGGCCGCCCGACGCCGATAATCGGCGCTGGCGCGCATGTCGCTGATCGGCGCGAAATCGTCGGCCAGCGCATCGATCGCCGCCTGCCAGCTTGCCGGCTTTTTCAAGGACGCGCCGACCAGCGCCGTCTCGGCGCCCGAGGCCCGTTTCGGCGTCGCCGCCATGCCGCCGAACGCGATGCGCGCGCCGGTTATGCGATTGCCGTCCACGGCGATGCGAAACGCGCCGAGCGTGCCGGTGATGTCCTGATCGAACCGTTTGGACAGTTTATAGGCGCGAAAATGCTCGCCCGGCTTCAGCCGCGGCACGGTAACCGCGTTCACCAGTTCGCCCGGCGCCCGGTCCTGCTTGCCGTATTCGATGAAAAAGTCCTCCAGCGCCATCGACCGGGTAGCATCGCCGCGGCGCAGCTCCAGCTCGGCGCCCAGGGCGATCAGCACCGGCGGCGTGTCTCCGATTGGCGAGCCGTTGGCGATGTTGCCGCCCACCGTGCCCGACGCGCGAATCTGCTTCGAGCCGATCCGGCGCACGACTTCGGCGACATCGCGGTCGATCGAGGCCAACGCCGCTTCCGCATCCGCGTAGGTGGCGCCGGCGCCGATGCGTATCTCGCCGGCCCGCTCATCGATGTCGGCGAACCCGGCCGCGCGACCCACATAGATGATCTTCGGCAGCTCACGCAGCTGCTTGGTGATCCAAAGACCCACGTCGGTTGCGCCGGCGAGAATAACCGCATCAAGGTGCCGGTCGTAGAGCGCCGCCAGGCTGTCGACCGTGGCCGGCGCGGCGAAAAAACTGTCTTCATCACCGATGAACAAGTCCTCGCCGTCCGCCAGATTCTCCAGGGCTTGCACGGTATCGGCGCGTCGGCGCGCCAGTGCGTCGGCCGGTTCGCCGCTGATCGAGGCCAGCGCAGCATCGGCGATCGGCCGGTACCCGGTGCACCGGCAAAGATTGCCGGCGAGCCAGTCGTTGACGACGTTCCGGTCCGGTTTGACGCCCGCGTGATAGAGCGCGAACAGGGCCATCACGATGCCCGGCGTGCAGAAGCCGCACTGGGAACCGTGATGATCGACCATGGCCTGCTGCACCGGATGCAAGGCCCCGTTCTGCACCAGATCATCGACCGCGACCACGTCCTTGCCGTCGACCTGTCCCAGCAACTGGATGCAGGCGTTGACCGGCTCGTAGATCACACGGCCCCCCTTCAGCCTGCCGATGGCCACGGTGCACGCACCGCAGTCGCCCTCGCCGCAGCCTTCCTTGGTGCCGACCGCCCGTTCACGCAGCCTGAGATAGTCCAGCAATGTCTCGTTGGGGCCGACCGCATCGACCTCGGTCAGGGTTCCGTTTCGCAGAAAGCGAAGGCTGTTGCGCGGCATCGTAAAATCGCAATCCAAAATGAGGGTCCGCCAAGCGACCGCAAACGGTAACAAGAAACCGGGTTGTTTGGAAATAGCCGATTGCGTCACGACGGACCGCTCGGGAAAATGCACCACACGCGGTGCACCGGCTTGCCAGCGGTCGACCGATTGCGCACACTCGCCCGCCGACGGAGCGAGCAATGAACGGCGAACGATCAGGCGCCATCGTGCGCGGACAGGTGGTGACCTTCAACGACGACCCTGAGGTTGTCGGTGAGCGCGAATGCGTTTCGCATTGGGTCGACGGCGCGGTGGTGATCGGCGACGACGGCGCCATCGCCTGGGTCGGCGCCCGTGGCGAGGTGCCGGACGAATATGCCGGCCTGGAGACGATCGACCACGGCGACCGGCTGATCCTGCCGGGCTTCATCGATGCCCACCTGCATTTTCCGCAGTACCGGATGATCGCCGCGTACGGCAAGGACCTGCTGGACTGGCTCAACCGCTATACCTTCATCGAGGAGCAGCGCTACGGCGACGAGGACGTGGCCAAGGCGGCGGCGGTCGAGTTCATCGACGAGCTGTTCCGCCAGGGCATCACCGCATGCCTGGCCTTTTCCACCATCCACATGACCGCCACCAGCGCGCTGTTCGCGGAGGCTGCCTCCCGCAACATGGCGCTGATCTCCGGGCGCACGATGATGGACCGCAGCGCGCCGGAAGGCCTGACCGACGATGCACAGACCTCTCACGACGAATCGGTGGAGCTGATCGAACGATGGTCCGGCGCAGGCAGGCTGGGCTACGCGATCTCGCCGCGTTTCGCGGTTACCTCCAGTGAAGCGCAGCTGGAGGCGGCGGGCAGCCTGGTCAAACAATATCCGGACCTGTGGATGCAGACCCACCTGTCGGAGAACCACGGCGAAATCGAAGTCGTCGCCAACGATTTTCCCTGGGCGAAGGACTATACCGACGTCTACGACCGGTTCGGCCTGTTGGGGCCCAAGAGCTTCTTCGCCCACGGCATCCATCTGGGCGACCGCGAGCTTGCCCGGCTGTCCGAGAGCGGATCGGGCGTGGTTCACTGCCCAACCTCCAACAACTTCCTGGGATCGGGTCTGTTCCGCTGCCGCCACACGCGCAACGGCAAGACCCCGGTCAAAACCGCCGTCGGCTGCGACATCGGCGGCGGCACCTCGTTCGCCATGCTGGACACCCTGCGCGATGCCTATACCGTTTCCCAGCTGGTCGGTGCGCGCATCAGCCCGCTGGAGGCGTTCTACCTCGCCACCCTCGGCAACGCCCGGGCCCTTGGACTGGAAGAGACCATCGGTTCGCTGCAGGCGGGCAAGTTCGCCGACATGGTGGTGCTGGACCCCAAAGCCACCCCGATCATGGCGGCGCGTCATGATCTGTCGCAAAGCCTGGCGGATGTGCTGTTCGCGCTGATGATCATGGGTGACGACCGGGCCGTCCACGAAACCTATGTAGCGGGCCGGCCCGTCAAATCGGCGATAGGCGCTTCACAACGATAGCGCCATCTCGGCGGCCATGCCCAGTTGCAGCAGGTGCTCCTCGCGGTTCGGTCCGGCGATGAACATGATGCCGGCGGCATCGACGCCGGTGGGCAGGGTGAGCGCACAGCAGCCCAGCATGTTGACGAGGCGCGTGTTTCTAAGCGCCATCAAGTTCACCTCGCCGAACCGATCGGGATCGGCCAGAAGCGGCTCGACTTTGGGTGGCGCGACCGGCACCGTCGGCGCGATCACCGCATCGAAGCGCTCGGTCTTGTCCGCGCACGCTTGTCGCAACTCCATCATCTTGTGATGGGCCAGTTCGTACTGGGTAGCGCTAACCGACCGGCCCGACCGGAATCGATCCAAAATCGGCGCGAACATCGCATCCGGCGAGCGTTCGATGGCCTCGGCCCAATATTGATAGGCTTCATATGGGTAGAGAACCGGGCTCAGCTCGGCGAGCGGCACCAGTTCCTCGATCGGCCGACGCTCGATCTTCGCGCCGGCGTCCTCGAGCCTGGCGACCGCCTGTTCGAAGCCGCGCAGCGGCTCGGGCTCGCAATCTTCCAACATGGTGGTCTCGCACACCAGCAGGCGGGCGAACGGCAAACTCGTGGGATGCTCCAGGTTGACCCGGTGAGCGGACAGGATTTCGAACATCAGCGCGGCATCTTCGACGGTGCGGCACAGCGGGCCAACGGTGTCGAAGCTCCCGGCAAGCGGCACCACGCCTTCGGTGGAGATCACGCCATGGGTGGTCTTCAGCCCGACCAATCCGTTCCAGGCCGCCGGAATCCGCACCGATCCGCCGGTATCGGACCCTATCGCGATCGGCGCCAGATCAAGCGCCACCGATGCGGCCGCGCCCGACGACGAGCCTCCCGGCGCCCGGTCCGGATCGTAGCGGTTGGGCGGAGTGGCGGTGACGGGATTGATGCCGAGGCCGGAAAACGCCAGCTCCGACATATGGGTCTTGCCCAGGCACACCATGCCGGCGGCGCCTGCGCGGCGCAAAACCTCGCAATCGTCCTGCGGGACACGGCCGGCCAGCAAGCGACTACCCGCCTCGGTCGCAACGCCCGCCGTATCGAATAGATCCTTCCATGACACCGGCACGCCGTCGAGCGGCCCCAGGCGGTCGCCCGCCGCCGCCCGCTTGGACGCGGCGCCTGCTTCCTCAAGCGCACGTTCGCGGGTGAGCCTTGCGTAGATGCCGTCGGCAACTGGCGATTGCGCGACCGCATCGAGATAGGCCTGCGTTACCGCCAGCGGCTCAAGTTCGCGCGCGTCGATCGCACGGCCCAGTTCCGCCGCGCTGGCTGTGAGTATTTCCATACCGGCCTGCCCACCATCTCCAGGAAATCGTTGTACGGTTTGGCCTTGCGCTTGTCATCCCGAAGCGCCGGCCGGTGCCCGCCAATGCTTCAGCGCACGTTCAACACCGAAGCGTCCGCGCCGCCCATGACATCGAAAGCCACCGAGCCTGTGACGAAGCGCTTCAGCGTGGACTTGCCGGAATCGGCCACGGCGATCACTTTGTAGTCGCGTCCAGTGCCGACGATCGTTTTCACAGGCTCGCCCACCGGTGCCAACGTGTCGACCACCGTCAGGCCGAGTTCCTCCAACTTGCTCCTCGCATAGGCCAGATGCCGGTTGACCGCCGGCAGATCCGAACGCTGGCGCGCGACCGAGAGCAGGGTGATCGGTTCACCGCAATGGTGCGCCAGCACCGCCGCCTGCTGCATCGATACAATCGCGTGATCCGACCCGTCGATGCAGATCAGATAGCCCGTCCTGTCACCGACATCACGCTTGGTGAGCACCGAGCACGGCGCCAGCATGGCCACCTTCTGCACCGTTGAAGGATCGCGAAACCGGCTGAGCTCGTGGCGCCAGCGTTTCGGCGGACCGGTAATGATCAGATTATACGGACCCAGCTCGTATTGATCGAGAATGCCGCTGACCACGTCGACCGCGATCTTCAGTTTCAAGACGATCGATTTGCCGCTCGGGGAGCGATATTCGACCTTGTTGTCCCCTAGGGGATCACCGAACACGTCGGTGTGCGCCGACTGGATCTTCCAGTCGTCGGTCAGCTTGCTTTCGTCGATCAGCAGTTTCAGCCCTTCCTTGAGATATTGGATGCCCGGCAGATCCAGCCCCCAGTCCAGCATATTCTGGCGCGCCACGCGCACCTGCAGCCCGCCCGAGTTGAGCCCCTGGTCGATCCTGCGCACGTAGAGCAGGATGATGTCGCACTCTTCGTTGTGAGCGATCCGCGCCGCCATCTTCACTCCCTCGTAGGACGGATCGGTCCCGTTGAGGCAGACCAGGATGCGGAAGCGGTCGTGCCGGCGTTCCTGCTCCGCCTCCAGCTCCTTCAGGTGACGGCGCTCCTCCTCCTCGTCTCGGCGGCTGAACAATGCCATCGCCTATCCCCCGATCGTCGGCCAGTAGACCGCCGCCGCCACCAGCATCACCAGGGTCGAGACCACCACCATGCGCGAGCCCACTTTGAGAAAATCCGCCGGCCGCAGATAGCCTGCTGCGAATACGATGGTACAGGCCGGCGTGCCGACCACCGTCAGATAGGCGAACGCCGAAGAAACCGCGGTGATGAAACCGACGATGATCGGGCTTTCGCCGGCGACCACCGCCATCTTGAGCGAGATCGGCCCGAGCACCGCCACCGCCGCGCCGTTCGACATGGTGTTGGTGACCAGGGTGGTGAGTGCGGAGACCGAGACCCACAGGCCGATCCCCTCATCCGCGCCAAACGGAACCAGCAGCGAGATGAAGCCTTCGGCCACCCATTGCGCGGCGCCGGTCTGCTTCATATGCACGCCTAGCGAGATCGCCGCCGCGTAGAGCAGCACAACGCCCCAGTTGACACCGGAATTGACATCCTCCCATCGCACCAGCCCCGCAACCAGGAACGCGGCCGCACCCAGAATCGCGATCGTGCCCATACCGATGGTGCCGGACTGGAATATCCAGCCGTACAGGATGGTGAAGAACAGAATGATCGCCACCCAGTTGGCCGGGATCATCGGCCCCTCCACCCGCATCTGCGCCCGCAGCCGGGCAACCGCCCGCGACAGGTGCTTGTGCTCGGGCTTGAAGGTGAGGAACAGCACCAGGGTCAATAGCGGCAGCTGCAACAGGAAGATCGGATAGGCGTAAGCCATCCAGGTGACGTAATCGATCAGGAAGCGGCGGGTTTCCGGGTCGGTCGGATCGAAGAAGAACTCCTTCCAATAGCCGATCATGATCGCGTTGCGCGCGCCGCCCGACGGCGTGCCGATGCCGGCGACCGAACATCCGTATGCGATTGAGAACAGGATGACGGCGGCCAGCCCGCGCACCGCGTTTCGATCGTCATTGGTCAGCTTGATCAACGTCAGCCCCACCGGAAGCATCATCGCCGCCACCGTATGCTCGCCGACGAACGAAGCGAGCACACCCGACACCAGGGATATGCCGAAACAGATGGCGATCGTACTGGTCCCCGTCATGCGCACGATCAGCCAGGCGATGCGCTGGTCGAGCTTCTGCTTGACCACGGCGACGGCAAGCATCAGCGAGCCCATGATGAACAGCACCGAATCGGTCATCAGGCTTTGCGCGACCTCGGTCGATTCGATGCCCAGCAGAAGCACCTCGCCGCAGATGATCATCAGCGCAACGGTCGGCAGCGGCACCGGTTCGGTGATGAACAGGATGGTCGCCGTGACCGACATGGTCAGCACGATCCACCCCTCCCGCGTCAGCCCCGGCGGCGTCGGCGCGTAGAGCATTGCGGCCGCCACCGCCATGGCGATGAAGAACCAGCGTTTCTCCCAGAAATAGTAGAAGTTGAGCTGGGCGCGGATCACCAGCAGCCGGTGCCGGCCCTCGCGCCGCATCTTCAGCGACCAGCGCCCGGATGGACGGTGCGCCTGCAGGCTGTGATGCACGAGGCTGAGCTGGTCCGAAGAGATCGCAGTCGCTGTCATGATGTGAACTGAACACAACGCCAACACGGTAGGTCCGCGAACTATAGACCCGCGATCGATGTTTGGCCAACCGGCGCGCCGAAAGCATGGTCGATGACCGCCATCGTGGTTGCACAATCAAGGCCCATTGCAGCCCGTTGCAACCCCGTGCCCCGGCATTCAAGGACGACCATGATCAAATCCGCTGCTCTTTTATCGCTCATCTGGCTTGCAGCTCTGATATCCACCGCCATGCCGGCGGCGGCCTCACCGTTGAGCCAATCGTTTCAGGAGGCGGGCGTGGAGGGCACGCTGCGCATCGAACGGTTAAGCGACGGCAGGCGCTGGGTGCACGACGCAGAACGCGCCGCGCGCCGCATACTGCCCGCCTCCACGTTCAAGATTCCGCACTCGCTGTTCGCCCTGCATGTGGGCGCTGTCGAAAGCGTCGACGAGATCGTGCCATGGGACGGCAAGCACCGGCGGATCGAGGCCTGGAACCGGCCGCTCTCTCTGCGCCAGGCGATCGCCGTTTCCGCCGTGCCGGTCTACGAAGAGATGGCGCGTCGCATCGGTGTTGAACGCATGCAGGCCGAAATCGACAGGATCGGCTACGGCAATCGCGAGATCGGCGGCACCATCCATCGGTTCTGGCTAGAAGGCCCGTTGACGATATCGGCCGACGAGCAGGTCGAGTTCCTGAAGAAACTCAACGCCCGCTCGCTGCCCTATTCACCGGCGCATCAGGAGGCCGTCATCGACATCATCGAGTTGAAACGGGGCGACAACTGGGTGCTGCGCGCGAAGACCGGCTGGGCGCTTTCGGCCGATCCCGATGTCGGATGGCTGGTCGGTTGGTTGGAGGCGGGCCAAGAGGTCTATGTCTTCGCCATCAACATCGATATTGTGGATCGCAGCGACCTGCTCGCACGGCAGAACGTCGTGCTCGACGCACTTGAGGCGATCACGGGACTGCAACTGAAATGACGGCCATCCAGGCATCCCGGACCGAAGACGCCGCCGCGGTGGTGCACGTGGACGCCGACCAGTCGGTCTCGTGCGACCCGCGCAACCCTGCCTTCTTCAACAATCCCTATCCCGCATACGATCTCATGCGCGACCTGGGTCCCT
The DNA here is from genome assembly GCA_028281105.1 of Rhizobiaceae bacterium. Taxonomy (GTDB): domain Bacteria; phylum Pseudomonadota; class Alphaproteobacteria; order Rhizobiales; family Rhizobiaceae; genus JANQKQ01. Next base: position 19,636 of record JANQKQ010000005.1, read on the forward strand.
GTTTCTTATGGCGCGACTACGATCATTGGTGTTTCGCCGGATATGATCTGGTCAATGCCATCCTGCGCGACCGGCGCTTCGGCCGCGAGTTCAGGCGTACGCCGGACGAGCCGGCCGCACCATCCCCGCCCGAACATCTGCGCGAATTCTACGCCTTCGAGGCGCAGTCCCTGCTGGAGCGCGAGCCGCCCGAACACACCAGGCTGCGCCGGTTGATCAACCGCGCCTTCGTCTCGCGCCAGATTCTCAGCCTTAGACCGCGCATCGAAGCGCTCGCGCACGAGTTGATCGACCGGTTCATCGACCAGGCTCAGGTCGATCTGCTGCCGGCCTTCGCCGAGAAAATCCCCGTCATCGTCATCGCCGATCTCATCGGCGTGCCCCGGCAGATGGCCGATCAGCTGCTGGCGTGGTCGCATGCCATGGTCGCCATGTACGAGTTCAAGCGCGACCAGGCGATCGAGAACGCCGCGGAGCGGGCGACCACCGAGTTCTCCGCCTATATCGGCGACCTGATCGCCGAACGCCGGCGCGCGCCGCGCGACGATCTGCTCAGCCATCTGGTGAGCGTGAGCGATCACGGCGAGGAACTGGCCGACGAGGAAGTCGTCACCACGACCATTCTCCTGCTCAATGCCGGCCACGAGGCCACGGTGCACGCGCTGGGCAATTCGGTGTTCTGTCTGCTGCGCGAAGGCGCGGTCGATGCGGTTGACTGGTCGAACGAGGCGGCCGTCGCGCGCGCCTGCGAGGAGCTGATCCGCTTCGATGCACCGTTGCACATGTTTACCCGGTTCGTGCTGGAAGACTTGGAGATCGGCGGGCGCGCTTTCAGGCGCGGCGAGACGGTCGGCGTGCTGCTCGGCGCCGCCAACCGCGACGGCGCCAAATATGCCGAACCACACCGGCTGGATTTCGCCCGCGGCGGCGAAGGCAACACCAGCTTCGGCGCCGGCATCCACTTCTGCGTGGGCGCACCACTGGCGCGGCTGGAGATGGCAGTGGCCCTGCCGGTACTGCTCGAACGGCTACCGGGATTGCGCCTGGCCACCGAGCCACAATACGCCGACCGCTACCATTTTCACGGGCTCTCCGGCCTGCAATTGACCTGGGATTAGCGGCCTCGGTGGCGGCCTTTGGGCTCGTTCCTACGAATCCGCCATCTCGCGCAACATATTGTCGCGTAGGCGCGGTATGTAGAACTAATTTTTCTTAGTTTTTCGCTCAAACCCCCCAATATTAGAAACTGGTTTCAATAGGCCGGTTCTTGCCGGGTTTCGAGTGTCGCCATGCGCCATTTCCCGATTTTTATCGATCTGACCGGCCAGCCCGTGGTGCTTTCCGGCGCCGGCGAGGTGGCCGTGCCGAAGATCCGCCTGCTCATGAAGACCGGGGCCCGGATTACCGTCTTCGGCGAAAAGCCACACGAGCAAATCCGCGCCTGGGCGGATGAAAGCGAACTGACGCTCGTCGAGCGCAGGGTAAGCGAGGCTGACGTTGCCGGCGCTCGGCTGCTCTATGGCGCCAACGGCAGCAGGGCGGCGGACAAGGCGGTCGCGCGGATCGGCAAAGCCGCGGGCGTGCTCACCAACATCGTCGACAATCTTGGCGACAGCGAATTCATCACCCCTGCGATCGTCGACCGCGATCCGGTGACGATCGCGATCGGCACCGAGGGCACCGCGCCGATGCTTGCGCGCAAGATCAAGGCGGACCTGGAAGAGATGCTGCCGGCCGGCCTGGGCGCGCTGGCGAAGATCGCCAACCGGTTCCGACCCATCGCCAACATTCTGCCCACCGGCGAACAGCGGCGCACGTTCTGGCATCGCTTCTTTTTCGGCGACGGCGTGCGGGCGCATGGCCAGTCGGGCGCGGCGGGAATCAAGACCCGCCTGAGTTCCCTGCTGGCGGAAATCCTGGCCGATGAGCAACCCAGCCAGCCGGTGGCCTTCGTGGGTGCGGGCCCGGGCGATCCGGACCTGCTTACGGTCAAGGCGCGCCGCCTGCTGAGCCAGGCCGACGTGATCTTGCACGACCGGCTGGTGCCCCAGCCGATCCTCGAACTGGCGCGGCGCGAGGCAACCATCATAAGCGTCGGCAAGAAGGGCTACGGCCCGGCGTGGAAACAAGCCGACATCAACCGTCTGCTCGTCGAGCATGGCCGCGAAAGCGGTCTGGTGGTCCGGCTCAAGTCGGGCGATCCGACCGTGTTCGGCCGTCTCGACGAGGAACTCGAAGCACTGGAAGCCGCCGGCATCGCCTTCGAGGTCGTGCCCGGCATCACGGCGGCAACCGCCGCAGCCGCCGGCATCGGCGCCTCGCTCACCCGGCGCGGCCGCAATTCCGACCTGCGCGTGTTGACCGGTCGCGCCACCGAGGGCTTCGCCGAGCACGAATGGCGCGAGCTGGCATCCCAAGGCGCGACGGCGGCGATCTATATGGGCGTACACGCGGCGCGGTTCATCCAGGGCCGGCTGTTGATGCACGGCGCGGACCGGCGCACGCCGGTCACCGTGGTCGAGAACGCATCGCGATCCGATGAGCGCATCATCGCCACCACCTTGGGCGACCTGCCCGTCGCCATCGACGCGGCCGCCATCGACGGACCGGCGGTGCTGCTGCTGGGTCTCGAACCCCGCCAGGCCGCCCGGGCAATGGAAGAGATCGACATCGAAGGCATCGCCCAAGTGGAGGTTTCGTGATGGCCAGAGCGTTTACCCCCAAGATCGTCACCGCCAACGACCTGTTCGAGGGCGACGTGATCTACCTGCGCGCAGACGGGACCTGGTCGCGCGAGCATGGCGACGCGGCGGTTGCGCAAACCCAGGAGCGGGCCGACGAACTGCTCGCCGTCGCGCAAGCCCAACAGGACGTGCAGATCGGCGCCTATCTGGCGGACGCCGAGCTCGGTGCCGACGGACGGCCGCTGCCGATCCATTTCCGCGAGGCATTCCGCACCCGCGGCCCTTCTAACTACCACCACGGCAAACAAGCGCAGGCTTAAGCTCCCATGTATTCCTACAGCGAATTCGACGAAGGCTATGTGCGCGAACGCGTGCGCAAGTTCCGCTCCCAGGTCGAGCGCCGCATCGACGGCTCGCTCACCGAGGACGAGTTCAAGCCGCTGCGGCTGATGAACGGGCTGTACCTGCAGCTGCACGCCTATATGCTGCGCGTCGCCATTCCCTACGGCACGATCAACCCCGCCCAGATGCGGCAACTGGCCGACATCGCGGATAAGTGGGACAAGGGCTACGGCCATTTCACCACGCGGCAGAACATCCAGTTCAACTGGCCAAAGCTCAAGGACGTGCCCGACATGCTGGACGCGCTGGCCGACGTGGGCATGCACGCGATCCAGACCTCGGGCAACTGCATCCGCAACGTCACGGCCGATCACTTTGCCGGGGCGGCGGCCGACGAAATCGAGGACCCGCGCCCGACCGCCGAACTGCTGCGCCAGTGGTCGACCGATCACCCCGAATTCACCTTCCTGCCGCGCAAGTTCAAGGTGGCGATCACGGGCTCACCGAACGACCGGGCGGTGACCAAGGCGCATGACATCGGCCTGCGCATGGTGCGAAACGAAGCAGGCGAGCCGGGCTACGAGGTAATCGTCGGTGGCGGTTTGGGCCGCACGCCCATGGTCGGCAAGGTGGTGCGCGAGTTCCTGCCCAAGATCGACCTGCTGCCTTATCTGGAGGCGATACTCCAAGTCTACAATCTGAGCGGCCGGCGCGACAACAAATACAAGGCGCGCATCAAGATCCTGGTGCACGAAACCGGACTTGATGAGATCAAGACCCGGATCGAAGCCGCCTTCGAAGCCCAGAAAAAGCACTTTCGCGGACCGGAACCCTCGTTGGTCGCGGCGATCGAAGCGGCATTCTCTCAGCCTGAACTCGATCCGCCCGTGATGTCTATCTCCCTTGACACTCCGGTTCGCGATCCACTTCTGGAATCGTGGATTGACACCAATGTGTCCGAGCACAAGGTGCCGGGCGCCGCCATCGTCACGGTTTCGCTCAAACCCATTGGCGGCACGCCGGGCGACGCCACGTCGGACCAGATGCGGGTGCTCGCCGATCTGGCCGAGCGTTATTCCCACAACGAACTGCGGGTCTCCCACGAGCAGAACATCATCCTGCCGCACGTCTACCGCGCCGATCTGCCCGCCATCCACGCCGCGCTTCGCGAGGCCGGGATGGCCACCGCAAACGTCGGGCTGATCTCCGACATCATCGCCTGCCCCGGCATGGACTACTGCGCCCTGGCCACCGCGCGCTCGATCCCGATCGCCCAGGAGATTTCGCAGCGCTTCGAGGATATCCGCGTTCAGAAGGACATCGGTCCGCTGAAGATCAAGATCTCCGGCTGCATCAACGCCTGCGGCCATCATCACGTCGGCCATATCGGCATTCTCGGTCTCGACAAGGCCGGGGTCGAAAGCTACCAGCTCACCTTAGGCGGCGACGGCACGCAGACGGCGACGATCGGCACGCGCACCGGACCGGGCTTCGCCGCCGATGAAATCATCCCTGCGGTCGAGCGGCTGATCGACGCCTATCTGGGCCTGCGCGAGAGCCGGGACGAGACCTTCCTGGAGGCCTATCGCCGCGTCGGCATGGAGCCGTTCAAGGCTGCTCTTTATAGCGAAGCGAAAGCCCATGCGGCCTGATCCCAAACGGCTGGCCGCGCTCAACGCGTTCTACGCCGGGCGCCAGGCGCCCGACATCATGCGCGATGCGGTGAGCGGCCTGTTCGGCGGCCGGGTGGCGCTGGTCTCCTCGTTCGGCGCCGAATCGGTGGTGCTGCTGCACATGCTGTCGCAGGCGGATGCGGCTACCCCGGTGCTGTTCGCCGACACGCAGATGCTGTTCGCGCAAACCCTGAAATACCAGCAGGAAGTCGCCGAGCGGCTCGGACTGCTGGACGTGCGCCGCATCGCGCCGGCCGGTCGCGATCTTCTCAAGGCCGACCCCGAGCGAAAGCTGCATGAAACCGACCCCGACGCCTGCTGCGATCTGCGCAAGGTGCGACCGCTGGAGACCGCGCTGGAGGATTTCGACGTAGTGATCACCGGGCGCAAGCGCCACCAGACGGCCGAGCGCTCGACCATGGAGGTCTTCGAGCAGGACAAGGGCTGGCGGCTGCGCGTCAACCCGTTGGTCGACTGGTCGCACATCGAACAGGGCGAATATATCGACGCCCATGGTCTGCCGCGCCACCCGCTCGTGGCCAAAGGCTTCGCCTCGCTGGGCTGTGAACCATGCACCACTCCGGTCGCCGCCGGCGAAGACCCGCGCGCCGGGCGCTGGCGCGGCCGGGACAAGGAAGAATGTGGCATCCACATCGTCGACGGACGGGTGGAGAGAAAGACGGAGAAGGTCGCATGAGCATCATCGTCACGGACACCGGCTTCGCCGCGGACGACTGGGCCGACGCCGGCGCGATCGTGTCGCTCGACGAGGCGCTGGAGGCGGGCCTGCCCCAGTCCAACGCGCGGCTGGGTCTCGATCTGCCCAACGATGCTGACATAGATCAAATACGCGGGCTGCTGGATCGAGTAAGCCTCGTGCGCATCGCCTTTCCCAGCTTCGCCGACGGGCGTGGTTTCTCGCTGGCGCGGCGTCTGCGTGAGATTGGCTTTGCAGGGCGCGTTCGTGCGGCCGGCCACGTGATCCCGGACCAGTACGCCTTTGCCCGGCGCAGCGGCTTTGACGAGATCGAGATCAGCGACGAAGCGGGGAGCCGGCAAACCGAGGATCAATGGATCGCCCATGCCGGCTGGGCGCAATCGAGCTATCAGGACCAGCTTGGCCGCGCCCATCATCCGGCTGCCTAAGCGGATTTTCAGGAACCCGTCATGACCCATCTCGCCCAACCGGCCGAACTCGGCCGCGACCACCCGGCAACCGGCGCCCTGGCCGATGCGCAGACCGTCACGTCGGTCACCCACTGGACCGACCGATTGTTCTCGTTTCGCATCACCCGGCCGGCCTCGCTGCGCTTCCGCTCCGGCGAGTTCGTGATGATCGGCCTGCCCGGCGACAACGGAAAACCCATATTGCGCGCCTACTCGATCGCCTCGCCGGTGTGGGACGAGGAACTGGAGTTCTATTCGATCAAGGTGCCGAACGGCCCGCTCACCTCGCGATTGGCGAACATCCGCGTCGGCGATGCGATCATCCTGCGGCCCAAGCCGACCGGCACATTGGTGCTCGACGCGCTCATCCCCGGCAAGCGGCTCTATCTGCTGGCCACCGGCACTGGCATCGCCCCTTTCGCCTCGCTGCTGCGCGATCCCGAAACCTATGAGAAGTTCGACCAGGTGGTGCTCACCCACACCTGCCGCGAAAGGACCGATCTGGCCTATGGCGAGGAGCTGATGGAGCGCATCGCCCGCGATCCGCTGGTGGGCGAGGCGTCCGCCGGCCGGCTGACCTACTACCCGACCACGACCCAGGAACCGTCCCGCAACACCGGCAGGATCACCGAGCGAATAGCCAGCGGCAAGCTGTTCGAAGACCTGGGCGTGCCGGCATGGTCGGCTCAAGGCGACCGCGTGATGATCTGCGGCTCGATGGGCTTCAACCTCGACGTCAAGGCCCTGGCCCAGACCGCCGGCCTGGAGGAAGGCTCCAACGCGCGGCCCGGCACATTCGTGCTGGAAAAGGCGTTCGTGGGATAAGCATCCCCACATATCGTGCCAATGACGCCAACACCGCCATACATCATGTCGCCGCGGTTTTGCGCCTGCGACGCGTGGTCGTCATCTTCAGACCATCGCGCGCGTTGCGCGCCAGCAGCCACAGATTGACCGCGCCGACCAGCAACTCCACCGCCTGAACCGCGTAGAAGCCCATGTCGAACTGACCGGCGCCCGCCTTGTAGGCAAGAAAAAACGCCGCCGGCGCCAGAACGACGATGCCGTTCGCCGCGATGATCTTCATACGCCGCTTCTTGATCCCGATCAGGCCGCCGTCACGGCCGTCGGCCAGGGAGAACCCGCTGCCGCCCGTTATCGCCAGCGCGGGAATAAGGATCGCGAAGCCCCACGGGATCAACGTCTTTACGTCGGTAATGAATGGCTGGGAGCCCGAGAGTTCCGAGATCGCGGTCGACAGCCAGAAGATGGCGATCATCGCCATGGCCACCATTCCGGCGATCGGATGGACACGTTGCTTCATGACCTAATCTCCTTCGTGCTAATTTATATAGTATGCTATGTTTAAATTGACAGCAAGCTATGGATCTGCGACATTGTGTCGTGCGATTCGATAGAAGCAAATCGGCCGGGTTTCTGGTGAACCATCTGGCGCGTCTGTTTGCCAACCGGCTTCAGGCGGGCATCGCGCCGCTTGGCATCGCGCCGGCCCAGTTCATGACCCTGCTGGAGTTGTGGGAGGGCGACGGCCTGACCCAGGCCGATCTGGTCGAGCGGCTGGACGTGGAGCAGGCGACGCTGGCCAACACATTGAAGCGCATGCAACGTGACGGCCTGATCCGATGCACCGACCATCCCCAGGACAAGCGCGCCAAGCTGATCTGGCTGACCGACCACGCACGGGCACTGGAGGCGCGCGCGAAGAAGGCCGCATCCGAGGTCAACCGCTCCGCCCTTGCGGAACTCCCGGCCGCCGAACGCGACGCCTTCATCAAAACGCTGGGCAAGTTGATCGCATCGATGCGCCGCGGCTCGCATTGAGCAGATCCGGCAGCGCCTAGGTGTTGACCGAACCGCCGTCCACCACGAGCGTCTGCCCGGTTACGAAGTCCGAATCCGATGAAGCCAGGAAGAGCAGCGCGCCCACCAGGTCGTCGGGATAGCCGTCGCGCTGGATCGCGCGCGAAGCGACGACCCGTTCACGCGCCTGATCAAGATGCTCGGCGTTTTCCAGGATGCTGTCGGAGAGCGTCAGCCCGGGCGCCAGCGAGTTGACGCAGACCCCAGAACTACCCAGCTCGCGAGAGAGCGCTCGCGTCATCGCGGTCAGCGCCCCCTTCGAGGCGATGTAGTGCAGCATGTTGGGCATGCCCTTGTAGACCGTGCCGGAAGTCACGTTGATGATCTTGCCCGAACCCTGGCGCTCCATGACCGGCCCAGCCGCCCGGGCCATGTTGAACGCTCCCTTGACGTTCACCGCCATGACCCGGTCCCACAGATCGGGGTCGATCTCATCATAGCGGGCCATCGCCAACGTCGCGTAAACGGCCGCATTGTTGACCAGGACGTCGACCCTGCCGAAGGCCCGCTCGCTTCCGGCGACCGCGTCCGCCGCGGCCTGGGGATCCGACACGTCGGTTTCGATGAAGATGCCGCCGTGTTCCTCGGCGACGCGGCTGCCGTCCGCAACATCGGCAATCGCAACCTTTGCCCCTTCGCCCGCAAGCGCGGCGACGAAATGTCGGCCGAGGCCCTTCGCGCCACCGCTCACCAGACATGCTTTACCATCCAGCCGGCCCATCGCTAGCCCGTCGGCAGCCGGCCGAACTCGGCATAGATGTGCTTGGTCTCCATGAACGGATCGAGCCCCTCCAGCCCGTGCAGACGGCCCAGCCCGCTCTCGCGATAGCCGCCGGTTTCGGCCTCGGCGAACAGCCGGTTGTGGCAGTTGATCCACACTGTGCCGGATTTCAGCGCCCGGGCCACCCGCCGCGCGCGGCCGTGATCGCGCGTGTGCACGCTGGCAGCCAACCCGTAACGGGTGGAATTGGCGCTCAGCACGGCAGCCTCTTCATCGTCGAAACGCTCCACAATGCCGATCGGCGAGAACAATTCTTCGTGAACGAGGCGGTGATCGCGGTCCTCCAACGCATAGAGCGCGGGCGTCACCACATTGGCGCGCGGATGGCCGTCGCGGACCTCGCCGTCGAGCAACGTCTCGCCGGCCTGGCGCGCGGCGGCGGCGTTGGCCGCGTAGCGTTCCGCACTGGCGATATCGAACAGCGGCCCCATGCGCACATCGACATCGAGCGGATCGCCAACGTTGACGGCCCGCGCCGCCTCGATCAGCTTCGGCACGAATTCGTTCCAGGCATCCCCCGCCACCAGGATGCGCGCGATCGCGGTGCACATCTGCCCGGTATGAGGCACCAGGCCCGCCGTCACCTCGCGCACCGCCATGTCCATGTCGGCGTCGGCGAACACCAGCGCGGGCGCCTTGCCGCCGAGCTCCAGCACCATCCTCTTCAACGTGGGCGCTCCGGCGGCCATGATCTTCTTGCCGGTGGCGCTCGACCCGGTGAAGGCGACCACGTCCACGTCTTCGTCGGTGCATAGCGTCTGCGCGACCTCCAGATCGCCGTGTACCATATTGACGACGCCGGCCGGCAGAGACGGACATGCGGCAAAGCACTCGGCATAGATGCGGTTGACGGAGCTGGTCTGGTGCGCGCCTTTGATAACGGCCGTGCAGCCCGCCGCGAGCGCCGGCCCCAGCGCGCGCAGCAGCAGCGTGGAGGGCGCGTTCCACGGCACGATCACCGCCGCCACACCGATGGGTTCGCGCGCGAAGATCGACTGCTTGCCTTCGTCGATTTCGGCAACACGCCCGAAGATCGACCGGGCCAGCCCGCCATAGTATCGCGCCTCGCTGACGGCGGCGTTGGTCTCGTGCAGGCAGTGCGCCAGCACCTTGCCGTTCTCGATCGCGATCTGCTCGGCGATCTCGCCGGCGCGCGCCGCGATCGCATCGGCCATCTCGTTCAGCGCCTGCGCACGCAGCCGCGGCTGATGCGCCCATTGCGAGCGATCGAAGGTGCGCCGCGCCACCGCGATCGCCGACAGCGCGATCTCGCCGTCACCATGGTGATAGCCCGCATTCGCCTCGCCACCATAGACCGCGATCGTATCGGCGACCGGGCCGGCCTCGACCCAGCTTCCATCGATCCAATGACGCGTGATCTGTCCCATGTTACTCCCCAGGCCGCGCCGACGCAGCATGCCAGACGCTTAAGTGAGCAGGCAACCGCCTTGCGAAAGATCGATCACATCGGCGGCATTTTGGCCCGCGCTTGGCGGTCGACGGCGAATTTGCACTTAACTTTGCCGGCAAAATCTGGATTATGAGGCGCAGGGAGGACAGGATGTCGCAGGCGCCGCCAAAAAGCGCGCGCCGTTTCAGACGCGATTTTCACATCCCGGCGACACCGCCATGTCCTTCCGCGCGCTGGCTTTGGGCAAAGGGCACGGCAGATGGAAACCCAGACGATCGATGCGCCGGTCACCACCGGGCTTTACATCGGCGGCGAGTCGCGCGCGGCCACCGGCGGCGGCACCTATGAACTGTTCAATCCGGCCAGGCCAGACCAGCTTGTCGGCCACGCCGCCGACGCAACGCCCGCCGATGTGGACGCGGCGGCCAAGGCCGCCCACGCCGCCTTCCCCGCATGGGCCGCCCTGTCATACGCCGAGCGCGCCGCCTATCTGGACAAGATCGTCGAGGAACTGGTGGCCGACGAGGCGGACGTGGCCGCCCGCGCGCGCCTGTTCTGCCGCGAGCACGGCAAGATCCTGAAAGAGACCCTGCTGGAAATGTCGCGGCTGGGCGACCGGTTCGCGCTGTCGGCCTCCTACGCGGACCGGCTGGCCGCGGACGAGCAGATCGCCGGCCCGCCGTTCGACACCATCATCACGCGGCAGCCCAGAGGCGTGGCGGCGCTCATCGTGCCGTGGAACTGGCCCCTGTCGATCCTCGGCGCCAAGCTGCCGCAGGCGCTGATGGCCGGCAACACGGTGGTGGTCAAACCCAGCCACAACTCGGCGCTCGCACCCACGCAGACCCTGGAGAAGATCGCCCGCCTGCTGCCGCCCGGAGTAGTCAACATCGTTACCGGCTCGGCGTCGCAGATCGGCGATCCCCTGGTCACCCACCCCCTGGTCCGCTTCGTCAACTTCACCGGCTCCGTCGCCGTCGGTCGGCACGTGATGAAAAAGGCGGCCGAGAACGTCACCCCGGTAACCCTGGAACTGGGCGGCAACGACGCGGCGATCGTGTGCGAAGACGCCGAACTCGACCCCGGCGCGTTCATGCGCATGTATATGGGCGCCTTCATGTCTTCGGGTCAGATCTGCATGGCGCTCAAGCGTCTCTACGTGCATCGCTCGCGCTATGACGAAGTGGTCGCCGGGCTCACCGCGACCTGCGAGAAAATGGTAGTCGGCGACGGGCTGTTGGAAGAAACCAACATGGGTCCGGTCAACAACGCCAAGCAGTTGGCGGTGGTCACCGCGATGATCGAGCAGGCGCGCGCCGCCGGTGCCGAGGTGAAGGAACTCGGCCAGGTGCCCGACCAGGCACTGTATGCCAGCGGCTATTTCCAGCGCCCGACCCTGGTCTACGACCCCGATCCGAAACTCGACATCGTTGCCGAGGAACAGTTCGGCCCGGCCCTGCCGATCCTGCCGTTCGACACCGAGGACGAAGCGGTGGACAAGGCCAACGACAGCCGGTTCGGCCTGTGTTCGTCCGTTTGGACGGCCGACCGCGATCGTGCGGTTGCCATCGCCCGGCGGCTGGAGGCGGGCTACACCTATCTCAACGCTCACGGCCCCGGCGCCCAGGACAGTCGCGGCCCGTTCGGCGGCTTCAAACATTCCGGCATCGGCCGCAATCTCGGCTACGAGGGCGTGGTCCAATTCCAAGGCTATCATTCGATCAGCAGCCAGCCCGGCTGGCTGATGTGAGGCGACTTCCAAGGGAGGAAAAACAAAATGAAGAAACTTCTATCTCTGGCGACGATCCTTTCTCTGGCCATCGGCGGCGCAGCCGCGGCCAAGGAGTTGAGCCTTGCCTACTTCATGGGACCCAAGCACCCGATGAACGCGGCCGTGTTCACACCGTTTGCCGAAAAGCTGGCCGAGGTTTCCGGCGGCGAATTGACGGTTCAGCAGTTCCCCGGTGGCGCGCTGAACTCGGTGCCGCCCAAGCAGTATGCGATCCTGCTCGACGGCGTGGCCGACATCGTCTTCACCCTGCCCGGCTATACCGGCGACGTGTTCCCGATGACCAACGTGGTCACCCTTCCCACCGTCTGCGACACCTCGGCGGCCTGCACCCAGGCGCTGCTCAACGCCCGCTCGGTGATCGAGAAGGAATACAATGCCAAGCTGCTGGCGGTCTGGGCCAACGTGCCGCCGATCCTGATCACCAAGGACAAGCCGGTGCGCACCCTGGAAGACCTGCAGGGCATGAAGGTCCGCGTGACCGCCAAGCAGGACGTCCCCTTCGTCGAGGCGCTCGGTGCATCCGCGGTGGCCCAGCCGGTCAACGTCATCAACCAGAATCTCGCCAACGGCGTGATCGACGCGATTGCCATCGGCCCGTCGGCCATCGGTTCGTTCAAGCTGCACGAGCCGGCAAACTACATCACCACCTGGTTCCCGGGCTCCGGCTCGGCCTTCGTGCTGCTGATGAACAAGGACGTCTATGACGGGCTGACCGACGAGCAGCGCGGCTGGATCGACGCGGCAGCCGACGAATCCCTGTCCATGTCCGGCGGCGTGGCCTTCGGCAAGGCCGGTCAGCGCGGTCTCGACATCGCCGCCAAGGCGGGCGTCGAGATGATCGACATCTCTGATGAGGAAAAAGCCCGTTGGAACGCCAAGATCGAATCTGCATTGGAGTCCATGAAAGCCGAATCGGCGGGCGACATGACCATCGGCGAAATCATGAAGATCATGATGGGCGGCTGACGCTTGTCCGACAAGACACCGCCCGCCCTTCGATGGGCTGACAGACAACTCGGCCGTTTGGCCGAGTTGTTTGCCTTTGCCGGGTCGCTGGCCGTGTTCGCGCTTGTGGTGGTCACCATCATCGCCGTTCTTTGGCGCTACGGCTTCAACAATCCGATCTTCGGCATCGAAGACGTCTCGGTAGTAGTGCTGGCGGTCGTGGCCGCCGCGTCCGTTTGCTACGGATCGCGGCACAACGCCCATGTCAGCGTCAATGTGATGACGTACTTCTTCGGGCGCGCGGTCACCCGTTACACCGATGCGATCATGCGGTCGCTGACCTTGGGCATTCTGGTCCTGGCCACCTACGCGCTGTTCACCAAGGCTTGCGGCATCGAAAAAGCCTGCATCACCAACAACCTGAACATCTCGCACCGGCCGTTCTACTACATTCTCGGCGTCGCGATCGCGCTCTACGGCGCCCACGTGCTCGTCCAGCTGTTGATCGGGCTGGTCCATTTCTCCGGCGACGACCCCAACGCGATCGAAGACTGATGGACACCACCACCATCGCCTTCATCGGCTTTGCCGGCCTGTTCGTGCTTTTGTTCATCCGCACGCCGGTGGGCATCGCGATGATGATCGTGGGCACCTGGGGCATCTACATGATCCGCCCGCAGGCGGCGATCCCGAAACTGGCCGGGGAGATCTTCAACGAAGCCTCCAACTATCCGCTCACCATCATTCCGCTGTTCGTCCTGATGGGCAATCTGGCCGGGGTCTCCGGCATGAGCCGCGATCTCTACGACGCCGCCCATTCCTGGCTCGGCCACCTGAAAGGCGGCCTGGCGTCGGCCACCGTGGTCGGCTGCGCCGGTTTTTCGGCACTGTCGGGTTCCTCGCTGGCCGCCGCGCTGACCATGGGCCGCGTTTCGCTACCCCAGATGCAGCGCTACAACTACGACAACGGCCTGGCGACCGGCGCGATCGCCGCCGGCGGCACGCTCGGCATTCTCATTCCGCCGTCCGCCGGGTTCGTCATCTACGCCATCCTGACCGAGGAGAGCATCGGGCGGCTGTTCATGGCCGGCGTGTTTCCCGGCCTGCTGCTGACCGCGCTGTTTATCGTAGCCATTTGGCTGGTGGTGCTGCGTGACCCGGCAAAAGCGCCCAGCACCGCGCAGATCGAGAGCTTCGGCCAGAGGCTGCGAGCGCTCGGCCGCGCCAGCTGGATCGTCGGCATCGTCGTGCTGACGATCGGCGGCATCTATACCGGCGTGTTTTCCGCCATCGAGGCGGCGGGTATCGGCGCCGTGCTAACGATGATCGTCACCGCCATCCGCCGCGCGCTGACCTGGAAGAACCTGGTCGAGGTTTTCACCAGCACGCTGAAGACGTCGGGCACCGTGTTCCTGATCCTGTTCGGCGCGTTCGTATTCAAGACCTTCATCGGCTTCACCGGCATTACGTACTCGCTCACCCTGTGGGTCGACGGCTTGGGGCTGACCGGCATGCAGGTGGTGGTAGCCTTCCTGGTCTTGTTCATCATCCTGGGCATGTTCATGGACGGTTTCGCCATCCTGGTGCTCACCGTGCCGCTGATCCAGCCGGTGATCGAGCCGCTGGGCGTCGACATGATCTGGTTCGGCGTGCTGATGGTGATCGTGCTGGAGATGGGGCTGATCTCGCCGCCGGTCGGCATCAACGTCTTCGTGGTCAAGGGCATCGCCCGCGACGTGCCGCTCAACACCATCTTCCGCGGCATCTGGCCGTTCTGGTTCGCCATGCTGGCCGCCGTCATCCTGGTGCTGGTGTTCCCCCAGATCGCACTGCTGCTGCCCAACACCATGTTCGGCTAGAGCACATCCAGGAGTGGTGGATACCGGTTGTCCGCCCGAATGTGCGCAGGATCAGAAAAAAGCGCCGTGGAGCAGTTTTAGAGACAGGACGCCAAGCAGCGCCAACAGCATCCGATCGAACGTCTGCGCCGAGACGCGCCGCGCCAGCCACGCGCCCACCGGCATGAAGGCGAACAGCGGCACCAGCGATGCGACGCCGAGCGCCAGCGTCCCCCAGGTCATCAGACCACCGGCCGCCAGCGCCGGCAACTGGGCGATCGACATGACCGCGAAGAACACCGAGATGGTGGAGATGAACACCGGCCGCTCCAGCCGCATGGCGTTCAGGAAGCTGACCGAGATCGGCGCGGAAATGCCGGTGGCGCCCTGTAGAGCGCCGCCGGCCAGCCCTATGGGCAGCACGATTTTATGCGCCGCCGGCTGGCCCAACTCGAAGCCGGGCCGCGTCAACCGCAGCGCGATGTACGAGATCACCACCATCGCCGTCAGCAGCGACAGCGTCGCCACCGACGCCCACGCCAACACGACGGTTCCCAGCACCACGCCCACCGCACCGGCGAACGCAAAGCGAAGCGCAAAATGCCGCGGCAGCCGGCTTGAGCGGAACTGGCGCATCTGCCACAGATTGGTGACGATGTTGGGAGTGATCATGACGGCAACCGCGATGCGCACGTCGAAGAAGGCGGCGATGACCGGAACGGCGACAAGCGGCGCACCGGCGCCGATGGCTCCTTTCAGCAGACCGCCCAGCGCCAGCGCCGCCAGCACTGCGGCAATCGCCATGGGGTCGTTCAAATTCACCAAGATATCGTTCCTGTCGCCAGCCGCCTTCGTTGCCGGCAATCGATCGGCACTGTCAAGCTTACAATCAGCCGAATGCGGGACCGATGGTTGAGGTGTTGATCTGCGGCGGCGGCCCGGTGGGAATGGGTCTCGCCATCGAACTGGGCCAGCGCGGCGTCGACGTCGGAGTGGTCGAACAGCACGTCGAGCCCCAGCGCATCCCGAAGGGACAGAACCTTACCCAGCGCACCATGGAACACATGGCCGCCTGGGATGTCGAGGACGCGGTCCGCGAGGCCAAGACCATCCCCAGGGGCATCGCCATGGGCGGATTGACCGCCTATGGCTCGCTGCTCAGCGGCTACCACTACGACTGGTACAAACGCGCCACGGTGCGTCCCTATTACCACGCCGACAATGAGCGCCTGCCCCAGTACGCGACCGAGGCGGTGCTGCGCGCGCGCGTCGCGGAGCTGGACAATGTCGAGGTGCACTATGGCTGGCGCGTCGAGGCGATGGAGCAAACCGATTCCCGCGTGACGGTGACGGCGGTCGAGCACGAAGGTGACGCGCGCAAGACCCTGGAGGCGCAGTACGTCGTCGGCTGCGACGGAGCCCGGTCACACATTCGCCAGGCGGCCGCGATCACCGAGACCCGAAACGATCACGACCGGCTTATGGTGCTCATCGTCTTCCGCTCACCCGCCTTCTTCGATCTGATCGAGCGGTTCCCCGACAAGCAGTTCTACAACGTGCTGCATCCCGACCTCGACGGCTACTGGATGTTCTTCGGCATGGTCGAGTGGGGCCAGTCGTTCTTCTTCCACGCCCCGGTGCCGGCCGATACCACGCGGGAGAACTTCGACTTCGAAGGCTATATCCACCGCGCGGTGGGGACGCAGTTCCCGCTTGAGTTGGAATATGTCGGTTTCTGGGACCTGCGCATCGCGCTCGCCAACCAGTATCGTGCAGGCCGGGCGTTCATCGCCGGCGATGCCGCACACAGCCACCCGCCCTATGGCGGCTATGGAATCAACACCGGGTTCGAGGACGCGCGCAATCTGGGCTGGAAGCTGGCAGCGGCCCTGCGCGGCTGGGCCGGCGAGCGCCTACTCGACAGCTACGAAGCCGAACGACGCCCGGTTTTCGCATCGACCGCCCGCGATTTCATCGAACGGTTCATCATCGACGACCGCGCCTTCGTGCGTGCGCATGATCCCGATCGCGACCTCGCCGATTTCGAGGCGGCCTGGGCGGAGCGGGCGCAGGCAAGCGCCAATCTGGGGATCGCCACCTTCGCGCCGCACTATTCGGGCTCGCCGATCATCGTCGGTGGCGCCAATGACAGCCCTTCCGCGGTCGGCGCCCATGAATTCACCGCGCGCGCCGGTCACCACCTGCCGCCCCGGCCATTGCCCGACGGCACAAGCACCGGCGAGCATCTGGGTTCTGGCTTCACCTTCTTCAGCCTCAACGGCGATGAAAGACCCGCAGCACGGCTGCGCCAGGCAGCGGCGGGTGCGCGGGTTCCCTTGTCCGTGGTCACCGTTACCGCCGAGGAGGCCCGCAAAGCCTACGGGCGGCCGCTTGTGCTCGTGCGGCCGGACGGTTTCGTCGCCTGGGCAGGCGAAGCCATCGACGATGAAGCCGCGCTGCTCGCCAGCGTCTGCGGCCACTGAGGCCGCCGGTTCGCAGCACTCAGTCGATCTTCGAAGCGTCCTTGTACATCACCCGATGGCGCCGGTTGGCGATCCAATCGTCCAACTGGGCATCGCTCATGAAATGCTCGCCATTGTACCGGTCGAAATGGGCGATCTCGTCCAGCGGCCTGCGCCAGCGTTTGTAAGGCTTGGCCGCAGCCGGGCCGAACAGGAAGATATCGAGGACCGATAACTCGTCGGGAATGCCCAGCAGCGGCTTCATCGCCTTTTGCGCGTTTTCCTGGCCGATGGCGGTGACCCACCAGACATTGTAGCCCAGCGCCGCAGCAGCCAGATGCGCCGACATGGTCGACGCGGCGACGGATTGCAGAAGGATGCGCTCGGCGTTCTCCTTGTACATGCGATCGAGGTCGGAGCCATCGTTGAGGACGGGGAACGCTCGTACCCAGCGCATGTCGGAGCACACCACGATGAACCCGGGCGCGGTGGCCAGGCCGCGATAGTCGGGAGTGGGAAACTTCATCTTGGCCTTGGCACGGAACCGCTGCTCGGCGACGAAATATTCCGATATCTCGCGCTTCAATTCGCCGTCCCTGACGACGATGAACTGCCACGGCTGTGCGTTCGCGCCGGAAGGGCCATGGCGCGCGGCCTCCAGGATCAACTCATAATGCTCGTCGGGAACGCAGTATTCGGGATCGAACTTGCGCACCGTCACCCGGTTGCGGATCGTCTCCATCAACGCGTCATATCTTCGCGTATCGCCGATGGTCGGCAAATCCACCTGCGCCTCGGCATCCGCAAGATCGACAGCGGGCTTGGTCTCGTTCATCGTCGCCTCCCTAGCGTTCGCGGCTGATGGCTACAGTCGTGCTGCGTAGCCCATCAATCTCTCCTAAGTGTACTCTTCCACAATGATGAAGCCATTGCCTCCTGCACCTCCCGCACCTGGAGCGCCGCCGGTGCCCGCAGTACCGGCAGCCCCGCCTGAACCAACGGTGTAGGAATAGCTTGAATCGGGGCTGATGACTAACAGTTCAGTGTATGCACCAGACCCTCCCCCCGCGCCACCAGCACGACTTGGAGAAGCAACGGCCCCACCCCCGCCTCCACCTCCACCAGGATTGGAAGCTGCGCCGCCCGCTGTTTGAAAGCTACCGGGAGCACCGCCACCATATGCTCCTGCTCCAGCCGCCGCCTGCCCCGCAAAATCTGAGCTGGCGGACTGAGAGCTGTCTCCCGGAGATCCTGACCACTTGACGTCACCGAGGGTTGGCAAACTCCCACCGGCGCCGCCGGCGCCACCATTGCCCCGATTTCCCCCATTGCCGCCGCCAGCGCCGCCGGCGCCGCCAGGGCTCGAGACTATGGATCCGAAGGTGGTCGCCCCACCCGTGCCACCTGTGCCACCTCCAGTAGTGTTTCCTGATCCTCCCCCGCCCCCGCCTCCGGCACCCCAGGCTCTGATCAGAATCTTGTTGATGCCCGATGGCGTTGTGTATGTTCCGGAGCCGGAGGAGAAGACCTGTCTCGATACAAACCCCATGGAGGAATTTGGGAAAGCCACCGAGCCGTCATCCTTGTCGACCACGATCCCGTCATACCAGACGGTTCCGTCCGGGCTCACCTTCACGGTGAAGTCGTCGTCCCCGATCAGACCGAATTCGGCCCGGCCGGAAAAGCCGGTCTGGAAAAGATGGCTGCCGGTATCGCCCGTCGCCTTCTTGTTCACCTTCACCTGAATGTCGTCGTTGCCGGGGGTGACGTCGTCATGGGAGAACAGCACCGCGTCGGATTTCACCGCCAGCCGGTTGGTGGTGTCGGCGGTGGTGTTGATGCCGAACAGCGAAGCGGTCGCCGCGGCTTCCAGGGTCAGCTGAACCCAGGACCCGCCGTCCCAGATCACCGGGATCGCCTCATCGACCAGCCACGCGATCCAACCGGCCTTGGGCGTGTAGAACATCCACGCGCCGTCGAGGTAGGCGGCGATGTTGTCTTCCTTGCCGGCCCATGCGCCGGTGGCGGTGGCTGCCGGGATATAGCGATCGCCTTCGGCCGGCGTGCCCGGCGGGCCGGTCAGATCGCGGTCGATGACCGAAAGCTGAACCAGGGCGTCCAGCGTTCGAAGCGCTTCGTTGTGGGTAACATGTTTCTGGGCCTCAGCCGCCATCAGATACGGCATGCGCAGATTGGTTGTCTCGTCCATTTCGCTCGTCCGCAGAGTTTCGTCTCAGTGATGACGGCGAATATCTCACGAGCGGCGAATGTGGGGATAAGTATGCAACGCGCAACGGCGCGCTACGCCAGCGAAGCGGCTTCCCGGAATGCGGAAAAAAGCTACCCCTACAAGGGGATACAGCAGACCGCCTAAGGCTCAGGAAGTCGGTTTCTTGTCGATGCCCGCGTGGGCTTCATCACCCCAAAGAGACTGAATCTGCTGATCGCGGCCGCAGGAGAAGCGGTAGAAGCGGTAGCGCACCGGATTCTTCTTATAGTAGTCCTGGTGATAGTCCTCCGCAGGATAGAAGGTGCTAGCGGGCACCACCGGCGTCACGATCGGATTGGGCAGCTTTCCCGATGTTTCCAGCGCCTCTTTCGACACCGTCGCCGCCGCCAACTGCTCGTCGTCGACGGCGAAGATCGCGGTGCGGTAGGAGTTGCCGCGATCGCAGAACTGACCGCCTATGTCGGTCGGATTGACGCTGCGCCAGAACGTGTGCAGCAGCTGATCGTAGGTCACCTTGTCGGAATCATAGGTGATCCGCACCGCTTCCAAATGGCCTTCGGCGGTGTGGCTCTTGTAGGTCGGATTGTCCGAGTTGCCGCCGGTGTAGCCGCTTTCGGCCGCGATCACCCCGGCCACGTGCTCGAAGTCCTTTTCCACGCACCAGAAGCAACCGCCGGCGAAGATCGCGGTTTTGGTCTCTGCCATGCTCGGCGTCGCCGCCGCGCCCAGTGCACAAGTCGCAAGCAGGGTGGATAGAAGCCAGCGCATGTCAATCTCCTCACATCGAAAAGCCATATGGCCGCCGCACGTCAGGCCGGCAAATAAAAGCGGCACACAAGTGCGTGAGCGTTGGCGGGCGTATCGGCAAAGGCGTGCGGCATCGCGCTCAGCTCGCCCGGATAAGCAGCCGGTCGAGCACCCACCATGGCGCCAGCCGTCGCGCAGCCGCCAGCAGCCACGCAGCCCTTGTGACCGGATAGTAAGCGCGCGGCCTGTTCGAACCGAGCGCATGGGCAAGCTTCCCATACACCACCTCCGGTCCCGGCCGGCGCTTGCCGGTTCCGTCCTTCAGACGCGCGATGATGCGCTGATACTCGGCCCGGTGCGCTGAATTCTCCAAGTCGACCTCGGCCTCAAGATGCCGCAACGTGCTGCCGCCGAATTCGCTCGCGATCGGGCCGGGCTCTATGATGGATACGTGAATTCCCGTCCCGGCCAGCTCCAGGCGCTGGGTGGCCGCCAGTCCTTCGATCGCATATTTGCAGGCGCCGTAGCCGCCGCGCAGCCTCATTGGAATGAAGCCCAGCACCGAGGAGCAATAGACGATGCGTCCGGCACCCTGCGCCCGCATCACCGGCACGATCTGCCGGGTCAGTTCGTGCACGCCGAAGAAGCCGGCTTCGAACTGCCGCCGCAGCGCGTCGGTGCTCAGATCCTCGACCGCACCGTACTGGCCGTACCCGCCATTGTGATACAGGCCGAACAGACGCCCGCCGGTGGCTTGCAGCACCTGGCGCACCGCCTCGCCTATCGATGCATGGTCGGCATAGTCGAGATAGAGCGCGGTGGCGCCCGAGCGCTCGAGCCGCGCCAGCGCCTCCTCGCTGCGCGCCGTGGCGAATACCCGCCAGCCGTCCTCGACCAGCTGCTGCGCGCAATGCGCTCCGATGCCCGAAGAACAGCCCGTGATCAGGATTTCCCGTCGCTCATGTGAGCGCGGTGATGATGCGTCTGCGTCGGTCATGCTGCCGTTACCGCGATCCTCGCCAGTTGCCGGTTTAGCGCGAACCATTCGCCTGACGCCAGTGCGGCCCGGTCGTCAATCACCATCACTGAAGCCCTACCAGGCGAAGAATGTCCGCCGGTTCGGCGCCGCCCTGCCTCAACGCGCCGATCGCCACATCGCCCCGGCTCTTCGATAGCTTGCGGCCGTCATCGTCGGCAATGAGATCGTGGTGGTGATAGCGCGGCGCCGGCAGGCCCAACAGCTCCTGCAGCACCCGGTGAACGGCGGTCGCCTCGAACAGATCGCGCCCGCGCACCACATCGGTGATCTCCTGCTCCGCATCGTCGACGACGCAACACAGGTGATAGCTCGCCGGCACGTCCTTGCGCGCCAAAACCACATCGCCCCAACGCCGCGGTTGTGCGGTGACTTGGCCGATCGTGCCGTCAACAGCGACTTCACTCCACTGCAGCGGCTCGCCGAGGCGGGCGAGCGCTTTTTCCATGTCGAGCCGCATCGCATAGGCGGGCGCCTCGCGTTTGAGCGCGGCGCGTCGGGCCATGTCCAGCGTCCGCTCGTCGCCGGGATAGTGCGGGCTGCCGTCTGGATCGTCCGGCCAGTCCTCGCCCGCCTGCCGCTTGGCCGCCACCATCGCGCGGATTTCTCCCCGCGACAGCACCGCCGGATAGACCAACCCGTCCGCCTCGAGCGTCTCCAACGCCTTTGCATACCGGTCGAAATGCTCCGACTGCCGGCGAATCTCGCCATCCCAGCGCAAGCCCAGCCAATCCAGATCTTCGAGCATCGCCGCTTCCAGCTCCGGCGTGCACCGCTCGAGATCGATGTCCTCGATGCGCAGCAGCAGCCTGCCATCGACGGCCCGGGCTCTTCGCTGATTGACGAGGGCCGAATAGGCATGTCCCAGATGCAGCCGTCCGTTGGGGCTGGGCGCGAAGCGGAAGATGGATTGCGGCATGGAGAGTTTTCATCACCTAGACCGCGCCGGCCCTGGACAAAGGTCCCCGACACGGCAACGGTGCGCAATAACCAAGGAAAAACCCCGGCCAATGTCAACGAATGGATACCGACACCTTATCTGACGCGAACGCGCACCCGGTCACGGTTATCCGCAATGGCGACGATGTGGCCGCCGGGCTGGCCGTCCTGATCGCCGCCGACCGGCGCCTGGCCCGCGTCAACGAGCAGGTGGACGAAGTTCCGCTGCGATTGCGCCCGCCGGGCTTTGCCGGCCTTGCCAGCATCATCGTCGCCCAGCAGGTCTCGCGCGCCAGCGCCCAGTCCATCACCGAGCGGCTGGAGCGGCTGATCCAACCGCTGGATCCCCAAACCTATCTGGCGGCCGGCGAACCGGCCTGGCGTGAAGCCGGCCTGTCTCGCGCCAAGCAGGCGGCGCTCGCCGGCCTGGCGCGCGCCATATGCGAGCGCGAACTGGATCTGCACGATATCGCGATCAGGCCCGTCGACGAGGCGATGGCCGCCCTCACCGCAATCAAGGGCATCGGTCCGTGGACCGCGCAGGTTTATCTGCTGTTCTGCGCCGGCCACGCCGACATCTTCCCGGCCGGCGATCTGGCGCTGCAGGAAGCGGCCCGCGTCGCCCTGGACCTGCCCGCTCGCCCGCCCGCGAACGAACTGGCTAAGATCGCCAGAACCTGGACGCCCCACAGGGGCATCGCCGCCCGCCTGCTATGGGCATACTATGCCGCGTTGCGCGACGGGCGGGACGGCATGCCGGTTTGAAATCCGCCCTGCGCCACCGCACAGTTTATTTGGGCCGACCCTTCACAAGCTCGTCATACTGGCCTTTAATAAAGCGGTATCAGGCACTTGATCGATTCGAGCCTGGGAGGCGGTCTTGACCATAGCGTTCCAGCCGGAAGCCCATCCGGCGTTGGTACTCAACGCCGATTACCGGCCCCTGAGCTACTATCCGCTGTCGCTGTGGTCCTGGCAGGATGCGATCAAGGCGGTGTTTCTCGACCGGGTCGACATCGTCGCCGAATACGACGCGGCGGTGCACAGCCCGTCGATGGAGATGAAACTGCCGTCGGTGGTCAGTCTGCGCGATTACGTGCGCCCGAACCGCCATCCCGCGTTCACCCGGTTCAACGTGTTCCTGCGCGACCGGTTCACATGCCAGTATTGCGGCTCCGCCTCCGACCTGACGTTCGATCACCTGATCCCGCGTTCGAAGGGCGGCACGACCACCTGGCGCAACGTGGTCACGGCATGCTCGCCGTGCAATCTGCGCAAGGGCAACCGCCTGGCCTCACAGGTCGGCATGCGGCCGGCGCAGCGGCCTTTCGTGCCGACGATCGAGGACTTGCACCGCAATGGCCGCAAGTTCCCGCCCAACTATCTGCACGACAGCTGGATGGACTTCCTCTACTGGGATACCGAGCTGGAACCGTAGATGAGTTTTACGATGCGCTATCGCCTGGCGGCTATGTGAGCGCGGGCTAAACGAGCTATTGCGTTACCGGCCGCGCGCGAACAGCCGCTCCGGCCAAAGCAATCGCGGCGATCCCGGCGCCGGCCAGAACGTTCCAGCCCGCAAACGACAGACCCAGAAACCGCCCGGCCGCCTCGTTGCACGAAGGCGGCCGCACCTGCGCCATCTGCTGGGCCAGGTTTTCCGCCGACAACGAGACCGCGGAACCGCCTTCCACCGCCGCGCAGTCGGCAGGACCGGCCCACAATCCCCATTCGACACCGGAATGATAGGCGCCCAGCGCCGCCGAGTAGGCCGCCAGAAGCCCGACAATCACCAGCGCGCCGCGGGTGGCCCAATCGAACTTGCGCGTGGACGCGACCGCGACGGCGGCGAATGCGACCGGAATTGCCCAATAATAAGGCTGGCGCTGTTCCAGGCATAGCGCGCAGGGGATATAGCCGCCGAAATGCTCGAAACCCCAGGCCGCCGCGATTACCGCCACCATGGCAAGGAAGACCGTGCCGGACACGGCCAGCCTTGATTCAAGAAGCCTCATCGCATGTGTCAAAAGACGAACCTCACCATCACGAAGCCGCCGATCAGCAGCACCATGCCCAGCACGAACATCAGGCCCAGCCGCCTCTCGATGAAATCGCGGATGGGCTCGCCGAACCGGTACAACAGCCACGCCACCACAAAGAAGCGCAGCCCGCGCCCGATGATGGAGACGATTGTGAACACAATAAGATTGAGGCCGGTGGCGCCGGAAAAAATCGTCAGCACCTTGTAGGGGAACGGCGTGACCGCGGCGAACAGCACGCCCCATCCGCCCCACGTGTTGTACCATTGCGACACCTGCGCGAACGAATCTTCCTTGCCGTAGAAGGAAAGAACCGGCCGCCCCACCGTCTCGAACAGCACCGCGCCGATGAAGTAGCCCGCAAACGCCCCGGCCACCGAGGCGACCGTGCAAACGAGCGCGTAGAAGAACCAGCGGTGCCGCCTGGCGATGACCATCGGAATCAGCAGCACGTCGGGCGGGATCGGGAACACCGAACTCTCGACGAAGGAGATGCCGGCAAGCGCCGAAGTCGCCCGCTTGTGGCCGGCCAGCGCCAGCACCCAGTCGTACAACGCGCGAATCACGGGCTTCCTCCACAATGACGGCGCAGGACCCTTCCGGGTTTTTTGGGCCTTTGTAAAGCGGGTTCGAACTCACCTGTAGGACACCCGGTTGACCGGCCGCGCCAAACCCCATTACATGGCGCGCGCCATTGCCCCTGTGGCGGAATTGGTAGACGCGACGGATTCAAAATCCGTTGCCCTAACGGGCGTGCCGGTTCGAGTCCGGCTGGGGGCACCAAGGGCACTTTGCTTCGCAAAGTGCCTTCTGAATCCGCCAAACAACGAGGTTTCGCAGCGGCAGGCGTTTCGAAAGAAACGCCGAGAGCCTGGCGAGAGTATCCTTATATACATATCTCACGCGAGCTCGCTGCGCTCACCGCTCCGACGGGGCGGCCCGACCGGCCGGCGGCCTTGCGAACCCTTCGGGTTCGAGGTTGCCCCGCCAAAGTACGTCCTGAATCCGCCAAGACACGTCACAGCGCCAGCCATCTCAAACATCGACCGCTTGTTCACCCCATCACGGTTTTGCCCGTCGCCATTGCCTCGACGCCAATGCATCGGTATCGATGCGCACATGCGACCTGATCGACCGTTGCCATGAAGCTACCGACCGCAATTCTAGCGCTGCTGGCCCTGCTCCTTGCCGGCGCCGTCACCACTGCGACCGCGCAAACTGCGCCAGTCGCGTCGGACGAGACGGCCGTCACCGCCGAGACCGAGACGCCACCCACGGCAGCCCAGAAGATCGCCACCTGGAAGGGCATTCTCGATTCGGCCGAACAGGCGCTCGCCCGCGACGGCATGGAAGACGATGAGTTCGCGGAACTCTCGCAGGAGGCGGCCGCCATCCGCGGCGAGGCTTCGCTGCTGGCGGTCGATCTGGAGCCGGGCCTGCGCCGGCTGCGCGAGCAACTGGCCGAGCTGGGCCCGCCGCCGGGTGATGGAGAACCACCCGAAAGCGAAGAGATTGCCGCCAAGCGCACCCAGCTCAACGAGCAGACCGCCAAGCTCGACGGCGAGATCAAATCGGTTCGGCTGATGGCTCTGCGAGCCGGGCAGATCGAAGCGAAGGTCTCCGCCCAGAGACGCGACCGTTTCATCCGCTCGATCTCGAAACGATCGGCCAATCTGACCGATCCAGCGTTCTGGAGCGCGTTCGCCGGCGGATTGGCCGGCATGGGCAGGCCAACCGGCCTGCTCATCACCGATTCGGCCAAGGTGATGGGCGAACGGCTGCGTTCATCGCCCCAGGCCGCTTTGCTGCTGGCCGCGGCGATCGCTGCAATCGGCATTGTGTTCGTGTGGGTTCGCCGCGCCCTCGCGCGGCGGCGCAATCGCGTGGCCGCAGCCGGCGGCGGATGGCCGGGCGCCAACCGCAGGGCAGCCGCATTGTCGTTTGCGGCCGACGGCCTGATGCCGGCGGGCGCGATACTGGTGGTATTTTTCACCCTGGAGTTCCTCGACCTGCTGACGATCCGGCTGGGCGATGCTGCCCGCGAGTTCACTTATTCGCTCGCCGCCGCAATCATCGCGGTCGCGTTGGCGCATGCATTTATTCGCCCCGACAATGGGGATGAGCGGCTGGTGCAGCTTTCCGATAGGCGCGCGGGTCGGGTGTTCCGCGCGATCGTCGGCGGCGTCGCGCTGGCCGCCGCGATCCGGTTCATCAACGAGATCGGCCTGGTGGTGGTCGCGCCGTTCGAAGTCAGTATCGGCCTGTCACTGGTTTTGGCCCTGATCGTCTGCGGCACCGCCATATGGGTGCTGATGACCGTGGCCGCCGACAGGGCCGAGCATCGCGAACAGATCGCCGCCAAACCGATCTATCCCCGCGTCGGCCTTGTGCGCTGGGGCGTGGTCAACCCGCTGATCTGGCTGGCCGCGCTGGTCGGTTTGGGCGCACTGATAACCGGCTATCTGGCGCTGGCGGAATTCGCCTCTTATCAACTGCTGCTCGGCTCGGTTGTCTTTGCGCTGCTGTGGCTGGCACTCGATCTCATCGACCAGTTCCGCGTCGAACTGCTCGACGAGGAAACCGGCCAATGGCGGCGCATCTCCCGGGCCATGGGGTTTTCGCGCTCGACCATCCTGCAGGCCGGCGTGTTCGCCGCCGGCATCGCCAAGCTCACTGCCGCATTGATCGCCGCCCTCATCCTCCTGGCCCCGTGGGGCTATCGCGCCGACGACTGGCGGCAACTGGTCAGCAACGTGTTCTTCGGCTTCACCGTCGGCGGGCTGACCATCTCGGTCTCCACGATCCTGCTTTCCATCGGCCTGTTTTTCGCCGGATATCTGGTCACCAGGGCCATCCAGGCCTGGCTCGGCCAGCAGTTCCTACCCACCACCGCGCTCGACGCCGGCCTGCGCAATTCGATCGCGACGGTGTTCGGCTATGTCGGCATCATCGTCGCGGCCCTGCTGGCGCTCATCGCCGCCGGGCTTGATCTGTCCAACCTAGCGATCGTCGCCGGCGCGCTTTCGGTTGGCATCGGTTTCGGCCTGCAGTCGATCGTCAACAATTTCGTCTCCGGCCTCATCCTGCTGGCCGAACGGCCGATCAAGGCCGGCGACTGGATCGTGACCGCCGGCGGACAGGGCACGGTGCGCAAGACATCGGTGCGCTCCACCGAGATCGAGACCTTCGACGGCGCGACCATCATCGTGCCCAACTCCACCTTGATCACCGATTCGGTGACCAACTGGACCCATCAGAACACCAGGGGCCGCATCATCATCTCGATCGGCGTGAGTTACGACAGCGATCCCGAGCAGGTGCGCAGCATTCTGCTCGATTGTGCCGCAAGTCACGGAGGGTTGCTCGAAGATCCGGAGCCCATCGTGTTCTTCATGGATTTCGGCGCGGATGCACTGATGTTCGAGCTGCGCGCTTATCTCGCCGATATAGGTTCGGGACTTTCGGTCAGAAGCGATCTGCGCTTCGCCATCCTGACCGCGCTCAGGGACGCCGGCATCGAAATCCCGTTCCCCCAGCGCGACATTCACATCAAGTCCGGCGAACTCCCCGCACCGGCCACGCCGGCTCCCCGTTCCGGGCGCGCTGCCGCGCGAAAGGCGGCTAAATGAAGCTGCCGGAGCGCGATAGCTATGAGGAGATCTTTGCCGATTTCCGTTGGCGGATTCCCGACGACTTCAACATAGCCACCGCCGTATGCGACGATTGGGCGGCGCGCGAGCCGGATCGCATCGCGCTCATCGAATGGCGGGCGCAGGGCGATGGCGAACGGTGGACCTACGGCGAGATACGGCGCGCGGCGAACCGCCTTGCGGGCGGGCTGCGCAACCTGGGCACGCGCGCCGGCGACCGGGTGGCGATCATCCTGCCGCAATGCGCGCAGGCCGCGCTCGCCCATATCGCCATCTACAAGAACGGCGCGATCGCCGTGCCCCTGGCGCGCCTGTTCGCGCCGGAGGCGTTGCAGTACCGGCTCGCCAATGCCGGCGTCGGCTCCGTCATCACCAACCGGGAAGGGTTGGAAAAGGTCCGCTCGATCCGCGACCGGTTGCCGGAACTTGAGCACATCATCGTCACCGAGACGGCGCCCGGCCAAGATGTGGTGGCATTCGAGGAATTGCTCGCCGAAGGGGACGACGACTTCGAGCCGGCTTCAACGGGACCGGAAACGCCGGCGCTGATCATCTTCACCTCCGGCACCACCGGCCCGCCCAAGGGCGCCCTGCACGCCCACCGGGTGCTGGCCGGGCACATTCCCGGCGTCCAGGTGCACCACGAATTCCTGCCCCAGCCGGGCGACGTCGGCTGGACCCCGGCCGACTGGGCGTGGGCCGGCGGCCTGCTCAACGTGTTGCTGCCCTGCCTGCAGCTGGGCGTGCCGGTGGTCTATGGCGGGCTCGACCGGTTCGATCCGGAACTGGCGTTTCGCCTGATGGCGGACGTGCGGGTGACCTGCGCCTTCATTCCGCCGACCGCGTTGCGGCTGATGAAGACGGTGGAGAATCCGGCCAGCCGTTTCGATTTGCATCTGCGCACCATCGGCTCGGGCGGCGAAAGCTTGGGCCAGGACACCTATGACTGGGCGCATCGCGAACTGGGCGTCACCGTCAATGAATTCTACGGCCAGACCGAATGCAACCTGGTGCTCAGCTCGTTTGCCGCCCGCGGCGTGACCAAGGCGGGCGCGATCGGCAGGCCGGTGCCCGGCCACCGGGTAGCGCTCATCAACGACGAAGGCGGCATCTGCGAGCCCGGCGAGCGCGGCCAGGTGGCGATCGCCCGGCCCGACCCGGTGATGTTCGTCGAATACTGGGGCGACGAAGCCGCAACCAAGGCCAAGTTCGCCGGCGACTGGATGCTGACCGGCGATCAATGCATCGTCGACGAAGACGGCTACTTCTGCTTCGTCGGCCGTGACGACGACATCATCAACTCCGCCGGCTATCGCGTCGGCCCGGGCGAGATCGAGGATCATCTGGTCTCGCATCCGGCGGTCAAGCTCGCCGCCGCGGTCGGCAAACCCGATCCACTGAAGACCGAGATCGTCAAAGCGTATGTGGTGCTGACGGATGGGATGGCGCCGTCACCCGAACTGCTGGACGAAGTCAGGGCCCACGTGAAGGGCCGGCTGGCCGCGAACATCTATCCGCGCGAGATCGAGGTGGTCGACGAAATTCCGCTGACCACCACCGGCAAGGTTATTCGCAGGGTATTTCGCGACAAAGCCCGCGCCGAGGCCGAGAACGCCTGAACTAGCCCATCTCGTCCAGCTTGCGCTGCATTCGCGCGACCTGGTCCTTGAGGCTTTCCAGGTCCTCTTCCTTGCCCGATTGATCGGGTTTGTCCGCTTCCTCGGCTTTGGCGGGTTCGCCGCCGGCCTTTACCCCGAACGGATTGAACATGGCTTCCTGGAACAGTTCCATATTGCGGCGAATCTGCTCCTCCATCGCCTCGAAACCCATCCCGCCCAGGTTTCCGCCCATCGCCTTGGTCATGGTCTCGCGCAGCTTGTCCTGCTCGCGGGCGAACGAGCGCATGGAATGTTCCAGATAGCCCGGCACCATCGACTGCATGGAATCGCCGTAAAACTGGATGAGCTGGCGCAGAAAGGCGATCGGCAACAGATTCTGGCCTTCCTTGCCTTCCTGCTCGAAGATGATCTGGGTGAGCACCGAGCGGGTGATGTCGTCGCCGGTCTTGGCGTCGTGCACGACGAACTCATCGCCGGCTTTGACCATCACCGCCAGGTCCTCCAGCGTCACATAGGCGCTGGTGCCGGTGTTGTATAAGCGCCGGTTGGCATACTTCTTGATGACGACAGGTTCTTCCGAGTCGGACATCGCTTCCTCTTGTCGCAAGAACATGTGTGAAAACAGGCACCAGCGGCCCGGCGCACGCTCACGCAGGTCAACCTAGTTCACCGGCCGGCGAGAATCCAGATGATTCAGACCCGCGCGGTTTTGCCCCCGCGCCGTTTTGCCATGCGCGCGCCATTGGCTTTCCGCGCCGGGTCGCGATAGAACCAGCGCAGCCGGCGCAGCCGGCCTCCTCCCGCCTGCAACCCGCCTGACGTAAAGAGTTCCAATGATCGAAAAGCTTCTGGTCGCCAACCGATCCGAGATCGCCATCCGCGTGTTCCGCGCAGCCAACGAGCTGTCGCTCAAGACGGTCGCGGTGTGGGCCGAGGAGGACAAGCTGGCCCTGCACCGGTTCAAGGCCGACGAGGCCTACCGGATCGGCCGCGGCGATCACCTGGAAAAGGACATGGGACCGGTCGAGTCCTATCTGTCGATCGACGAGATCATCCGGGTGGCCAAGCTGTCGGGCGCCGACGCCGTCCATCCCGGCTACGGCCTGCTGTCGGAAAGCCCGGAACTGGCGGAGGCCTGCGCGGAAAACGGCATCGTCTTCGTCGGCCCCAGTCCCGACACCATGCGCCGGCTGGGCAACAAGGTGGCCGCGCGCAACCTGGCGGTCGAACTCGACGTGCCCGTGGTCCCGGCGACCCCGCCGCTGCCCGATGACATGGGCAAGGTGGCGAAGCTGGCCGACGAGGTCGGCTATCCGGTGATGTTGAAAGCCTCATGGGGCGGCGGCGGGCGCGGCATGCGCGCCATCCGCTCGGCCGAGGCGCTCGAGCGCGAGGTCACCGAAGCGCGGCGCGAGGCGATGGCCGCGTTCGGCAAGGACGAGGTGTATCTGGAAAAGCTGATCGAGAACGCGCGTCATGTCGAGGTGCAGATTCTCGGCGACACCCACGGCAATGTGGTGCACCTGTTCGAGCGCGATTGTTCCGTTCAAAGGCGCAACCAGAAAGTGGTCGAGCGCGCGCCGGCGCCCTATCTCGATGATGAGCGCCGTGCGGAACTGGCCGCTTACGCGGTCAAGCTGGCACAGGAGACCGGCTATGTGGGCGCCGGCACGGTCGAGTTCCTGATGGACGCCGACACCGGCAAGTTCTACTTCATCGAGGTCAATCCGCGCATCCAGGTCGAGCACACGGTCACGGAAGAGGTGACCGGCATCGACATCGTCAAGGCGCAGATTCACATCCTCGATGGCGAGAAAATCGGCGAGCCGGCCTCCGGAGTGCCGGCGCAGGCCGACATCCGCCTCAACGGCCACGCGCTGCAATGCCGCATCACCACCGAGGACCCGGAGCAGGCGTTCATTCCCGATTACGGCCGCATCACCGCCTATCGCGGCGCCACCGGCTTCGGCATTCGGCTCGACGGCGGCACCGCCTATTCCGGCGCGGTGATCACCCGGCACTACGACCCGCTGCTGGAGAAGGTGACCGCCTGGGCGCCGAGCGCGGAAGAGGCGATCCTGCGGATGGACCGGGCGCTGCGCGAATTCCGCATTCGCGGCGTGGCCACCAACCTGACCTTCCTTGAGGCGATCATCGGCCACGAGAAGTTCCGCAACTGCACCTATACGACCCGGTTCATCGACACCACGCCGGAACTGTTCGACGCGGTCAAGCGCCAGGACCGGGCGACCAAGCTGTTGACCTACATCGCCGACGTGACCATCAACGGTCATCCCGAGACCAGAGGTCGCCGTCTGCCCGACGCCGACTTCGCCAAGCCGGTGGTGCCAATCGTCGAGCGGCCCGTGCGCGACGGCGCCAGGCAGAAGCTCGACGAACTGGGGCCGCAGAAGTTCGCCCGGTGGGTGCGCGAGCAGCGCCGCGTGCTGGTGACCGACACCACCATGCGCGACGGACATCAGTCCCTGTTGGCGACGCGCATGCGCTCGTTCGACATCGTGGCGATCGCACAGACCTATGCCAAGAGCCTGCCCGACCTGTTCTCCCTGGAATGCTGGGGCGGGGCCACCTTCGACGTGGCCATGCGATTCCTGACCGAGGACCCGTGGGAGCGGCTGGCGCAGATCCGCGACAAAGCGCCTAACATCCTGCTGCAGATGCTGCTGCGCGGCGCCAACGGGGTCGGCTACGAGAACTACGCCGACAACGTGGTGCGACAGTTCGTGCACGAGGCGGCGGCCGGCGGCATCGATGTGTTCCGGGTATTCGACTGCCTGAACTGGGTCGAGAACATGCGCGTGTCGATCGACGCGGTGCTGGAGAGCGGCAAGCTGTGCGAGGGCACGATCTGCTATTCCGGCGACGTGCTCGACCCGGCGCGGCCGAAGTTCAACCTGGACTACTATGTGCGGTTGACCCGTGAGCTGGAAGCCGCCGGCGTCCACATGATCGCGATCAAGGACATGGCGGGCGTGTTGAAGCCCGCCGGAGCGAAAGCGCTGTTTACGGCACTGCGTCAGGAAACCGACCTGCCGATCCATTTCCATACCCACGACACCTCCGGCATTTCGGCGGCCACGGTGCTGGCGGCCTGCGAGGCCGGCGTCGACATCGTCGATGCGGCCATGGACGCGTTTTCCGGCAACACCTCGCAACCGTGCCTGGGCTCGGTGGTCGAGGCGCTGGCCGGGTCTGAGCGCCAGACCGGGCTCGACCCGGAAGCCATCCGCCGCATCTCGTTCTACTGGGAGGCGGTGCGCAACCAATACGCGGCGTTCGAAAGCGACCTCAAAGGCCCGGCCTCGGAAGTGTTCCTGCACGAGATGCCCGGCGGCCAGTTCACCAACCTGAAGGAACAGGCGCGCGCGCTTGGCCTGGAATCGCGGTGGCACGAGGTGGCCCGCGCCTATGCGGACGTCAACCAGCTGTTCGGCGACATCGTCAAGGTAACCCCGTCGTCGAAGGTGGTGGGCGACATGGCGCTGATGCTGGTCTCCCAGGACATGGCCGTCGCCGACCTTGAAGACGGCGGCCGCGACATCGCCTATCCCGATTCGGTGGTCTCGATGATGCGC
Organism: Rhizobiaceae bacterium; assembly: GCA_028281105.1. Classification (GTDB taxonomy): domain Bacteria; phylum Pseudomonadota; class Alphaproteobacteria; order Rhizobiales; family Rhizobiaceae; genus JANQKQ01. The sequence continues at coordinate 52,468 of JANQKQ010000005.1, forward strand.
GGCGACCTGGGCCAGCCCGAGGGCGGCTGGCCGCAGGCGATCCAGGCCGCGGTGCTCAAGGGCGACAAGCCCTACACCGAGCGGCCGGGCTCACTGCTGGAACCGGCCGATCTGGAAGCCAAGCGCGCCGAGGCCGCCGAGCAGGCCGGCGTGGAGATCTCCGACCAGGAGCTGGCTTCCTACCTGATGTACCCCAAGGTGTTCACCGACTACGCGCGCACCCGCGAACTCTACGGCCCGACCTCGATCCTGCCCACGCCCACCTATTTCTACGGCATGGACCAGGGCGAGGAGATCCATGTGGAGCTGGAGCAGGGCAAGACCATGGTGATCCGCTGCCTGGCGGTGAGCGATACCGATGATCAAGGCATGGCCACGGTGTATTTCGAGCTCAACGGCCAGCCGCGCCGCGCCAAGGTGCCCGACCGCGCCCACGGAGCGGCCGGCACGGCGGCACGGCCCAAGGCGGAGGCAGGCAACGAGGCCCATGTGGGCGCGCCGATGCCCGGTGTCGTCTCCACATTGGCGGTCAGCGCTGGCCAGAAGGTCGCTACCGGCGACGTGCTGCTATCCATCGAGGCGATGAAGATGGAAACGGCCATCCACGCCGAGCGCGACGGGGTGGTCGAGCAGGTGCTGGTCGCCGCCGGCGATCAGATCGATGCCAAGGACCTGCTGGTGGTGTTTGGGGGCGAGTAGGGGTGGCGGGCCTCCGCGCGTCATCCTCGGGCTTGTCCCGAGGATCTAGAGCGTTTCACATTTTGATTGAAGCGTATCCTGCGTTGGAGACGTAGTTTGCGCACTGGCTTGGTTTGATGGTCTCGATGAGGTTTCCGAGGAAC
>JANQKQ010000041.1 GCA_028281105.1 Rhizobiaceae bacterium
CTAGCCCGGATTTCTCACCGTAGCGAGAACCTGCGTGGTTTTTTGTGTTGTGCTGGATGGAAGGAAGACGGGCACGGCAAACGCTCCGACGGTGTGGCCGGTCGTTGCTTTCGGATTTTTCCTTTGCTGTTGCGGATCGGGTTTCGGGTCCGGCGGCTTTACAGCGCCGCGTCGCATATTCGCGCGTGAGCCCGGGCGAATTCGTTGTGCCACGGATGGGCCGAGGTCATGGCGATTTTGATGCGCCGGACACTCACCGTGACCCGGGCGCCGAGTTTGAGCAGCTTGAGGCGGATGGTGCCGCAGGTGGCGTTTTGCAGGCGCGAGTTCTTGAGGCCGAGGCGCCTGAGGCTGTCGATCAGCACATAGGCGAACGCAGCGAACCACAGGCGCAGTTGGTTGGCGCGCATGGTTTTTGCTGAGGTCCGGTCAGAAAACAGATCGAGCTGGCACTCTTTGATGCGGTTTTCCATCTCGCCGCGGGCACAATAGAGGTCCTCGTAGAGATCCCGCGCGTCATGCTGCGCGGATGTCAGCGAGGTCACCACGAAGCGCGGGTTGGTGCCCTTGTTCATGTGCTCGGCCTTGGCCACCACCCGGCGCTGCCGGCTCCAGCTGTCCAAGGTCGACCACATGAAGTCGGCGAAGCGCCGGGCGGGTTCGCCAGTGGCGGCATGTTCCGCCCGAGCCGCCTCCAGGTCGTCGGCGACCTGGGTGACCAGCCTTTCGTTGCGGGCCAGACCAAACAGGTAGCCGACGCCGTTGTCTTCGCACCAGGCCATCAGGTTCTCGCGCGCGAAGCCGCTGTCGCCGCGCAGCAGGATATCGGCCTGCGGCCAGCGCCGCCGGATCTGCCCGACGATCCGCGCCACCTCCTCCCTCGAGCCGGCGGCGGCGTCGATGTCGGACCGCCGCAGCTTGGCCGCCAGCAAGTGGCGGCCGGCGAAGATGTACAGCGGCAGATAGCAATGGCAATCGTAATAACCGTGGAAAAACCGGCCCTCCTGATGGCCATGGATCGGGTCATCGGTGGCGTCGAGATCCAGGATGATCCGCCCTGGCGCCCGCTCATGGGCCTCCAGGTACAGATCGACGAACAGATCCGCCAGCGCGCGCCCGTCATGGCCGATCTTGTGATAGCGGGTTGGCGCGCCGGCGGGCGCGTGTTCCAGCCGGTTCAGTGTGCTTTTGCCGGCAAGCGCGGCGCAGTCCTCGCGCCTCGGTTCCAGCCGATCCGACAGCAGAGCCAGAACCGGGTCGTGGCGAAGTTCGTCATGGTCGTCGAGGTCCTCGTAGCCCAAGGCGATCCCGGCGATGCGCTGCCCGACCATCGTGCGCAGACCATGAACCGTCCGTTCCGCAGCCCGATGATCGTCGAAACAAGCCGCTACCCGCCTGAACAGCCCGATCGCCCGATCCGTATGGCGAAGCAACAACGCTCCGCCATCCGTGGTGATCGCACCGCCGTCGAACGTCGCCACCACCCGGCGTCCATCGAACCCTTCAAAACCGTACTGATCGGAGATACACTCTGTGCGCATCGGACCCCATTCCAGAACCTGCTAAGTCTTTGTCACAAAAGAACTTTAACAGATTCTAGGGGCCGATGCGCCTCACAACGTGAGAAATCCGGGCTAAGGCGTTGTTTCAAAACGGATCAGCCAAAGGAGCGACGCCGACTACGGTTCGCGATCTGAGTCTGCGATGCTCGCCAACCGTATGACAACGCAAAGCGATTATCCGTCGTCTGTCCAGCCCGCGTCGCTGTGGGCGCCGTCGCAGAAGGGCTTGTTGGCGGACTTGCCGCAACGGCACAGGACATATTTGCTCGCCGATCCGCCCTCCGCCCGGAACTCGGCGTCGATCGGTATG